>JAETRR010000015.1 GCA_021770065.1 Lachnoclostridium sp. | reverse complement strand
TTCCACTGCTGTCAGTAACAAAGACATCATAAAATATATGCAGGATTAAATTCAACCTGTGCATAGGTAAGTTCTATTAAAGAAACAAGGAGTAGAATTTACTTTTGCAATTTAGGTGACTGTAAAATATACGGCAGATATCTGGCAATTCCGTATGAAATAGCGTATAATACCCCTATGGCCAGGAAACGTATCGTTGGATGTTCAAGTTAAGGAGCAGATAAGCCTTGAATATAATAAAAAAATTATCTATAGGTATCGAGCATTTAGAAGAAAGACGCAGGGAAGATTTTTACTACGTGGATAAGACGGGAATGATAAAAGAACTGCTGGAAAACAAGGCAAAGCCAGCTTAACACCAACGGCAATGATATTATCCGAACATTTTTTTAGATGTCAAAGGGAAGCGTGCAGCGGGAGATCCAATGCGGAGGCAGGGAAAGGCTTCTGCGATATTCTGCTCGAAATCCGGAACAATCGAATTGGAATTGCAGTTGAATTGAAATATGCGAAGAAGGAATGCATGGTACGGATGGGGTAAAAGAAACGGAGGATAAAGTGCATGAACATGAACTGGGAAGCATTGCTGTCAATAAATAAGCTGGAAGAGGAACCGGAGGAACCAAGATGTTTCGGGGGTTACCCAATCAACGAATTTGAAAAAGACTACAACAAAATAGTCTCCAGCGCCGCCTTTCGCAGGCTTCAGGATAAAACACAGGTTTTCCCTTTGGATAAAAGCGATTTCGTGAGGACAAGGCTGACTCACTCCATTGAGGTATCTACAATAGCAAGACAGCTTGGAATTATGGTAACCCAGGATACAAGTCCGTATCGCCCGGAGGACATTGGAACCGTGAAAGCAGAAGCCATTCCTTCCGTATTACTGTGCGCCGGACTTCTTCATGAAATGCTATACCTATGAGCTGCAGCAGGACTTGATAAAACGCCGTGGGGAGACGCTGTCCAGAGAGGGAGATTTAAAAGCCTTTAAGGGCTGGCTGAACCATGTCCGCAGGTGGCTGATGTATGTTGCGGCCTATCGTTTTTCCTATAGCTATCAAGACATCATGTCGGGGACTTACGAAAATGATCTGTTTTGGGAGACCTATCACAGTATTACCATTACAATTCTCAAAAAAGCCATGGGCAGATTTGTCTTTCAGACATCAAGCATTCTGAAGCTGGAGCTTTCCGCACAGACAATCCTTTCTTTTCTGCTTGACAGATTTGTACATGCGGTTTTGTATTTTGATTATGAGGATAAGGTACATGGCTTTGTGTCTTCCAAGGCAGACAAGAAGTATATGGCAATCTTTTCCGAAAACTATATCCAAGACTACCGCAACGCAAAGACGGGAAATGAAAGCTATGACTTATATCTGCGGCTGCTGATGGTGACCGATTATATCAGCGGAATGACCGATACCTATGCGCGCACGCTTTACCGTGAACTGAGCTGTATCGAATGACTGCAGAAGATAACGAATATAGAACAAAAAACTTATGAGTTCCCTGTCAGCTTCTTCTTAAACAGGACAAACTCACGGATCTCTCTTTGAACTTCCGGAGGAAGGGATTTGTAATTGGTCAGCATACGCGCATCCGCGCCGTTTATGGGAATTGCGCTCATTCCCGGCGCTATGGCGAAATGACCGCCTGCAGGAGAATCGGCAATCTGCTTCGCGGACAAATCCGAATAGAGAAGCATATCTGCAGATACGCCGTAGAATTCAGCCAGCTCACAGACAGATCTTAGATCGGGGATGCGTTTTTCGGTTTCATATAAGGAATAAGTCTGACGGGCAATATGAATCAGTTCGCTGATATATTTCTGGGAATATCCACTTGCAGTGCGCAGTTCACGCATATTGCCGGCTACCTTTAATTCGCGCATCCTATTAACCCTCCCAAAATGATGAACTTATTATATCAGTTTCTGTTAGTGTTTATTCAAAAAGGAATAAAATGAAGCAATTCATCAAATGAATGTCGCCAAAAAGCGACAAAATGTGACAAGAGTATGGAAGCAGACAGATAACAGGATTGTTGTAACTGTATTATAATTCAAAAAGAGGTGGGAAAGCTGTGTTTATAGAACAGGTAGAAGAACAGTTAGATAAAATGTCACCAGACGAAATGAAGCAATGGATCTTGACACGAGCGAAATTGACAGAAGAGCAGGAGCAGCAGGCTTTTCTGCAAACCCTTACTGGAAAAAAGAAAGTTATTTATATGCCGGATTTCAGTGAGATAGAAGCATTTTTTGAGAAAGCGGAGAGTGGAGACATTTATCTGGAATATGAAACCCATTACTATGAATTTGACGAGGATGGCTCTTATCTGGATGACTGGAAGGTATGGTACATGGATCCTTTCGGGGCAATGTCTTTTCTAAATAAAGTACTTCGTGGATGCAGCGCTCTAGTGGCTGTGGGCGAATATAAGCAGGCGGCTGAGCTCTATGAAAAGATCAGAAATCTGCAGTTTGATGTTCAAGAAGCAGAGGATTCAGAGGATTCACGTGCTGATGATACTCCGTTTACGCTGCTGCATGCAGAAGAAGAAGGAATGCTGTCTATTGACAGCAAGGATATTGGAACGGACTGGATCAAAGCAGTTGTCAAATCGCAGAAGTGTCGGGACAGAGAAGAATTTGCCCGGCAAGTAGTAAGTATGCTTATGGATCCATTATGCAGAAAGTTAACACCGGAGATTTTGCTTAGTGAAAATATATCAGAAGACGTATTTCTTGCAATGGAGGATATTCTAAAAGCTGAAGTCCTTAATGAAGAAATTCTTCTGGAAAAAATGTATTTCGATCCGAAATTTTGGAGGGAGAAATATCGGCATGAAAAGGATTTGGCGAGAAAAAAGAAGCTTCTGCTGAATATTCAGAAAAAATGTTTATGTCCAAAGCAGAGAGAACAGCCGGCAGGGGTATCGGTTCTGGACGCATCCTGGAAACAGATCAAAGATTTGATTGCTTCACTGCGATATGAAAGATATATTGACGATCAATGGCAGATAGATGAAGTCTGGAAGATATGCGAAGTTCTGTGCAAACAGGAAAGCCTGCCACAGGAGCCGTGGGAAGTTCGCCAAAAAGTACTGATGGATATTTTGGAGAATGATTATTATGACTATTATGGCTGCGGTAATCCCACAGGCAATCTGTCAAAGAAGCTTTGTGTGACAAAACAGGAATTTCTGGCTCTGGCAGATATGATGGATAACACGCACCATCGCAGGGAAGCGGCGGATTTATACCGTCAATATGGAAGAGATGATAAGTACATTTCCTATCTGGAAGGCAATTTGGGAAAAGAGAGCAAAATTTATATTGAGCTGATGAATTATTACAGAGAAAAAGAAGATTTTGAAAATGCAGGAAGGGTTGCCGGACAGGCTCTGGAAAAATGTAGGGACAATCTGACAGAAATTTTTATCTACCTGCTTGCAGATGCTCGGGAAAAAGGGGAAGAGGAGAGGTATAAAAAGCTATATGCAAGTGCAAAGAGAAGAAGAGGGGCAGATATTGTCCGGATTAATAGAGCATTGATTAAGTAGGGTATCATATACCGTTTTGCCAGGGTTATTTTTTGGCATACGAAATTGATATATGACTAAAATAACATATGGGAAAATGTATTTAAGTTTGACAAAATGTAACGTATATGTTACCATTTAAAAACTGAGAGGAAAATAATGGACTACTATTTAAAAGATGAGCAAATTTTAATTGAACAGCAAAAGACAGTACGAAAGAAGATAGCAGCACAATATATAAAGGCGAGGAAAGAAAAGCATTTAACACAAGAGGAGTTAGCGAACAGATTGAATGTAACCAGGCCTAATATATCCAGGTTCGAGAGCGGTGAGTATAATCCGACTATAGATATGTTGGTAAAAATGGCAGACTGTCTGGATATGAACGTAACGGTAGAGCTGAAATTTCAAGAGGAGGAATAGGTGTGGATAAAAGTTTATATTATCAGAGTTTTCAAAACGGGGCAGATATTGAAGAATTTATTCAAAAATTAAAGGAATATGCTGAGAGAAGCGAGAATGGAAATTCCATATATGTAATTAACAAGCCCTTGGGCGAAAAAAAGTATTCTTATGCTTATGAGAGTGCAATGGTAATACTGATTCCGAAGCACAAAGTAATTTTTATGAATTATGGAAAGAATGAAGAGGCCTTTGAGGATTATGTGGAAGACTTTCTTGATGATATCGGCCATATTTCAGATAAATACGATTATTTAAAGGTTTTGGGCCGGCAAAGGAATTGGAGGAAAGACTTTATTGAAGTAACGGATTATGCTTCAGTCAAAGGTATGAGTATTCAAGAATTTCTAGATGAATACAGATTGGAGAATAAAGAAAAAGAACGGAAAAGTGAATTCTTGATTTCTTTGCTGACAGGAAGTATTAATGATATTGAGAGAACGGGAGTAGAATATCCGGATACAATATTAGAAAAGATTAAACGGAAGATCGTCTTGTTTGATGGTGATCAGACAAGATTTATTTATGACGAACCAAAGAAAAAGAGAATTACGATTCAAGGGCTGGCAGGTACAGGAAAGACAGAACTGCTTTTGCATAAGATTAAAGAATTATATGTTAAAAATGAAGATATTAGGATCGTTTTTACCTGTCATAATAAAATTTTGGCGGAAAATTTAAGGGAGCGGATTCCTGAATTTTTTGACTTTATGAAAGTGGAGGAGCAGATAAAATGGGAAGAAAAGCTATGGGTAATGAGCGGCTGGGGGTCTAAGGCAGATAAAAATTCAGGTGTATACAGCTTTATTTGTGATTATTATAATATTCCATTTGAGAGATTCTCTTATAATACCACGTTTGATGCTATCTGTAGAAGAGCGTTGGAGGCTTTAAGAAAACTGGATAAGTTCAGCTATTGTTTTGATTATATACTTATTGATGAGAGCCAGGATTTTACAGAGAATTTTTTTGCATTATGTTCGTTAGTTGCAAAAGAGTGTGTGTATGTTGCAGGAGATATATTCCAAAATGTATTTGATCCGACAGATGTAAGTGTTGTGGAGCCTGATTTTCTTTTAAATAAGTGTTATCGAACAGATCCCAGAACGTTAATGTGTGCTCATGCCATTGGAATGGGGCTATTCGAAAAAGGAAATATACTTAGATGGCTGGACGATAAAGCATGGGAAGATTGCGGATATGATATAAAGAAAGAAAATGGGTATTACGATTTGCATAGAAGACCTTTGAGACGCTTTGAAGATTTGGGAAATACAGGAACGAAAAGTATTGAAATTATTTCGAAGCCTGGAGAAGAATATTTGAAAAGTATTTTGGAAGTGATAGAAAATCTAAAGAAACAAAATCCTACGCTCCAGCCGGATGATGTTGGAATTATGTTTTTGGAAAACAGTAATGACAATTATAGTCTGGCGAATAGTCTGGAGAATGCTATAGCAGAGAAATTTAATTGGGATGTTAATATAGGATATGAGACAAAGGAAAAGAAAAAGGGAGCATTGTTTATAAGTAATAGAAATAATGTTAAAGGATTAGAGTTTCCATTTGTTATATGCTTTATGCAGGGGAAGCTGTCGAATGATTTTCAGACAAGAAATTCAATTTATATGATGTTGACACGGTCATTTATAACCTCTTATTTTATTCTGCCGAATGATAATATGGGGAAAATACAGGAATTGGTAAATGGTATAGAAGAAGTCAATGAGAATGGGTACTTGCATGTAGAAGAGCCGTCTGACTCTCAAAAGAAAATTCTGAAAAATGCAATAATTAACAGAACAAATGTTTATAAATCACAAAGGGACATTGTATCTGAGATTATGGATGAACTGAAGGTGCATAAAAAAGACAGAGAAAAGCTGCATAAAATGATAGGAATTCTTCATAAGGAGGAGATGGATAGAGACAAGTTGTACGAAATTATAAAGATGAATTATAGTTTTATGAATTGACGAGGTTAAATGTATGAAGAAAATTGATAAAGCTATAAATAAAATTTTTTATGATAATATAAGCAGACCTTTACGAAATAAAAAAGATTTTGTTATATTGTTGTTGGAAACAGTAAAGCTTTTCTATGTAGAAGAAATATTTGCAGAAGCACAGGGGAGGATAAGTATTGTAGTTGATAAAATGAGCAGGGTATTTTATCAAGTGGAAAATAAGCTGTTTTCTATTGTGTTTCCATTTGGAATAGAATGCAGGGATAGCCAATACAGAATTTATGATATTCACTTAGATATTGACATTGACAGTAAATTGATTTCTATTATGAAAAGTATGATAAGCCGGTTGGAAATATCAGAGCTTACAGCAGAAGATGTATTTGAGCTTTATTGTGAAGAAGTTACGGATCAGACGGGGGAAGAAGAGGCTGTAGCAGCATGGAAAATTTTAAGTCAGTTATTTACTATAGAATTGGGATATATAAGGTATGATTTAGATGAAGAACATGCAGATAAAGTTTATCATCCGTTAAATCATTTGGATATTAATTATACTTCAAATGCAGCTTATAAAATAGGTTTGAAGAGGATGATAAAAATGGAAGATATGATTTCGCTTTTGAATATAAATTTTAAATGTGCTTATTTAGAATAGGAGCTTATCTTACATAATTAAATGAAAACCGTAAAGACTGAAATCAAAATCTCCGTCCGCAATCTGGTAGAATTCATCCTGCGCGGCGGAGATCTGGACAACCGAAGAGGAAAGAGAGCCGAGCGCGAAGCCATGCAGGCAGGCAGCCGCCTGCACCGGAAGCTTCAGCGGCGCATGGGTTCCGGCTACCAGGCAGAGGTGCCCTTGAAATACCGCGTCCCGATGGAAGACTTTGACTGCGTGGTAGAGGGAAGGGCAGACGGCATTTTTACAGAGGACGGACTGGTGACGGTGGACGAGATCAAAGGTGTCTGTCGGGATACGGCCCTCATCGAAGAGCCTGTGGGAGTTCATCTTGCACAGGCTAAATGTTATGCTTATATCTACGCGGTTCAGAAGGATCTTCCACAGATCCGGGTACGGATGACTTACTGTACCATAGAGACAGAGACACTTAAGTATTTTTATTTCATCTACGATCGCCGGGAGCTTGAGGACTGGTTCCGTTCTCTTATGGCAGAGTATGAAAAATGGGCCCGTTTCCAGGCCGGCTGGCAGGGACTTCGCAGGGAAAGCATCCGCCCCCTGGAATTTCCTTTCCCGTACCGGGAGGGGCAGCAGGAGCTTGCCCACGGAGTTTACCGTACCATAGCCCGGAAAAAACGCCTCTTTATCCAGGCACCCACAGGAGTGGGGAAGACGATGTCCGCCCTCTTTCCGACAGTAAAAGCCGTAGGCGAAGGCCTGGGAGATAAGATTTTTTATCTGACAGCCAAGACGATCACCCGGACGGTAGCGGAGGATGCATTTAACATACTCCGGGAAAAGGGCCTGCGCTTAAAGAGCGTTACACTGACTGCCAAGGAAAAGCTGTGCATCTGCCGGGAGACAGACTGTAATCCGGAGAACTGCCCCTATGCGGGAGGGCATTATGACCGGGTGAACGATGCGGTCTATGAGCTGCTGACACAAGGGCCGGATAACCTGAACCGGGAGGCTCTGCTTGACCAGGCTCATAAACACAGAGTGTGTCCTTTTGAAATGAGCCTGGACGTATCTGACTGGACAGACGCGGTGATCTGTGACTACAATTATGTATTTGATCCCAATGTGCGCCTTAGGCGCTATTTTTCCGAGGGTGTCAGAGGAGAATACCTGTTTCTCATTGACGAGGCCCACAATCTGGTGGAACGGGGACGTGAGATGTTCAGTGCCTCCCTCTGCAAGGAGGATTTTCTGGAACTAAAGAGGAAGGTAAAGGGGCGTTACAAAAAGGCAGAGCGCTGCCTGGAACGGTGCAACCGCTATCTTCTGGATTTGAAGAGGGAGTGCGTCACTTATCAGCTTCACGAGGATGTGGGAGCATTTTCTCTGATGGTCATGTCACTCATGGGAGAACTGGAAACACTGCTGGAGGAGGGTCTGGAGCCGGAGCTTCAGAAGGAGGTACAGGAATTCTGGTTCGGTCTTCGGGATTTTCTGAATGTGTCTGACAGGCTGGATGAGAATTATGTGATTTACAGCGAATTTATGGAAAACGGGCATTTCCGGCTCCGGCTTTACTGTGTGGAGACGGCGGCTAACTTAAAGGAGTGCCTGGACAAAGGGAACAGCACCGTGTTTTTTTCGGCAACGCTGCTGCCAATGGCCTATTATAAGCATCTGCTGGGAGCAGAGGAGGACTATGCAGTCTATGCCCGTTCGCCCTTCAGGCAGGAACAGCGGCTACTGCTGGTGGGGCGCGACGTGAGCAGCCGCTATAAGAGGCGTTCCAGGAGAGAGTATGAGCGGATTGCCGGGTATCTGGCGGAACTGGCAGAGGGAAAAAAGGGAAACTATATGTTGTTTTTCCCCTCCTATAAAATGCTGCTGGATGTACATGAGGCGTTTCTGGAGCTGTATGGAACCGGAAAGGCAGAATGTCTGCTGCAAAGCCCGGGCATGAATGAGGAAAAACGCGAGGAGTTCCTGGAACAGTTTGAACAGCCTTTGGAAAATAAGAGCCGTCTGGGTTTCTGTGTCCTGGGAGGGATTTTTTCGGAAGGGATTGATTTAAAAGGAGACAGTCTGATTGGGGCGGCAATCGTGGGGACGGGGCTTCCCCTGGTATGCAGTGAGCGCGAGATCTTAAAAGGGTATTATGAGAACCGGGGGATGGACGGCTTTGCTTATGCTTACCGGTATCCCGGCATGAATAAGGTTCTGCAGGCGGCCGGCCGCGTGATCCGGACGGCACAGGACCGGGGAGTCGTCCTGCTTCTGGACGAGCGTTTTCAAAACAGTGAATATAAGCGGCTGTTTCCCCTGGAATGGGAAAAATTCCAGGTATGTACACTGGAACAGACAAGGGGGGCAGTAGAGGCGTTCTGGCGGGATATTCCGGGTGAAGCGTAAGGGCCGGCCGGTTATTCTGAATCCGGTCAGTTGTCAGTCTGCACAGGAGGGAAAAAGCCGTATAAATTCCGTGGCGGCATGGCTTAAGGGAAGCTTTTCATTTTTGATGAGTACAATCTGCCTTTTCGGCAGCGCTTCGGTCAGAGTCAGAGGAAAGAGCTCGGAGGAAGCGCTTTTCTGGCAGTAATCGGGTACAAAGGCAATGCCCAGGCCGATAGCTGCCATATCAAGAAGAAGATCGTTGCTGCTTAATTCGATCTCCGGCACCAGATCCAACTGATGCTGCTGAAAGAGGTTGTGGAGAAATTCACTTGTGGTGCTTTTCCTTGTGAGCATCAGAATGGGATAGTTCAGCAGTTCACAAAAGGAGAGCTTCTGATGCTCCAGGTGAAAATAGCTGCGGTTTGCAAGAAAGACGTCCTGGAATTCCAGGATCTTTTTTAAATGGCCGGAGTTCTCCAGACGGGAATTGGGATAGTTGGAAAAAATCAGATCCACCTGTCCGTTTTCAAGAAGATCCACACAGCCGATGGAGGTCTGGTTGGTGACTTTGATGTGGACATCGGGAAATGCCTTGTGGAACCGGCTCAGATAGGGTACCAGTACATAGCGGCAGATCGTATCGCTGGCTCCGATGCGCAGCTGCCCTCCGTTTAGGGAATGGGTTTCCAGAATCTGGTTTTCCCCTCTTTGGATGAGGTGGATTGCGGGCTCGATATGGCGCAGGAGGATCTCTCCTTCCGGGGTAAGCTGGACACGCTTGGTGCTTCGGATAAAGAGATTCTGGTGCAGCTTCTTTTCCAGTACCTTTATGGACTGGCTCACGGCAGACTGGGAGATAAAGAGCTGCTTGGAAGCCTCGGAAAAGCTGAGAGAGGCGGCTACGTGGTAAAATACTTTATATAATTCGTAATTAATGTCCATAAATGATTTCCTTTCAAAGAGACTTATGTATCTGCAGATCAAGTTTCCGGTTAATACATCATACCATAGATACCCGGGAAATACTATTAGATATAGTAATAAATTAGATTAAATTTATTAATTATACTTATTACAGGTTTTGTGATATGATGAGTAATAGCAAAGATGTGGGTGCGTCAGAATACCCGGACGCAGCAGAAAAATACAGGAGGTCACATATGGGCGGTGTAAGAAGAATATTTGTGGAAAAAAAGCCGGATTTTGCCGTAAAGGCAAAGGAGCTTAAGGAAGAGATTAAGAGCTATCTGGGAATTGACGGTGTGTCAGAGGTGCGTGTGCTGATCCGCTATGATGTGGAGAATATTTCCGACGAAGTATTTGCGGCGGCCTGCCGGACCGTGTTTTCCGAGCCGCCGGTGGACATGCTCTATGAAGAAACCTTTGAAACGGAGGAGGACTCCCGGGTGTTCAGCGTGGAGTATCTTCCGGGGCAGTTTGATCAGAGAGCTGACTCCGCGGTACAGTGCGTTAAGTTCTTAAATGAGGATGAGGATCCGGAGATTCGGACTGCAGTGACGTATGTGATTACAGGATCCGTTTCCGACGAAGAATTTGCCTCCATTAAAAATTTCTGCATCAACCCGGTGGACTCCAGGGAGACGGATATGATAAAGCCGGAAACTCTGATAACGGAATTCGAGGAGCCTGCGGATGTGAAGATCCTGGAGGGCTTCTGCCGGATGGAGGAGGATGCCTTTAAAGAACTGTATCAATCCTTTAATCTTGCTATGACCTTCAAAGATTTTCTTCATATACAGAAGTATTTCCGCGAGGAGGAGAAGCGTGACCCCTCTATGACAGAGATCCGGGTGCTTGATACCTACTGGTCGGATCACTGCCGCCATACTACTTTTTCTACAGAGCTTAAGGATGTAACCTTTGGCGAGGGCTATTACCGGAAGCCTCTGGAGGACACTTATCAGCAGTACCTTGCGGATCGGGCGGAGATTTTTAAAGGGCGTAAGGATAAGTTTGTATGTCTGATGGATCTGGCGCTTATGGCTATGAGGAAGCTGAAAGCAGAGGGGAAGCTTGCGGATCAGGAGGAATCGGAGGAAATCAATGCCTGCTCTATTGTGGTGCCGGTGGAGATAGACGGAAAGACCGAGGAGTGGCTGGTAAACTTTAAAAATGAGACCCACAACCATCCCACGGAGATTGAGCCCTTCGGCGGTGCGGCTACCTGTCTGGGCGGAGCTATCCGTGATCCTCTGTCGGGACGTACTTATGTGTACCAGGCAATGCGCGTGACCGGAGCGGCGGATCCTACCGTGTCCGTAAAGGATACCCTGAAGGGCAAACTGCCTCAGAAGAAGCTGGTACGCGGAGCGGCAGGCGGCTATAGCTCTTACGGCAACCAGATCGGCCTTGCTACAGGCTATGTAAAAGAGATTTATCATCCCGATTATGTGGCAAAGCGCATGGAGATCGGTGCAGTAATGGGTGCGGCGCCCAGAAAGGACGTGATTCGCGAGACCTCTGATCCGGGAGATCTGATTGTGCTTTTAGGCGGCCGCACAGGGCGCGACGGCTGCGGCGGCGCTACCGGTTCCTCCAAAGTCCATACAGAGGCATCCATAGAGACCTGCGGCGCAGAGGTTCAGAAGGGAAATGCGCCTACAGAGCGGAAGATCCAGAGACTGTTCCGTCGCCCGGAGGTGACACGCCTTATAAAGAAATGCAACGACTTCGGCGCAGGCGGCGTGTCTGTGGCTATCGGAGAGCTGGCGGCCGGCCTTCGCGTCAATCTGGATTTGGTACCCAAGAAATACGCCGGTCTTGACGGAACGGAGATCGCCATATCCGAGTCCCAGGAGCGTATGGCGGTAGTGGTAGATAAAAAGGATGAAGAAGCATTTCTTGCTTTTGCAAAGGAGGAAAATCTGGAGGCCGTGACGGTTGCCCATGTGACGGAAGAGCCCCGGCTGGTTCTGCTCTGGAGAGGGAAGGAGATTGTAAATATTTCCAGAGCCTTTCTGGATACGAACGGTGCCCATCAGGAAACTTCGGTGGCCGTGGATCTGCCGGAGGAAGGGCAGAAGTATTTTGTAAGAAATGAGGTAGAGGACGTAAGGGCGAAATGGCTGGATACCTTAAGGGACCTGAATGTCTGCTCCCAGAAGGGACTGGTGGAGATGTTTGACAGTTCCATCGGCGCCGGTAGTGTACTTATGCCTTACGGCGGAAAATATCAGCTGACGGAGACACAGGCTATGGTTGCCCGCCTTCCCGTTTTAAAGGGAAAGACGGATACGGTAACCATGATGAGTTACGGCTTTGATCCCTATTTGTCCAGCTGGAGTCCTTATCACGGAGCCGTGTATGCGGTAATTGAGTCTGTGGCGAGAATTACGGCCTCCGGCGGCGATTACAGTAAGATTCGCTTTACTTTCCAGGAGTATTTCCGGAGGATGACGGAAGATCCCCATCGCTGGAGCCAGCCTTTTGCAGCTCTTCTGGGAGCTTACAGTGCACAGCTTGGCTTCGGGCTGCCTTCCATCGGCGGAAAGGACAGCATGTCGGGAACATTTAATGACATTGATGTACCGCCTACTCTGGTTTCCTTTGCGGTGGATATTGCCAGTCATAAGCACATTATTACACCGGAGCTTAAGAAGGCCGGGAATAAGCTGGTGCTTATTTCCATAGACAGGGATGCCTATGATCTGCCGGATTATGAACAGATTAAGGATCTGTATGGAAAGTTCTTTACGGATGTAAAGGAAGGCAGGATTGTTTCCGCATATGCCCTGGACGGCAAGGGTCTGGCGGCGGCCGTGAGCAAGATGGCGTTTGGAAATAAGCTCGGCGTTAAGATTGAGCACAATGTGGATAAGAGAGACCTGTTTACCGCAGGCTTTGGAAATATCGCTGCGGAAGTTCCCGACGGACGTGTGGGCGAACTGGCGGTTACCTATACGGTGGTCGGCGAAGTGACTGAGAGCGGCTTTGCCTATGGTGATATGCATATTGATATGGAGGAGGCGCTTGAAACATGGACGGCTCCTCTGGAAAAGGTATTTCCAACCATTGCGGTTCCGGGAAAAGAGAAGGCGCAGGATTCCTTGTACCAGTCGGAGCAGGTGTATGTGTGCAGGCATAAGACGGCAAAACCCACAGTATTTATTCCCGTATTTCCGGGGACAAACTGCGAATATGACAGTGCACGGGCTTTTGAACGGGCCGGTGCGGACGTGGTTACCAGAGTATTCCGCAATCTGACGCCGGAGGATATCCGGGAGTCGGTGGAGATTTTTGAAAAGGCTATTAATCAGGCCCAGATTATTATGTTTCCTGGCGGCTTTTCCGCTGGCGACGAGCCGGACGGATCGGCCAAGTTCTTTGCTACGGCCTTCCAGAATGAGAAGATCAAAGAGGCTGTGACAAAGCTTCTGAAGGAACGGGACGGACTGGCCTTAGGTATCTGCAACGGCTTCCAGGCCTTGATTAAGCTGGGACTGGTGCCCCATGGGGAGATTGTGGGCCAGACGGCGGATTCCCCCACCCTGACTTTCAATACCATTAACCGGCATGTGTCCAAGATGGTTTATACGCGCGTGGCCTCCAACAAGTCTCCCTGGCTGCAGCTTGCGGAGCTTGGAAAGACTTATGTAAATCCGGCTTCCCATGGCGAGGGGCGTTTTGTGGCGGATAAGGAGTGGATTGACAGGCTGTTTGCAAACGGGCAGGTGGCAACCCAGTATGTGAACCTGGAGGGTGAGCCTACCATGGACGAGTGCTGGAATGTGAATGGTTCTTATGCAGCGATTGAGGGCATTACAAGCCCGGACGGACGGGTTCTGGGTAAGATGGCTCACTCGGAGCGGCGTGATGAGGCTGTGGCCATGAATATTTACGGAGAACAGGATATGAAGATTTTTGAGTCCGGGGTGGCTTATTTTAAATAAAAATTTCCTGTTATTTCCATATCGGGTCTGTTTACTGTTCTGATGGATAATGATTTGCTCAAAGAATAAGCAGATACAGTATTCATTCCTTTTATCTGCGTAAAAGCGTGCGGAACATTCCGTATGCTTCATAAACTGGGATTTCCGGATTTATGAAGTATAAGCAGATGAAAATTACACATACTACTTCTATATTTTTATGGAGGTAGATGAATATGACAAGATTAGACTGTACCGTAACAAGCTGCATGTATAACAAAGAAAAGAGCTGCTGCAAGGATAATATTCAGGTGGAGGGCAATAACGCGAAGCATTCCAAAGATACCTGCTGCAGCAGCTTCAGGGAGAGAGGCGAGGGCAATTACCAGAGCTCTGTGGACTATCCCTCTAAAGAGACAAAGGTATCCTGCAAGGCAGAGGAGTGTACCTTTAATGAGAACTGCGTCTGTCACGCAAAGCACATCGGAATTGCCGGCGGCTCTGCGTGTGAATGTCAGGAGACGGAGTGCGCGACTTTCCGCTGCAAGTGTGAGTAGGGCAGCAGTGCTCCTGTAACAGGCAATCCTTTGGGATTTATCATTGGTGTATAGAAAAAGGCTGTTTTCCTTTCAGAGCGGAAGGGAGGCAGCCTTTTGTAAATAGCATTGTAATATAAGCGGAAATTCGTTATACTAAAGAAAACAAAGTCTGGCAGTCTATATCAGAAATCCTTGTGCATTTTTTTGATACAGTTGTCTGGGAAGAAGAGAAAGAGGGGCGGCATATGGCAAGAACAATAAGCATTGGGTGTCAGAGCTTTGAGATTATTCGCACAGAAGGATACTTTTATATTGATAAAACCATGTTTATCAAGGAATGGTGGGAGGGCGGTGACAGTGTGACACTGATCAACCGTCCCAGGAGATTTGGAAAAACGTTAACCATGAGCATGGTGGAGCAATTTTTTTCCGTAAGCTATGAAAAGAGCGAGAAGCTCTTTGATGGGCTTGCCATCTGGGAGTATGATAAATTCCGGAAGCTGCAGGGAACATATCCGGTGCTCAGTCTTTCATTTGCCAATGTGAAGGAACGAGATTATTCTTCCACAATACAGAGGATCAATCAGATCATCGTGGATTTGTATCACGATTATGGCTTTTTGAGGGAAAGCGATGCCCTGCTGCCGGAGGAGAAGGAGTATCTTTCCAGAATTTCTGACGATATGCCGGAGGTTACGGCTACTATGGCGCTTCATCGGCTGGCAAAACTTTTATATAAACATTATAAGAAAAGAGTTGTTATTCTTCTGGACGAATATGATACGCCCATGCAGGAAGCCTATGTAAATGGATATTGGGAGAAGTTAACGTCTTTTACCAGGAGCATGTTCAATTCAACCTTTAAGACGAACCCCTATCTGGAACGGGCTATTATGACAGGGATTACCAGGGTGAGCAGGGAATCTATTTTTTCTGATTTAAATAACCTGAAGGTTGTAACAACTACTTCGGATGAATATGCAGATTGCTTTGGGTTTACAGAAAGAGAAGTTTTTGCGGCGCTGGATGAGTTTGGAATGACGGACAGGAGACAGGAAGTAAAAAGATGGTATGATGGTTTTACTTTTGGAAGCCAGACAGATATCTATAATCCATGGTCTATTCTGAATTATTTAGATACAAGAAGGGTTGGAACATATTGGGTCAACTCCAGCTCCAACAGCCTGGTAGGAAAACTGCTCCGTGAGGGGAGCGCGGATATTAAGAAAAAGTTTGAAGGACTGCTTTGCGGCGAGCATTTGTTAACGCCTCTGGATGAGCAGATTGTGTACGGGGAATTGGATTCTAATGAGGCGGCCGTATGGAGCCTTTTACTTGCCAGCGGTTATCTCAAAGTAATCCGATGTGAGGAATATGAAGATGAAGCCTTCAGCGCAAAGCAGCCGAATTATGAGCTTGCCCTTACAAACCGTGAAGTGCTGCTGATGTTCCAGAATATGGTGAGGACCTGGTTTCAAAAAGGCAGTTCATATTACAATGATTTTATCAAAGCATTGCTGAAAAATGATCTGGATGCCATGAATGATTATATGAATCATGTGGCGCTTTCTACCTTCGGCTATTTTGACACAGGGGAGAGACCTTCCAGAACGGAGCTGGAGCGTTTTTATCATGGGTTTGTGCTGGGGCTGATGGTGGAGCTGGCCGATCGTTATGTGCTGACCTCCAACCGGGAAAGCGGTTTTGGAAGATATGACGTGATGCTGGAACCGAGAGATCTTAAGGACGATGCGTTTGTTCTGGAATTTAAAGTATTTCAGCCAAGAAAAGAAAAAGGGCTGGCCGATACAGTGCAGGCGGCCCTTAGGCAGATAGAGGAAAAGAATTATGCTGCTGTGCTTATTGAGAAGGGGGCTGCCAGAGAGCGGATACGGAAATACGGATTCGGTTTTCGCGGGAGTGAGGTTTTGATAGAGGGAGGATGACTTCCCCCAATATCTGTTAAAATAAAAAAAGTCAAGAGTTTAAGAAATGCAGGCAGATTCCAAAAGGGAGTGAAGAAAGTATGACAGCAATGAAAAAATTACCCATTGGTGTTGAAAGTTTTGAGGGAATGCGCAGAGAAAACTTCTACTATGTAGATAAAACAGAGATGATAAAAGAACTGTTGGAGAATTGGGCCATGGTCAATCTGTTTACCCGTCCAAGAAGGTTCGGAAAGTCCTTGAATATGAGTATGCTCAAATACTTCTTCGAGTATGGATGTGACGGAAGTCTGTTTGAAGGATTGTGTATAGCGAGACAAGAGGATCTTTGCCGGGAATACATGGGAAAGTATCCTGTAATTTTCATCACTCTGAAGGGAGTAGGTTCCAGAAGGTACGAGGCTGCAAGGGACATGCTTTGCTCCACCATAGGAAGTGAAGCAATGCGCTTTCCATTTTTGAAGGATAGCCACAGACTTTCTGATGAGGAAAGGATACGATATACCCAGTTAGTAAATGTAGATACAAGCGGCAGTCATTCATTCATTATGTCGGATGGAGTGCTTGAGGACAGTTTGCGGATACTGACAAGCCTTCTTCAAAAGCATTATAACCAGAAGGTGATTCTTTTGATTGACGAGTATGATGTACCTTTGGATAAGGCACAGCAATTTGGTTATTATGATGAAATGCTCAGTCTGCTTCGGGGAATGCTTGGACAGGTATTAAAAACGAATGACAGCCTCCAGTTTGCTGTATTGACAGGATGCCTGCGTGTTGCAAAAGAGAGTATTTTTACCGGCTTAAATAATCTGAGGGTTTTGTCAATTACAGATGTCCAGTTTGATGGACATTTTGGGTTTACGGATCGGGAAGTGAAAGAACTGTTGGAGTTTTATGGTTTGGAGGGCAGATATGAGGTAATAAAAGAATGGTATGATGGATACCAGTTTGGAAATACACATGTCTATTGCCCGTGGGACGTGATTAACTATGTAAGTCTCCTGTGCACGGATCCGGATGCCTCTCCAAAGGCTTTTTGGATCAATACCAGTGGAAATGATGTGATTCGGACTTTCCTTCGTATGGCAAAAGGCGGTATAAAGCGAGAAATTGAAGGATTGGTAAATGGAGAGACTGTTGTCAAAAAACTCAGTGAAGAATTAACCTATCGCGATTTATACAGCAGTATTGATAATCTGTGGAGCGTGCTTTTCTCTACAGGCTATTTAACAAAACGTGGGGAGGCATCTGATGAGGCCTGCCATCTGGCACTTCCTAATTTTGAGATTCGAAAGATCTTCATAGAGCAGGTGATGGAATGGTTTCAGGAGGAGGCCAGAAAAGATACGCAAAAGCTGGATTCGTTTTGTGATGCATTTTCCAAAGGGGATGCAGAGGCTGTTGAGCTGCAGCTGAATGATTATCTTTGGAAAACCATTAGCATTCGTGATACAGGCGCCCGAAGGGGCAGAAAGGAAAATTTCTACCATGGCCTCCTCTTAGGACTGTTAAGCCACAGGGAAGAATGGTATATTGTATCCAATGCGGAATCTGGAGAGGGCTTCAGTGATATCTTGATAGAGATAGAGGATGAACGGATTGGAATTGTAATCGAAGTGAAATATCCGGATGAGGATGACTTGGAAATGGGCTGCCAAAAAGCCCTTGATCAGATTGAAAAAATGGCGTATGAGGCCAGGCTTCAACAAGATGGAATGACGACAATTCTCAAGTATGGAATTGCATGCAGGAAGAAGAACTGCAGGGTGCGGTTGGCACCAGGTAAACGCAGGAGGAACCGCCTATGAGCAATACAGGCAAATCTTCTTCTAAAAAAGCAGGCAGAGATATAAGTTCAAATATCTCTGCCAAAATAAGAATCCTTCAATCCGTGTCTTAACAAAATAATACTGGCTATAGACAGCCTTTTTTCTGATGGGATCTGTTTATTCCTCATCCGCCCCGTCTTCTGCCTCATCTTCCTCCGGCAGATAAATATGCACCTTATCAATCCGGTTCTTCTCCACTTCATCCACCACCAGCCGGATGCCGTTCTCTGTAGTCACGGATTCCCCGGTCTGGGGCAGCCGGTCCAGAAGCTCAATTACAATGCCGCCGATGGAGTCATAATCCTCCGATTCAAGCTCCAGACCAATCTGATCCTGCAGATCTTCAAGCTTGGAAGAACCTTCCACAATGTACTCATAATCGCTGATTTTCTGAATCAGCTCCTCTTCGGATCCGTCGTATTCATCTCGGATTTCCCCTACAATCTCCTCCAGGAGATCCTCCAGGGTCACAAGACCCACCGTTGCACCGTACTCGTCCAGGACGATAGCCAGGCTGATGGAATTTTCGCGCATTTCCATCATCAGTTCAGAAGACTTTTTAAACTCGTGGGTAAAATAAGCCTCCCGGAGAATATGGCGCACATTAAAATGCTCTTTGTCTTCGTAGAGAATCAGATCCTTTACATTCAAGATACCCAGAATATTGTCTCTGTGTTCCTCGTAAACCGGAAGCCTGGTAAACAGGTTCTCGCGGTATACATCAATGGTTTCCGCATAAGTAGCGTTCACATTTAAAAAGGTCATATCTACCCTTGGAACCATAATATCCTTCGCCAGATGGTCGTCTAAGTCAAACACATTGTTGATCATCTTGCGCTCTTCGCTCTCGATAGCGCCGTCCTGATGGCTGACTTCCACAATGGTACGGATCTCATCCTCTGTATAGATATCATTGCGCTTGCCGGGATCCACCCGGAGAAGCTTCAGCACGCCCATGGAAAAAGCGTTGATAATGAAAATAAGAGGTGTAGTAATGTGCATCCAGGTAAAAATCACACCGGCAAAACGCAGGGACAGTTTTTCTGCCGAGAGAGTGGCGCAGGTTTTCGGGGTAATCTCGCCGAAAACGAGAACCATAAAGGTCAGGATACCCGTTGCAATACCGGCTCCGGCGCTTCCGAATGCCTTGGTTGCAATGACAGTACCGAGAGAGGAAAGGCTCATGTTTACGATATTATTTCCAATCAAAATGGCACTGAGCATTTTGGAAGGCTGGTCCAGTACTTTTTGAAGACGCAGGGCACGCTTGTCTCCCTCTTCGATCAGCGTCCGGACTCTGATTTTGTTTACGGTAGTTAACGCAGTCTCCGCAGAAGAAAAGAATGCGGAAAGACCTAACAACAGCAGCAGTACGGCCAATTGTATGGCGTCACTTGAATCCAAGAAAAGTTCACTCCTTTGTATGATGTGCCGGCTGCAGGCGGAATTGAACCGGATCCGATCCGCCTCCGGCAGGGATAAAGTATCTTTTTTACTATACAATATTTTCAGTAGAAATGCAAGTATGGAGCAGATTTTTGCGTGGGAATCAATTTTTACGGGAATAAGCAGAGAAGGATGTTTCGGAGATTGTTATGAATGTATTTATGATAGGTTTCATGTAATATTTAGCAATAATTTTGCTATAAAACAATGTTTGCATATACAAATATATATGTATATGATAAAATGTAAATTAATAGATAAAATAACATATATTTTACAGAATTATGGAGAATGAGATTAAAAATGGCGGAAAAAGTCACGGGAATTAAAACAACCTGCCTTCCGGTGGGGCAGGGCATGGGTTATCTTCTGGAATGCTATAACGGACAGGGACAGCTTATCTTTCTGGGGCTCTTTGATTTCGGCAGCCGCGCATCCAGCGAATCCCGGATAAATATAGAGATGTCTTACCGGTATTTGAATCAAAAAATGCAGGAAAGGATGCAGGTATTGGGAAACGCCGGCGGTTATTATCTTGATCTGATCACCATTTCCCACCAGGACGATGATCATTGGAGTCTGCTGAATCATATGCTCTCTGTCCCGCTGATTTATTCCATTAAGACGGAGGATGAGGATTCGCTGCGTTATACACAAATCACGAGGGAAGAGGACGAGAATAAGGTCAGCATTGCCAAACAACGCTGGATCTATTCAAAGGCATCCTCTCTGCCTGAGATTTCATATTTTCAATGGGAATTGTATCCGGGGGACTGCCGGTTTAAGGCCGAGAGAAGTGTGCGGATGGAAGGCGGAATCCTTATCGTGGATACAAGGGTGGTTTTTGATGATGAAGCGGTGGGGATCTCCTGTGATAATTACCTGTATCTGCTGGGAAAATGTATGGATGTATCGCCGTTAGTACAGCTGCAGCCTATAGAGTGGGAAAGTAATCAGGCAGATAAGATAATCATACGGGGGATGCTCAGGTTTGATCAGGAAGGACAGGGGGTGGTTATGCAGAGGCTGACGGTACACCAGGGATCAGAAATTGTTTATAAAGAAGAATACCAGGGAGGGTATAACGGCACAACATGGGTAATGCTTGCGCATAATGCCAGTACGCCTGACAGCTTCATAAGGCTTTGTCCTTATCCGTCAGCAGGGGAAGAAAGCCTTTCAGAGGAGGAACAGGAACAGCTTTTAGCCATGGAGCAATATATTAACGGCTGTACGAGCTGGGTGGAAGATGGAAACTATGTTATCCGTAAGGTCCTGCTGGGCGGAGAGCCGGCCGGGTGGGAATGGAAAAGCCGTATGGCATTTGAGGCGCTCAGCTGGCTGTCGGTGGAGTGCATGCAGCTGTCAGGTTTCGCTTCGATGAGCAATGTCCGGCTGCCTGTGGATTTAGATAATATGAAGGTCTATCTGCTCTGCTGTCTCAGCCGCTCCGGACTGCCGGAGGAACTGAAGCCGGTTTTCTCCTACGCCAACACAAATCTTAATGACAATGATATTGGGAAAAATTTTTCCAGCGCCGTGATGTTGATTTTATTTGAAGGAAAAGGAATTCTGTTTCCCGGAGACATGACTGTACATACGGCGGTTTATTTATTGCAATATGCGATGGAACGCCCGGAGGAACAGCCCAGTACACATTATAAGTCTATAGATGCTGATGCGGAGAATGTACTTCTGGCGGTTCCGCATCATGGATCGGATCGGACCATGCGTGGAGGGTATGCGCAGGGACAGGAACAGACATTTGCGGTATTTGAGAATTTTATGAAGGTGATCGCCCCCGTTTATGCCCATGCCAGCAGCGGCTTTAAGGACAGCAATAAGCATCCCAGAGAAGAGGTTGCCCGGCTCTGCCAGCTCTATACGCGTTTTGATGATCCGAACGGGCATTTCTATTATAGTCCGGAGTTTAAAGGCTCAGATTGCTTTCAGCCAACCAATAAGGGTTTTTACACGACCGTGATGGATCCTGTTCTTTGCGGCTGTCTTCCCTGTGAGCAGAGCGAGGAGGCGGAACATCCCTGCGCTGCGCAGTGCGCGTCGTATCCCTGCGACAATTGTGTATACAAGAATATTTCTTTTTGTATAACGGCGGATGGAGGAATGGTAAATACAACAAACTTGTGGGAATAGATAAAGTCGAAGCGACTTTACCCTTTAGTGCTGTCGCGCAGCGACTTAAAATAGGAGGAATGGTGATGGAAAAACGGTTACAGACAATCTTAAAAGCCGCGAAGGGAGTGGATAAGCAGGCAATGCGCATGCCGCGCGAAACGGAAGGCCCCCGGTTGCTTTCGATTCCCGATCCTGTCAAAAAGACGCTTTTGGAGGTGGATAACCCGGAACCGGGAAAATGGTACGATTTTTTTGACATTACAAGCTTCACCTACAAAGAGGGAGCGGAGGAGCTTTCCATAAGTGCGTTTGTCTCTCTGGAGGAAAAGTCACAGAAAATCGTGGTGGAAGGGGCAATCGTAGATCAGGCAAAGGATGAGGTCCTGTATCCGGTTGAACCGGTGACGGTAAGCAACAGCAATTATCTGAAGCTTGCGCAGAATTTCCGGGGAAAGAGGATTGAACGGGAGGGCGATATTTATGCGGTGCTGTGGGCAAAGTATGATGCGCAGGAAG
This sequence comes from Lachnoclostridium sp., assembly GCA_021770065.1. Taxonomy (GTDB): domain Bacteria; phylum Bacillota; class Clostridia; order Lachnospirales; family Lachnospiraceae; genus Laedolimicola. Next base: position 45,817 of record JAETRR010000015.1, on the reverse strand, counting down.
GCGGGAAGCGATCCGCAGCGCAGGAAGTATATGTAACTGCAAATCTTAAGGTTCATGTGGGAGATTATATGGATTATACCCCGGACAGACCGAAGAAGGAGCCCGTGTGCATTTTTATTGAAAACCTGGAGAATTTTGAAGGGGAGAGATCCTATGCAAAGGAAGCAGGGGAACCTAAGGATCCTGACCACATAGTGATTGCCCTGATCAGGAAACCAACCCGGCAGGAATCGGCGGACTGTGATTATGTCTGCAATTTTGGCAGGAAACCTGTGCCGGGGTTCTATGATGCGCCGAGGCTCGGGGTGCCTTTCCGGGGGAAGCTTACGTTAAAAGATAACTGCGTGTTCGCAAGTGACATTTCTACCCGATGCATACTTATCCGGAAAGGAGAGCAGGGCGGAGCCGTGCAGATGCAGTACCAGGATTATTTTGAGAACAAATTCCTCTGTAACGGCAAAAGGGAAGTGTCTATGAGCATGGATGCATGGACGGTTCCGTATCTGGAGCCGGGAGGAATGAAAAAAGCAGAGTATGATTACCGGCAGGATTTCATTATGAAGATAAAGGCAGGGAATGTGACAAAATCCCTGACTGCCGTCATAACATCAGATAAAAGCGAGGAAAGAGCGCTGTATAATCAGATTCTGCCGCTGATCATCCTGTGGGGCTGCCTTGAAGAAACGGCGCGTATTGCCATGGCGGACGGAAGTGAAAAGGAAATCAGAAATATCCGTGCAGGAGAACAAATCCGCGGGTCGGATGGGAGCATTGGCATCGTCAGAAACGTATGGACTGGATTGGAAGCGGATCCCTGTATCCGTCTGCGGCTGAAAGACGGAAGGAGCTTATTGATGACGCAGAACCACCCCGTACTGACAGAGCAGGGGATGAAACGCGCTGACAGGCTGGTTCTGCAGGATAAAGTCATGACCGGAGACGGCGCGTACCGGCAGATAGAGGCGCTGGAGCAGGAAGATTATCAGGGGACGGTCTATAATTTGAGCCTGGAAGGCTTCCGGCAGGAGGAGGGCTTATTGGCCAACGGAATAGCGGCAGGTGATATGGAATGCCAGAATTCTCTGTAACGGAATATAGACTGCTTCGGTATTGCAGGCAGAGTTTGCGCTGCGTGGGGGTATAACGATGGGGTATTTAAAAGAAGTGCTCATTACTTCGGTAGAAGTGAAAAAAGGCGGCGAAGAAGGCGCCTATGAAATATATGCGGAACTCGGAGCCGAAACCAGTGACGGAGCCGGGTATTTCGGACCCTTTCAGGTCGTATTGACGGGAGAGGGCATGGAGCCTGTCACAGAAAAAACGGACAGCACAAGTTTTTCCGGCCGGGTTACCGGCTGGAAAAAGGATCAGGCCTATTACATAAAAGCCTGTGTAGAGGTCGGTTCCGCAAAGGTGGAAAGTAAGGAAACGCAGCTTTTGCTGTCGGGGATCGAAGGTCTGACGGCGGTATACAAAGACGGCTGCATCTGCCTTGCCTGGGACAAGCCTGCCCGCAATGTATCTCAGGGCATTCTGCATGTGGAAGCCGAGGGAGGGGCATTGTTTGCGTATAAGCCCTGGACAAAGTGCTTCCGGCTGCCGCTGTCGGAATTTGCTTATAAAGAGGAACAGCCGGTTTATCTTTGGATGGAAGTTCTGGACGGGGAGGGGATCTGTACGGGCCCTGCCAGCGACAGGATAACCGTTTATCTGTTAAATCCCCGGCTGACGGCAGTGGAATCCATACAAAAGGAGGGTGGGGATTTTATCATCCGTGCCCTCTGCGCTAATCCCTATGAGGCGGCCCCTTTGCCGGAGGGGGCGTGCTCTTTGAAGCTGTGTCTGCAGGATACGGGAGGAAGGATTCTGACCACGGAAGCGGAAGGCTATACGGGAAACGAAGGCGTTATAGCTTTCCGGCTTATGGGCTGCGGCCGCACGCTGGAGGAAATACGGCAGGCCTGCACGGCATTCTGCCGTCTGCTTACGCCCGGTTTTGTAAATGAGAGCCGGAACGGCTGTCCGGGAATCCCCCTCGGAATGATCTGTGGACTTTCTTCTGACAGAAGAGGAAATACGGTAAAGGCCTCCTGGCGCTACTGCGGGACGGGCAGCCCTACGGCTTACCTGGTGAAAAGAGGAGAGGAGACTGTAAGGACGGCAGAACCCGTGTGGTTCACGGAAGACTACTCCGTAACACAGGCCCAGGATATTGAAGTACGCCCTGTTTTCGGCGAGGCAGCGGGGATTGGAGGGAATGTCCATAATCTGTTTCAGTCCTGTTACTGCGTGACGGACAGCAAAATCACATTTCTGGGGGAATTACCGGAGACGGACAGTTTTGTCCTTACCTATAAGGAAGAAATTTTTTATGAAGAAAAGCCTTACCGGGAGGCAGTGGAAGAAGCGCCATATAAACTGGAAAAAACGGAAACGGGATACAGAGTGACGGTTCAGCCGGCAGCGGAAGCGGAAACGGGAAAAACGGCCTCCTTTTTGCGCAGGCTGGAGCAGGAGGGAGTAAAACCAGCATATCTTATGGAAACAGGGCGGCAGCTGGGTCTTGGACTGCCCCATTACATCGGGGAAACCCTGGCCTGTGCTTACGGCCTGGACGCCGCATCGGGGAGCATGGATATTCGTCCGGGAATGGTTCTTTTGATGGAGCCGGAAATCTATCAGTTCAAGGAAGATGAAAAGGATACATCCTCCGGCTTTCTTCCCGGCGCCGAGCTGGCCTATCCGGTGAGGTCTTTTATCAACGCCGCAGGAAATGTCGGCGTGCAGGTGTCACCCTTTCTCCGGCGTTTTGCGGACTGGTTCCATATTAAAAATCAGGATCAGACTACCGGGGCTGAAAAAGGGCCCAGATACTGTGCGGGAGGGATCCTGGACTTTTACCAGGCCGGTATGGAAGGGCCTTTCTGGAAACTGGTGTATCCTTCCGTATTTCGGGGCAGCGCAGTAAAAGACACCTCTTTTCCGGGGGAGCATATTATGCTGCTTTCCTGCCCTACTTTGAGGGATATGGAAGCCTCCATGGAAATCCTGGGAAGCCCCATAGCCGTGCTGTCCGAGATTCCGGCTGCAATTTTGTATATCAGAGGGAGGACTGCCGTAAGAATAGGTCTTTCTGTTTCCTGGAGAAAGGAAAAAAGAATCGTAGAGGCAGGTACGACCTTGAGGGAACTGTTTGAGGAAGAATCCATACCGGAGGGATGGATTTGTAAGCTTGTATGGGAGCGGCTCCGGCCGGACGGGGAGAAGGACGGCTATGCAAGAATACAGGCGGACGAAAGCTGCAAAGGCCGGCTGATGGATCTGCCTCTGCTGCAGGGGGACAGGATAGATTTTGAGTGACTATGTATTTTGGAAAGAAGAAAAAGGCTTTTATTTCTATAAGGGCGAAGGAACCGCTTTTGTCTGCCGCAGCCGCGCCGAAGAAGAACTAAGCCTTGCGGACTGCATAAAAAAAGAGGGGTGTTTTGTTTTCCCGGGAGAAGGCGGTCTGCCGGATACTCTGGAGCTGGCAGCCTGTTTTGGTATGCAGCCCGTACATACTGCGTTTTTATGGATTGAAAATCCGGCACAGCCTCACGTGCAGTGGAGAATCCAGAAGGTTCTGGGAGAACCGGATGAAAGCGGAAGGCGGCTTTACCGGGGGCAGGGAATGGCCTATGTCAATTACCGGCTTCTTTTTCCCTGGCCCGGCAGGGCCGTCTGGTGCGGGGAGGAGGGATGTATCCGGTTTGAGCGTGACAGAGCGGATGCCTGTGCCTGTCTGTACACCTTGGAATCGGGAGAGCGCTTTGAGATTGTGGACTGCAGGCTTTGGATGAAGGGGAAAAAGGCAGGGATATTGACGGGGGAGCTTAAGATAGAAGCCGGGAAAAGCGGTGCCTTTTTTCGTTCTATGGATGCCTGTATCCGTTACCAGTCCGTCTGTGAAGTAAGAAAGACCCGGAGGGATAATCTGTGCACCGTAAGCCTGTATCCGGGGCTTGAGGACGGACGGGAGGAAAGCTTTTTGTTTTCTTTTGACGGCGCGTTCCCGCTGGATGCCGCGCGTACTTATATCGACATTAACGCCGGACTGTGTCTGAAAGGCCTTGCGTCCACGGTTCTGGGAAAGGAGATTCGTGCGGAGTCCACGGAAACTACAAAGCTGGTGGTGCAAAAGGCGGTGCTGCAGAGAGTACTGCCGGACGAAGAAGGAAAGCCTGTTTTTGACCAGTGTTATTATTGGGGGCTGTCCGGCAGGATTGCTTTGAAGGAAAAGCCGGAAACACTGCTTTGCGGATTAAACGGTGCGGAGTATTTTTCCATGGAGAAGACCGGTATGGCGGCTCTTGATCTGCGGCCGGGGAATGCCGCTTTTCTGTATGAAGGAGAGCTGTGTGAGGCGGCTGAGACCTCATGGATTGCCGTAGAGGGGGAAGGCTCCTATATTTTCCAGAAACGGTCCATGGAACTTTATTCCAGACAGAATGCGGACGGCGCCCTGAAGCCGTATCCGTTTCCGATTGCAGGCATAAACGGGAGCACCTCTGCATTTCCCTATTTTCAATATCTGTACGGAATAAGCAGCGGAGGGGAAAAAGGGCATATAGAGGCGCTGGAACAATGCCTTAACAGGGTACGTTACGATGCTCTGGCCGGAAAAGAAAATCGAGGGCAGAAGCAGGAGGGAACGGTTGCCGCATCCGGAACGGGACTTCTGGTGAAAACCTCTTCGATCCCCGGTGTCCTTTCCTGGGTCGGCATCGGGAATTCCGGGAACGAATCCTTGCCGGGCCTGCGTTTTACCGGACTGTCGGAAGCCTTCTCCCTGCAGCTGTTAAAGGGCGAGCAGGCCGTGGCAGTATGCGGCCGCAAACTCTGCCCGGAAGTGTTGTCCGTACCCTTTTCCGTAACACAGAAAACGGCGGCTGAGATCAGAAAACGGGAACCAAAGATCCGGATTGAAAGCCTTGCGGGAAGGCAGTTTGAGGAAGCGGGGGCTTTTTGTGAGGCCTTAAGACAGCTGAATCCGCAGTATGTGGAAAATGAAGACTGGCTGACGTTAATTGAAGAGACGGCGGCAGACTGCCGCATCCGGTCGGAAGGCTGGGATTTTTCTTTTTCGCCCTTTGCCTTTCGGACAGGGACAGAAAAGACGGATACGGTGATTTTCTTTAAATATCATACGGGAGCGTCCCTGGAAAGCCTGGCGGCGGAAGGCAGGCTTTCTGTATTCGGGGATGCGTCCGTCGCACAGAGGTGTCTTACTGCCTTCATAGCGGGGATGCAGGCAGAGGACGGAAGCTGCAGAAAGGATTATGAATATTTTTATCAGGCGGTCTGCACAGAAGACTGGTGCGGCGTTGTGGCGCTGAATGTCCCTGTCTGTACAACGGAAATGGCAGGGGAGCTGCGGACAGTCCTGTCTTCGATTCCGGAAGAAGAATTGTCTGCCCGCTGTCTGACGCTTGAAAAAGCAGAGCTGGAGGCGGGGGACGGAGGGCTTAAGATGCTGCCCTCCCATATTTCTGCGGTCGTGGATTATGAAAAGGAAAAGATAAATACAAGGATTTCAGAGCCCGCGGACTTTGCTTTTGAGACAACAGGGTTAAAGCTGTATATCAGCCATTCGGTTCTGCAGAGCTTCTGCAGTGTGTCGGAAATTACAGTCAACAAGTGGTTTCATGCAAAGGCGGTAAAAGAGGATACCACATCGGGGAATGCAATGGTTCTGGACGGAACCTTTCAAAAAAGCAAAGACAGCGGGCAATATCTGTTTACTCTCAGGGAAAAGGCCTTTTATAAGCTTGAAGACTCCTGCATGGACAGGATTCTCATCACGTCGGCGGCGTTAATATCGGAAGGGGAGCTTCAGAAAATATATTTTGGGGGAGAGCTGCACTTTGTTACCTTTTCTTCCTGTGACCTTTTAAGCTATGGAGGGGAAAACGGAGGTCTCGTTTTTGAAAATCTGGTGCTGTCTGCAAAGGGGCAGAAGGATTACAGGCCGGAGTATGGGGAAATTTTGTATCACCCGGAAAAAAGCCGTGCCAGGAGCCAGGCCTTTGTCAGCCGTTTTGCCGCTGATTTTGCAGGCCTTTCCTATTATGAGGATGTGGATATCCGCAAAATGGGCTTTCATAATATCATGTGCACGGGTATCCGGCAGTCGAAGCTTAAGGACAGTTTCTATGGGATGCTTTTTCAGATTGACCTGGGAACGCTTGGGGATCTGGCAGGCTCCGAAAATCTTACGGTTCAGCTGTTTTTTGCCTGGGATATCGCAGAGGAGACCGGTATTTATACGGGCATACGCTTTTCGGACAGGACACAGACGGATTTTATGCTTACCGTACAGTCCCTGCTCCGTCTCGGGTTTAAAACGATGAGCCTTGTAACAGGACAGAAAGGCGAAAATCTGGAATATCAGCTTTTACTGCGGGATTTTGCCCTTTCCTTTGCCTCCTGGAGCTTTCCGCCGGGGAAAAATGCGGTTTTTCTCTTCGCGGATCCGGAAAATCCGCGAAAATTAGGCTGGTATGCCGCATATATGGATGAGTCCAGCTAAGAAATGTCAAGTGTTTATGAAGATATTTTCTGCTGGACGGTAAAGCCGCAAAGGCGCACGAGAGGAACTTTCATGAGTGCCTTTTCGAATGAAAGTTTCTCTCAATACCGGTGTGTCGAAGCGGCTTTACCCTTTAGTGCTGTCGCGCAGCGACTTTAAAACAGTAATATCCCTCACAGTGCACAAATCGATTTACAGCCGCATGTATTCTGTGGCTGGAAATTGATTTCATACCCATGTACTGGGAGGGATATTACGGAACTGGAATAGGAGGAGTAAGGGATGGAGCTTAGGAGTTGTTATGAAGCGCTGGAAAGCAGATTGGATAGAGGAGAATTTTACTGGCTCCGGGATTCTTCCGATGAAGTAAACGGGATCTTGGAGGAGGCGGCAATCTGCCCTCTTGTTCTGACGGACTGTAAGCTGGAATGGCTGCAGGACAGGATTCTGCTGTGCGGGCGGGGGAAGCCGTTTTCGTTTTCCGATGCATTGTTTCTCATAACAATCAGCATTGGGGAGGGGAACGGCTCCTTTTTGTGGGAGGTGTCCCTAGAGTCTGTGAAAGAGGGGGTTACGCTTGGAGAAGTATTTCCCTTCCTGCCGGATTCTTATGTAACCGAGAACAGCGTACTGAAAAAGAAAAAAAGCGTCCTGGCCGGGCTTAAGCTGTATAACTGGACGTTTAAGGGGGACAGCAGAAGGGACGCGGCAGACAGATATGAATTACAGGGACGGATCTGTTTTTCCGGAGCCGAAGTATGGGATCGGTATTATAAGGGCTTTCTGCCGGAGACGGCCCCCTTTACCGGAACGCTGGAAATGCTTCCTGCAGGCTCTTCCAGGTTTGTATTCCATGCGGAGCTTTTTCAGGACATTAGGATTCCGTTACAGGAGTATGTGGAGGAGAAGGGCTTTGCGGGAAGCCTGGAAGCAGTGCTGTACTCCCATGTGGAAAGGGACATGGAGGAGCTGAGTTCTGCCGTGCTGGTCTGGCGTATTACGCTTCCGGGAGTTTCCACGCCGGCCGTTTTCTCTCTGCCGCTGTTTGAAGAAAATGATATATGGGCGCTTAAGGCCGCTTTTCCTTCGGGACTGGCTGCCAGCGACCTGGTTAATTTTATCGGCTCTGTTTTGGCGTTAAAGAAAGGGGACGACAGGCTGCTGCTGCCGGAGGGGCTTCCGGTGCTTGATTTTTTCCGGTTATATGGGCTGGAATTTGACCTTGCAAGAGAAAAAAATCCCCTTAACAGCCGGATTATGTCCGTGGGGATCCTTTTATCGAATAAGGAAAGCTATACCCCTTCCGTTCCCCTGTTCACTTTAAGGCGGCTTTCCCTGTATCTGCAGGCTTCTTTCAGCGCTTATATGAAGAAACACCTTGGCCGGGATGTGCTGCTCAGCGGTTATCTGACGGGAATGGTGGAATTTCGCCTGTCTGACCGTCTTAATCTGCTTTTGAAAATGAAAGCGGAGTTTCCCGATTATTCCATCCATGCCGGATTGTATATAACGGAAAAAGAGCCGGAAATTCCTTACAGCTATAATGAAATTCTGGAGGCCTTTGGCGCAGGTGTGGATAAAAATCTGGCGCTTGCTTCTCTGGAGGTGTTTGCGGATGTGCGTCAGAGAGCTTTTGAACTTGATCTGGAGATCAGGGATGTATGGGAGATAGAGCTTTCCGGATTTTCACTTGGGATAGAGGGGATTACTTCCGTTATTTTCTGCAGCGCGTCCACATGGGAAATTGAACTGGAAGGACGTTTTTTTGTGGGCATACAGGGGGATGGCGCCGCAAAGGGGATGAACAAGGCCGTCTTTCAGGTAAAAGCATCGTATAATAAATACTGGCGGTTTGAGGGAGGACTTTTAAAGGGAGAGTTATCCATAGCCGATATTGTATCCCGGCTGTTTTTCGGGGAGGTCTTTGAGGATCCGCTTTTTGACATCCGGCTGACGGAATTCTGGATTTCCTTTGCATTGGATGAGATGCGGACTTTTTCCTTAAAGGCGGCTATGGAGTCAGCATGGAATGTACCCCTTCTCGGCCGGCAGATCCAGCTTCGGGGCGAAGTGTCTTTCCTTCGGGATACCAGGCTTCACTTGTCCGTAGCGGGACAGATCACTCTGGGCGTGTTTAAGTTCCGGGTGGAGGCGGCGGAGGCGGCCAGCGAAAACCCCGTATTCCGGTTCCGTATCCAGTACCGGGAAGCCTTTCTGGAGGCGCGCTGTGAGAAGCAGGAGGTATCAGGCCGGATCCATGAAATACTGACGGTTTCCCTGGGAAATCTGACACTTGGGGATATTCTTGTCTACATAGGGAACCTGATCAATCCCTACGGCGATTTTTCCTTGTCGGGGCCCTGGAAGGTGTTGGAAAAAATTTCTCTTTCTAATTTAGCTCTGTCCGTGGATTTTACGGATAAAAGGGTATATTTCCTGTATAAAGTCAAGCTTTCTGTTCCGGGGCTTATGAAAATTGATGAAATCGGGATATCTTATGACGCAAAACAGAGTTCGGAATCCTTAAAAATAATCATAACAGGGAATTTCCTGGAAAAGCAATATACGGTTTCCAATCCGCTGTCATGGGATTTACAGGAGGAGGAACCTCCGAGGGCGGACGGGGAGGATAAGGAAAACTTTAAGGTATATTATATGGGGCTTGGCGTGCATGCGGCCTGTGGTGATATTCAGCAGAAGACAAGTGTTCTGGAGGCGCTTTCGGAGTTAAAAAAACAGCTTGTTCCAATAGACGGGTCACTCCCGGAGGTGCGCTATGACAGCTCCAATCACTGGCTTTTCGGTGTGGAAGCGCTTCTTGGCGGGGGGCTTTATGCAGGCCTTGTGCTGAATGATCCCATACTGTACGGCATTCATCTGGAGATAAAGAAGTCTTCGGACGGTTCCTTCCTTGATTCCTTTGCGGGGCTTATGCTGGAGCTTTTGTACCGGAAGGTGACAAAGGATATCGGCATGTTCCGGGCAGAACTGGTTATGCCGGAGAAATTCCGTCATTTTGACTTTGGGTGTTTTTCGATTACCCTTGGGAGGATGTCTTTGGAGATTTATACCAACGGAAACTTTCAGCTGGATCTCGGCTTTCCCCATAATAGGGATTTTTCGTCTTCCTTTGTTGTGGAGGCAGGTATTTACACGGGAAAGGGAGGACTGTATTTTGGCGTGTTAAACGGGGATACGTCGCGTCAGGTACCCGAAATAACAAACGGCGCTTTTCATCCGGTGCTCTCTTTCGGTGTGGGGCTTTCGATCGGTTTTGGAAGAAGCTTTGACATGGGTATTGTAAAAGGAAATGTTTACCTGGGGATTACAGGCATTTTTGAGGGGGTTTTTGCCGTATTCAGGCCGCAGGATCCCGCGAAACCCGATGCCATGTATTACAAAGTACAGGCAACGGCCGGGATTGAGGGGAGTCTGAATCTGACGGTGGATCTAAAGCTGATAGCCATATCCGCATCCGTAGAGCTTGAAGCGTTTGCCATGCTGACGATGGAATCCTGTCAGCCGCTTTTGGCTGCCCTTGATTTTGCGCTGGAGCTAAAGGCATATATTAAAATTCTGTTTATCAAAATCCGGTTTAAGATGTCTTTTTCCTATCATGCGTCCTTTGAGATGGGGAAGGCGTCGGCTGCACCCTGGATTTTACAAAAGGAAGAGGAGTCTGTAAGAAAGAGCGTCCGGGGAAAAAGAAGCGGGCTCTGCCGCGCAGTCCGGGAAGAACCGCGGAATATATTCTCTGTGAATTCTCTGTGTAATGACAAAGAACCTGTGGAAATTTTTGTCCGGATCAGGCCCTCTGTTACAGTGGATCTTGCAGACGGCGGGCAGGACTGCCTTCTTTTGCTGCCCTATCTTGCTCTGGGAGAAAGCGCTGCTTCGGGCTTTGGGGATTTTCTGGGGGCTGCTGCGGACTGGCTGCTGACCCGTCTGGGGGAAGAGGCGTATATTGCCGTGTGGGAGACAGAACAGTGGGAAGAAGGATGGCCGAGGCATATATCCTATCCTTTTATAGAAGGCTTTCTGGAAAACTATGTAAAGCTTACCGTGCAGATTCTCCCGTATGAAGAAAAAGAGGAGGAAGGCGTTGTTTTCCCCATGCTTCCGGAGTTAAAATTTTCACTTTCGGGAAAAAAGGGGGAGGAGGAAGTTTTTGGGGCGCATGTGGATTACAGGGAGGATACTTTGGTTCCCTTAGGATACGTGCAGGAGGTGCAGGAGTATTTTAAAAAGCTGATGATGCTTGAGGAAAAAACGCCGGATGTAAAAGCAGGACAGGAAAAATCTCTCCAGGAATATTTTGCGGAAGAATATATGTCCTGTCTTTTCGGGATGCTTTTGGACTTCTTTAAAGGCTGTTTCAGAACGCTTGCCTTTGATATGGGACAGCTGACGCTGGCCGAGACAGCGGAATTGTTTTATGACGGGGCGGGGGCGGAAGTTAAGATTATCCGGTCGAATAAGGAAAAGAAGCTGAAGGCCGGCTGCCGTCTTACGTTCCGTGAATTGACCCTGATGAATGAAAATACAGATCTGAAGGGCATGGCGGAAAGGCTGGGAGTATCTTTTCCCGGACTTCTTTTTGACATTGGGGACAACGTTCATCTTTTACAGCCCGGGTTTCTTCTTTCCGTGCCGGAGCAGGAGGCCGTAAATCCCGGAGGACTTTCGGACAGGCTTTTGGCGGCATTCTATTTTGTGCGCCTGTTTGATGAAAAAATCCGGGACGGCTATGGGGAAGCGGCGGCTGTGCTGACCTCTGAAAACGAGTTTCCCTATGGCTGGGAGGAGACACAGGAAGAAGGCAGGATCATCGAACTTCACGGAATCGGGGAGTATCGCACGGCGCCGGGAGATACGGTGGCAAGGCTTGCCAAGATGCTGACGCTTTATCACGGATCTGATACGCTGTATCCGGAATGGAACGAGTTTCGGGAATATGTGGAGAAATACGGAAAGCTTAAGGAATGCAGCATTGAGGTACGGGAAGCGGCAACGCCCGGCGCTCTGCTCCGCAGGCTCCTTCCCTTTTCCGGGCCGCTTGATTTGGAACATTGGATCTGCCGGGCAGCCATACTCCGGCAGTATGCCCTGTTTACGCTGTCCGAATGGGAGACGGACTGCGGGGGAATGACGGCGGCAGAGCTTTGTGGGAGATATGGGCTTAAAATGGAACAGGCAGCGGAGGCGCTGTCCGGACAAAGGGATTTTTTTGAGGATACGGTGGTCATCCTGGAGGATATCCGGTACCTTCCGAAGGACATTGCGGCGCAGAAGGCAAAGGCGAAGGAAGAGGTAAGCTCTGTCGGTGCGGGTATTTCCAGGTTTTATCTTCAGGGATTGAGGCTTCCTGTGCCTGGGGCAGTGAACGGGAAAAATGCGGCAATTTACCGTCTTTTGCGTCAGGAACTGCCTCTGCAGGATAATTTTGATACGCTGGATTTTCAGGCGGAGACCAATCCGGAGGCTGGGTGGATCAAGGTTCAGGAGAGCAGTGGAAGGCTTTCCATGCAGCAGGTTTTTGCCTGCCGTCCGTCAGAAACCCTTGCCCTGTCCTGGGCGGAACGTCCCGTGCAGAGCTCCTTTTACCGCAGTGTGTGGAAACATTATAATCCGGCGGAGTCTTTTACCGTCTATAAAGGGGAGGGAGGAGCCTTTGGGCTGCATCTGCTTTCCGGGGATTTCCTGGCGGATGCGGCGAATGCGGCGGAGGACGAAAGAGAATATGCGGCTTTTGATGATAAGGGGGAGGGCCTGCCTTTTTCCTTCGGGTGTTTTGTAAAGCTTAAGATCAGGAAAAATCCCCGGGAGGACTGCGGTTATTATCTTCTGGGCGCGGACAGCAAAAGCAGGGATTTATTATATCAGGCATGGTGGGGGTTCTGCGGAAGAAGCCTGCTTTTCTACCGTGCGGGCACGACAGGGGACGTGGGGGCAGGATGCTGTCAGGACACTTATAAAAAAGAGCAGGTGCGGCTCATCCGGCAAAACCTTTCCAGAGAGACAAAGAGCGGATTTTCACTTAATCTGGCGAGGGACGCGGGACAGGAGGAATATCGGAATACAGCGGATCTTGGCGAGTGGAATTTTGTGAGGCTTCTGTGGGAATGCAGCGTGGTCCAGGGAGACTACAGGATGTATTATGAAAATGCCGGGCACAGCGGATTCCCCGACAGTATTTTTGATGAAAACGGCATAGGGGAGGTCTTTTTCCTTGCGGTATCGGACCAAATAGACATGAAAGCAGGGTATCTTCCCGGATGCAACTGTGTGGTGACGGACAGGCTGTTTACGGGAGACGGGCTTTTGTATCTCAGGGGAAGCGAGCCCTTTGCAATCCATCAAAGGCAGCAGTGTCTGTTTGAGGCGGGAACAGCAGGGATCCGTTACAGGTTAAACCGCAGGGAGGAGCCAGGAAGGGAGGAGAAAGAGGCTTTCCGGGAGTGGCTTACGGGAGCCCTGTACCATATAGGGGGATATGAGATTACTGAAAATGAATATTTTGAAGGAAGCGGGTATTCCTATCCTGTTCTGCCGGTGGAGGACGAAGAGAGAAGGTTTACTTATGGGATACGCCTTCCCCTGTATCGGTATGCGAAAGAGGGGGACGGGGGCGTATACGCGGGCCTTGGCGCCAAAGCGGAGGTTATGCTGGATGTGCGGGATATTTACGGGAATGTGTATGGGGACGGCTGCAGCCCGGTAACGGTGTATAATCCGTATCACGATGAATTGTATGCTCTGGGGGATATTCCGTATACCGTTCTCGGCTATGATGCGGCAGGAACCGGGGAAGGCGTGGTGCTTACGTTCCGTATGCGTCCGGAATTAGCCTCCGGGCTTTCTGGTGACACCGCCAGGGTTTTGCAGCAGGCCGTACTCTGCAGGCAGATCTGGGAGCAGTACAGGCAGCAGGATGTGGAGTTCACATTGACTCATACAATGGCAGATGAGGAAGGAAGGCCGGATAAGGAAAAGCTTCTGGCTTATCTGGAGAGGTGTGCCGCATTTTTGGAATATTACGGAAGAATAACGGGCTTAACCGTGTCGGGAGGAACCCTTTCTGAGATTGCCCGTGTATATTCGGCAGATTTTGGGGAGCTTGCGGCATACGACGGAATATTGGGAGAAATGTTTGCACAGCCGGATCGCTTGACGGTTCCCATGACAGTCCGGGTATGCCCGAAGGACACGGTGGAGGATCTGACGCGGGAGGCGGAGCTTGATGTGGAAAAGAACCGGGAAGCCATGCTTTCTGCGCATACTGTTTTGTTTATGCCGCAAAAGGAATATGTGAATGAGGAGGAGGGGGCTTCTTTTGCAGAGACTGCAGAGGCCCTGGGCGTCCCTCTTGCGCTTTTTATTGATGCGAATAAGCAGAAGACGGGGATTTTGAGGGAGGGAAGTTCCTTTTTCCATGGAGAACACAGGGTTTCGGTGCAGGAGGGAGATTCCCTGGAGACTGTCACGGAGCGCATGAATGAAGAGTTCGGGGATGATCTGGATGTTTCGGAGCTGCTTTTAGAGGGGGAAAATGACAGGGCCTTAAGGCAGGGTGCAGAGCTTGCTTATTCCTTTTTGTACAGCAGGGATAAAGATACTCTTTTTTGGAATGCCACGGGACTTTCCGGGGAGGAATTTTTACAGTATAACCGGCAGGTGGAAGGCCTTTTTGTTTCTTCCCAGACGCTGCTGTTGAAAAAGAATATTTCCCTGGAGGGTTATGAGGAATATTCCCTTTATGAGATTGCCGCGGCCTTTTCCCTGAAACAGGAGTTTCTTCTTTCTCTTTGGAAGGAGGAAGCCCTGGCGGAGGGCTCGTCATGGAGGATTGGAAACCGGAAAAGCCTGCCGGATACGCCGGGAGAAAAGGATGCGGACGCACCTTACCGTATTGTGCCCCACAGGCCGGGCGGATATGCTCCTGTGGATATGGAGCCGGAATTCTGGCTGTATAACAAGGATATTATGGGAATCATAAAGGAAGGCGTACATCTGACGGGAACCGGCTTTGACTTTATTACGGGCGGTTTTGATACCCTTTCTTCTGTTACGGAAAAAGCATGTGCGATAAGCGGCAGGGAGGAAAAGTCAGTAAGGAAAGAGCTTGAAGGGCAGCATTTTTTACGGGAAAGCTTTTGCTGCCTGTACCGGCCGGAGGACTTTTGCTGCAGCGTGACGATTCCGGGGGCTTATGAGCCGGGCAGGAGCATCATTCCTCTTAAGATGGAGGTTACAGTGCGCCGGACAAAATATATTGAGGAGGCGCCTTTGGAGGTGGTCCGCAAAAATACTGCGGCAGAGCCGGCGGAGGGAGCGGACGGAACTCTGGATGAATTTGTAAAAACACTGGAGGAACTTGACGGAGTCCATATCGCGGCGGCGGACAGCGCAAAGAGAGAACTGTATGCCGTGTATTTCGGCAGGGGAGGCATAGAGAGCATCCGCATCGGCGGGGACGGGGAGAGGATCTATACGGCGCTTGCACCTTTATCCTTGAAGCTTATTTCAAGGGCCGGGGTCAGCTTTGCTTTGCTGAATGAAGACGGGGAGTTTTCGGGGGAAACCGGGGAGAGAAGCTATGATCAGGTGGATTTGGAGAACTGGGCCGTAAGCTTCCTTGAAGATTTTGACGAGGTATTGGAAAGTCCTGCATATAATGCGGCAGCGGTGGGCAGCAGAAGTGTGGTAAACCGTCTGATTGTCTGTAAGGAACTTCTGATTGAGGGGATTGCGGGGCAGCTTCATTCTGTTGCGGACGGCATAGAACGGGGAAGGTATGCGCAGGCGGAAAAGCCCCTTAAGGACAGACTCGGTAAATCACTGAAAGAGGGTTATAAAACAGGAGTTTATATTCTTTACGGGCAGAGAATGCAGACGGACCGGCGGGTCAGGATGGGGCTCCTGGTACAGGATGAAAGCGGGGAATGCCCTGTTCTTAAGGCGGAAAAGATAGATTCGTCGAAGGATCAATACGTGCTGGGAATTTTCCCCGGCAATCCTTATCAGGGACAGATAACCCCGGAACTGTCCTGTAAAATTACGGAGCTGGAATATGATATTGAGGAGGGGGAAGACGGATATGAACGCTCGAAGTGGCTGCAGTTTTATCTGCCGTTTTCCTTTGCGGAAGATGAGAGCTTCCCGGATCCTGCATGGTATGTGGATTTGAGCCTGCAGACACCGGTACCGGTGCCTTTGCGGAGCTATCCGGCCAGGCCGCAGCTGCTTTCTCATAAAGCGTCCTGTTTCCCGGATCCAGAGAATGCAGAAGAACTGCATCAATGGGAATACAGCTTTACCTACAGGCATCAAACGGCCTCTCAGGATACCCTTGTATTTACAATAGAGTTTAATTTTGCGGAATATGAAAGCGGGCTTTTTGCGTCTGCGCTTTCTAAGGATCTGTTTGACTGCCTGGCCCAGTATACGGAAGTCCGGGAGGGATTAATGAATGTTCTAAGAGAGCGGAAGCGGGCGGACGGGGCGGTCGGAACCTTTTTAAGCCTTGCAGAGGATATTGCGGGAGCCTGGCAGGGACAGAGGAAGGGCAGGCTTGCGCTGGAGGGGAACGGCTACGCGCCTGATACCGTGACCGTGCAGCTTGGATTTTCATTTGAAGAGGGGACATTAAAATGTCACTGTCCGGCCGGATCGTGGCCGGAGTGGATGGAGGCGGCTTATGTGGATGAGGCTGGAGAGCATCGGTTTGTAAAGGAAAAACAAGAGGAGCATATCTGGTTTGTCCTGGAGGACGGCTGTGAGGTTATACCGGGAAGCGGAATTGTCATCCGGTTAACCTGTAAGGGGCTGGATCTGTGCAGATATTACAGTGCCCATACAAGAGTTCAGGTTCACCGCAACCAGGATCTGCCGGGAGGCAAAGCTGTGAATCCCGTATTTGTCTACCATGGAGAAGAGGAGGCTTATCCGGGGGCGGTATTTGCCCATTGTGAGTGGAAAGACAGGTATGAAATCGGGACGGTGCCGGAGAAAGAACCGGAGGCGGCAGCGCGGCAGGCGACAGAGCTTTTGTTTGGGGCGTTTCCTTTATTTGAAACGGAAGG
The DNA here is from genome assembly GCA_021770065.1 of Lachnoclostridium sp. Lineage (GTDB taxonomy): Bacteria > Bacillota > Clostridia > Lachnospirales > Lachnospiraceae > Laedolimicola. The sequence goes on along the minus strand of JAETRR010000015.1, from coordinate 29,167 downwards.
GATTGAGGTTCAGACAGGGATCCGGTATTTTTATGCGCCCCGGGAAAACGCCGTCAGAATTGAACTTCCCGTTACGTTAATACCCAGGATGCCGGTAACCGGCAGTATAAGAGAAATTATGAGGGAGCAGATTGGTCAGTGGCTCTCCCGCCTGGATGAGGCGCACCCGGTCAGTGGGTTCTGTTTTGAACTGCAGTTTACTTATCATGGAAAGGTATTGATGGAATTGGAAAATATGGAAATCAGAATGGGATAAGCGGAGAAATTCCATATCCTGTGTTCGGATGGTTCGTGTACGTCCTACCTGCCCTGTGCGGACATTGCTAAAGCAATATCCGCCCATATCAGACAGCCTGTGCACAAACAGCCATACACCGGATATCGGAAAAGTCTGCCGGCTTATCAGGAAACCATGCCTCCCAGAGTTCCTCCGGCCGCACAGAGGATCAGTGTGGTGACAAAGTGAGAGGATCCCCCTCCGAAGCCCTGGTTTACGGCAAGAGATATCAGAGCCAGTATGGCAAAATAGAGAAGCCCGGCGGCGGCGCCCCACAGAAATTTTCTGGATTTCATCATTTTACCTTCCAGAAACCCTCCGAGAAAACTGGAAACTACATATACGATAATAATTCCGATATTCACCTTTGGCTCTGAGAGCTGAAATTTGTACAGCATCAGAGCCAGGAATAAAAGCAGGATTCCTGTGATAATATATGCGCTCAAAAGAGATTTCAGCATACGTATTGCCATGTTCTGATAAGATTTTCCTTTCTCCATTGTGTTCCTCCCCGGATCAGATCGTAGAGAACTGTCTGCCCCGCAGGCGCAGCTTAATGACGTCAGCCCGGCAGCAGCCCCTCATTTAAAACAAATATATGTGGCAGCCTGCCGGGATAGAATAGGAAGAGCCGGTAAAAAAACTCTTTTAAATTACAAAAGAGTGTGCTATACTGGGAAAGATATTATGGGACTTAGAATAGGAGGGTGAAGAAGATGAAACATATTCAGACTTTGAACACACAGATTTTACAGAATACTGTGAAAAAAGGCGGCTGTGGCGAGTGCCAGACTTCCTGCCAGTCTGCATGCAAGACTTCCTGTACGGTAGGCAATCAGACCTGTGAGAACCACAAATAAGAGATAACGCAAGAAACAGGAACGAGGGTGTCTCAAAAGCCCGGCACAACAGACAGGCTTTTGGGACATCCTTATTCGCGCGAGTACTTCCGTGTGAAACCGCATCGGCAGTCCCGGCAGGTTTAACTTAACATTGGGGAGTGAACGGTAATTTGGGAAAGGGGACAAAGATGGTCCATCAATATAGAAATAACGGCTATAACATTGTTCTGGACGTGAACAGCGGAGCCGTTCATGTGGTAGACGAGCTGGCTTATGAGGCAATCGGCCTCTTTGAGACATACAGCCGGGAAGAGATTGTAACGAAGCTTCGGGACCGATATGAGGAACAGGAGATCCGGGAGGTTCTGAAATGTATTGAGGAATTGAAAAAACAGGGAACTCTGTTTACGGAGGACACCTATCAAGATAAAATCATAGATTTCAAAAAACGTTCCACTGTAGTGAAGGCTCTGTGCCTGCACATTGCACATGACTGCAACCTGGCATGTCAGTACTGCTTTGCGGAAGAAGGGGAATATCACGGGCGCCGGGCGCTGATGAGTTTTGAGGTGGGAAAGCAGGCTTTGGACTTTCTGATAGCGAGTTCCGGAAGCCGCCGGAACCTGGAGGTGGACTTTTTCGGCGGTGAGCCGCTGATGAACTGGCAGGTGGTGAAAGATCTGACAGCCTACGGCCGCGAGCAGGAGAAGCTGCATGGCAAGAAGTTCCGCTTTACGCTGACGACCAACGGAGTGCTTTTAAATGACGAAGTAATGGAATTTGCCAACCGGGAAATGAGCAATGTAGTCCTGAGTATAGACGGCCGTCAGGAGATACACGATAAGATGCGCCCTTTCCGGAACGGAAAAGGAAGCTACGAGCTGGTGGTGCCTAAGTTCCGGAAGCTGGCAAAGAGCCGGAACCAGAACAATTATTATGTCCGGGGGACTTTTACCCGGAATAACCTGGATTTCTGCAGGGATGTGCTTCATCTGGCAGACCTGGGCTTTAAGCAGATTTCCGTGGAGCCGGTGGTGGCGCCCCCCGAAGCGCCCTATGCAATCCGGGAGGAGGACATCCCGGTTCTCTGTGAGCAGTATGACCAGCTGGCGGCTGAGATGGTGAAGCGCCATGGGACGGAAAAGGATTTTAATTTTTTCCATTTTATGATTGATCTGACCGGCGGACCCTGCGTGTACAAGCGTCTGTCGGGCTGCGGCTCGGGGACAGAGTACCTGGCAGTGACGCCTTGGGGCGATCTCTACCCCTGCCATCAGTTTGTGGGAGAAGAGAAGTTCCTTATGGGAAATGTCTTTGACGGAATTTGGAATACGCAGCTGAGAGACGAATTCAAGGGCTGCAATGTGTATGCCAAGGAAAAATGTCGGAACTGCTTTGCAAAATTTTACTGCAGCGGCGGCTGTGCGGCCAATTCCTATAATTTCCACGGCTCCATCAACGATGCTTACGATATCGGGTGTGAGCTTCAAAGGAAACGTGTGGAGTGTGCCATTATGATCAAGGCGGCCGCAGCGGCGGAAAAGGAAAATCAGACAGAGAATTGACGGAAGGCTTTGTACGGTAAGATACAAAAAGCAACAGAGGGATGAGAAAAAAGAAGGAAGGATAAGTTGGTATTATGAAGAAAAATACAGGAATTTTAACCCTGCTGCTCACAGTGCTGGTGACGGCAGGCCTGATCTACGGTGCAGCCGCAGGCTTTGGAGAATCGCAGACCGGCGCGGCGAAGAATATTAAGCTGGGCCTTGACCTGGCCGGCGGTGTCAGCATTACCTATCAGACGGTGATTGACAATCCCACCCAGGAGCAGATGGACGATACGGTCTATAAGCTCCAGAAGCGTGTGGAGGGCTACAGCACCGAGGCGGTGGTTTACCAGGAGGGAAATAACCGGATTAATATTGAGATTCCTGGTGTATCCGATGCCAATGCGATTCTGGAGGAGCTTGGACGGCCGGGTTCCCTGGAGTTTCAGGATCTTGCGGGAAATGTTCTTATTGAGGGAACGGATATCAAGAGCGCCGAGGCAAAGGGATATACGGATAATCTTGGCAAAAATTCTTACGAGGTAGCTCTGACTCTGACGGATGAGGGGGCCGAGAAGTTCGCAGAGGCCACAAGAGAAAACATGGGCCTGCAGATTCCCATTGTCTATGACGGGGAAGTGATCAGTGCACCTACGGTACAGGCGGAGATTACAGACGGCAATCCTTCCATTACCAATATGGAATCCTTTGAGTCGGCGGAGCGCCTCGCTTCTACCATCCGGATCGGTTCCCTTCAGCTGGAGCTTAAGGAGCTCAGATCCAAAGTCGTGGGGGCACAGCTCGGGGAGGAGGCTATCTCCACCAGCCTGAAGGCCGGGGCCGTGGGCTTTGCCCTGGTGCTGATTTTTATGATTGCGGTTTATCTGCTTCCGGGCATTGCTTCCGCCATTGCACTTACCATCTATGTAGCGCTGATGCTGGTGCTGTTAAATGCCTTTGAGATGACGCTGACCCTGCCCGGTATTGCCGGTATTATCTTAAGTATCGGTATGGCCGTGGACGCAAATGTCATTATCTTTGCCAGGATCCGGGAGGAGCTTGCTACCGGGAAGACGGTGCGCTCTGCCATGAAAATCGGGTTTAAAAAAGCTTTGTCGGCCATTGTGGACGGCAATATTACGACGCTGATTGCGGCGGTTGTCCTGGGGCTGCGAGGCTCGGGAAGCGTGAAGGGGTTTGCGCAGACTCTGGCCCTTGGTATTGTGATTTCCATGTTTACGGCTCTTGTGGTGACGCGGCTGGTGCTGAATGCGCTGTTTGCCCTGGGGCTTAAGAGTGAGAAGCTTTACGGAGTCCAGAAGGAGCGGAAGACACTGAACTTCCTGGGAAAGAAAAATCTCTGCTTTATCGTCTCCGCTGTATTGATTCTGGGCGGCGCAGCCGTTATGGGCATCCAGGCCGGACGCGGCGCGGGGGCGCTGAATTACAGTCTGGAATTCCAGGGAGGCACTTCCACGACGATTCCCTTTGCACAGGCTATGACCATTGGGGAGATTGATGCCGATGTGAAACCGGTAGTGAGTGAGGTGATCGGAAGTAATGAGATCCAGGCCCAGCAGGTTCAGGGAAGCAATGATGTAGTGATTAAGACCAGGGAGCTTGATTTGGAGACAAGACAGGCGCTCAATAAGGCTTTGGCGGAGAAGTTCGGCGTGGATGAGACGGCGATTACGGCGGAGAATATCAGTTCTTCTATCAGCAGCGAGGTCCGGGCGGATGCTCTGACAGCCGTGGTGCTGGCTTCGGTTCTGATGCTGCTTTATATCTGGTTCCGGTTTAAGGATATCAGGTTTGCGGCAAGCGCGGTGACGGCACTGGTGCATGATGTGCTGGTGGTGCTGGCGTTCTATGCAGTGGCGCGGATTTCGGTGGGGAATACGTTTATTGCCTGTATGCTGACAATTGTGGGATATTCTATTAATGCGACGATTGTTATCTTTGACCGGATCCGGGAGAATCTGGCTGCTGCCGGGAAGAAGGATGATCTGAAAGAGATTGTGAACCGGAGTATTACGCAGACGCTGACGCGGAGTATTTATACTTCGCTGACAACTTTTATTATGGTGGCGGCGCTGTTTGTCATGGGAGTGGCTTCGATTAAAGAGTTTGCCCTGCCGCTTATGGTGGGGATTGTCTGCGGGGCTTATTCTTCGGTTTGTATTACGGGGGCGCTTTGGTTTGTGTTGAAGACGCGGGTTCGCAGTAAGGTGAAGTAGGACGGACGGGATGGACGGAGGGGACTGCCTCGGAATACGGCATCCGGCTTTTCCATATCCTGTGTTCGGACGATTCACGTACACTGTGTCTGCTCTGTACGGACATTGCTTTTTGTTTTTGTTAAGCGGTATTGGTTTTGTGCAATGTTCGTCCATATCAGACACAGTGTGCGTGAATAGCCGGACACTGGATATAGGAAAAGCCGGAAGCCGCATTCCGAGGCAGCCCCCTCCTGGTTTTTGAATGATGTGATTTGGAAATGGCAGTACTTTGTATAGTGCCGTGGAACCGGAATGGAGAGGAGAGAGGGTATGAGAGAAATCTGGGTTGAGGCGCCTCGGATGGAGGGGAATCGGGAGATGGCCCGGAAGCTTGGGGTGAGTCCTTTGACGGTGAGGATGATCCGGAACCGGGCGGGGATGAGTGAGGGGGAGGTCCGGGATTATCTTTTTGGGAAAATGGATGGTCTGGCGGATCCTTTTCTTATGAAGGGGATGAGGGAGGCGGTCTCTCTGATTCGGGAGAAACGGGATGCCGGGGCTTCTGTCCGGATTATCGGGGATTATGATATTGACGGGGTGAATGCCACGCATATTCTGCTGACGGGGCTTAAGAGGATTGGGGCTAAGGTGGATACGGTGATTCCGGATCGGATGAAGGACGGGTATGGGGTGAATGAGAATCTGATCCGTAAGGCGGCTGCGGCCGGGGTGGATACGATTGTTACCTGTGATAATGGGATTGCGGCGGCTGCGGAGATTGGGTTTGCCAAGGAGCTTGGGATGACGGTGGTGGTAACGGATCACCATGAGATCCCTTTTCGGGAGGAGGATGGGAACAGGGTTTTTATTCTGCCTCCGGCGGATGTGATTGTGAATCCTAAGCAGGAGGACTGTAGATATCCCTTTAAGATGCTCTGTGGGGCGGCGGTGGCTTTCCGGCTGGTGGAGGCGCTCTACCGGGAAGAAGGGATTTCCAAAGAGGAGGCTCTTGACCTGGCGGAGTTTGCGGCGGTGGCTACGGTTGGAGATATTATGGAGCTTCGGGGGGAGAACCGGATTTTGGTGCAGTATGGGTTGAAAAGGCTTGTGCAGACGAGAAATCCGGGATATCGGGCGCTGATTGCGGTAAACGGTCTGGAGGGGAAGAAGCTTACGGCTTACCATATCGGATTTGTGATTGGGCCTTGTATCAATGCCAGCGGACGGCTGGATACGGCGAAACGTGCGCTGAATCTCCTGGGGGCAGAGAGCCGGGAGGAAGCGGAGGCTCTGGCCGGGGATTTGAAGGCTCTGAATGACAGCAGGAAGGCTCTTACGGTGAAAGGCACGGAAGAAGCCAGAAGGCAGATTGAGGAGACGGCTTTGAAGGAGGACCGGGTTCTGGTGGTGTATCTGCCGGACTGCCATGAGAGCCTGGCGGGAATTATTGCGGGGCGGATTCGGGAACAGTTTTACAGGCCCTGTTTTATTCTGACTGACGGGGAGGACGGAGTGAAGGGTTCCGGGCGCTCTATTGAGGGTTACCATATGTTTGAGGAGATGACGAAGGTCCGGGAGCTGTTTACCCGGTTCGGGGGACATCCTATGGCAGCCGGCCTGTCTATGGAGCGTGATAAAGTGGAGGAACTTCGTCAAAGACTGAATGAGAACTGTGCGCTGACGGAGGAGGAGTTGGTTCCCCGGGAGTCTTATGACGCGGTTCTGCCGATACAGTATGCCGGGGAGCAGCTGATTGGGGAACTGGAACTTTTAGAGCCTTTTGGAAAGGGAAATGAGAAGCCGCTTTTTGCGGCCGGGAATCTGTATGTCCGGAGTGCACGGATTATCGGGAAGAATGCCAATGTGTTAAAGCTGATGCTGGAGGATGAAAACGGATTCCGGATGGAGGCTTTGAGTTTCGGGGATGTCCGGGGGGATTTGGAGTACATAGAGGGGAAGGAGCGGATCTCGATTCTGTATTATCCTGAGGTGAATGAATATATGGGCCGGCGGACGTTACAGCTGGTGGTGTCCGCTTACCGGTAGTTTCCGGGATGCTTTACGGCGGAACATTTTTTGCAATATCTTTTGCGCATCTTTTTCGGAGGCATCTTTTTCGGAATACCTCAAAGTGTTGTCAAATGGCTGAATTCGTGCTATAATGTGTTCCATTGGTGAACAGGGAAAGGAGCATAAAAGGATGAAAAAACTGGAAGAATATGTAAGAAGTATTCCGGATTTTCCGGAGAAAGGGATTATTTTCCGTGACGTAACTTCCGTGCTGCAGGATGCGGACGGCTTGAGACTGGCCATTGATTCCATGCAGGAGCTCTTGAAGGATGTTGATTTTGATGTGGTTGTGGGTGCCGAGTCAAGAGGCTTTGTGTTCGGCACGCCCATCGCTTATAATCTGAATAAGCCTTTTGTGCTGGTACGCAAGAAGGGGAAGCTGCCCTGTGAGACGATTTCCAAGGAATACGATCTGGAATACGGCAGTGCGGTGATTGAGATGCATAAGGATTCCATTAAGCCGGGGCAGAAGGTGGTTCTGGTGGACGATCTCATTGCAACGGGGGGAACCATACAGGCGGCGGCTGAGCTGGTGGAGGAGCTTGGCGGTGAGGTCGTGAAGATTATTTTCCTGATGGAGCTTGCCGGACTTAAGGGACGGGAGAAGCTTTCCAGGTATGATGTGGCTTCCGTAATCCGCTATGAGGGGAATTGAGAAGCTGCTGGCAGTATTGAGACAGAAGCGGGTGGTTGACAGATGGCAGAGATGAAGATTGGTGTAAAGGACCGGGACGGGGCTTTGACCAGAGCGGATGAGAATGTAAAGACTATGCAGGATTTTACCGATCCGGCGGAGCTTTACCAGGAGTTAATTAAAAGTGTACGCAAATATCATCCGTCCACGGATATTTCCATGATTGAAAAAGCATATCGGATTGCCTTCAAAGCCCACGAGGGACAGCTGCGAAAATCGGGTGAACCTTATATTATTCACCCTCTTTGTGTTGCCATAATTCTGGCGGACTTAGAGCTTGACAAGGAGACGATTGTCTCGGGGCTTCTCCACGACGCGGTGGAGGATACCGTTATGACCACCGAGGAGATTGTGAAGGAGTTCGGTGAAGAGGTGGCTCTTCTGGTGGACGGCGTCACGAAGCTGGGACAGTTGTCCTACTCTAAGGATAAGATTGAGATCCAGGCGGAGAATCTCAGAAAGATGTTTCTTGCCATGGCAAAGGATATCCGCGTGATTCTGATTAAGCTGGCTGACCGCCTTCACAATATGCGCACGCTCCAGTATATGAAGCCGGAAAAGCAGAAGGAAAAGGCCCGGGAGACTATGGACATTTATGCGCCCATCGCCCAGAGGCTTGGTATCTCCAAGGTCAAGAATGAGCTGGACGATCTGTCTCTTAAGTATCTGGAGCCGGAGGTTTACTATGAACTGAAGGAGCAGATTTCCGATAAGAAGAGCACCAGGGAGGCCTTTGTACAGGAAATCGTGGAAGAAGTTAAGCGCCATATGGAAAACGGCGGCATAGAGGCCCATGTGGACGGCCGGGTGAAGCATTTTTTCAGCATCTATAAGAAAATGGTCAACCAGAATAAAACGCTGGATCAGATTTATGATTTGTTTGCCGTGCGGATTATTGTGGATACGGTGAAGGACTGCTATGCGGCTCTCGGTGTGATACATGAGATGTACACGCCTATTCCGGGGCGGTTCAAGGACTATGTTGCCATGCCCAAGCCGAATATGTATCAGTCTCTTCACACTACGCTTATCGGGCCGAACGGACAGCCCTTTGAGATTCAGATCCGCACCTTTGACATGCACAAGACGGCCGAGTACGGAATCGCGGCTCACTGGAAGTATAAGGAGAGCAGCGACGGCAAGAAGACCGTGGATCAGCAGGAAGCGGAGAAAATGAGCTGGCTTCGGCAGATTCTGGAGTGGCAGCGCGACATGTCGGACAATAAGGAGTTTATGAATCTCCTGAAGAGCGATTTGGATCTCTTTTCCGAGAGTGTCTACTGCTTTACGCCTACGGGAGATGTGAAGACGCTTCCCAGCGGCTCTACGCCCATTGACTTTGCTTACAGTGTCCACAGTGCTGTGGGCAATAAGATGATTGGGGCCAGGGTCAACGGCAAGCTGGTAACCATTGACTATACCATTCAGAACGGGGACCGCATTGAGGTGCTGACTTCCCAGAATTCCAGAGGGCCCAGCCGTGACTGGCTGAATGTGGTCAAGAGCACCCAGGCGAAGAATAAGATTAACCAGTGGTTTAAGCACCAGTTTAAAGAGGAGAATATATTGAGGGGCAAGGAGCTGCTTGCCCAGTACTGCAAGGTAAAGTCCATTGTCATGTCTGACATTATGAAGCCGGAGTTTCAGAATGTGGTCATGCGCAAATACGGCTTCCGGGACTGGGATTCCGTTCTGGCGGCTATCGGACACGGAGGCCTGAAAGAGGGCCAGGTCATCAATAAGATGACCGAGGAGTATGAGAAGCTCCACAAAAAGGAAGTTACTGACGAGAAGGTTATGGAGGCCGTGGCCGACAATAAAGACAGCAAGATCCGCATTACCAAGTCCAAGAGCGGCATTGTAGTCAAGGGGCTTTCGGATGTGTCTGTGCGGTTTTCCAAGTGCTGCAGTCCGGTGCCGGGGGACGAGATTATCGGATTTGTCACCCGGGGACGCGGAGTTTCCATTCACCGGACCGACTGTATCAATGTGCTGAATCTTCAGGAGCTGGAACGCCGGAGACTGATTGATGCGGAATGGCAGGAGATGGGCCCGGCTGCTTCCGGGGAGAAATATGCCACGGAGATTAAGATCTATGCCAATAACCGGACAGGGCTTCTGGTGGATATCTCCCGGATTTTTACGGAACGGGGAATTGATATGAGCAGTATCAATGTGCGTACCAGCAAGCAGGGGACAGCTACCATTTCCATTGCCTTTGAGATTGGCGGAAAGGATGAACTTCAGCGGATTGCAGAGAAGCTTCATCAGGTGGAGAGCGTCCTGGATATTGAGCGCGCCATGGGCTGATACGGCTTTGTATTATGAGCAGAAAGGGTGGATCGGGAAGTATATGAAGATAGAAACGCTTGTTTTGGGAGATGTGCGGACCAACTGCTACCTTCTGATCAATGAGGAAACGCTGGAGACGATTGTAGTAGACCCGGCAGACCGGGCGGATGTGATCGCCAGGAAGGCTGTGGACGAAGGCTTGAATCTGAAGGCTGTTTTTCTGACTCACGGACACGGGGATCACATTCTGGCTGTTTCGGACTTAAAACGGGATTTTGGATTAAAGGTTTATGCGTCGGAGGCGGAGAAAGAGCTGCTTTCGGATCCGGAACAGAATTTGTCCAGGGCTTTGTTCGGCATGGCCGTTACGGTGAAGCCGGATGTGCTTTTAAAGGACGGTCAGGAGTTTGAGGAGGCCGGCATGAAATTCCGGATGCTTCTCACACCGGGACATACGCCGGGAGGCTGCTGTTATTATCAGCCGGAGGAGAAGGTGCTGTTCAGTGGTGATACGCTGTTTAGCGGCTCCATCGGGCGGACGGATTTTCCGGGCGGAAACCTGTCAACGCTTGTCCGGTCTGTGAAGGAGAAGCTTCTGGTGCTTCCGGAGGATGTGAAGGTGTATCCGGGCCATGAAGAGATGACCTCTATCGGGCAGGAGAAGAAGTACAATCCGTATATGGGATGAGACCGATGATGATAGAAGTAAAGATAAACCAGGAAAGCTTTGCATACGACATTCATTCCTTAATCAAGGCTTTTTACCCGGAGGAGGAAGTAAATGTCCGTGAAAAGCCGGAATTTACGGAAGAAATGCCTTTACAGATGGCGGCATCCGTAGGAGATGAGGAAATCGAATTTGCAGTATATGAGAATGGGGCTCTTCAGAAGAAGAGCCGTGTTTGTGTGGAGAATCCGGAGCGGAAGCTTGTGAAAAATCAGCTGAAGCGTCTTATTTACGGAGTGCTCTCGGATTATACGGGGAGGAAGCTGCCCTGGGGAACCCTTACGGGAATCCGTCCGGTGAAGATTCCTATGGCAATGCTGGAGCAGGGCAGATCCAACGTGGAGATTGCGGACTATATGCGGAGCACCTACCTTTGCAGTAATGAGAAGACGGCATTGGCCGTTTCCATTGCCAACCGGGAACGGGAGGTGCTGAGAGCCATTGACTACCGGGAGGGATACAGCCTTTATGTGGGGATTCCCTTCTGCCCGAGCATCTGTCTGTACTGTTCCTTCTCGTCTTCCCCTATAAAACGGTGGGAGAAGCAGGTGGATGCGTATCTGGAAGCGCTTTTTCTGGAACTTCGTTTTCTTGGAAAGGCTTATAAAGACAGGAAGCTGAATACCATTTATGTAGGCGGCGGTACACCTACCACTCTTACGGAAGAGCAGCTTCACCGGCTGTTGTGCGTGCTGGAGGAATCTTTTGATTACAGCCATCTTCGCGAGCTGACAGTGGAGGCCGGACGGCCGGACAGTGTAACCCTCGAAAAGTTCCGGGTGCTTAAGGAGCACGGAGTGACACGGGTTTCGGTGAATCCCCAGACCATGAACCAGGAAACCCTGGATATCATCGGGCGCAGGCATACGGCAGAGCAGACGAAGGAAGCATTTTTCATGGCTAGAGAGGCCGGGTTTGACAATATCAATATGGATCTGATTGTGGGTCTGCCGGGGGAAGAGCTGCCCCAGGTGCGTCATACCCTGGAGGAGCTTCGGATTCTGGGACCGGACAGCATTACCGTCCATTCCCTGGCGGTGAAACGGGCGGCGCGCCTTAAACTCTTCCAGGAGGAATACCGGGAGATGGGGCTTACGAACAGTCAGGAAATCATGGATTCGGCCTATCGAAGCTGCGTGGAGCAGGGGCTTTACCCCTATTATCTCTACCGCCAGAAGAATATGACAGGGAATTTTGAAAATGTAGGGTATGCAAAGGTTGACAAAGCAGGAATTTACAATATACTGATTATGGAAGAAAAGCAGACGATCCTGGCTGCAGGTGCGGGGGGCGCTTCCAAGTTTGTTTTTGGGGCGGATCATATTGAGCGCGTGGAGAATGTGAAGGATGTGGCTCAGTATATGGGCAGGATCGGGGAAATGATTGAACGTAAGAGAAGCTTTTTGGCAGCGAATCATTTGTAACGGTTCCGTTGTCCGAACTGTTGCAACGACTTGAAAAGTTAGGTGAGACAATGAGAGAGGCAGCACTTGTAAAAGCGGTAACAGACGACTGGGCTATGTTTGAGGAGGACGCCACGGAAGAAGTAAGGCATGGAATCTGTGTCAGCAATCTGGCTTACTGTGTGGCAAAGCAGTACGGCCTTTATGAGGATCAGTGCCATGAGCTGGCTGTGGCCGGAATACTCCATGATATCGGAAAGCTCCGGGTATCCGGTTATCTCTATGGCAGGGATGAGGATACGCTGAATATTGAGGAAATGAAATATGTGCGGATGCATCCGAGGCTGGGATATGAGACTCTGATCCGGTATGATTTTTCGGACGAGATTCTGGAGAGTATCTTGTACCATCACGAGAATTATGACGGCTCCGGCTATCCGGAAAATCTGACGGGAGATCAGATTCCCATAGGGGCAAAGATTTTAAGGGTCTGCGATACCTATGCGGCTCTTACCTCGGATCGTCCATACCGCAGCGCCTTTGACAGCCAGACGGCTGTGGAACTTATGATTGAGGAAGTTAAGAATTTTGACATGAAGGTATTCCTGGCTTTTCAGACGGTGATCCATGATGAAGAACTCCAGGAAAAATGGGCGCCCGGAAATTTGCGGGTGAGGATTGAGGAACTGGAATAAAAAAAGTCAAGTGTTTATTAGAAAGAGTTTCGGCTGGATGGTAAAGTCGGGAAGGCGCACGAGAGGAACTTTCATGAGTGCCTTTCGAATGAAAGTTTCTCTCAATACCTGTGTGCCGAAGCGACTTTACCCTTTAGTGCTGTCGCGCAGCGACTTAGAATAGGAGGATAAAATATTATGATTACACAGGCTCCGAGAGGCGTAGAGGACTGGTACGGTGAGCGGATGCACAGACGTGCCTATGTGGAAAAGATTGCAAGGGAGCTCGCGCGGACTTATCATATGACAGAGATTATTACCCCCATGTTTGAGCACACGGTGCTGTTTCAGCGCGGTGTGGGTGAGACTACGGATGTGGTGCAGAAGGAGATGTATACTTTTACGGATAAGGGCGATCGGAGCATTACTTTAAAGCCGGAGGGAACGGCAGGCGTAATGCGTGCTTATCTGGAACACAATTTGTATGCGAATCCGGCTCCGGCCAAGCTGTATTATGTCACCCAGGCATTCCGTTATGAGAAGCCCCAGAGCGGAAGGCTCCGCCAGCATCATCAGTTCGGCGTGGAGTTTGTGGGTTCGAAAAGCCCTCTGGCGGAGGTAGAACTGATTTCCCTGGTGACTGCCTTTATCAGTAAGCTGGGTTTAAAGGATGCAAAACTTCATATTAACAGCATCGGCTGTCCCAACTGTAAAAAGTCTTACAATGATGCGCTTCTGTCCTATCTGAAGAAGTATGAGGACAAGCTGTGTCCCACTTGCCGGGAGCGTATGCAGAAGAATCCGCTCCGGGTCATTGACTGCAAGGTTCCCGAGTGCAGAGAAATTGTAAAGGATGCTCCCAGAACCGTTCAGTATCTGGACGAGGAATGCCGGACTCATTTTGAGGAGCTTCAGAGTCTGCTGACCCAGATGGAGATTCCTTTTGAAGTGGATACGGGCATTGTCCGCGGGCTGGATTATTATACCAAGACTGTATTTGAGTTTGTGAATCAGGACGGTTTCACTCTCTGCGGCGGCGGACGTTATGACGGCCTGATCCATGAGATTGACGAAAAGCAGGACATTCCTTCTGTGGGTTTTGGAATGGGAATCGAACGGATTCTGTATTTTCTGGAAAAAGAAGGCGTGGAGCTTCCGCCTATGGAGACCCCGGATCTCTATGTGGGAATCTTAGGAGCGGAGGCAAAAGCAAGGGCCTTTAAACTGGTAAATGAGATCCGGAGCCACGGGCTGATCGTAGAGACCGATTATATGGACCGCAGCGTGAAGGCTCAGATGAAGTATGCGAACAAAATCGGTGCGAAAAAAGTCGTGATCATTGGTGAGAACGAGCTGGAGAAAGGCACGGCCAATGTAAAAGATATGGCAACAGGAGAGCAGACGGAAGCAGAGCTTTCCAAATTACCGGAATTGTTTTGAAACAGATATTACGGAACTGGAATAGGAGGATAAAAATAAATGTTTCAATCAAGAACGCATACCTGCGGCGAGCTCCGTATAGAGCATGCAGGAGAGACCGTTACATTAACGGGATGGTATGAGAATCTGCGCAAGGTCAGCAAAAACCTGGGTTTTCTGATCCTGCGTGATTTCTACGGAACCACTCAGTTTGTTATTGAGACCGAGGAAATGATGGAGAAGCTTTCCGGTGTGAATACGGAATCCACTCTGTCTGTTACAGGTGTAGTACGTGAGCGATCCAACAAGAATCCCGCCCTGCCTACAGGAGATGTGGAGGTTGTACCAGAGACCATTGAGGTATTGGGAAAATGCCGCTACAATGAGCTGCCCTTTGAGATCAACCGTTCCAAAGAGGCGGACGAGAATATGCGTCTGCGTTACCGTTACCTGGATCTGCGCAATCCGGCAGTCAGGGATCGCATTATCCTGCGCTGCAATGTAGTTGCGGAATTGAGAAAAAGCATGACCGAGCATGGATTTCTGGAGATTACCACGCCGATCCTCACCTGCTCCTCCCCGGAGGGCGCAAGAGACTACCTGGTGCCTTCCAGAAACCATCCGGGGAAATTCTATGCACTGCCCCAGGCGCCCCAGCAGTTTAAGCAGCTTTTGATGACCTCCGGTTTTGACCGGTATTTCCAGATTGCCCCCTGTTTTAGGGATGAGGATGCCAGGGCAGACCGCTCCCCCGGCGAGTTCTATCAGCTTGACATGGAGATGGCATTTGCTACCCAGGAGGATGTGTTTACAGTTCTGGAGGATGTGCTTCCCCCTGTTTTTGCAAAATACGGCACTTATCATACAGCGTCCAAGGCTCCTTTCCGGCGGATTTCCTTCCATGATGCCATGGAAAAATACGGATCGGATAAGCCGGATCTGCGGATTGACCTGACCCTTACGGATGCTACAGACTGTATGGAGGGCTGTGGTTTCGGGCCTTTTGAGGGACAGAACGTGCAGGCAGTGGTGTTTGGAGGCTTTAGCGCTACGAGAAAAGTGATTGACAAAATGTGTGCCGATGTGGAGGTTCAGACCGGCAATAAGGCGTACTGGTTCCGTCTGGATGAGAAGGGGGAACTGGTAGGAGGCATTTCCAAATTTCTGGCAGAGCAGAAGGACGCGGTAGTTGCTGCGCTTTCTCTCAACCCCGGGGATTTTGTGGGACTGGCGGCAGGGAAGAAAGAGACTGCCCAGAAGACGGCCGGTGTGTTCCGCAGGGTTTTGGGAAATACAGTCGAAGGCCATATGAATAAGGAATGTTACGAATTCTGCTGGATCGTGGATTTCCCCATGTATGAGATTGGGGAAGAATCGGGAAAACTGGAATTCTGCCACAATCCGTTTTCCATGCCCCAGGGCGGCATGAAGGATCTGCTGGAGAAGGATCCTTTAGACATCTATGCCTACCAGTATGACCTGGTCTGCAACGGTGTGGAGTTGTCCTCCGGTGCGGTCCGGAACCATGATCCGGAGATTATGGTGAAGGCTTTTGAGCTTGTCGGCCTGGGCGAGGAGGATGTGAAGGCCAAATTCCCGGCCATGTACAACGCCTTCTGTTACGGAGCGCCGCCCCATGCAGGCATTGCTCCCGGCGTAGATCGCATGGTGATGCTGATCGCCGGGGAGGAGAGCATCCGGGAGATTATCCCCTTCCCCATGAACAAGACGGCCCAGGATGTGATGATGGGCGCTCCGGCCGAGGTTGATCCCCGGCAGCTTAAGGATGTGCATATTGCGATAGTAAAAAATGACGAGGCCGGATGAGGAGGAAAACAGTTGGGACGTAATATCGGGAAACGGCGTCAGAATTTTATGCATTGATGCCGCAGAAAATATCCCTGGATGCAGTTGATATATTAATCACAGACGGTATGCTGGAATTTCAGATTATAAAGAAACTGACAAAAAGCGGTGTACAAGTATTATAAAACTTTTGATTCGTCACTTTTTAAAGGGGCTGTCGGGAAAAAGACAGCCCCTTATCATCATAATAGTCCGGCCAGATGTTTAAGCCGTACAAATGCAGTTTCCAGAAAAGTGCGGTGGCCGCAGAAACCGTCCTTGGGAGAACAAAATACTTCACTGCGCATACGGGGGCAGCCGCCGCCGCAGATATGGAAATAGGGGCAGGAACGGCACAGGGCCGGAAGTTCTCTGGGACGGGAACAAAACGCAGACATCTGCGGCGCCTCATACACCTGGCGGATGGTACTGGATTTAAGATTGCCAAGGCACCAGGTATCCAGGGCATAAAAATCGCATGGGTACACGCTGCCGTCAGCCTCTACAATAAGCTGCCCGTAACATTTTCCGGTAATTCCGCATGCAGTCTCGATTCCCCGTGCAAGGAGGTTCAACAGATCGTCAAACAGCTTAATGCTCCGAAAGTGTCCGTTTAAAGCTTCCGGAAACCAATATTCAAACAGCTGTGTATAAAAGTCCGCATAACGCCTGGGAGTCAGGGCATATTTGGACGTTTCCGCGTCCAGCGGACCCAGGCATGGAATAAACTGGACGTAACCAATGTTTTCTTTTTGCAGAAAGTTCCAGATCTGCTGTGGGTGGCGGGCCAGTGAATTGGTAAGCACCATTAGAATATTATAGGGAACTTCACAGCGATCCAGCAGCCTTTTTGCGGCTGCAATACGGGAGAAGGTTCCATTTCCAAAAGCATCCGGACGACAAATATCGTGGAATTCCCGGGGGCCGTCCAGGGACAGGCCGACCAGAAACCGCTTCTTTTTTAAGAAGGCTGCCCACTGCCTGTCCAGGGAAAGTCCATTAGTCTGAAGGGCATAGGAGATGTGGAGACCGGGTACTGCCAGATAAGATACTTCTTCGATCATCTGCTCAAACCAGTCAAGTCCGGCCAGAGTAGGCTCCCCTCCCTGGAATGCAAAGGTGACAGAGTCTCCGGCATCCAGCTGGGAAAAAGTATGCTCCAGTATGCTTTTTCGTGTTTCGGGGGGCATTATGCCAAAAGAAGCCTGTTCCCGCAGGCTGCTTACATCCGAATAAAAACAATATCGGCAGCGCATGTTGCACAGAGACGAGGCCGGCTTCAGCATAATAGAAAGCTGCTTCAATACAATCCACTCCTTCCTGGAAGCTGTCCTGCTAATTATAACAGGAAACAGAGGAGAAAGAAAGGATTATTGATATTACGGAACCGGAATGGGAGAAGGGGCTGTCAATGTGGCTTTATTGACTTATCTATATTCCATGTCTATAAAATACAGCAGCTGTCTGCCTTTTATACGGCATTATAGCAGATACACGGCCAGAAGAATCTGGACAATCAGAATGCAGGGCATACCGATGGTAAAGGAGGTATGCCTTGTTTTATGCCGGAAAAGCTGCATCCCCGCAATAGAGCCGATGCTGCCGCCCAGGATTGCGGTGAGAAACAAGGTTTTTTCCGGGATACGCCATTTTTTGTGACGGGCTTTGTATTTATCCGTGCCCATCAGCAGAAAAGAAAGGATGTTCATAAATATCAGATAGCAGAGCAGCAGGCTGTGTGTTTTCATAAATACCTCCATGCGTGACGGGGAAGCTTTCTGTCACGGCAGATAAGATTCCGGATCTGTAAGTTTCTCCCGGTACATTTGTATGGAACCGGGATAAAAACAGTATACCATGATACAATAAGTGTGTGAATCAAAGTCTCATAAAATAATCAAAAAAGTACTTGCTTTTTTGCAGCCTCCCGCATATAATGGAGCATGTGTTGAAAAGACAAATGTGCGCCATAGAAAGACAAACAGCAGACACAGGAAAACAGGAATAGGAGGAACTAAATGTATTCTTTTGAGGAAGTGAAAGCAGTGGACAGCGAGGTGGCCGCAGCCATCCGGGCAGAGATGGATCGGCAGAACAGCCACATTGAATTGATTGCATCGGAGAACTGGGTATCCAAGGCCGTGATGGCAGCTATGGGAAGCCCTTTGACAAATAAATATGCGGAAGGTTATTCCGGAAAGCGGTATTACGGCGGCTGCGAGTGTGTAGACGTTGTAGAAGATCTGGCTATAGAACGCGCCAAGAAGATTTTCGGCTGTGAGTATGTAAATGTGCAGCCCCATTCCGGCGCACAGGCCAATATGGCAGTGGAATTCGCCATGCTGGAGCCCGGTGATACGATTATGGGACAGAATCTGGCCCACGGCGGTCATCTGACACACGGGAGCCCTGCCAATTTTTCCGGAAAATACTTTCATGTTGTGCCTTACGGCGTCAATGACGACGGAGTGCTGGATTACGAGGAGATCCGCCGGCTGGCTCTTGAGTGCCGGCCGAAGCTTATCATCGCAGGAGCAAGCGCTTATGCCAGGACCATTGATTTTAAGCGGTTCCGGGAGATTGCCGATGAGGCGGGCGCATATCTGATGGTGGACATTGCCCATATTGCAGGCCTGGTGGCGGCAGGGCTTCATCCGAGTCCCATCCCATACGCCCATGTGACGACCACGACCACCCATAAGACCCTCCGGGGACCCAGGGGCGGTATGATTATGTCGGATGCGGAGACGGCGAAGAAGTTTAACTTTAACAAGGCCGTATTTCCGGGAATCCAGGGAGGTCCGCTGATGCATGTGATTGCGGCCAAGGCAGTCTGCTTTGCGGAAGCGCTGACACCGGAGTACAAGGCATATCAGGAGCAGATAGTGAAGAACGCCCAGGCTCTCTGCAAGGGGCTGATGGATCGGGACATTAAAATTGTGTCCGGCGGAACGGATAATCATCTGATGCTTGTGGATCTGACGCCCTATGATTTGACGGGAAAGGATGTAGAGCATCTTCTGGATGCGGCCAACATTACGGCCAATAAGAATACCATTCCCAACGATCCCAAGTCGGCATTCGTTACCAGCGGTGTGAGGATTGGAACACCGGCAGTAACGGCCAGGGGTCTGAAGGAGGCGGATATGGACACTGTGGCGGAGGCTGTTGCCGTGATGATCAAAGAGGGCGAAGCGGCTACGGAAAAGGCAAAGGCACTGGTTAAGGGTCTGACGGATAAGTATCCCCTCAATATGTAATACAGCCGTGAACCAATGGATGTGCGGATTTGGCATTGTATATCCTGCGGGTATCCCATTAATGCATAGTTTAAAAATTGAAAGGAAAGGGAACTGCTTATGGAGAATCTGTGAGCAGTTCTTTTTTGAGCGGAGTATAAGCATATCTCCTTTTATGATGCATAAATGATGCTCTTATGTGTTAAAGTGTTCCCAGTCTGCAGAAAAATTGGTTTATCTGTGAACGGGGGCATTTGGTTAAGCTTGAAAAGCCTGTTTGTTAAGGAATTCTTAAATAGTATTTTGAAAGCACTTGTGGTATACTGGAGTTGTATTATGCTAAATATGGTATATTTGTCCAATTTATGTCTGCATGTACAGAGCAGGACGTAAAAAGGGAATTTCCGAAAGATTAAGATGGAAAGGGATGGCTATGGCACAGGAAAGAGAGCCTGTGATTCAGGTAAAGAATTTATATAAAATCTACCGTGTGGGGCATAACAAAGTCAGAGCCCTGAACGGTGTGGATCTGGAGATTTACCGGGGCGAGTTCTGCTCCATTGTGGGTACTTCCGGTTCCGGAAAGTCAACGATGCTGAATATGCTGGCAGGTCTGGAGAAGCCCACGAAGGGAGAGGTCATTATATCGGGGGAACATCTGGAACGGATGAATGAGAATCAGCTGGTAAAATTCCGCCGGGAGCATGTGGGATTTATCTTTCAGTCTTTTAACCTTCTGGGGACTATGAATGCCAAGGAAAATGTGGCGCTGCCGCTGACTTTCCGGGGGGTGCCCAAGAAGGTGCGGCTGGACAAGGCAGACAAGATGCTCGATCTGGTGGGACTGCGCAGACATAAGACCCACAGACCCAATGAGATGTCCGGAGGACAGCAGCAGCGTGTAGGCGTAGCCAGAGCGCTGGTGGTGGATCCGGAGATTATTTTTGCCGATGAACCCACGGGTAATCTGGATTCCAACACCTCGGCGGAGGTGATGGAGCTGATGAAGAAGATTGTACGGGAGCAGAATCAGACACTGGTTATGGTAACCCATGACAATCACCTGGCAGGTTTTGCAGACAGGATCTTTCATATTATAGACGGAAAAATTGTGAAAATAGAGGACAACTGGAAGAACAGGGAGGTAGCAGAAGGATGAGAAGAATGGGACTGATTAAAAGAGGACTGGCGCTTGCGCTGTGCGGCATGCTGATGATACCGGCAGCAGGGACGCTTTGGAAGCCGATTAATGCAAAGGCAGGCAGTGCAGGCCTTCCGGGGGGAGCAGGAGCAGGAAGGCCGGTTCTTACTCCGGATGATACGGCAGATGCTACATATAAAAGTAATGCGGTTTCATTGGTTAATCAGCATTACCTTACAAAGCAAAAGCAGATTGAGGCAGTAGGAAAAAAGGATGAAGCAGAAGCGGCAAAAAATGATGCAATTGCTTTGATTAACGATGACACAATTAATTCAAAAACTATCATAGATGGAATTGTATCGGATGCTTCGGCAAAGTTTGAACAACTTACAATCGAAGATCCTGAACCGGAACCTACCCCAGAACCCGAGCCTGAACCCGAAACCACAAATAATAACATTATGGTAGGCGGCGACTGGGTTACTCCGACAGCCAACGGCGGAAGCCAGGTAAGCGTAGTGCTTCCCATAGTCAATATGGGCCGCACCCATGTGGACAACATCGTAGTAACCCCTCAGATCAGTGACGATGCCTCCAAATGGCCCTTTGAGATTGAAACCTCCAACTATACCCAGACGATAGACATGCTTCCGGGCACAGACGACGGCGGCGACGATATGGAGCGCAGAAGAGAACTGACCTGGATTTTGAGAACCAGAAAAGACGCTCCGGGCGGTTACCGCCCCGTAGTCTTTGACGTGACTTTTGAGAACGAAGACCACACCCTGACGACTGTGAACCTGACCACTTATGTAAAAGTAAAGGGAACTACAGGCACGTCCGCGGACGGAACAGCCTCTACTCCCCGGGTAATCGTTACCGGGTTTACAACCGATCCGGAAGAGGTGCGTGCGGGCGAGACATTTACGCTGACACTGCATATGCAGAACACTTCCAGGTCAACGGCAGTCCAGAATATGCTTTTCGACATCCAGGCAGCAAGCGAGAGTACCGACACGACCTATGTGGCGGCGGCATTCCTGCCCACAGCCGGATCCAGCACTATCTTCGTGGACCGCATAGCCGCGGGGGCTACAAAGGACATTTCCATGGAGATGGAGGCCCGTTCCGATCTGGCCCAGAAGCCCTATGTCGTCAATGTGAAGATGAACTATGAGGACGAGAGCGTCCATGCCTATGAGAATACGGCCAGCGTCTCTATACCGGTTCGCCAGGAGGCCCGTGTAGACATCAGCAGCATTGAGGTTATGCCCGATTCCATTGATGTGGGCAATGAAGCCAACGTCATGTTCAGCGTATACAATATCGGGAAGACAAAGCTCTACAATACAAGCGTAAAATTCATATCCGACTCTGTCACAGGAGGCGATACATACCTGGGCAACATAGACCCGGGAGCAACCGCCAATGTGGATGCGTATCTGTCGGGTGCTGCGGCTACCATGGACGACGGTATTGTAAAAATACAGATTACCTTTGAGGATGAGGCGGGAGAAGCCACTACCATAGAAAAAGAAATGACTCTGTTCGTCAATGAGATGTATTTCCCGGATGATATGGAAATGGACGGTATGTACGGCGAAGACATGGTGGATCAGCAGGGCGGTTTTAAAATCTGGATGGTGATTGTTCCTGTGGTTCTGATCGCTGTCGGCATTATCGTATTTGTGGTAATCCGCAGAAAGAAGAAGAAAAAAGCCCGGGAGCTCCTGGAGCTGGAGGAAGATCTGGACGATATAAGCGATGATGATACGGATGATTTGTCCGACGATGATGACGGGACCGAGACAGAGAAATTAAGTCCATGGAAGAAATGGAAGAAGCGCAGGGCGGAGAAGAGGAACGGTCTATGAGTGTAAAGGATTTGCTTAAAATGAGCTTAAGCAGCTTATGGCGCCGGAAACTCAGGACTATCCTGACTGTTCTGGGAGTTGTCATCGGAACGGCCTCTATTGTGGTTATGATTTCTCTCGGTCTCGGCCTTAACAAAGCCAGTATGGAGCAGATAGAGCAGTACGGGGGCCTTACCACCATCACGGTTTATTCCAATGAGGGCGGTTACGGCTATTACGGAGGAGGTATGGCGGTTTCCGTGGACGGCAGCAGTGACAGCGAAAGTCAGGAGCCGGTACGGATTGACGATGCGGCTATAGAGCAGTTTAAGCATATGGAGCATGTAGAAGTCGCTTCTCCCGTTCTGAGCACCTGGGTGCTTCTGCGCCAGGGTGTGTGGGAGAACAGTGCATCTATCCGGGGGATGAGCCGGGAGGCGCTTGAGAAGATGGATCTGGATATTGCCGAGGGGAGCCTGCCGGAGGAAGGAGGGGAACTGCAGTTCTTCTACGGAAATACGGTAATTACGGATTTTTATAATTCGAAAACAGGCCAGAATCCCTTCTATGAAAATTACGATTATGAAAATCAGGACAATTATACGCTGGCAGATGTGGATCTGATGAACAGCCCCATGTTCGTGATTTTTGACACGGATGCCTACTACAATTCCCAGTATGGAGGTACGGACGAGAACGGCGCGCCCATACCGGCGCCTAAGAAATATATGGTTCCGGCCTGCGGACTTATGGCCGGAAAGCCCACGGAGTGGGGAGAAAATGCAAACAGCATTCTCTGTGATGTGGAGGCGTTAAAGGCACAGCTTAAGAAGGTGTTTAAGGGAAAAGCCATCCCGGGCCAGCCCACCAGCAAATCGGGCAAGCCCTATAAGGAGATTTATTATAACCAGGCATATATCCGTGTGGATGATATGAATTATGTAACAGAGGTACAGGATCAGATCCGGGCGCTCGGTTTCCAGGCGGAGAGCAATGTAGAATGGATGAACCAGGTACAGGAGCAGTCACGTTCCATTCAGATGGCCCTGGGCGGAATCGGCGCCGTATCCCTGTTCGTTGCGGCTATCGGTATTGCCAATACCATGATGATGTCTATTTATGAGCGGACTAAGGAAATCGGTATTATGAAGGTGCTGGGCTGTGATATGAGGGCTATCCGGAATATGTTTCTTGCAGAGGCGGGCTTTATCGGACTGATCGGCGGTACCGTGGGACTGATGCTCAGCTATGGGATATCGGCCATAATCAATTTTGTCACAAAGGCCACCTATGCTTCGGGAATTTCTTATATTCCGGTCGTGCTGGTGCTGCTGGCCATGATATTTGCCGTATTTATGGGCATGCTTGCAGGACTGTTCCCGGCACTCAGAGCTATGCGGCTGAGCGCCCTGGCAGCCATAAGAAACGAGTAATTGTATGAGAAAAAGAAGAAGGCGGAGAAGGGCGGGAAGAATCCTGCCGGTAATTCTGTTATTCCTGGTTCTTTGTACAGGAGCCGGGGTGATAAGCACAGGATGGATAAGGATGCAAGCGAAAGACAGGTCTGGTAAGCTTACCGGGCCTGTCATTTTGGCGCAGACGGAAATAAAATCGGAGGAATTCATAAAAATAAAGGAAGCTTCTCTGTCTGAAGCGGCAGAGGAAGAGAAAGCGGGGGACGGCAAAATGGAAGGGACACAGGAGGCCGGAGAATCACATAGGCGGGAAACGCCGAAGGAAGAAGCAGTGCAGCAGGAAACACCCCTGGAAACAGATACAGGCGCAGCTGAGGAAGCGGATGAAAAGGCGGCGCCCGTACTCCGGATTGTTCTGGATCCGGGCCACGGAGGACCGGGAATAAACGATGAACAGGAGCTTGGAGCCATTTACCGGGATACCTATGAAAAATATCTGACCCTGGAGATTGCCCTTGCCATGGAGGAAGAGCTTTCCCAATATGGAAATGTGGAGGTATTTCTTACCAGAGATACGGATCGGGCTCTGACTTTGAAGGAGCGGGCAGCCTATGCGGAATCTGTAGGCGCAGATCTTTTAGTAAGCCTTCATTTAAATGCCTCCCTTGAGCACAATTTTTACGGCTCGGAGGTTTTCGTCTCGGCTTTTGACTGGTTTTATGCCAGAGGGGCAGGCGTGGGACAGAGCATTTTGAGCCAGCTTACGGACTACGGCTTTGTATCCAAGGGAGTAAAAACCAGACTGGGAAGCAAGGGAGCAGATTACTACGGAATTATCCGGGAGTGCAAAAATCTGGGGATTCCGGCGCTGATCGTGGAGCATGGTTATATGGATGAGGACAGCGACTGGTCGCTGATGTGTACCACAGAAGCTTTAGAGACTCTGGGACAGAGAGATGCGGCCGGTCTGGCCGCGTATTTCGGGCTGGAAAAAGGAAAAGCTCTTTCAAATCTTCCGAAACCCGAAGAAACTATCCCTGATTATCCGGTCCGTCCGGATATAACGCCGCCCGAAGAGGTATGGTACAGAAAAGAATCCGGGAAAGACGGGCGGCAGCTGATCACCCTTCATGGCGTGGAGAGGGAGAGCCGGGTTATGTATTATGATTACAGCCTGGACGGCGGTGTGACCTACAGCAGCTTAAATCTGTGGGGAACAGGGGAAAGCATACAGTTTTATATGGCGCTTACAGGAGAGGAACAGCTTGTCTTCCGTGTATACAATAACTATGAGTTAAGAACCGGAACAGACGGATAACCTGAGGCGCAGTACAAAAAAGCCTGCCGGGTTTTCGGATAATTCGCTTGTGCGATTCAGATAAGATTGTTATACTGTAATTAACAGATAGATAAACCTGTATGACTTAATGGGGATAAAACGATGAACAGATGGAAGCACACCTTTAAGAGAATATTTTTGCTGGGGCTGACAGCAGCATGGATTGGCGGAAGTACAGAAGGGCTGACGCTTCCTGTGCTGGCCGCGGGAACCGCGGGGACAGAGAGAGCCGGTTCCGGTAATGAAGCACCGGCCAGAGAAAGGCTGACAGCCAATGAAAAACGGGTTTATGACGCGGTAAAGTCTGCTGCAAAACAGATTGCCCTGGGGCAGCGCGCTTCTACGGTAATCACAGTGAGCGGATTTAACTCTCTGGCTAATTCCCGGGAGAATATCACGGAAATGCTGGATCGGGCTTTATCCAGCCTTCTGGAGGATATGCCCGGCGATTTATACTGGTATGACAAAGACGGGGAAGGGTACGTGGGAGAGTGGGTTTCAAATGAGAATCCGGTACAATCCGTGACCATTTCCCTTGCAGTAGTCCCGGAATATCAGTCCTCAGACAAACTGTATGCGGCAGATACCGTCAAGACGAAAGCGGCAAAACCGGCGGTGGATAAGGCCCTGGCCATTGTGGCAAAGTATGAAGACAGGCCGGATTATCAGAAACTGAAGGCGTATCTTACGGAGATCTGTGCGCTGGCTTCTGTTGAAGGAGACATATCAAAGAGCCGCCTGGCTCCGGATGAAGCTCCATGGCCTTTTATCTATGTGTTTGACGGCGATAGCAGTACAACGACGGGAAGCGGGGGATATGCGTCGGCGTTTCAGTATCTGTGTGATGCCTCTGACTTTGAGAACGCGGCCTGCTATACGGTGGACGGGGAAGTGTCGGGTGCTGCAGAAGAAAAGGGCCATTACTGGAACATCGTTTCTCTGGACGGAAGTTCTTATCTGGTGGACGTGATGAACTGCGATACAGGGGCGCCCGGAGCGCCGGATCAGCTTTTTCTGGCAGGAACGGAAGGCTCTGTGCGGGACGGATATACTTTTTCTTTAAATAAGGGCAGAGACAGCATTACGTATGATTATTATACATATCTGTCCGAGACGCTTGGCAGTGTTCTGAGTCTGTCGCCATATTCATATCTGAATCCGGAAGAGATAAAGCTGAGCATCACTGCGCCCGCAGCAGAGGAGGTAACCTTTGGAGATCCGGTGGACGACCGGGTACTTACCGGCGGCTCTGCGGTAAATCAGAGAGGTGAGCCGGTTGACGGCGTCTTTACCTGGGCGGATGATGTGGTTTTCTATGGGAGTGCAGGAACAAACACCTTGAAGGCGGTCTTTACGCCGGACAATTCCCAGTATCGCCCGGTGGAGGATATTGCAGTCAGTATTAAGATTAACCGGAGGCCTGTTACTGTTGAGGCAGAGGCAAAAACCAAGGTTTTCGGCCAGCCGGATCCGGTATGGACCTATACTTACGCAAACGTGATGCAGGGATATCCTTTGACAGGAGATCTTGCACGCGCCCAGGGAGAGAACGCGGGAACCTATGCCATTCTTCAGGGAAGCCTGACGGACGAGAATAACCCCAATTATGCCATTTCCTTCACGGAGGGCAGTCTGGAGATTCAGGCGGCGGACTATACGGAGCAGGTGAACCGGAGCCAGAGTATATGGCCCGGAAACGGTGATTTTGCCGAGCCTGTATTTACGGATGGAAGCGGAAGC
Organism: Lachnoclostridium sp.; assembly: GCA_021770065.1. Taxonomy (GTDB): domain Bacteria; phylum Bacillota; class Clostridia; order Lachnospirales; family Lachnospiraceae; genus Laedolimicola. The sequence continues at coordinate 2,431 of JAETRR010000015.1, read as the reverse complement.
AGAGTAAACGGGACTCTTACCTATTCTTACAATGGCCGGTCAGACTGGACTTACGGAAATCTGAAGGCAGAGCTTGCGAAGCTGCCGGCAGATTCCAGGGGAACGATAACCTATACGTTTGCTCCCGGGCGCAATTATACGGAGAAGAGCGGACGGATTGACTTTACCGTAAAGGGCCTTGAATTTGTGGTGGGCAGCCAGCCGGCCGCAGTATCCAATGCAGTAACCATTAAGAGCGATGCGGCCTATGGGGACACCTGGGCGGATATTGTGAGGATTGGATCCATTACGGCAAAATCAGATGCAGGAAGTGACAGCAATCCACAGCATTTCACTTTGAATCAGAGCGGAGCGCCGGAGGTGGGCAGCGGTCAGGGTTTCCAGGTATTGTATAATGGCACCATTGGCGGCATGACCTTTACCAATCAGGTTGTCTGCACGGGTACGGTGGATGTAAAGAAACGGGTTCTCACGGTATCCAGGGGAAGCTATAAGGTGAGTAAGACTTACGATCAGACACGAACGGGGGGGAATGTTACAGGAGAACTGACGCTGGAGAATCTTCCGTCAGCGGATGCGGACAGAGTGAATGTTACGGCAGTTCCGGAGGGCTATTCCGATCCCAATGTGAACGGACAGGATACTATGACTGTAAAGCTCTCCCTGAGTGGAGCCGGAGCCGGCAATTATGAGCTGGCCGCCAATACGGTGGAGGTTCCCTGTGAGATTACGCCGAAAACCATTACCCCGTCCGTAAAGGTGTCAGGGACTTACAGTTATACCGGCCGCGCCGTAGTGCCGACAGTTACGGTAGCAAACGGATCTGAGGTGGTAGCCGCATCTGACTATGAACTGGCGCTTACGAATAACCGGAATGCCGGTACTGCAAAGGTAACGGTCCGGCCCAAGAGCGGCAGCAATTATACCTGGAGCCCGTATGTGGAGGCTGCTTTTACCATTGATAAGACAGAATATAAGGGAACAAAGACCGGAACAAGCTCTATGGAATATGGAGGATCTGCTGTATTCAGTATGTTCTCTATGCTTCCGGAGGGCTATAAACTGGGAGAAATCCGCGTGTCGGATCCGGATAAGATAATTGCAGAGAAACCAGCTGTTTCCGGTACGGTTTTGACCTGTAAGCTGGCAGATGATAAGAGCAAAGAGGGAAAAACGGCAGAGATTACCGTGCCTGTGACAGAGACGACAAACTACTATGCTTATGAATTAGTTTTTACGGTAAAAATGGCGGCACAATCTTCGGGTACAAACAATCAGCAGACGTCTGTATCCACAACAAATACACAGGGATCCGGTTCCGGACCCGTTACGCCGCCTCAGTCCGCATCAAGTGTGCAGAAAGGGTCATCCTCTTTGGCGGAAATAGAAGGAAATGAGGGAATACCCGGCAGCGCCAGTGTGACATCGACAGACAGACAGAACTCCAAGAGCGGAAGGACAGGGGGCTTTGGCACCGGACCCGTTATCTGGTGTCTGATTGGGATGGCCTTGTCGGCGGGAGTGATTGGAGGCACCTTTTTTGTAAGAAGCAGATGGAGCGGCAAGGAAGACGAGTAAAGCAGAATTGGCGCAGATGAAGCTGTAAGACTTCATTCTTGCGCCAATTTTTTATGTAAAACAGATGCAGACGGTTATTATCCGGTGCTAGTATCCAAGTTCTTCTCCAATCAGGACTACCTGAATTCTGCCGGGAATATGGGATCTCCTCGTAATAACGATCTGGCTGCAGATGCAGTCCGGGGACTGGCAGCCTGCACATTTTCCGGTAACGGCACAGGGGGTCTTTTTATTGAGACGCAGGGCATTCATGGGAGCAGCAGTATTCCGTACCCGCTCATGGCCTTCCCGGACAGTAGTTACGACCTTATTCATACCGGCCAGCACAATCACATTGTCCGGCCCGCAGGAGAGGCAGGCAACCCGGTTACCGGCTCCGTCCACATTGATAAGTTCTCCGTCCAGGGTAATGGCATTGGTGCTCATAAAGAAATAATCGGCACAGACTGCTTTGGCAAAGAGTTCCTTTTTTTCCTGTGCCGTCTTGGCGGCCAGGCGGTCAATCAGCGTGTAGGAGCCCTTTTTCAGGGCATCCATCAGACCGCATTCTTCCATGGTCATGGTGCCGCCCCAGGTGACGGAAGAGCCGGCGGGGATAAGTTCCAGAACCTTCTTCACGGCAGCTGCACTGTCCTCGCAGTACCAGCCCTTCATCTGGCGCTTTTCCAGATTGGCGATGATGGTTTTCGCAGTATTTTCATAATATTGCTTTTTCGGTGTCATAGTAAAGTCCTCCTATTCCAGTTCCGTAATATCCCTCCCAGTACACCTTAACCTAAATCAATTTCCAGTCACAAAAAACTGTGCCTGTAAATTGATTTGTGCACTGAGAGGGATATTACTGATTCCAGTT
>JAETRR010000014.1 GCA_021770065.1 Lachnoclostridium sp. | reverse complement strand
TCCTGTTTTTGACAGTTGAGGGAAAATAGAATCGCTACAATGCTTGAAAATACGGGCATTGTAGCGGTTTTTAGCGTTGTTTTAGACTATGGTATTTTATTTCCGTCCCTTACTTTTTTTCTGAATTGTTTTCATATGACTTTTGGTGATGAATTTATAGTCGGTATCAAAACCACAGATTTCGTGCAGGGAATCAGTTAACTTGTCTCGTGTATAAAGGGGAATAAAGCCCTGTTCCTGTATATCTGCAAAATTCATTGTTTTTAATTTGTCCAGAATCGCCTCACAGGTAAAGGCGTATTTCAGCTCTCTTTCAAGATAACGGTATATGACTAAGGAGAGAAAACAGATAAGGAAATGTGCTTTTATACGTATGTCATCCCGAAGAAATACAGGCCTTGCTTCAAAGTCCGTTTTCATGATCCGGAAACATTCCTCGATTTCCCATCTTCCTTCACTGACTTTTAAAATATCTTTCACATCATCATCTAACAGATCGGTAGTCACCGCATACATTCCGTCATAGAGGGCTTCCTGTTCAATCTTATCCGTATCCAGATAATGATGGATTTTTGCTGCTTCTCCATCTTCAGTCACCGCAGTCTTTCCAATAAAACGTGCAGGATCATTGGGATTCCTGCGTTCCTTTTTTACCTTCCCGGAATTCAGCATCTTTTCAGCACGTTCCACCTGTACGTCGCGTATCGTTTTCTGATATCTTGCGTATTTCGGAGAATAAGTCACAATCAGACGCTGGTGGAGTGTGCGGGGGGTATACGGTTCATCCTTATAATACAATCCATTATCATCTTCCGGGATTTCAGAAAGGTCAACGGGCGTGCCGTCTGAAACACGTTTAAAGCCAGTCCTGTCCAGAGCCCATTTTTTATCATCTTTGTTTAGCTTTTTAATGGACTGGGTAACAATAAAGGCACGTTCACCGGCATGGTTTATTTTTTTGATTGCTTCGGAGCCGAGTCCGGCATCACTGCAGTAAATAAATTTCGTACAGCCGAAATCCCTTAGTACTTTTTCTTCCAGCGGTTTCAGGGAAGTCTGTTCATTTGCATTTCCGGGGAAAAGCGAAAATGCAAGGGGGATGCCGTCCCCGTCCATGAACATTCCCATCTGGATGATGGGGTTTGGGCGGTGCTCTTTACATCTGCCGTATTTTTTATCACCATCTTCCTGTTCAATTTCGAAAAAATAGTTTGTGCAGTCGTAATAGAGAATCTTATCGCTGCGTTTTCCAAGCAGGCGGCTGTTCTTATACACTTCTGACTGGATAAAATCGCATTCATTTCCCAGGACATCAAGTGCCCGGTATATATCATGCAGCTGATAAGAAGGCTTTTCCAGAAATCCGGAAGCCGTCTTATAAGAAGAACGTTTGCTGGCCGGTTCAAGGATCCTGGCATAGATAAGATCGGAAAGGATGGCATTGATATCATATTTGAAGCTGTGTTTGTCCCGGAGCTTCCGGCAGGTTTTGTCAAGCTGGAGACGGTAATAAAAAGCCTGGGGGAAAAGATATCCTCCACGGTAGAATACCTGCTGGTTATAATCCAGCTTTTGATCGGAATGGAACGTTATCTGGACAGCTTTGGCCTGCTGTTCTTTTTTATATTTAAGCGTTTCTATCCGTGCCTCTTCTTTCGCCCATTTCATAACGTCATCACGAGTGGGGCCATGTTCAAGTTTTCGGAAGAAATGCTATATAATGCTATAAAATAAATCAAAATATTTGACATAAAAAAAGCAGGCTTTATAAGGCCTGTAGGGTCTTTTTGAAATATTAAACTGTCAAACTCCCGAACATCACTATCTCCCCCCTCATAAGAAAGAAAAAGACGCCTGGTTCCCCCGGGCGTCTTTTTCTTTTTGAATTTTCCTCTTGATTTCTGGATTCCTTGTGCTATAATGAATACATCTGCAGATATAGTTCATCGGTAGAACACCAGCTTCCCAAGCTGGGGAGGCGGGTTCGATTCCCGTTATCTGCTTCAAAAAGCCGGGGATGCTGATTCAGCATTCCCGGCTTTTTGTAATTCCTTCGATACCTTTTTATGGACAAAGAGGCTCATGTTTTCACAGTCAATCCCGAACTCTTTCCTGATAATCAAAAACAATCCCTGAAAATATATTCCAGGGATTGCCGTATGCCATAGATATTTCGTATGCTTATCTCTTGGAGAACTGCGGAGCCCGGCGTGCTGCCTTGAGACCGTATTTCTTACGCTCTTTCATTCTCGGGTCACGTGTCAGATATCCGGCTTTCTTAAGAATCGGGCGATACTCCGGATCAGCCTGAAGCAGCGCTCTTGCGATTCCGTGACGGATGGCGCCTGCCTGTCCGGTGTATCCGCCGCCGTGTACATTCACCAGTACATCGAACTTGTCGGTGGTCTCGGTCGCTGCCAGAGGCTGACGAACGATTACCTTCAGAGTCTCCAGACCAAGGTACTCGTCAATGCTTCTCTTGTTGATGGTGATATTTCCAGTGCCAGGTACCAGGTAAACTCTGGCGATTGATTTTTTTCTTCTGCCTGTTCCGTAAAATCTTGAATTAGCCACTGTAGATTTCCTCCTTCCGCTTTCTCACTTAAAATGTTAATACTTCCGGCTTCTGAGCCTGATGATTGTGCTCCGGGCCGGCGTATACGTGAAGCTTGGTGTACATCTGTCTTCCCAGCGGTCCCTTCGGAAGCATGCCCTTAACGGCAAGCTCTACAACCTTCTCCGGTTTCTTTGCCATCATCTCGCGCAGGGTGGTCTCCTTCATGCCGCCTACGTACTCGGAATGATGATAGTAAATCTTCTGATCCAGCTTTCTGCCGGTTACCTTTACCTTAGCTGCATTTACGATAATAACATAATCACCCGTGTCAATGTGAGGTGTAAAAATCGGCTTGTTCTTGCCTCTCAAAATCTTAGCCACCTCAGAAGCTAAACGTCCTAATGTATATCCTGAAGCATCAACCACATACCATTTTCTCTCAATTGTTGCCGGACTGGCCATGAAACTCTTCATTGGTTCTCCTCCTGAAAAAATATTCAATACTCTATGAAAAAATGCCGTTACCGGGGCTTGGATCCGGACATTTTTACATTTCGTCGCACCAAATTATTATAGTACACTCATCCTCGTGTGTCAACCCGTTATTTTCTGTTTTTTGCCCGTTTTCAGCTCCGGGTGTCCAGGGAAATGCCCTCATATTTCATCCCCAGCAGAGTCAGTCCCCTGGCCGGAGCAGTGGGACCTGCAGACTGCCGATCGCATGCTGCCAGTACAGACGGGATATCCTCCGGCTCCCGGATACCGCTTCCGATCTGAATAAGCGTCCCCGCAATAATTCTTACCATATTATAAAGGAAACCGTTCCCCGACACCTGAATGCGGATCAAGTCCCCCTCCCTCTTCACATCCAGAGCATAAACCCTTCGAACGGTAGTCTCCGCCTGGGTGTGAATACTGCAGAAGCTCTTAAAATCATGCTCTCCCAGAAAATAAGCACAGGCCGCCCTCATCCGCTCTTCGTCAAGAGGCCGCCGGTAAAAATAAGTATTCAGCCGCTCACCGGGCAGCTCAAACTCCCGGTTCAGAATCCGGTATTCATAATATTTCGTACAGGCACATTTTCTTGGGTGAAAATCCGCCTCCACCTCCAAAGACCGCTGAATCCGGATATCCTCCGGCAGACGGCTGTTAAGAGCATAAGACATCTTCTCCCCGGGCATCCGGGCATTCGTATCAAAAACCGCTGCATTTCCCAGCGCGTGAACGCCGGAATCTGTACGGCTGGCCCCGATCACCTGGATATCTTCCTTAAAAAGAGCTGAAAGCTCCCGATTCAGCACACCCTCTATGGTCTCTCCATTCTTCTGTACCTGCCATCCGCAGTAATTCGTTCCGTCATAGGCCGTTACTAATAAAATGCGTTTCATAGGACAATTCTCAATGCAATAATCACTGCCAGGAAAAGGACTACCACACCATAAGCGGCATAATCCCTTTTTGCATACACAAGGGGTTTCATTTTCGTCCGGCCCTCGCCGCCGTGGTAGCACCGGGCTTCCATAGCCATAGCGAGATCATTGGCGCGACGGAAAGCCGAGATAAACAGGGGAACCAGAAGGGGGACCAGATTCTTTGCCTTCTGTATCAGATTCCCATTTTCAAAATCCGCTCCTCTGGCAATCTGGGCTTTCATTATCTTGTCCGTCTCCTCCAGCAGAATAGGAATAAACCGCAGGGCAATGGACATCATCATAGACACCTCATGCACCGGAACCCGCAGCTTTTTTAAGGGGCTCATAAGCCGCTCCAGGCCGTCCGTCAGATCATTCGGCGTAGTAGTCAAGGTCATCACCGATGATCCCACAATCAGATAAATCAACCGGACCGCCATGAAAACAGCCGTCCGAAGTCCTGTATCCGTAATCCGGAGTTTCCACACCTGCACCAGTATCCGATCCCCCGGCGTCAGAAACAGGTTAAAAATCACCGTTATCATTAAAATCATTACAATGGCCTTCAGTCCCCGTACCATAAAAGAAAACGGCACTCTTGACAGCTTAATCACCATTGCCAGAAACACGGTTGCCGTAAGATACCCCGGCCATCCCTCAGCCAGAAACAAAGCCGCAATAAAGGCCAGCGTTGCCGTAAGCTTCACTCTGGGATCTAGTTTGTGAAGAATGGAATCTGCCGGGTAATACTGCCCCAGCGTAATGTCTCGAATCATAAGCTGCCTCCTAATGCTTATCCGGCCTGCGGCCTGACAGAGCTGCCAGAATCGAATCTCTTGCCGCTTCCAGAGTGGTGGCATTTTCGTCCACTGAAAACCCCTTATCCTTCAAATCGTGCATAATATAAGTTACCTGGGGTGCAGCCAGCCCCACGCTCTCCAGTTCCTTATAATGGCGGAATACCTCTTCCGGTATGTCATCAAACAGAACTTCTCCCTGGTTCATCACAATGATCCGCCCTACATACTTCGCCACGTCCTCCATGCTGTGAGATACCAGAACAATACTGATCCCCTTCTCCCTGTGAAGCGCACTAATCTGATCCAGAATCTCATCCCGGCCTTTGGGGTCAAGGCCGGCCGTAGGCTCATCCAGAACCAGAATCTCCGGCTCCATAGCCAGCACGCCTGCAATGGCCGCCCTCCGCTTCTGACCGCCGGAGAGTTCAAAGGGTGACTGATGAAAGAATTCCTCGCTCAAGCCTACCATAGCAAGAGCCTTCTTTGCCTTTTCTTCCGCTTCTTCTCTGGAAAGCCCCTGGTTCCTGGGGCCGAAACACACGTCACTTAACACATCCGCCTCAAAAAGCTGATGTTCCGGATATTGAAACACAAGCCCCACTCTGCTTCTCAAACGGCGCATATCATAACCGGCCCCGTAAATATCTTCTCCATGAAAAAAAATGCGGCCGTCCGTCGCCTTCACAAGACCGTTCAAGTGCTGCACCAGCGTGGATTTCCCCGAGCCCGTATGACCGATCAGCCCTATAAACTCCCCGTCCTTAATCTCCAGACAGATATCTTTTAAGGCGTGAATCTCATAGGCGGTTCCCGGACTGTATACATAATTAACATGTTCTAATTTAATTGACATAACGCTTCCACCAACTCTTCCCTGGTAAGGATCCCATCCGGCAGATCGACACCTGCCTTTTTCAGTTCATAGGCCAGCATGGCCGCCTGAGGCACATCCAGGCGGTAGGATTTGAGCTTTTCCACCTGGGAGAAGATCTCCCTGGGCGTTCCCTCCATGACCACTCTGCCCTGATCCATCACTATCACTTTATCCGCATAGATAACCTCTTCCATATAATGGGTAATGAGAATCACCGTGATCTCTTCCACCTGATTCAACGCGCGCACAGTACGTATGACTTCTCTGCGTCCGTTCGGATCCAGCATAGCCGTCGGTTCGTCCAGAACAATACATTCGGGATGCATGGCCACTACTCCCGCAATAGCTACTCTCTGCTTCTGGCCGCCGGACAGCTTATTGGGGGAATGATGGCGGTACTTCAGCATATTTACTGCTCTCAGGCTCTCTTCCACGCGTTCCCATATTTCCCGGGTGGGAACACCCATATTTTCCGGGCCGAACCCTACATCCTCCTCCACGACAGTTCCTATAATCTGATTGTCCGGATTCTGAAACACCATTCCGGCGCTCTGACGTATCTCCCAGAGCTTGTCCTCTTCCCTGGTGTCCTTTCCGTCCACCCACATCGTCCCCCCTGTGGGCGTCAGAATCGCATTCATATGCTTGGCCAGAGTGGATTTCCCGGAGCCGTTGTGCCCCAGAATCGCCACAAAATCACCCTTCTCTACCTGTAAAGACACTTGATCTACCGCACGGACCGCATCTGTCTCCCTGCCCTCTTCATCATATTTTTTATATTCATATACCAGGCTTTGGGCCTGAACCATTTCTTCCCTCATGGTTCTTCCAACCTCTCTCAAATACTGCTGTCTATTGTATAATATCTCCTATTCTTTTGCAAGTATATGAAATCGGAACTTAACTGTCAACTCTATTTTGATTTCAGTTGACATTTTTCCGGCAAAAAACGTACCAGACATCTTTTTGTACAATGCCGGACATAAATCTGGCAGATCCGGTTCATCACACTGTCAGAAAAATGAGCGGGCAAAGCTCTCTATTCATCGCCGGTTGATTTTTGAAGCACCGCATCATGTTCTAATATGGCCGCATTCTCTTCCATTGCCTTGAACAATTCCTTTTTCATCCGGTCATAATTCGAATCTTTTAAAAGACCCCTTTTTTTACGAATTCTCCTGTTCAACTCTTCTCTCTCCCTCCTTTGTCGTCATTTGATGACAGAATCTGCCTTAATTATAGCACATGTGCAACGTATATTCTATCTTTTTCATCGGGTTCTAACTCTTTTAAGTACGCCGTATAATATATTAAAATGGAACGTATAATAAACGTAACGGAGCTATTTTTCATGTATGAAGAAAATTTTTGTATCAGACGTATCAGAGAACTTATGGAAAAAAATAATTTCAACGCATACCGTCTTGCAAGCAAAGCCGGTATTTCCCTTTCTACGCTTACCTCTATGTTTGATAAGAATACAGATCCCCGGGTACAGACGCTTGAGAAAATATGCTCTGCCTGCGGAATCTCTGTATCCCAGTTTTTTGAGCGCTCTTCCAAAGATTTGACAAAAGAACAGGAATATCTGCTGGAAACTTATGATCGTCTGTCCCCATCCGCCAAAGAGCATCTGATATCCTATCTGAATTTTCTGTCATGCGACGGCCAGGATTCTCAAAACAAGTAAATAGACAAAAGAAAAAGCGCCGCTTTATAATGAATAAGATTTAACAAACAGAAAAATCCGAAGCAAAAGATGGTGCTATTTCTTTTATCTGTGGTATACTGTAGTCAAAGATGCCGCAGCAGGCTGCAAAATACATATGCAATACCTGCGCACGGCTTACTGCCTGCAAAAAGAATGGAGAACACCTATGAACCGGCATGCATACCTGATTATGGCTCACCACCAGTTTGATTTTTTAAAAGAACTTCTTTCGGCTCTGGACGATGAGCGCAATGATATCTATCTTCATATTGATCAAAAGGTCCGGGATATTGACTTTTCAAGCCTTTCTCACACAATTCATAAGTCAAATCTGTATTTTACGAAACGTTTAAATGTCCATTGGGGCGGTTACAGCCAGACAGCCTGTGAACTGACCCTCTTGAAAGCTGCCGTACCGCGGCGCTATATTTACTACCATCTGCTTTCCGGTTCTGACTTTCCGTTAAAATCCCAGGAGCAGATTCACCGCTTCTTTGAAGAACATGACGGATGGGAATTTCTGCATTTTGACGCTCCGCAGCTTCCGCCCCAGGTCAGAGAGCGCATCTGTCTCTATCACTTTTTCCGCGAAAGCTCCTGTCCCCTGGCGGAACCGGCTGATATGCTCCTTACCAGGCTTCAGAGAATCCTCCGTGTGAACCGCCTGAAAGGAGAAGCCGTTTCTCTTCAAAAGGGAGCCAACTGGTTCAGCATTACGCATGCTTTTGCCGAGTATGTCTTAAGCCGCGAAAGCTGGATTCAAAAGCATTTCCGACATTCCGTCTGTGCTGATGAGCTGCTTCTGCAGACTCTTGCCGCCAGTTCTCCTTTTATGGAAAAAGTCTTTGATCCTTTCGGCGGCCGTCTCTCGTTAGGAAATCTGCGCTATGTAGACTGGGAAAGAGGCAGCGAAAACAGTCCCTACACATTTCAGGAGTCCGATGCGGAATTTTTGCGCTCTCTTCCTCACTTATTCGCCCGGAAATTTGAGCGGAATATCTTTTCCGCATAAAATTCTCACCGGTAATTCTCCATACATTTCACACAGCTCCCATTGCGGTTACAGTGAAAATCATCCACAATATCATCCACACGTGTGCAGGTGCTTTTGAGAAACCGCACTGTGTGGATTACTTTGGAGGAATCTACAGGACAGACAGTCTCAAACTTCTGGGTATATGCCCGATCCTCCCTGGGCTCCTCTCCTTCCCCGCCTTCCATCCAGCGGTATTTGCGGGATTCTTTCAGGCTCTGCTTAAAATCTGAAGTCTCTTGTTCCATGCTCAATCTCCTTTAAGTTTTCTTCCGTCTTCCGGCGTATCTTATCGCTGGCAATTTTTTTCAGTTCTTCGGCAATAAGTGCCTCCCCTTTCTTACGGGTATCCTCCGAGGCATAATCTGTCAGATATTCCTTCAAAGTCATAAGAGCATTGGGCTGACAGCAGTTTGCAATCTGCCCGGACTTCACCAGTTTCATAAATCGGTCTCCCGTGCGTCCCTCCCGATAGCAGGCCGTACAGAAGCTTGGAATCATCCCCAAGTCCAGCAGCCAGTTTACCACCTGATCCAAAGTCCTGGTATCACTCACATCAAACTGAGCGGTATTCTCTTCCACCGGCTCCTCCTCTGCATAACCTCCCACACTCGTTCTGGAACCTCCGCTTATCTGGGAAACTCCCAATTCCAGTACCTTTTCCCGGGCAGCCCTGGACTCCCGGGTGGAGATAATCATTCCCGTATAAGGAACGGCAATACGTATCACTGCTGCAATCCGGGCAAAAAGCTCATCAGAAACGGCATCCTTAAAGGCAGAGGCATCAATATCGTCCGCATTGCGGATTCTCGGTACACTGACGGTATGAGGTCCCACTCCGAAAGCTGCCTCCAGATGCTCCGCATGCATCAAAAGCCCTGTAAAATCATAGCGGTAATGATTAAGGCCGAAGAGAACGCCGATCCCCACATCGTCAATGCCGCCCTCCATGGCACGATCCATAGCCTCCGTATGCCAGGCGTAATCATGCTTCGGCCCGGCCGGATGAAGCTTCTCATAATTTTCCTTATGGTAGGTTTCCTGGAACAGAATATAGGTCCCGATTCCGGCCTCCTTAAGCTTCCGGTAATTCTCCACCGTGGTTGCCGCAATATTTACATTAACCCGGCGGATGGCCCCGTTTTTGTGCCGCATCCCGTAGATTGTCCGGATACTTTCCAGCACATAGTCTATCGGGTTATTCACCGGATCCTCCCCGGTCTCCAGCGCCAGGCGCTTATGCCCCATATCCTGGAGGGCGATTACCTCCCGCCGGATCTCCTCCTGTGTCAGCTTTTTTCTTGCAATGTGTCTGTTTTTATAATGATACGGACAATATGTACATCCGTTCACACAATAATTTGACAGATACAGGGGTGCAAACATAACAATACGGTTCCCGTAAAACTTCTGCTTGATTTCCCGGGCCAGACGAAACATCCGCTCCACCAGATCCGGCTCCTCACATTCTAAAAGTACAAGAGCCTCCCGGTGCGACAGTCCCTTACATTCCCCGGCCCTGGCAAGCAATGTCTCTATCAGTTCCCGGTTGTCCTTATTTTCCCGGGCGTACTGAATAGAAGCCGTGATTTCTTCATGGTTGATAAACTCTTCCGCCTTTTTGGAAGCCGGGTTGTACATTATCAATTCCCTCTTTCCGCAAAACATAATTGCAAACAAACGTTCTTATGTGTTATAATACTAATTGTATACCCTCAGCGTACAAAGGCAGCATTGCCGGATAAAGGAGCCGCTTATGTCCCCTGTCATTTTTCATATCGACGTAAACTCCGCCTACTTAAGCTGGAGTGCTTTGGAAAAATTAAAAAACGGAAGCACAGTGGATCTGCGCACCATTCCCTCCATCATCGGCGGTGACGAAAAAAGCCGCCGCGGCATTGTACTGGCAAAGTCCATTCCTGCCAAAAAGTACGGCATCCGCACTGCAGAACCTGTGGCCTCCGCTCTTCGGAAATGCCCCTCACTGGTGATAGAACCTCCGGATCACAAACTCTATCACAGCTGCAGCCATGCCATGATGGAGCTCTTATCTTCCTTCACTCCGGATTTGGAACAGGTATCCATTGATGAGTGTTATCTGGATTTTACGCCCATTGCCCATCTGTATCCTTCTCCGGAAGAGGCGGCGGCTCTTATCCGCGACCGCATCTATGACGAGCTTCGGTTTACGGTCAATATCGGGATCGCTCCCACAAAGGTTCTTGCCAAGATGGCAAGTGATTTTGAAAAGCCCGGGAAGATACACACCCTTTATCCCGAGGAAATCCCTGTGAAAATGTGGCCGCTTCCCGTGTCTGACCTCTATATGGCGGGGCACCGCAGCGCCGAAAAGCTGGCAGGCTTCGGCATCCGGACTATCGGAGATCTGGCCCGCACAGACCCGGCCTTTCTCACAACCCACTTTAAAAGCCATGGCCGCCTTATGTGGGAATTTGCCAACGGCATCGATCCCTCCCCTGTGCTCTCAGAAAAGCATAAGGCTAAGGGCATCGGCAATTCGACCACTCTCCGTGAGGACGTAACCGATCCGGAAGAAGCCAGAAAAGTACTTCTGACCCTTTGTGAAAGCGTTTCCGGCCGCCTTCGAAGCGCCGGACAGCTGGCGGGAACCGTTACCGTGGAGATTAAATACCACGATTTCACAAAGGCATCCCATCAGGCCCGGTCTCTGTCTCCCTGCAATACTACAGGCGAACTCTATGAGCTGGCATGCACTCTTTTTGATAAACTTTGGGACGGCCGCCCTATCCGCCTGCTCGGAGTGCGCAGCTCCCGGCTGGTCACAGAAGGAGAACCGGTTCAGCTCTCTATCTTCGATCTGCCTCTGAATGCCGGAGCAGAAGAGAAAACCGCTGCCAAAACACCTTCCCCGGAAAAACTGAAGCATTTGGATCTTGCCCTGGACTCCATCCGCAAAAAATACGGAAAGGATGCCGTAAAACGCGGACGGCAGCTTATTGATTCCTCTTGTATATCAGATTCAGACCCTTAAGCAGAAGCGCATCGTCCATGCGGATTCTCTCACGGCAATACGGAATAATATATTTTGCCATTCCTCCGGCGGCTACAACCGTAATAGATGTATTAAGCTCCTCCCGTATCCGCCCGATCATACCGTCTATGCAGGAAGCGTTTCCATAGAGCACACCGCTCTTCATACAATCCACGGTATTGCTTCCGATCAGCTTCCTGGGCGGATCCAGGCTGATCTTGGGAAGCTGCGATGTCCGGCTGATCAGTGCATCCAGTGCCACGCCTGCTCCCGGCAGGATCATTCCCCCGATCACCTGAGACTTCTCATTCACTACCGTAAATGCCGTAGCCGTTCCCATATCAATGATAACGAGCGGGCAGCCGTATTCCTCAATGCCCGCCACAGCCCCTACAACCAGTCCCGGCCCTAACTGGGCCGGATTGTCAATACGGATATCCAGTCCCGTTTTCACGCCGGGGCCTACGATCAAAAGTTCTTTTCCAATCACCTTGGCCGCCGCATTCCGGATAGTTCCCGTCACCGGAGGCACAACGGAGGATATGATTCCTCCTTGCAGCTCCCTCCGATCCACGCCATATATTTCCAGCACATTCTTTACGCTGATGGCATACTCAAGCTCTGATTTTTTCACATCTGTACACAGGCGTTCTACAAACAGAATCCTGTCTTCCTCTATACAGCCGATTACAATATTGGTATTTCCGATATCAATAGCCAGAATCATATGTGCTCCTATTCCAGTTCCGTAATATTCCTAACAGTACATCTTAACCTTAACCTAAATCAATTTTATTCCTTATTTTCTTTCAACCTTCTTCCCCGCCATAGATGTAGCGGTAGCCTTCCCCTTCCGGCTCTATAGCAGAAAGTTCTTCATAGACGGCCGTATCCGTAGCCAGCCTTTTTTTCCGCAGCATCCAGTTGGAATACTTCTTGATAAGATCATAGATCACAGCAAAGGCCGGCACGCCGATCACCATTCCCACAAATCCCATCAGTCCTCCGAAGAGCAGAATGGAAAACAGCACCCAGAAGCTGGAAAGTCCCGTGGAATCTCCCAGAATCTTCGGCCCGAGAAAGTTCCCGTCAAACTGCTGCAGCACCAGTATCAGAATCAGAAAATACACGCATTTGACAGGGCTGACCGTAAGCACAATGAGAGCGCAGGGAACTGCACCGATAAATGGGCCGAAAAAGGGTATAATATTCGTCACTCCTACAATGACGCTGATCAGCATGGTGTACGGCATATTTAATATTTTCATAATAATAAAGCAGAGAATTCCAATGATCAGAGAATCCAAAAGCTTGCCGTCAATAAATCCGCCGAATACGTGGTTGATATAGTTGATCTCATCCAGAATGCCGTTAGCCACGGGGACTTTGGCAAAGCTGTAAATCAGCTTCTTCCCCTGTGCCGCAAACTTCTTGCGGTTTCCCATCAGATAGGCAGCCGCAAAAATACCGATCACAATGTTTTTCACTGTAACCAGGGCGCTGATGAGCCCTGCGGAAACACCGCTTACAATCACCTGCATATTCGGCAGAAGCTTCGTATTCAGCCAGATCTGCATATTCTGATAGGCTGTATTGATAAACTGCTCCGCATAATTGGCAAGAACCTCGTCATCTGCCAGCTTCTGCTGAATCCAGTCGCTCCATTTTACCACATTGCCGGGAAGCACTTCCACAATCCCCCGTACACTCACAAATACCTGAGGCAGCACCATGGCAAGAAGAAGATAGACGATAAAAAATCCGAACAAAAGGCTGAGTCCGATTCCCATAGCTGCCGATATCCGGGCCGCCTTCTGTTCTTTTACCTTCAGCCGCCCCGACAGCAGCCTGTTCAGGCGGATCTCCACAAAATTGCACACCGGCGTCAAAAGATACGCGATCACCGCCCCATAGATAAAGGGCATAAGAATGCTCTCCAGGGTCCGTATTCCCTCCATCACCTGCCGGAATCGAAACAGGGCAAAGAAAAACACAATGCACAAAATGATACCCACTGCTCCGGCCAGGCTGATAAACAGATACTTCCGAAATGAATCATCCTTCATATTCCGTCTCCCCCTCTTCTCCCTTATTGTAAACGTCAAATCCTGCCATGGCCTTCGGAATCACATAATGGCTTCCGCCCCGTCCCTTTACATCCTCTATCATCATCACTATCAGAAGGGGCTTGTCCGTGTCCGCTCCGCTGATTCCCGCAAACCACCCAAGCTCTGTACCGTTCGTATCTTCTTTGGAGTCCTTTATCTCTGCAGTGCCGGTCTTGCCTGCAAGCCGGTATTCACTGCGGCAAGCCTCATGCGCCGTCCCTTCCGGATGCTCCACTACCTGATAAAGCCCGTTCAGAACCGTTGCGGCGGCCTCCTGCGTGAATACATTTTCCTTCCAGAATTTTCCTTCCTCGCTGCCGCTCAGATAAGGTTTCACCATATTCCCCTCATTTACAAAAGCGGAATAGATGGAGGCAAGATGCAGAGGATTCACAAGAATCTTTCCCTGGCCGTAGGCGCTGTCCGCAAGCTCTGTTTCAGACCCGATCCTGCCTTCGCTTCCATAGGAAGATGCCTTCAGTGCAAAGTCAAACTCAAGTTCTTCCCCGAATCCCAGACTGTCAAGCCCTTTTGTAAACGCTTCCTCTCCCATATTCACCGCCGCCTTGGCAAAGTAAATATTGTCTGAATATATCAGGGCGCTTTCCAGATTCTTCACCGGATAATCCACCAGAGTAGTAACCTCATAGCTGCCCCAGCTTTCATCCTTCTGCCAGCTTAAGCCCTCATTTTTCACATCTTCGTCGGGATCAAGGCTGCCATTTGTAAGCCCCAGGGCCGCCGTGACCGGCTTAAACACAGATCCGGGCACCCAGGAGGCCAGATACCGGTTATAAAGAGGCTGCGCCTCGTCATTGTTGACTGCATCCCAGGCACTGGAAGTATAGCCCATAACAAAATCATTGGGATCATAGGCCGGAGCGCTGGCCATGGCCAGCACCGCACCGCTCCTGGGATCAATCGCAACGGCACAGCCTTCATCCCCCTCAAGCTCCTGGTACAAATGCTGCTGCAGAATAATGTCAACAGTCAGAACCACATCCCTGCCGTCCTCCGCCGGCTTTTCAAGCACAACGCTCTTCACATCGCCGTTTTGGTCGATAATCTGAATGGAATATCCGTCCCTCGGGCGTAAAATCTCCTCGTAAATCCGCTCTGCCCCCGCTTTTCCGATCTGGCTGTTCCTGTTATATCCCTGGCCCCTGCGTTCTTCCAGTTCCTCCGCCGTGATATTCTGCACATAGCCGGTGAGCTGGGCCGCCTTTTCTTTAAAGGGATAATACCGCACCGTCGTGTCGGTAATCATCACTCCCGAAATCATAAGCAGCTGCTCCTTCAGCTCGTAATTGTCTTTGGAAACCGTACGCAGAGGAACAAAGGTATCGTCCCGGACCCAGCCGGCATTCAGCTCCTTTTCAATCCGCTCCACACTGATTTCCAGCAATTCCGAAAGACTGGCAAGGGATTCCTCCCGGTTTTCCCCCAGCTTTCCGGGAACAAGCCCTACGGAAGAGGCCGTCCCCTCCCTTGCCAGGGTTGTCTGGTTCCGATCATAGATATTTCCCCTTCTGGCCTGAATCGTCTTTACACGAACCTTGTCCCCTGTATAAAGTCCCGGCAGAATATCCTGGCTGTCCCAGCTCATTTTATAGAAGCCATCCTCATCCTTCGTAAAAATAGCCACAGTATCAAAAGAAAGCTCTCCGGCCAGGGTTTCCATGGTAAGGGAATACTTGACTCTCTGGGTCACCGCATTCTTGTCCTTGTGGCCTTCTTCCCGTTCCTCAATATCCGCCCGGATATTCACAGCCTCAATTCCGCCGTATATGTTCTGATACCGCTCCACGTAAGCTTCCTGATCAATGGACGCCCTGGCCTCCTCTGTGAGATATGCGTACATCTCCTCATATTTTTCCTCATTAAGCAGATCAATATATTCCGTAAGCAGTTCCTCCGGCTCCGGCTTCTTTTCCCTGCAGCCTGCCAGAAACACAAGACCAAAAGCCAGAACTGCTGCTGTCCATAAACGTTTCATATGCTCTCTCCTTTGCTGCGAATCCCTATAGTATACCCGAAGGGTATAGAAAATCAGACAACCGCCCATCCGCTTTACCGTGGATTCCCCATGAAGAACAGGGCCATGGTCCCGGGGCCGGAGTGAGCTCCGATGGTAGGGCCTACGTGATTGATAAGAAAGTTTTCCACGCCAAAGCGCTCCCTCACCAGCTTTTGCACATATTCTGCATCTTCCAGACAGTCGCCGTGGCTGATGAATACCTCCGGGTTCTCAAAGCCCTTAATCTGCTCGCCCATGCGGTCTACCAGGGCCGACAGGGATTTCTTTCTTCCGCGGACCTTTCCGATGGCTATGAGACAGCCTTCGTTATCTACATGAAGGATGGGCTTAATGTTGATCATGGTTCCCAGGATGGCTGTGGCCCTGGACACACGGCCGCCCCGGTGGAGATGGAACAGATCGTCTACCGTAAAGTTATGGCACAGATTCAGCTTGTGCTCTTCCACCCAGGAAGCCACCTCTTCCAGTGACTTTCCCGCTTCCTTAAGCTGCACTGCCTTGTGTACCAGAAGTCCCTCGCCCAAAGAAGCGCTCAGAGAATCAAGGACTACAAGCTTCCGATCCGGAAAACGGCCCTCCTCTTCGATTTCCTCTGCCGCAATCTTTCCGCTGTTATAGGTTCCGCTAAGACCCGAGGAAAATGCAATGTAAAGTACGTCCTTTCCCTGTTCTAAGCAGGAGGTGAATGCTTCCTTTGCCTGTTCGGGATTCACCTGGGAAGTGGTAGGCATAGAGCCGCCGCGCATCCGGTTGTAAAATTCACCCACCTCCAGGGGATGATTCCTGTCATAGGTTTCCCCGTCTAAAATGTAGCTTAGGGATAAAACCTCCAGTTCATGCTCCCTGATGTAGCTCTCCGGCAGATCTGCCATGTTGTCTGTCATAATTACGTAAGTATTCATGTGCATTCTCCTTTTCCAATTCCGTAATATCCTCTCCAGTACATTTTAGCCGAAATCAGTTTCCAACCGCAATGCTCTAATAATTTCCTAATATTTTCATGTTCAGCGCTTCTTCCCGGATTCCTCTAAGGGCATTTTTCACTGCGCTGTCATTTAAGTTCCCCTCGAAATCCACAAAGAAATGATATTCCCAGTTTTTATCCGCAATGGGCCGGGATTCGATCCGGCACATATTGAGGTTATTGAAAATGAAATGCGACAGTACATTGTATAGGCAGCCGCTCTCATGGCTGACTTCAAAGCAGATGCTCACCTTCCCCGCGCTTCTGCAGAAAATCCGCTGATTGGTCACAATGAGAAAGCGCGTGGAATTCTGTCCGCTGAAATTGATATTTTCCTTGAGAACCTTTAACCCGTGCTGTTTCCCGGCCAGAATACCCGCAATGGCCGCCTGGGACTTATCCCCGTCTTCCGCCACCTTCTGAGCTGCCACTGCCGTGTTGAGCAGACTGATCTGCTGCCACTGCCGGTTCTCGTCCAGATATCTGGCACACTGCATCAGACCCTGGGGATGGGAATATACAGTACGGATATCTGAAAGCTCAGCGTCCGGTGTCCCGAGAAGGGCATGGTGTATGGTCATTACCTGCTCTCCCACAATATAATTGTCAAACTCCTGAAGCAGATCATAGTTGTCATTTACTATGCCGGCGGAGGAATTTTCTATGGGAAGCACCGCATAGTCCGCCATGCCCTCTGCAATGGCCTCCATAGCGTCACGCCACCGCTCCACATGGAAATGATTGACGTCCTCCCCGAAAAATTCAAACATGGCCTGCTGGGCATAGGCCCCCTCCACACCCTGGTATACGACCCGGACATTCTTCTTCTCCAGCTCGTCCACCATCACGAAGGGCAGGCGGCCGACGGCCTGCTGCTCCATCCGCTGATATTGAAGCTTCCGGCTCATAGCCATGATCTGGTTGTACAGCTCCTCTACGCCATGGCTGTTAAATTCACTGTGGGTCATAGCCTTAACTGCCTTAAGTTTCAGCTTTTCCCTCTCTTTATCCAGGATTTTCTTCCCTACGGCTACTTTATACTCTGCTACCTCTTCGGAGACAGCCATACGCTGTTCAAAAAGCTTTACCATCTGGGTATCAATCTCATCGATTTCTTTTCTCAGTTCTTCCAGATCTCTCATGTAATTTTCCTCTCATTAATCTGCACATGCCTTTTGTGCATCATGGTATACCCACAGGGTATTTCTCTACAAAATACTGCCTATTGAACGAAATCTGCCTGCACTAACATAGGCGGATCCGTCAACCTGCTTCTTTTTTGACTGCCCGGATCAGATCGCCAAGATAGGAAAGCGATCCAAAAGCCAGTATCATTCCGTCCCCGCCTGCATATCCCTCTGCCTTTTTCACTGCCTCCGGAATACTCTCTGCCGCCTCCACGTGAGGATTATAGGGCCGCACTGCATCCGCAAGCTTTTCCGCCGGCAGAGCCCGCTGGTTGTCCGGCGTCATAACCGTTACAATCCGCTCCGCCTCGGGCGCCAGACGGCTCATCATATAGTCATACTCCTTGTCCCCAAGGACACCGATGATAAATATTTTTCTTTTCCCGGGAACATACAGGTTCAGTGTCTCCAACAGCCGGTCCGCCGCATCCCGGTTGTGGGCTCCGTCCACTATAAACAAAGGATTTTCATCTATCACAGTAAAGCGGCCGGTCCACTCAGTCTGTTCCAGTCCCCTGCGCAGCGCCTCCTCTGGTACGGGATAGCCCAGACCACCCAGTACGTCTATGACCTCCACTGCTGCTGCTGCATTTTCAAACTGACAGCTTCCCAGGATTCCTAGTCTGAGATTACCTCTTTCTTTATAGGTAAAGCTTTGATCCGCAAGGCTTATTTTTCTATCCCTAAGCTCCGCCTTTCGCACTTCCCGGTAAGAAGCCCGGTTTTCCCGGCTGGTTTCCTCAAGAATTCTGCTGACCTCCGGCTTCTGCGTTGTGCTTACCACCACGGTATCTGGTTTGATGATTCCTGCCTTGATTTTTGCAATCTCCTCAAGCGTATTTCCCAAAAATCCCATATGATCCATACTGACAGAAGCAAATACGGATACCAGGGTGGTTTTCACTACGTTGGTTGCATCCGTGAGGCCGCCCATTCCGGTCTCCAGCACCACAATGTCACAGTCCATTTCCTTAAAATAGAGAAATGCCAGAGCTGTCTCCACCTCAAAGGCCGTGGGATGGGCCAGGCCTTCCCGGAGCATCTCCTGTCCTGCCCGGCAGATCTGCTCTGCCAGCCTTGCCACTGCCTCCTCCGGAATATAGGCTTCATTCACCTGTATCCGCTCCCGGTATTCAAAAATCGTGGGGGAAATGTATCTTCCCACCTTATATCCGGCTTCTTTTAATATAGTAGATACATAGGCCAGAATAGAGCCCTTGCCGTTGGTTCCTGCGATATGTACAAATTTGAGATCATCCTGCGGATTTCCAAGACGGGCAAGAAGCTCCGTCACCGTATCAAGGCCCAGGATGTAGCCGTATTTTGATGTGTCATCTATAAACGCTCTTGCTTCCTTGTATGTCATATTTTCCTCTTTTCTGTACTTACCCCATCTTTTTAATAGTTTTTACACCGTCCGGGAGATTCAGCACTCTTCTAAGCCTTCTGCATAATCTTTTTAAAAATCATATTATGCAATTGCATAGCTTCCTCTTCCGTTTTCCGGATTCAGAGAGATTTTGCAATGCTGAAATTATCTTTTTCCAAGAAAATCCAGCTCTATTAACTGCTTATTCCAATCACATTCTTTTTCTTTATACTCTGGGGAAGCTTTTTTATACATCTGATATCTCTGCTTTCCCGGATTTGCAAAATCATTGATCTTATCATTTCTATATGCAGAATAGAGATACACCCTGTCCAGGCTTATCTCTATTCCCAAAAAACCTGCAATTGCCATACCATTCTGTATAGCTCCTTTCGCCTGCTCTTTGATCTGCTCCCACTGGGACAGTCCGATGGAGCGCTTCAGCTCAAAAATATGCATTTCCCAATTATTTTCTCTATAATTATATAAAAGATAATCTGCACATTTCTGATTTTTAAAATACCGTAATTTTTTATTCTCCAGTCTGTTGAATAAAATACTTGGATTATGAAGCTCCAGGATCAGTTCCGCCTCTCCCTCTGCCTTCTTTTCCTTCAGTACAAACTGATGATCATTACAATATACCAGGTGCTCATCCAACAGCTTAAGCCGCTCCCTTAATTCTGCAGAAAACATTACGCTTCCTCGCTTTCCACTTTTTCAATGCAGTCAATCTGGTCATTCAGCTTCCTGAGCGTATTATAAAATGTCATAGCTTCAAAACCATAGTCACCACAGGGCAGCCTTGTAACTGTTGTCCAGTTTTCTTTATCCACATCAAATTGATAAACTGCCACATCTTCTCTCTTTAAAAGATCCTGGAAGTCATATCCCAGTTTCTGCAGATATGCTTCTTTCCGCTCTGCTGCTTCCAGTTTCAGCATATTATTCACATGTTGAAGGATAATATCGCTGTGTGTTGTAACAAATACCGGCACCCCTTTGTTGTGTATCCGAATCAGCACACGGGCAATGGTCCACTGGAGTTCCGGATGAAGTGATATCTCCGGCTCCTCCATGAGCAGCGTTCCCAGATTTGTATACTGCAAAAACAGCAGCAGCGGAGCCATCTCCGTAACAACTCCCGATACCACAAACATCGGCAGCTGCTTTTCCTGGCCTTCCGGCGTGTATAAAATCTCATGGGAGGGAAGCTCCGTTCTCATGACACGGCCATGAATCACCTGCTGTTCAATAAATTCTACTATCTCCCGGTATTCTTCCCTGGATTTTAGTGTATCTAATTGACTCAATGCTGTCAGGAAATCACTGTTGGGCTTTGTAAGAAGATTCTTACTGGTTTCCTGCAGGTTGAATTTATCCTGCATGGCGCTTCCGACCAGGGATTTATAGGTAAGAAGAAACCCGGTCCGGGCCATCGGAAAATAAACGGCATCTCCACGCCCCATTTCTGTAAAACCGTCTTTCAGCATGAATTCCATCATATAGGCAAGAAAAAACTGAAAACCGTCCCTCTCTTTAAATTGGTTTACTGATATACTATATCCATAGATAATACTTTTTTCTCCATCCATTCCGAATATTGACATATGAGCTTCTTTATCGTTCACACTATAGCCCCGGCTGATCTTAAAACCACAATCCATTTTCTCTGGAAAGCTCACTTGTATCTGCCCTATCTCCATCTCTTTGTTAAACAAATCCCGAAGAAAAATTTCCTTATTTTTCTCCAAAATCGTATTTAACAATTCTGCAAAATAAATGCACTCCTTTGGAGTAAGTTTAAAAGTCTGAACCGAATTCCCTGCATCCCAGTTCAGATTACGCTCTAATACCTTGACACATTTCTGATAAGCCGGAGAGTCTTCAGCAAAATCATATTTCGAAAAAAACAGACGAATATTCAGCAAACCATATAACAATGTCATCATATAACTTTTTCCACTGTTATTGTCCCCGAGAAACAGTGTCATGGGAGACACCTCAACAACTGCTTCTTTTATCTTTCCAAAATGTTTTACATGCACGGACCACCGATTCATACGCTTCCCCCCTGCCTTTCCGGCCTGCAGCCGGCCGATGTATGTCCTCCGGTATCACAAAATACCAATCATCATCCAATATATACAGTTTATCCCATATCACAGAATATTTTTCAATTTCATCTATTTTACTGCATTCCAAGTATATTACATCCTTCACGTTATTTCAATAGAATTTCTTCCGGCATTTCGGCGCATACTATCCCTATGAAGAACAAATTTATCCTCTGCGGACTCATCGGCTGGTGCCTGGAGATCTTCTGGACAGGCCTCAAATCCCTTCAGCGGAGACAGATGAAACTGGAGGGCCGTTCCTCCATCTGGATGTTTCCCATCTACGGAATGGCCGCTTTCCTGGCTCCCGTCTCCCGCTGGATTCAAAAGAAAGGGACGCTTTTTCGGGGGAGCGTCTATGCCTGCGCCATTTTCCTTGGAGAATTCATCACCGGAAGTCTGCTGAAAAAACGCGATATGTGCCCTTGGGACTACAGTAAGGCACGATGGAACATTGACGGTGTGATACGCCTTGACTATGCGCCGGTCTGGTTCTTTACCGGGCTGCTGTATGAAAAAATATTCCGGCGGATGTAGCCAAATCCGGCATTCCTCGCTCAATGCCCCGCAAATCAAGATGGAGCTGCCGGGAAATAAGTCGCAAACTTTTCTGATATCCTGTGTTCGGACGGTTTTCGCCTTGTTTCCCGGCAGCCCTATCTTGATCTACAGGGAAAATTCTTTATACAATCTTAATGCCCTGCCCGGCAATTTAATCCTCCCTTTATTCCCTGACAGCTATAATTAAAAAAACGGCCAGATATCCGGAGGGATTACAATATGGTATTTTTACATAAAAAAATTCATTTTACTACATTTCAGATTATTATAGCAGGATTTGCTTTCATCATACTGCTGGGAGCCTTACTTTTAATGCTGCCCATATCTTCCCGTAGCGGTGTAACAACTCCCTTCAACGAAGCCCTGTTCACCTCTGCTTCAGCCGTATGCGTAACAGGGCTCGTGGTGCAGGATACGGCAGTTTACTGGTCACCGTTCGGCCAAACCATAATTTTACTGCTCATCCAGATCGGGGGTATGGGAGTTACAACCATAGCCATTGCCATCGCTCTCATATCCAGGCGGAAAATCTCCCTGATACACAGGAGTACCATGCAGGATGCCATCGGCGCCCCCAAAGTAGGCGGCATTGTAAGATTCACCAGCTTTTTCATCAAAGTAACCCTTCTCATAGAGTTTACGGGAGCACTGATTCTGATGCCTGTGTTCTGCCGGGATTTTGGCGCAAAAGGAATCTGGATGTCCCTCTTTCACGCAATTTCCGCCTTCTGCAATGCCGGCTTTGATCTCCTGGGAACTGCAGGGTCTCCCTTTGTGTCCCTCACCGCTTACCGTGGAAATCTATTGATAAACATTGTCATTCCTCTGCTGATAGTCATCGGAGGCATCGGCTTTTTTACCTGGGATGACATATGCCGAAACCGGACGCATTTCAAACGTTATCGCATGCAGAGCAAGGTAATCCTTGTCACTACCCTAATTTTGATTCTGGTGCCCTTTCTCTTCTTTTACTGCTTTGAATATGCCGGGGAGCCTTTGAAGGAACGAATCCTGTATTCCCTGTTTCAGACCATCACACCCAGAACCGCCGGCTTTAACACTACAGATCTGACAGCGCTTTCAAGCGGCGGAAAATGTATTATAATGATCTTGATGCTCATCGGCGGTTCCCCGGGCTCCACAGCCGGGGGCATGAAAACAACCACAATCGCCGTACTCTTTGCCAATTCTGTTGCTGTATTCCGAAGAAACGGCGATTCTCATTTCTTCGGGCGCCGGACAGATGAGGATGCCGCGAAAAATGCCTCTACCATTCTTATGATGTACCTTACTCTGTTCTTAAGCGGCGGGCTGGTTATAAGCATGGTCGAAAAGCTTCCTCTGGAAACCTGCCTCTTTGAAACGGCATCCGCACTCGGCACTGTTGGGCTCACCCTGGGTATTACGCCCGGTCTTGGGATTGTGTCACAGGGAATGCTGGTGCTGCTTATGTTCTTTGGACGGGTCGGAGGACTGACACTTATCTACGCCACTTTTTCAAAAGCAGGCACAAGCTTTTCCAGGCTGCCCAAGGAACCGATTGCAGTCGGATAAAACAACGATGGTTAAAGTATATTTTCACTTTTCACTGGGAGATGAGGAAAATGAAAGAAGCCGTTTTCATCGCATTGCTTTTCGCGCTGGTTCTTCTTGGGTTTTACTGCATGAACCACATAGACCGCTTTCTGCAGGAAAATTACAGGAGGGAATGGCAGAATCCGGAGGAAACCGCGGAACCTTTATATCTGCCCCGCAGATACACAACAGAGTTGCCCTCTTTACTCCGATATGGTACTATACTTCTGAGAAAAGATACCTTAACGGACGAAGTCCGGCCGTCCCACAGGGACATGCATTAATGGGATACCCGAAGGGTATACCTTAACGGACGAAGTCCGGCCGTCCCACAGGGACATGCATTAATGGGATACCCGAAGGGTATATTGTGATACATTACAGGTGGTGATATTCATGAATTTGCCGAAAGGATCTGAGGAAGCAGGAGAATGTGCGGAGGAGCATATCCTCGTCTGCTTATCTGCCTCCCCCTCCAATGCCAGGATTATCCGCACAGCAGCACGGATGGCGGAGGCTTTTCAGGGAACATTTACCGCCCTTTATGTGGAAACTCCCAATTCCGATAAAATGAGCGAAGCCGATAAAAGCCGGATACAGAGCAATATCCGCCTTGCAGAACAGATGGGGGCTGCGATTTCCACTGTTTACGGAGCCGATGTATCCTATCAGATTGCAGAATATGCCCGTATCTCCAATGTCACAAAGATTGTTATCGGCCGCAGCAACATTAACCCCAGTCATTTCTGGAGCCGGACATCTCTTACGGAGGAACTGATTAAAAACGCTCCTAATCTGGATATACATATCATTCCGGATTCCTCCGCAGATCACAAATACTACGAATTGAAAAAGGGCTTTCTGCTTCATATCCAGCCCTCCGGAAAGGATTTATTTATCACACTGCTGATTCTTGCCGGGGCAACCGGAATCGGAAGCCTTTTCTGGAGCCTTGGCTTTACAGAAGCCAATATTATAACCGTTTACATTCTGGGTGTTCTGCTGATCTCCCTTTTTACAAAACGGCATATCTGCAGTGTCATCAGTGCACTGATAAGTGTACTGATGTTTAATTTTCTGTTCACAGAACCAAGGCTGACCTTTCATGCATATGAGCCGGGATACCCTTTTACCTTTGCTATTATGCTGACAGCCGCCCTAATCACCGGAACCCTGGCAAACAGACTGAAAAATCATGCCAAGCAATCGGCACAGGCTGCCTTCCGGACAAAAATTCTGTTTGATACCAGCCAGCAGCTTCAGAAAGCAGAGACGGAAAATGATATGATTACTATCACCGCCCGCCAGCTTATGAAGCTTCTGGATCGGAATATCCTTGTATTTCCGGAAGTAAACGGAACATTGCCGGATCCCTGTCTGTTTCGCGCAGATTCTGGAAGACAGGACAAAATCCACCTGCCCGACAAAGAAAAAAGTGTCGCCCAGTGGGTATTTGAGCATAAACAGAGGGCAGGCGCATCTGCCAGCCTCTTAAGCCATGCAGAAAATCTTTACTTAGCCATCCGCATCAATCAGAAAGCTTATGGAGTGGTAGGAATCTGCATTAACGGAAAACCTCTCGACTCCTTTGAAAACAGCATTCTGCTATCCATAATCGGAGAATGCGCTCTTGCTATTGAGAACAACCGAAATGCCCGGGAAAAGGAAGATGCTGCCATGCTGGCCCAGAAGGAGCAGCTGCGGGCCAATTTACTGCGCGCTATCTCGCATGATCTGCGCACACCTCTGACCTCCATATCCGGCAATGCAAGCACTCTGCTCTCTCACTACGGGCAATTGGACCGCGAAACCATATTTCAGATGTTTACTGATATTTATGATGATTCCCAATGGCTCATCAGCCTCGTTGAAAATCTTCTTTCTGTCACAAGAATTGATGAGGGACGGTTAAACTTTCATCAGTCCACGGAGCTTGTGGACGAGGTCGTTGAGGAAGCACTGCGCCATATCAGCCGAAAGGGGGCAGAGCATCAGATTGTGACAGAATATCCGGAAGATTTTCTTCTGGCTGAAATGGATACAAAACTAATTCTTCAAGTCATCATCAATCTGGTCGAAAATGCCGTAAAATACACTCCTGCGAGCTCCACGATCCGGATTCGCGCCCAAAAGCAGGGACAAATGGCCGCTATCAGCGTGTCGGATAACGGCCCGGGCATTCCAGACAGCTGCAAGTCCCGGGTTTTTGAAATGTTTTTCACCGGCGAACATAAAATCATAGACAGCAGACGCAGCCTGGGACTTGGTTTGTTCCTGTGCAAATCTATTGTCAGCGTACATGGAGGAGAGCTTACCCTTGAAGATAACGTCCCTCATGGCTGTATCTTTACATTTACACTACCCTTAGGAGAGGTGAATCTACATGAATAAGGCTTTGATCCTTGTGGTGGAGGATGATGCTCCCATTCGGAACCTCATCACCACAACCCTGAAAACACATGATTATCATTATCTGACTTCTGCAAAAGGGGAGTCTGCCATTATTGAGGCTTCCTCTCATAATCCGGATATTATTCTTCTGGATCTGGGACTGCCGGATATGGATGGCATTGACGTAATAAAACAAATCCGCAGCTGGACAAATACCCCTATTATTGTGATCAGTGCAAGAAGCGAAGACACAGACAAGATAGAAGCTCTTGATTGCGGGGCAGACGACTATCTGACAAAACCCTTCTCCGTGGAAGAACTGCTGGCAAGGCTCCGGGCCACCCAGCGCCGTCTTGCCATAATGCAGCAGGGAGGTGCCGCCGGCAATTCTGTTTTCATAAACGGAAAGCTAAAGGTAGATTATGCAGCAGGCTGCGCATATCTGGGGGAAAAGGAACTTCATTTAACCCCTATCGAATACAAGATCCTTTGTCTAATGGCCAAAAATGCAGGACGTGTCTTGACACACACCTATATCACGCAGAATATATGGGGAAACAGCTGGGATAATAATGTTGCATCTCTGCGGGTTTTTATGGCAGCCCTGCGCAAAAAGCTTGAGGCAGAGCCAGACTCTCCTCAATATATACAGACACATATCGGCGTAGGCTATCGGATGATGCGGGTGGAATAAAACTTCCATCCGTTTCTTCATCCCTTCTTAAGATTTTCTCCCCAAATTTTAAAGAACTTCCAGAGCTTTTTCTGTTATATTTAAGAAAATGTGGTAAACTGTCATTAAAACGTATTTGAAAATTCATTTCTGCCATCTGCCAGAAAGCAGTTTTCAAACACGCCCCGGATAAAAAGGAGATTATACATATTATGGAAGCAAAAATCTTAGTCGTAGACGACGAAAAAGAAATAGCCGATCTCATCGAACTCTACCTGTCCAACGAATCCTACGAAGTGCACAAGTTTTACAACGGCAGGGAAGTTCTCTCCTACCTAGAGCACGACACACCGGATCTCGCTGTCCTGGACGTAATGCTGCCGGACATGAGCGGCTTTTCCATCTGCCAGAAAATACGGGAAAACCAGAATTTCCCCATTATTATGCTGACGGCAAAAGACGAAGAAATCGACAAAATCACCGGCCTCACCCTGGGCGCAGACGATTATATCACAAAGCCCTTCCGCCCCTTAGAGCTGATTGCCCGTGTAAAAGCACAGCTTCGCCGCTTCACAAAATACAACAATCTTCCGACCCATGAGACGGACACAGACACCATCGCCATCTCCGGCTTAACCATCAACAAGCGCGACCACACCTGCACCCTCAATGAAAAGCCCCTGGCCCTCACGCCCACCGAGTTTTCCATTCTCTGGAGCCTCTGCAAAAACCGCGGCGAAGTGGTAAGCTCTGACCGGCTCTTCTTCGATGTGTGGGGCGAAAAATACTACAGCAGCAATAACAACACCATCATGGTGCACATCCGGCATCTCCGGGAAAAAATGAACGATTCCAGCGAAAAGCCAAAGTACATCAAAACCGTGTGGGGAGTGGGATACAAAATTGAGTAGGAAAAAGGTACGAAAGAGTAATTACTATCTGTTTGAGCGGAAAATGATGCGGAAAATGTTTTCTCTGATTCTCATTTCCATCGGAATGGTATTCCTGTTCCGCGAACTGCTCCGGGGGCGCTTCGGCGAGGCTGTCGTCACCTTCCTGGCAAGCAAATTCCGGCTGGAGTACAAGGATGCCCTGTACATCTATGCAACCACCTTCCGGGAACACCTGGATATGATCATCTGTGTTACCATCATCATTGCCCTCATCGCCGTATTCCGCTATTCCATCCGATGGGTGACCGGATATTTCAGCGAAATTTCCGCCGGCTGCGATGCCCTTCTGGACGAATCCAAAGAGCTTATCACCCTTTCACCGGAAATGAGCTTTCTGGAGCTTAAGCTCAACGAATGCAAAAATGTCCTGGAAAAGCGCGAACGGGACGCGCGCGAGGCCGAGCAGCGGAAAAACGATCTGGTGGTCTACCTCGCCCACGACATCCGCACGCCGCTGACCTCTGTCATCGGATACCTGGATCTTATGAATGAGGCCCCGGATCTGCCCGCAGAGCAGCGGGCCAAATACCTTTCCATCACCCTGGACAAAGCTTACCGCCTGGAACAGCTCATCAATGAATTCTTTGAAATCACCCGGTTCAACCTCCAGTCCATCCCCTTAAACCGGGAAAATCTGCACCTTTCCTTCATGCTGCAGCAGATGGTGGAGGAGTTTTACCCTATTCTGTCCCCGGCCGGAAAGACGGCTCACGTACATGTGCCGGAAGATCTCATCCTCCCCGGAGACCCGGACAAGCTTGCCCGTGTATTCAACAACATTCTGAAAAATGCGGCCGCCTACAGTTATCCGGACACGGTGATCGAGATCCGCGCCTGGCAGGAAGGGAACCTGGTCCGTATCACCTTTACCAACCAGGGGCCGGTGATTCCGCCGGAGAATCTCCGCTCCATTTTTGAAAAATTTTTCCGCCTGGACAGCGCCCGGTCCACCAGTACGGGAGGAGCCGGTCTGGGGCTTGCCATAGCAAAAGAGATTGTCACGGCCCACCAGGGTACGATTTCTGCGGCAAGCAGTGAGGAAGGGACCGTATTTTCCATTTCCCTGCCTGCCATGGAAAAAGGAACAGACTGAAATTCTCCACCTAAAATTAATATTTTATTTCGTCATTCTTAAGCTTCCACACAGAGAATCTACAGATTTTTTATCGTCAGGTCTGATACCATACAGGTACAGGCTTGATTTTTTATGACAATACTGTCACCGAAAAGTCATGGCGCTGTCACCTGGAAACCCTATGCTGAAAATGGGTTTTACATACAGAGAAAGGATGTTGTTGTTATGGAAAATAAAACAGTAATTGCCGTCTTATTCGGCGGCTGCTCCACAGAGTACGAGGTTTCTCTCCAGTCCGCCTATTCCGTCATTTCACATATTAATCAGGAAAAATACCGGGTTCATCTGATCGGCATCACCCGTGAAGGCACCTGGCTCTACTACCAGGGAGATTTAGACCGGATTCCCGCGGATACCTGGGCCTCCGCAGACTGCTTCCCTGCCATGATTTCCCCCAACCGGACGGATCACGGCCTCTACCTTATGCGCGGCGGTGAGATTGAACTGATCCGTCTGGACGCCGTCTTTCCTGTCCTCCACGGAAAGAACGGCGAGGACGGCACGGTTCAGGGGCTGTGCGAGCTGGCCGGTATCCCTGTGGCAGGCTGCGGCATGAAAAGCTCAGTCCTGGGCATGGACAAGCATCTTGCCCACACCCTGGTAAATCTGGACGGCATTGAGGTTCCCAAATCCGTACTTTTCCGGCGGATGCCCACGGAGGCAGAACAGTTTGCCATGACCGAGCATCTGGCCTATCCTCTTTTTGTAAAGCCCGTAAAGGCCGGATCCTCCTTTGGCATCACCCGGATCGAAACTCCGGGTAACCTGGAGGAAGCCATCGCCCTCGCCTTCTCCCACGATGACTGCGTGATTGTGGAGGAAGCCATTCCAGGATTTGAGGTAGGCTGCGCCGTTCTGGGCAATAACGAACTGATCCTGGGGCAGCCGGACGAAATCGAACTCTCGGACGGCTTCTTTGACTATACGGAAAAATACACTCTGAAGACCTCCCGGATTCACATGCCTGCCCGGGTAAGCCCGGAAACGGCAGAGCGCATCCGGGAAACAGCCAGACGCATTTACCGCATCCTTTCCTGTAAGGGCTTTGCACGGGTGGATCTCTTTCTCACGCCGGACGGGCGGCTGGTGTTCAATGAGGTGAATACAATCCCCGGCTTCACCTCCCACAGCCGTTATCCCAATATGCTGAAAGGCATCGGCATGACCTTTGAAGAGATTGTGGATACTCTGATCCGGCTGGCGGTAGAGCCATGAAAACGGTAAATCTCTGCCGGGAGCAGGTCTATTCGGGGAACCTGCTTCTGGTGAACGCCCGGTACCCTCTGCGGCAGGCCATTGCGCCGGAACAGATCCGGCCTCTGGAAAGAGAAACAGCAGAGCATTCACGGGTCTTCTTAGAACGAAAAACGGCTCTGGTTCTCGAGACATTATTTACTACTATAGGAAGCGGCTCCCTGCTGGTTCCTGTCAGCGGCTTCCGCACCCGGAAGGAACAGGAGGATATCTACGCCTCCTCTCTGAAAGAGCTCGGAAAGGACTTTACCGAAAGCTATGTAGCCTCTCCCGGCCACAGCGAACACGAGACGGGACTTGCCATTGATCTGGCCCTCAACCGGGAACCCATAGACTTTCTGCGCCCCTATCTCCCAAGGGACGGCATCTGCGGACGTTTCCGGAGCAAAGCAGCCTCGTATGGTTTTGTGGAGCGGTATCAGGCAGGAAAAGAAGCACGGACGGGAATTGCTCCGGAGCCCTGGCATTTCCGGTATGTGGGACTTCCCCATGCCTCCATTATGGACGCTCACGGCTTCTGCCTGGAAGAATATCTGGATTACTTAAGGGAATTCCCCTATGAAGGCCGCCACTTGAAAGTCCATGTGGAAAATAAGAGCTTTGAACTTTTTTATAAGAAGGCAGAGGACGAGCTGACCGAGATACACCTCCCCGGGTACCTGCCCTTCCAGGTGTCCGGAGACAACCGGGAAGGCTTTATCTTCACCCTTTGGAGGTAGCTATGACGCAAAAATACTATTACCCTGCAATTGACCGCTTCAAGCTTCTGGCCGCCTTTTTGGTTATTGCCATTCACACCTCGCCTCTGACCTCCTTAAGCCCGGAAGCCGACTATATCCTGACAAGAGTTCTGGCCCGTACGGCAGTCCCCTTCTTTTTCATGGTAACGGGGTACTTTGTTCTGCCAAAGGCTCTGGAGGACGCGGCATACGGATGGTCTTACTTGAAACGCATCGGACTTATTTATCTGATTTCCATGGTTCTTTATCTCCCTGTGGGGATTTACGCCGGACATTTCAAGGGCGCAGGTATCATCTCGATCCTGAAAATGATTTTTCTTGACGGAACCTTTTACCACCTGTGGTATCTTCCGGCTCTGATCCTGGGCTTCGCCGTGATCTTTCTGCTGCTGCGCTCCCTGCCCCTGCCGGCTGCAGGCGCAGTCTGCGGACTGCTCTATGCGGTGGGACTGTTCGGAGACAGCTATTACGGACTGATTCCGGAAGGGTCCTTTGTATCTGTCATCTACCAGGGATTGTTTCATGTTTTTGAATACACCCGGAACGGATTATTTTACACGCCGATCTTTCTGTTTCTGGGCTATGCGGTCACACGGCGCCGTCCCTCTTATGCCCTGTGCCTCGGAGCTCTGGGCATCACCTCCGGATTGCTTCTGGGAGAAGGAATTCTGTTAAAGCTTCTGGAGACACAGAGGCATGACAGCATGTATCTTTTCCTGCTGCCGGTGATGTATTTCCTGTTTTCGGCTCTGTTAGAGGACCGCAGAGAGGAGCAGAAGAAAACCTTTCCCAAAGATTTGCCTTTGTTCATTTATCTGCTTCATCCGCTCTTTATCATTCTCGTGAGGGGCGGAGCAAAAGTGACAAAACTGGCTTTTTTTGTGGATAACAGTCTGGCGCATTACGCGGCTGCAGCTGCTTCTTCCTTTATAGGGGCGCTGATTTTGACTAAACTTCCCACATTGCTTCCCAAACGAACCGTCCCTCACAAAAAGTCCAAGGCTGTCATAAAACGCAGCACAAAGTGAGCCCGTTCCGGGCGGAGAGTGTACCGGGCCATGTCCGCTTTACTTGCTGCCCGCAGGAATGAATCAGAACCACACAAACATCATCTAAATATCTGCTTAGAGAGGGGAATTTATCATGATCACAAAAATCAACCAGGACGCCATGATCGTCCGCCTGCTTCCCGACCGGAGAGCCTGGAAAGAAATTCACTATGAAAACTTAAAATACAATGTAGAAACTCTACAGAGCCTGCTTCCGAAAGGCTGCGAATTTATGGCCGTAGTAAAAGCCGATGCCTACGGCCACGGAGCAGTGTCAACCGCCTCCTACCTGAACCGCCTGGGCATTCGCGCCTTCGCAGTCGCCACCGTCCAGGAGGGCGTCGAACTGCGCATTCACGGAATCCAGGGGGAAATCCTGGTACTGGGCTACACCTCCCCCCGCCAGATCCACCTGCTCACCACCTACGATCTGATTCAGACAGCTGCCGACTGCGCCCATGCCCGCGCCCTGAATGATGCCGCCTGCTACCCGGTCAAAATCCACATCAAACTGGACACCGGCATGCACCGCTTAGGCGAACGCTCCGATCACATCCAGGAGATCGCCTCCCTCTTCACCTGCGAAAAGCTGCAGATCCTCGGCATGTACTCCCACCTCTGCGTGGCAGACAGCCAGAAAATGGAAGACATCCTCTTCACCAGACTCCAGATCTCCTCCTTCTTTAAAACCACAGAGCAGCTGAAAGAACAGGGCCTGAATCCCGGAAAGCTTCACCTCCAAAGCAGCTACGGCGTCCTAAACTACCCGGATCTGCCCGTATCATACGCCCGCTTCGGCATCGCCATGTACGGCTGCTACAGCAGCCCCGAACCCGGGCTAATGAATATACTCCCCCTGCGTCCCGTCCTCTCCCTCCATGCCCGAATCGCCGTCATCAAAGAGCTTCAGCCCGGCGAAACCGTCAGCTACGGCCGAAACTTCCGCGCCGGGGCCCCCATGCGCATCGCCGCCGTCACCATCGGTTACGCCGACGGCCTGCCGCGCAGTCTTTCCAACCAGCAGATCCCCGTCCTCGTCCGCGGCCGGAAAACCCACATCATCGGAAACATCTGCATGGATCAGATGGTCATAGACGTCACCCAGATTCCCGAAGCCCGTCCCGGCGACATCGTCACCATCATAGGAACCAACGGCACCCACACCCTCCGCGCCGAAAACCTGGCCGAAGCCGCCGGAACCATCACCAACGAACTTCTATGCCGCCTGAGCATCCGCGAAGAATAACTCCTCCAAAGTCAGAGGAACAGCCCCAAAGTCCGCCGGTATTTCCGATATCCAGTGTCCGGCTGTTCGCGTACATGTTGTCTGATATGGACGAACAATGCTGACAAAACCAAAAAGCCTTTCAAGAACACTCAAAGCAATGTTCGTACAGAGCAGACAGCGTGTACGAGAACCGTCCGAACAGTTGTGATAAGGAGGGGCCCGCAAAGCGGGAGGATTCCTTATTGCTGAGGATATGGAAATACCGGCGGACTTTGGGGCTGTTCCTCGTCCACCCCCTATCCCTTACTTCTTCTTATACTTCTCCTCACAATACTTACACCGATAAATCTCCTTCTCCTCATTCGTCAAAAGAAACACATGATCAAGCTCCTGCTCAATCGAAGTAATACACCTGGGATTCCTGCACCGGATAATATTCCGAATCTCCTTCGGAAGCGCCAGCGCCATCTTCTCTACAATCTCCTCATCCTTCACAATATTCACCGTAATATTATGATCAATAAACCCCAGAACCTCCAAATCTATGTAGTCAATCGGACACTCAATCTTCATAATGTCCTTCTTCCCCATCTTCGCACTCCGGGCATTCTTAATAATAGCCACCGTACAATCCAGTTTATCCAGGTTCAGATACTTATAGATCTCCATACTCTTCCCGGCCTGAATATGATCCAGCACAAACCCCTCCGCAATCCTGCCGACATTCAAAATACTCGCCATTACACATTCACCTCCAGCAGCGTAAGGATCAAAGCCATACGCACATAAACCCCAAACTGCACCTGTCTGAAATAAGCGGCTCTCGGATCACTGTCCACCTCCACAGATATCTCATTCACCCTGGGAAGCGGATGCAGAACCAGCATATCCGGACCGGCCAGTTCCATCTTCGCCTTATCCAGAATATAAAAATCCTTCAATCTCACATAATCCTCTTCATTAAAAAACCGCTCCCTCTGCACCCTCGTCATATACAGAAGATCAAGGCTTCCAATCACATCCTCCAGGCGCTCTACCTCTTTATAAGGCACGCCCTTCTCATCCAGCACATCCTCCCGGATGTATCCCGGAATGCGCAGCTCCTCCGGCGAAATAAACACAAAAGAAATATCCTCATACCGAACCAGCGCATTAATCAGAGAATGCACCGTCCGGCCAAACTTCAAATCACCGCACAAACCAATCGTCAAGTGGTCCAAACGCCCCTTGAGAGATCGAATCGTCATCAAATCGGTAAGTGTCTGAGTGGGATGCTGATGTCCGCCGTCGCCGGCATTGATCACAGGAATAGAAGAAACCGCTGTCGCCACCATGGGAGCTCCTTCTTTGGGATGCCGCATAGCGCAGATATCAGCGTAACAGGAAATCATACGAATTGTGTCGGAAACACTTTCTCCCTTTGCCGCCGAGCTGGACGCCGCACTGGAGAAGCCAAGGACCTGGCCGCCCAGATGAATCATCGCCGATTCAAAGCTCAGCCTCGTCCTGGTACTCGGTTCATAGAACAGGGTTGCCAGAACCTTTCCGTCACAGGCATGTGCATATTTTGCCGGATTTTTCTCAATATTCCTGGCCAAATCAAGAAGACGGCCAAGCTCCTCCACGGAAAAATCCAAGGGGCTCATCAAATGTCTCATAATACCTCCATCATTTTCCGGAAAACCCTCAAAAGCCTTAAAACGAGAGCAGTTTTCCATGAGTGAAAAACATCTGTCAGATACAGCCCTGTTTCTTTGTGCAAGGCTGTACCGGTTGCTAAATATTCCTGTACTATGTTACATCAAACCGAAGTGGATTTCAATAAAATTATTTTGCAAAAAAGAAGTTTTTCAGATATAGTAATAAGGAGAGGAATCCATGTGCGGAAAGGAGAAATACGTATGGAATTTAAAGAGAAAAAAAGATGGGTCTTCTTCGGCCTGCCCTTGACTTTCACCACTTATACAGTCAGACCGGAAGTTCTCACTATCAATGAAGGCTTTTTGAATCATAAGGAAAATGACTGCTACATGTACAAGATTCAGGATGTCACCCTCAATTCCAGCCTGTTTGAGCGGATGTTCGGCCTGGGGACCGTAGTCTGCAATACCGGAGACATTACCCATCCAAGACTTGAACTTCAGCATATCAGGAATGCCCGGGCCGTAAAGGACTTTATTCTGGAGCAGTCGGAGGAGCAGCGCTTAAAGCGCCGGACGCTGAACACGCAGAATATCGGAGCTATGCCGGAATTTGACCCGGATGACGGGGATGATGAATAGACGTAAAATTCAGACATATACGTAAAAAAGAATTCCCTTCCGAATGTGCAGGCGCATAAACCCTTTGTACCGGAAAGAAATTCTTTTTTATCGTCATCACTCTGCCGTAAGACACATCTTTACGGCATAAAACGATTTTGGAGTAAGCAAGGCGATAAGCCGGGTTATGTCATGAATGTTCATCTATCTAGCTCTGCCGTCACCGGCAGAGTCAAGCGACCCACCTGAAACAGCCGGGCCGGCCTAAAGCATCCTGTCACCCAGGACGCGCGTTTCGTTTCGGTCTTGCTCCGGATGGGGTTTACATATGCCCCGCCTGTTACCAGACGGGCGGTAGTCTCTTACACTACCCTTCCACCCTTACCAGCTGCCTGGCGGTATATTTCTGCTGCACTTTCCTTGGAGTCGCCTCCACCGGACGTTATCCGGCATCCTGCCCTATGGAGCCCGGACTTTCCTCACCTGACGCCTTTCGGCACTGTCAGCCGCGAACATTTACCTTACTTACGGTTATCCATTCTAGCACAATCTGTTTTTACTGGCAAGCAGTAATTCATGCAGGCTGTGCAGCGCAGTGCACGGCCCGGGAGTAAACAGCAGCCTTGCATCCTGACTGATTTTTGTATTATACTGAACAAAAACAGACAGCACAAAGAAAGGAATCTCTATGACAAAAGAAGAATTTCGACAGCGAATGACCAAAGGCCCCCTGATTCTGGACGGGGCCACCGGTTCCAATCTGCTAAAGGCAGGCATGCCCCGGGGGATCTGTTCAGAGCAGTGGATCGCAGAGCATCCAAAGCCTTTGATCCGGTTACAGAATGCCTATATTGAAGCCGGTTCCCATATTGTTTATGCTCCCACCTTCCTGGCCAACCCCATCAGCCTTGAGAGCCACGGACTTGCCCATGAGACAAAGCGCCTTAACCATGAACTGGTACGCATTTCCAGGGAAACGGCGGCAGGAAGAGCGCTGGTAGCCGGTGATATCAGCACCACGGGAAAATTAATGGAGCCGATGGGCGAAATGCCTTACGATACACTGTTCGAAGCTTATAAGGAACAGATAACTTATCTGGCCGAAGCCGGTGTAGATCTCCTTGTGGCCGAAACCATGATGGCCGCCGATGAAACCATGGTTATTCTGGACGCAGCCGCAGAAGTCTGCGATCTTCCCGTCCTCTGCAGCCTAACCATAGAATCTGACGGAAGCCTGTTCTTCGGTGGTAATATCTACGACGCAGCGGAAGCATTAGAAGCCGTAGGAGCGGACGCCGTAGGCTGTAACTGCTCCGTAGGGCCGGAGCAGCTGGAAGCCGTAATCGCCGGAATCCGGGAGCGTGTCTCCATACCTGTGATCGCCAAGCCCAATGCCGGGATGCCGAAGATTACGGAGACGGGAGAGGCTGTATACAGCATGAAACCGGAAGAATTTGCCGTTCATATGGAAGCACTGTTCAGAGCCGGGGCGTCTCTGTTAGGCGGCTGCTGCGGGACGGATCCGGAATATATCCGGGCGCTCTGTCGGATAATTCCGGTTTTCTAGCAGTATGTATCTGAAATTCTTGTGCATTTAAAAACCCAGGCAGCACTTCGGGAAAGCAAAGCCTGCCTGGGTTTCTTATGTAAACTTACAGTTATTCTCAGCAGAAAACCTTTTTCTGTTCACCGCATCTGCTCTGCCTTTTCCCCAATCCGCCCAAAGACCAGATCGTACCCGTCATTCCCGTAATTCAAGGAGCGGTTCACCCTGCTGATAGTGGCTGTGGAAGCGCCTGTCTTTTCTGCAATCTCCAGATAGGTTTTCTGCTCCCGGAGCATCTTTGCCACCTCGAAGCGCTGTGACAGAGACAACAGTTCATTGATGGTACAGACATCCTCAAAAAAAGTGTAGCACTCCTCTTTATTCTCCAGGCTTAGTATAGCCTCAAACAAAAAATCAACGGCTTCGGTCTTTATCTTCTTATTCACGGCTCTCTCCTTCTATACAGACAATTCAAAAAACTTGTAACGGTTTATCCACTTATTCGTTACGTCAATTTATATAGATATTTTAGCACAGTAAAATCTTGAAGTCTACTGTTTTACTTATTATTTCTGCCGCGGTTCAAGTATTTCTTCAGCTCTTCCACAGAACGGTTGACTACCAGCTCCTCCGGGAAATTCATTTCCTCCAGAAGCTGTAATGCTTCATCGTGACGTCCCACATCCGAATCTACATGGGCATCGCTTCCCATGACAATGGGCGCCTTGTATTCCATGCAGAGCTTCAGCATTTCCATATCCATGTCCCTGGCATTTTTCCTGGAGCTGCCCGGGCGAAGGGAGCTGTTATTGAGTTCCAGAAGCACGCCGTACTCCTTTGCCGCCTGAACCAGTGCCCGAAAATCCACAGGGTAACGTGCATCATCGGGATGTCCCAAAATGCTGACATAGGGATTTTTCATGGCGTTGATGCAGGCCTGGGTGTTAAATTCCCTGCTTCCGGGACGGATACAGGGAACATGAAGGCTTGCTATGGCAATGTCCATCTGCTTTAAAGATCGAAGTTCCAAGTCCACGGTTCCCTGTTCGTCCAGAATATTTAACTCTGCTCCCATCAGAAGCTCTGTCTCGTATGCGCTGCGGTCTACCACACGCAGATTTTGGAAATAAATGCTCTGGCAGCTTCCCCACAATCTAGGAGCATGCTCAGTGATTGCCAATAACTCAAGCCCCTTTTCAGCCGCTGCATGGGCATTTTCCCGGATCGTGCTGTAGGCATGTCCGCTGGCCAGGGTATGGGTGTGTGTGTCAAGAATGTCTCTTATCATTTCATATTCTCCTCTTGCGTTTTCCGATGATCTTTTCATTTTATTATAGGCATTGGATCGGAGAAATTCAAGATGTAAGACAGCAAAAGAGCCTAACCCGCGGCCAGACTCTTTTGATCCCATTACCATTCTTTATTCAGTTCCATGTTCCAGTCTGCGGAGAAGGGGCCGTTGGCCTGGGACTTCAGATTCTCCACAACACCTGCCCTCTCTGCCGCGCTGCTCTCCGGATCTTCCAGATCCTCACCCATCCAGTAAGCGTAACCGTAGAGATAGCTCTGGTTGAAGTCATCCCAGGAACTGAAGGATTCCTGGGCCTTTTTGGCTGCCTCTAAGGATTTGTCCATGGCTTCCTCATAGGTGCAGTAGCCTGCGGCATATCCGAAGCCCATGATCGTGCCTACCCGGCTCAGATCCCATGCACTGATAGCGGCATCCCCGTAAGCGGACCATGCGTCATAGGCTGCCAGAACACTCCAGCGGGTTTCATCGTCCTCCCCTTCCAGCTTAGCTTCCAGCTCTGTCCGATCCGCCGCTTCTGTTCCGCCGAACTCATTTAAGTAGTCCATAGCATCCTTGTTGTGTCCCTCGTTCATCAGCCAGTCGGCCATCTCCAGCAGACCGGCGGCATCTTCCACGCCCCAGCTGTCGCTCAGTGACCGGGCAGCCTGAGTGCTCAGGACGGCCAGATCGCTTTCGGCTTCTCCCGTATCCTCCAGAGCCTTCACCGTATCCATAACACTGGCTCCGTTCACTGTATCAAGAACGGCTGTCATGCCGCTGACAAATGCCTTGCTGCCCGCAGCTGCTGCGCCTCCCTCGAGAATTTCCAGTTTCATAACCTTTCTGGCATCCTCCACATCGTCGTCATTGCCCACGACCATTAAGGCGTAGTAGCTGTCACCTGTCTCTATATAATACCCGTAAGCCAGGCCTGTGCTTCCTCCGCTCCTTGCCGTACCTTCCCGGGCCAGACAGCGCTCTGCTCCCTCCTGCGTCTCTGCCTCCGTATCCGTCCAGTCCACACTTACACCGGTACCGTCCAGAGCCAATGCAGACACATGATCCGCATAATCCTCCAGGCTCTCCATCTTGGCCGGAT
The DNA here is from genome assembly GCA_021770065.1 of Lachnoclostridium sp. GTDB lineage: Bacteria > Bacillota > Clostridia > Lachnospirales > Lachnospiraceae > Laedolimicola. Next base: position 50,071 of record JAETRR010000014.1, on the reverse strand, counting down.
TACCCGGTACGCTTGTCTTGGGACTCCCCAGAGAAATTGCGGAGAATCCCTGACGATCAGCCCCCGCATCCAGTCCCATCATGCTGGAATTTGACTGGAACTGTAAATCCGTCTGCTCAAGCCCCTCCAGCAATGTCACCTTGTACATGCCATCCACTGAGGTATACTCCGCAGATGCCGGAAGTTCCTCCGGTTCCTCAATCTCTGCAGTCTCTGCCGGCTCCGCAGTATCTGTTCCGGCTTCCTCTCTGGGACTGCTGCAGGCTGCCGCCAAGCCCAGAACTGATAGAAACATCAAAAACGCTGCCTGCTTCTTCACACTTCTCCACATCTTCCTATCCTCTCCTTAGTTGATAATATTGTTGGTGCCGCTGCCTGATTCACGGCCGGGTGCTTATTATCCGGTTTATAAGCCGGCGCCTCCTAATTTATTAATTGTACCATATACAGAGTTTTAAATCTATAAAAATATACCCTTCGGGCAGACGGATCTTACCCGGATTTTATCATCTGATACTCCGTCAGCTATCACATTTTTCCAATCTTATCATATGGTATACCATTAGGAAAAGGAGGATATCATATGAAAAAGAAACTGCCTGCCATGCTGGCTGCCGCAGCACTGGCACTGATTACGATTGGAATTGCCGCCTGCGGCGGCAAAGACACGCCTGCCGCCTCCGGCGAGCTGACAAAAGTCACCCTCAACGAAGTAGCCCACTCCATCTTCTATGCACCTCAGTATGTGGCCATTGAGGAAGGATATTTTGCAGAGGAAGGGATTGAACTGGAACTTGTTACTGGTTTTGGAGCCGACAAAACGATGACCGCCGTCCTCTCCGGCGAAGCCGACATCGGCTTCATGGGCTCAGAGGCTTCCATCTACGTGTACAGCCAGAATCCCGATGATTACATTGTGAATTTCGCCCAGCTTACCCAGCGCGCCGGCAATTTTCTCGTTGCCAGAGAGCCTGTGGAGAACTTCCAGTGGTCGGATCTGAAAGGAAAAGAAATCCTTGGAGGGCGCAAAGGCGGTATGCCGCAGATGGTCTTCGAGTACATTCTTAAGAAAAACAATTTAGATCCGGCTGCGGATATGACCATCGACCAGAGCATTGACTTCGGAGCCACGGCGGCGGCGTTTTCCGGCGGAAGCGGTGACTTTACCGTTGAATTCGAGCCCGGTGCCACCACCCTTGAGAAAGAGGGCGCAGGCTATGTAGTTGCATCTTTAGGCGTGGATTCCGGCTATGTGCCCTACACGGCCTATAGCGCAAAGCAGAGCTTTTTAAAGGAACATCCGGAACTGGTGCAGGGCTTCACCAATGCGCTTCAAAAAGGCATGGACTATGTACAGAACCATACGCCGGAGGAAATCGCCAAAGTGATTGCTCCTCAGTTCAAGGAAACGGATCTGGAGGTTATCACAGCCATCGTCACACGGTACTATGAACAGGATACCTGGAAAAATGATCTCATTTTTGAAGAATCCAGCTTCACACTCCTGCAGGACATTCTGGAGGAAGCCGGAGAACTGGAAGCACGGGTGCCCTATGAGGATCTTGTAACTACAGAGTATGCCGAAAAAGCGGCTCAGTAAAAAACGCATTCACCTTGTTCATTGAAAACGAAGAGGTGTTGCAAAATAAGGCAGCAGACATTTCCATATCCGTTGTTCGGACGGTTCTCGTACACACTGTCTGCTCTGTGCGAACATTGCTTAGGCAATATCCGCCCATATCAGACAGTGTGTACGCGAACAGCCGGACACTGGATATTGGAAATGTCTGCTGCCTTATTTTGCAACACCTCTTTTATCTCAATTATTTCCCAAAATATCAGATATCCGAATCTTCATACTCCACCTTCCACAGACAAAGTCCCCGGGCCGGAGCCATGGGGCCTGCCTGATTTCTGTTAAGGGACATCAGAATCTGCGTCATTTCCTCCGGCTTCCTCTTTCCCAGCCCTGCCTCCAGCAGCGTTCCTGTCAGAATCCGCACCATATGATAGAGAAACCCGTTTCCGGTAAAATTAAGGGACAGCTCTGCACCCTTCTGCTCCACTTTAATCTGCTCCAGTGTACGGACTGTAGATTTTTTTATCCGCCCGTTTGCACAGAAAGCCCGGAAATCATGGGTTCCCTCCAGCAAAGCAGCCGCCTGCCTCATACGTTCCACACAAAGGGGCTCCTTCACCTGGTACAGGTATTTCCGCTCGAATACATTGGGTATGGGACTGTTCCAGATACGGTAAATGTAGGTCTTTCTAAGGGACCAAAGCCGGCTGTGAAAGCGCGGATCCGCCTCCGCTGCCTCCAGTACCGCAATATCCTCCGGGAGATACCGATTGACATAATCCAGTATTTCTTCACAGGAGACTGCTGCCTTTGTCCGGAAATTTGCCGTCTGTCCGGCCGCATGTACGCCCGCATCCGTTCTTCCGGAACCCTGGAGATCAATTTCTTCCCCAAGCATACGCTCCAGTACTCTGGTCAGTTTTCCCTGGATGGTCTCTTCCGTATGCTCCTGGCTCTGCCAGCCGTTATAGCGTGTCCCGTCATATTGTATCAAAAGTCTGATATTTCTCATCCTTTATTCCTTCCGAATCGTATACTCATCATAAAGCGTCCAGGTTTCCACCAGATAAGTTCTCAAATGCAGCTCCTTATCCGTCACATCAATCCGGACAGCAACCGGCGTCTCCGGCTGGCCCTGGAACACCAGATGCTCTTCCTTCTCAAGAGGATGGTACAGGCATCCGCTGGAGGTGCTGCATGTTACATACATCGCCCCTTCCGGATTCACCGCTGTGCTGCCCGGTTCATAATCATACTCCTCCAGTGTCTCCTTTTCCCGGTTTATAAAAGCCGATCTGGAATACGCATGGTCATGGCCGGTCAATACCAGGTCAATCTCATTGTCTATTGTAATATTAGCCAGATAATCATCACTCATCCCATTTCCCGAAGAACCTACCCCGCTGTACGGAGAATAATGCTGCATCACAATCCGCCATTTTACATCGGGAAACACAGAGGCAATCTGAGCTGCATAGGCCTCATGAAACTCTCCCGGGTGTCCATAGCAGCCGTTTAAAACAATAAAGAGCACATCTCCCCGGACAAACGCATAATTTCCGTTCTGGTCATACTCTCCTTCCGCCATATTGGAACGATTGGGGACAAAGAAATGTTCATAAAAATAGGGACCGTCCGGATGGCCGCCTGCTTCCATGCTTGTCTCATTTGCCACGTCATGGTTTCCCACCACGGGCGCCAGAGGAATGCCGTACAATGCCAGATGCTCCAGAAACAGCTCATAATGCTCTGTACTCCCAAAATCTGCCACCTGATCACCCAGGTGAAGCAGAAGCTCCGCCTCCGGAACATAGCTTCTAAGCCGTGTCAGAACACTGTCCCACCGCCCAGCCGTATCCTCCGGATATTCTATCTCCGACTGGCCGATCTGTGCGTCGGATGTGACCAGAAACGTGAATGACCCTGTTTTCTCCGGTATTTTGTAAGTGTATTCCGGAGACCAGGCGTCCTCATTGCCCACCCGGTAGGTATAGCTCTCTCCCCGGCGCAGCCCGGAAACCACCGCCTTGTTTACATAAAGTCCGGGCTCCGTCACAGAGGCCGTGCACTCTGCCTCAAAGCTCTCTGTCTTTCCGGAAGAATTTTTCCACTCCGTTTTTCCCCTTTTTCCGCTTGGCGAAAACCAGTTCAGCTGCACCTGGTCGTCAGAAGCGCCCGCTTCCATAGACAGACATTTAATGTCTGTTGTGTTCAGAAGAGGCGCGCTTGTATAGTCGGGAAGAAATAAGGCCGACTGTTCTTCCGGCGTTTTTTCCTTATCCGTTTGTATATCTGCCTTCGCTCCCGGCTGCAGCACCTCCTGCTGCTCTTCTGCTTCCCCGTCCGGCTGTGCCTCCTGCTGCTCCTTCTGTTCCGGAATCCGGCCGTCTCCGTCCGTCCCCGTCTTACATGCCGTCATAAAAACCGATGCCAGCAGAACCGCAGCAACAACCGCCTTCATTTGTCTTTTTTTCATAAAGCTCTTTTCCTTCCTGTCATTTTCGTGTATCATAATAGATATCCTATATACAAACGATTCTGTGAGGTACTTACTATGCTGGAACTGATTGTTATCATTATTATTATTTCCGTTATAAGTAAAATAAAAACAGACAAACCGTCTCCGCGCCATACAACGCCCGTATCCCGTGATACGCTGCCGAAAAAGCCGCTTCTCTCTGAAAAAGAAGTCACCAGACAGGTGAATAAGCAGATCTACGGTACGGAAAATCCCCAGGATCGGATAACCGTTTACAACCGTCTGATTCTCACGGATCGCTACCAGAACATCGGGAAGATTGCCCATGAATTAGGCATCAGCAGACAGCAGGCCCTTCGGGAGATCAAAAAGCTGAAGGAGCAGGGACACTATCTGCAGGTTGAAATTGACGAGCGGAACTACCGCCTGATTTACCCTTCTGCCCGGAGGGCTTCTTCTCCTAAAAAACCTGCTTCTCCCATGAAAAAACCCTTACAGAATCCTCCCGAAGAAAAAACGGGCCGCACTTTTGTGGAGCCGTCCAAGTCTTACCGTCCCGCTGCCAATTCCGGTGAACGCTACGAAGAATGGATGTCTGTTCCTGCCGGCAAAAGGGTTGTCCACTGCAGCTATTGCGGCGCTGATAATCTGATATCCGAAAAGCAGGATCCCCGTCACTGCACCTGCTATTTCTGCCGGGAAGAACTTTAAACGGAGGGGCTGTCGGAAAATAAGGTATCAGAAAAGTCTGCTGCCTTATTTCCCGACAGCACTTTTTTTGATCCGGCTTTCCGACTCTGTCAGCCGCTCTTTTAATTCCGTCTCCTTTTCTTCGCCCACGGCCTTTTTCATCCACTCATATTCATCCAGAAGCCCCTGTCCGTGAGGTACAAGATAAGCACCCGAATCACTCCCCAGGCCAATCCCGGCCCCTCTGGCAAAAGCATAGCGTATATTGTCCATCTGACATCTCAGAATCCGTTTCACCTGTTCATCCGGGAAACGGCCGCAGCCCAGCAGGTTTCCCGTGGGAGCCAGAGTCGGAATCCAGATGGTTCCGCTTCCGGCCAGAAGATCAAGCGTCTCTTTCTTCAGATAATTTCCATGTTCCAGTGTATCAAGCCCGGCCTCCACAGCCGCGCGCACCGGCCTGTCTCCGTTTCCGTGAGCCATCACGGTCATTCCCTCCTCATGGGCAATCCGGATCATCTGACGGATCTCATTCTCCGGCAGTCCTTCCTCCGTAAGCACGCCAAAAGCGCCGAATTCCATAATACCGCTGATCATAATCTTGATAAAATCCGCCCCTTCTTTTTTGGCCCGGCACACCAGGGAATGATATTCCTTCCAATCAGAAAAGGCATGTCCCACAATTCCTCCGTAATGTCCCTTTTTATGGATGGCAAAGATCGGCGTGCGATAGTCAATGCCATACTCAGGCGCAAGCTCCTTTGCCCGTCCGGAGACGCCCAGTGCATCGCCCCCGTCGCGGACAAAGGTAATTCCCGTTTCCCCCCATATCCGGAAATGCGCCCGGATTACTTCTTCTTTCACTCCGCTTTTATGTAAAGCTACTGCCTCTTTATAATTCTTCCCGTCCATAATGATATGGGCATGACATTCTCCCAGCATGTTTCCGGTTCCTCTTATTCCTGTATCGTAAGTTAAATATCCGTCCCCGTCCTGTAACATCTCTGTTTCACTTTTACCACTATTGGTAGTTTATAACAATTTTTTTTTAAAAGCAATAGCTGCCCTCAATGTACAAGAATGTCATTCTCTCATATCATAAACCCTGTGCCATTCCTTGGTGGCATCATTGCGGACACACTCGCTCCGGTTCCGGTAGAGAAATCTCACAATCTGGTAGCAGTCAATCCAGATCTCCGAAGCTCCCTCCTTCTGGGATTCGTCAAAAATCAACTGGATTCCGAAGTGAAGATGCGTCTGATCAATGTTGTTCACATCCTCCTTCGTGCTATAGCCGGTGTGTCCCATATATCCAATCACATCCCCGGCCCGGACCTCGCTTCCTTCCTCCAGATTAAGGGCATAGGGAAAACCCTGCCGAAGATGGGCATAATAATAGTAACGCTTTCTGTCAAAGCTGCGGATACCGATACGCCAGCCTCCGTACTGATTCCAGCCCAGAGCCTCCACATAACCGGACTCCACTGCAATGATCGGCGTGCCGACCTGCCCCATCATATCGTGTCCCAGATGTTTCCGCCTGTATCCATAGCTCCGCGAAACCCCGAAATCATCGTAGTCACTGTAGGGAAAATTTTTTGCAATAGGAAGAAACGCCTTAAGGCCATACCGCTTTTCCCACACAAGAGAGCCCTCGGCCGTCTCTTCCCCGCCTTCCTTCTGCCCGGCAGAAGTTTCTGCAGGAACCTGGATCTCATACTCTCCCACCATGCCTCCCAGGACAGCCGTATATGCCTCCAGATAGTAACTGTAGTACTTCATTCCTTCCGTCAGCTCTTCCATAGTCTTTCCTCCGGCCAGCTCTTCTGCCGCCTCCTCCAGGTACGCATTCACCTGGCTTTCTTTTGAAAAGTCTCCTCCTGTTCTTGCTGCCGTGTAAGCCAGAAGTTCAATCCAGTTTAAATGCACCTCCTGCCCATAGGTGTCCCGGTCATACTCATAGGCTTTTCCAAGGGCCTCCGCAGACACCTGAAAATCCACCCATTTAATAAATTCTCCCGTCTGCTCCCCAGCCTCTGCTGCCGCAGTTGACAGACAATGCACTTTTTTGTTTTTATAAACACAAATAACGGAAAATCCTGCGAGAAGCAGTATCTCCAAAAGAATCAGACCTCGGAAAATTTTCTCATTTCTCATAAAAAATTGCACTCTTTTTCATTATTTCATTTTATTCAAACAATCACGAAAAAAGACCCCGGAAGGCTTCAAATTTTATTGACAGGGTTTCCCATTTATGATAATCTATATCTGTTGTTGTTGTGCAACGAGACACTTTTTTAATATTTTCGGAGGTATTATCACAATGCAAGGTACAGTTAAGTGGTTCAACAATCAAAAGGGATACGGTTTCATTTCTGACGAGCAGGGAAATGATGTGTTTGTACATTACTCCGGCATCACCATGGATGGTTTCAAGTCCTTGGAAGAAGGGCAGGCTGTTGAGTTTGATGTTGTAGACGGCGCAAAGGGACCGCAGGCTACGAATGTAACCAGAATTTAATCAGCCTAATTATCCATGCATCTTATTTTCATAGAGCGCATTCAAAAAAAGATAAAAGCAACTGGTTAAAGCAGAATCTGAGATAAGCCGTTTTGACAGAAGATATTGCCAAGACGGCTTTTTTCTGTCCGTTTTCCGCCCGTCGCTGCCGCCTGAATTCTTACCCTGCCGCATGTAAAAATTTTGATGACTGCCACAAAGTTCTTTTCTTTTTCGTGAATTCTGCTATAATAGACTTCGTATTTTAATTATCGGAAAAAGTATCAGAGGAGATTTTAAATGGAGCATTTATACATACCCAAGGACTATCAGTCCGAGCTGAGCCTGTACGACACACAGGTGGCTATTAAAACGGTAAAGGATTTCTTTCAGCAGAGCCTTGCCGAACAGCTGTACCTTCTCCGGGTTTCCGCGCCCCTCTTTGTGACGCCCGAATCCGGTCTCAATGACAATCTGAACGGAGTAGAGCGGCCCGTTACCTTCGGCATTAAGGAGCAGAATGAGCGGCCTGTGGAGATCGTACACTCCCTTGCCAAGTGGAAACGCAATGCTCTGAAGCAGTACGGCTTTCACATCGGAGAGGGCCTGTACACGGACATGAGCGCTATCCGCCGGGATGAAGACACGGACAATGTACATTCCATCTATGTGGATCAGTGGGATTGGGAAAAAATTATTCTGAAAGAAGATCGGAATACGGATTATCTGAAGGAGACGGTTCGTAAGGTTTACAAGGCCCTTAAGAAAACAGAAAAATATATGTCTATCCGTTATGATTATATTGAAGAGATTCTTCCCAGGGATATCTTCTTTATCACCACCCAGGAACTGGCGGACCGCTATCCGGATAAAACGCCGAAAGAGCGCGAGGATCTGATTGCCAGGGAAAAGGGCGCCGTATTCCTTATGGAGATCGGCGACAAGCTGGCAGACGGAAAGCCCCATGACGGACGGGCGCCGGACTATGACGACTGGCATCTGAACGGGGATATTATTGTGTGGTATCCTGTTCTGGATCACGCGCTGGAGCTCTCTTCCATGGGAATCCGCGTAGATGAGGAGGCGCTTAAGCGCCAGCTTAAACTAGCCGGCTGTGAGGAACGGGCAGAGCTGCCCTTCCAGAAGGCGATCCTGGAGCAGAAGCTGCCCTATACGGTGGGCGGCGGTATCGGCCAGTCCCGTATCTGTATGTTTTATCTGCGCAAGGCCCACATCGGGGAGGTGCAGGCATCCATCTGGCCCGAAGATGTCCGCAGAACGGCACGGATGCACGGGGTAATGCTGTTGTAATCATTTATGGGGCAGCCGGGAAATAAAGCTGCAGGCTTTATTTCCCGGCTGCCCCATTTTTCTTCTAATTCTTCCTTAAGCCTTTAGGGTAATGATTCTTCACCATCCCTCCGGCCTGCTTTCCCCAGCCTGTGGAGTAACCGTCCACAAGCATCAGCGTCCATCCTTTTTCTCCCTGCCTCTCAAAAATCGCACCCTTCAGGTACTCGCCGGCTTCCTGTACATCTAAAGAGCAGCAGCGAACGGACTCACAGGGCTTTAACGCCAGTGCAAGTGCATGGGCCGGCTCAAACCGGTTCTTTTTTATCGTACCAAGGTGAAGACCGGGACGCAGTACTTTAAGACCCTTAAGCGGGAATGCCTCCGGCAGAAGATAGAGCTGGTCTTTAAACAGCACCGGAATTCCCTCAAGCTCACAGCACAGAGCCTCCTTTTCAAATTCCCGGTACAGCTTCCGGATGTTGCCGTCCACCGGCTGCATTTTCCAGGGAAAGTGTCCGGCCGGCGCCGCTCCCTCCTTTTGAAGAACCGCCGCGAAATGTCCCTCTCCCTCCAGGCGATGGGGCCAGAGCCGGAAAGTGTCCGCTGTCTGTGGACAGGCGTCCGCCCACTCCGGCCTTCCGGGCGAAAATCCTTCATAGCCGGGCATCTTTTTTACGGAAAACTCCGGATGCCGCTCCAGAAATCTATGAACGCTTCCCTCGTTTTCCTCCGGGGAGAAGGTACAGGTGGAGTAGACCAGTATTCCTCCCGGACGCAGCATCCCTGCCGCAGCCTCAAGGATCTCCTGCTGCCGGACAGCACACATGGATACATTTTCCGGGCTCCACTGCAGAACCGCCTGTTCTTCCTTTCGGAACATTCCCTCCCCGGAGCAGGGCGCGTCTGCCACAATCCGGTCAAAGAAGCCCGGCAGCCGCTCCGCCAGGCACTCCGGCCGCTCATTCGTCACCACGCAGTTGCGGATTCCCATACGCTCCACATTGGAGGAAAGGATTTTTGCCCGGGCCGGATGAATCTCATTGGAGACGAGAAGCCCCCTGCCCTCCATGGATGCCGCCAGGTGAGTCGTCTTTCCCCCGGGTGCGGCACAGAGATCCAGCACCCGTTCCCCCGGCCGGGCGTCTGCCAGTGTTCCCACTGCCATAGCGCTCGGCTCCTGGATATAGTACAGGCCGGCCTCATGGCCGGGGCAGCGTCCCGGCCGGTCCTCTTTTCCATAGTAGAATCCGTCTTTTGCCCAGGGAACAGGGCGCAGAGAAAATGGAGCAGTCCGGCAGAACTCCTCCGATGTGATTTTCAGCGTATTAACCCGGAGCGCCCGGGCCGGTTCTCTCTCCAGGCTGTCTAAAAACGCCTTGTATTCCGCTCCCAGGAGACGCTCCATCCGATCTTTGAATTCCTGCGGCAGTCCGCTCATATTCCGGCCCTTTCTTTCTCTTATCTCTGATACCATATATGCACTATAATTACAGACAATACAGCGGTACTTTTCCTGACCGCCATTTTTTAAATGCAGGACGCATACCAGAGCTTTAACCTGTTTTATTTCTCATCACAAACCTGAAAAATATAAAACTTCAGATAATAGGATTCCTCCGCCGCCCACAAAATGGGGTGATCCGGTGCCTGGGTCCGGTACTCCACCTGGCGCAGCCGCTTATGCACGCTTTTTGCCGCCTGTTGAATCGTCTGGGTAAAGAGCTCATAGGTCATAAAACGGGAACAGGAACAGGTAGCCAGAAAGCCCCCGTCCTTTACAAGTTTCATGCCGCGCATATTGATTTCCCGATAGCCCTTCACTGCGTTTTTCACGGAATTCCGGGACTTGGTAAAGGCCGGCGGGTCCAGTATCACTACATCAAAGCGCTCTCCCTTTTCCTCAAGCTCCGGCAGCAGATCGAAGACATCCGCACATTGAAACCGCACCCGGTTCTCCAGGCGGTTAAGCGCCGCGTTCTTAACCGCCTGCGCCACGCCGGATTCCGAAGCGTCCACGCCGAGAACCTCCCTTGCTCCGGCTATTCCCGCATTGAGGGCAAAGGAACCCGTATGGGTAAAGCAGTCCAGCACTTTTGCATCCCTGCAGAGCCTTTGAACCGCCAGACGGTTATACTTCTGATCCAGGAAAAATCCGGTCTTCTGGCCGTCCTTCACATCCACCAGATAGCGGACGCCGTTTTCCAGGATCTCTACCTGGGTGTCAAAGGGTTCGCCTGAAAATCCCTTGTACCGCTCCATTCCCTCTTTTTCCCGTTCTTTTACATCGCTCCGCTCATAGACGCCCCGGATCGTAATTCCGTCCTCTGCCAGAACTTCTTTCAGAAGCCGGATCAGCGTCTCCTTCATCCGGTCAATTCCAAGGGCCAGGGACTGGATCACCAGAACGTCCGAGAACTTGTCCGCCACAAATCCCGGCAGGAAATCCGCTTCTCCAAAGATAAGGCGGCAGCTGTCCGTATCCACGGTACGCTTCCGGTATTCCCAGGCATTCTGAATCCGCATGCGGAGAAATTCCTCGTTGATTTCCTGGTCTTTTCTGCGCGTCATCATACGGATTCTGATTTTTGAATGCGTATTGATAAATCCTCTCCCCAGACAGTAGCCGTCAAAATCGCGGACCAGAACCAGATCCCCGTCTGCAGCGCTTCCCATTACAGAGGCGATTTCATTGTCATAGATCCACAGGCCGCCTGCCTTCAAAAAGCGGCCTTCTCCTTTTTTCAGATTTACTGCTGCGTGTTCCATCTGTTCCTCCTTCGTCCGTCTTTCCATGCTGCTGATTCCCTGTGCACGGGATACCGGGTAAACGGCCCTTCTAATCCTCCACGCCGTTTCTGGCACAGATATCTTTCACACAGCATTTATCACAGTAGGGTTTTGTCCGGGCTGTGCACACGTCTCTTCCGTGATATACCAGCCGGTGGCAGAAATCACTGCCCTCCTCCGGCGGAATAATCTTCCAGAGGGCCATCTCCACTTTCTTGGGATCTTTACAGTTTTCTACCAGGCCCATACGGTTGGACAGGCGGATACAGTGGGTGTCTGTCACAATGGCGGGCTTTCCGAATACATCCCCCATAATCAGATTGGCACTCTTGCGGCCCACGCCGGGAAGCTTTAAGAGCTCTTCAAAGGTATCGGGAATATTTCCCCCATACTGTTCCATCAGAACCTTCATGCAGGCGCTGATGTCCCTGGCTTTGCTGTGCCCCAGGCCGCAGGGCTTTACAATGGCTTCTATGTCCTCCACCGGAGCTTCTGCCAGTGACTTTACATCCGGGTATTTTTTATAGAGATCCTTTACGACCACATTTACCCTGGCATCCGTACACTGAGCCGCCAGGCGCACACTCACCAGAAGCTTCCATGCCTGGTTGTAGTCCAGGGTACAGTCTGCGTCCGGGTATTCCTTCTTCAATCTGGCAATCAGCTCCAATGCTAACTCTTCTTTTGTCATAACAATTTCCTCCCTGTTTGTCTATGGCATCCGGCAGGTTCATTCTCGTCTTGATACCATCCGTGTCTCCTTGTATGCTGAGGAGATGGTTCCTGGTTTCCCCGTCAATTGATTTCATTATATAATGCTACCGGGGCACTTTCCAGTACTTTTTGCAAAACGCTTCCGAATAATAACAATTATCTGTATTCTTATCCTCATAAAATACAAGTTCTATTTCTTCCAGCTCTTTGCTGCTTTCTAATTTTCTAATATTATATTTCATATGCTGATCTCTTTTGACTGAATACACAACCGGCACCATTTTTTATTAAGTTTTTCAAGAATATAATTTAATCTTCTTTCTAATTCATTAATACTGGCTTCATCTTCTTTTATAGAATAAACAGAATTGCCTATATCCTCATCCCATAAAACTTCATAAATCTCAGTATTTGAATAAATTCTAATTATACTAAAATAAATTCCCTCTAGCTTATCGCCCATTTGCATCCCATACTCTTCACAAAATAATTTTGCTATATATTCACCTCCATCAGCATAATCAAAATTTATAATCCAAAATTCCACCCTGTTCCCTTTATTTTCATTAATATGTGTAGTATAGCTTATCTCTTTATTCATATTTTACTCCAATATCAGCCTGGATCACTGTCCCGATTCTGTTTGTCTGGTACACCTCTTCCACTATTCATTATCTCAAATTAATAAATTCTGTCTATAAATCCAGGAATTTAACTTTGCCGCCGTCCCTTTTATCCGGGCATGGCCGCCGGGATCCTTAAGGTTTACCGGGTTGTTTCCAGTGTAGATGTAGCGGTTCCGGCTTAAGGGCTCCAAGATACTTCCGCTGTAGGTGTCCTCCGTCAGAAAGTTTCCTGTCCGGCTGTTATAATAGCGGCTCCGCAGATACTGGAAGCCGATAGACGGATCTGTACATTCGCCGTTATAACCGTATAGATTTATTATTCCGGAAGCAGGGCTGCCAGCAAGAGGCGGTCTCCTTCCATCACGGCTTTCAGACGGTTCTCCACATCGTAAATGTATACGGTAATCCGCTCATCGGGCCCGATCTCCCGGATCAGATTCCCGTTCTTATCATAAGTGCAGGCGGTGGTTCCATTCAGCTCCGGCTCTTTCTGGTTTCCGCTTGCCATACGTATATGCAGTGGTTCCGTTCAGTTCCGGATTTTCCAGGTTTCCTTCCCTCCTTGTCAGACGGTCTCCACCTGTCCTGCCCCGTCATAGAAAATAAATCCTTATTTCTAAAAATATCTACTTATTATTTTAATAGTCTGCCTTGGAGATTCTTGTGTATTTTCTGCGGATATTTTCCCGAAGATACACGTCAAAAAGCATAGGAATAGTGATACTAAGGCGAGGTTTTTTGACCTGCGCTATCGGAAATATACACGAGAATCTCCGATACAAACTATCAGTTTTATTAATCTATATTTTAATTTTAGGGCAGAATAGATATATTTCCCTCCCCCTTCTCATACCTTATATTAACAAAAAAACATTTCTCCCCATTATAGCAATCCAATAATTGAATTATTTTAGATAAAAGTTCGCTTTCTAATGCTCTTTCTATATCATAATGAATGAATAATGTACTTTTTAAATCAAAAATCATGTCGCTATCTTCCAAGTCAAAATCATAGCCTAATTTCAATAACCCTATTATTTGTTCTTTCAGCATCTGTGAAAGTGTATTAACTGGACAAACTTTTTCTTTAACTACTAATTTTAACTTTTGAATTTCTATTTTTGACAAAGTCTTCTTTTGCATATACTTTTGCAAAATATCTTTTACATGCACCAAATCTTTCATTACAAGCCTATTAGGAATTTGAACTGCAACACTAAATGCAGCTTGTGTTTTACCTGATAAAATATCACTAAATTGTTGTACCAAATTATCACAAAGCTCTTTCTCAAGATCACCTGCTCCAGCCAGTTCTGTTATAATTCCCCACACTTCCAAAATGCTAAGCTGAAAAACATCACCTTTCAGCATTTGATGCAGCATATCTATTGCCCATTTATTTAGCTGCTCTTGTGTTATTTCATTAACTAAATATTGCGATAATTTCACATTTATTATGTCTTTCAAATGCTTCATCCCTATTCATTTTATTAAGCCAGGACTTTTCAAGAGATTAATGACAAAATCATTTGTACGTCCATCCCATATATAAAAAACTTTGGCTTTACTTCCTTTGTATAATACATTTGTTTTCCTACTCCTAATACGATTCCTCCTGCAACTGCCAGTACGTTAAGACCACAGGAGAAATTGCACTACTGGCCGTGAACAGCTTGTTCCCGATATAATAAATCCATCCTGCATTTTCATTATCTTCTTTCCCTTGTAAACATATACTTTATAATAGCAATTCTTCTATCCATTTAGATTTTAGCAGTCTGGAATTGGTTTTTTTTATATAATTCAGAAATTTTTCTATATTAACGTATAGTTCATTCTCAAATTCTTCTAACTCTACCCTTTCATCCCAATTATTTTCACCCGTTTCTATATTAATAAATTTCAAATATAATTCATGCTTCAGCTCCATCTTCAAGCTGTACCTATTCATGGTTAAAAGCTGCATTTCATACTCTTTATTTTTCTTTACTACATTTATACCTTCCTTTAAATGAACAAACCAATATAGGATATCCTCCATATCTGCCATTCCTATTTCTATTAATGCATCCATTTCCGTTTTATCAGGCCAGATCCCCTCCTTTCTATTATTAATACACAATTCAAAAAATCCATATACTGCCCCATTCCATTCATTATCAAACTCATCTAATGTAATTTTTGACAGGTCACTTGTAATAACCCAATGCATTTTTACCATCATATCCTCCGTTAGTCCCGATCGAGTTGTTTATATTATAAGTGTATCTGTTTATCCAATGTTGTAAAAACAGAATCGTTTATATTCTAAACACATAAATATGATCAATTGGAGCCACTAATGGATCCCAGTCATCTATATCCTCTAATTCGAAGCAGATTCCCCCTTCATTTTCCATTTCATATGTATCATATACTTGAACATAATTACCAACAATTTTTTTACATCACTTAAAGTGGAGCCTATACCTATAATTCCCTTATACTTTCCTTTAAAATCACCCTCTACACCGATTTGATATATTTTTCCGTCTTCAGATATCCAAAATTTGGCATTTTCAATTTCAATTCGCGTTCCTCTACCCAAAAGACTTTCTTTATAGTCATTGCCTATTAAAACAATAAGCTGATCTTTTGTTATATTAAGTTTTATTCTTCCATACTTATTAAAGCGGTCGCCTAACTGGTACATTTTTTGATCCGAGATTTCTAATTTGGAACCATAACTATCTTTAAACTCTTTTAATATTTCCTCTAACTATTCCTCATGAGATGCGCTGTCTCTTTCAGCATTCTCTTTCAGTTTCTCTCCGAAGTACTAATTACGTCTTCTATACCATCAAACAGCAAATTCACTGCTTGCCGTGAACAGCTTGTTATTGATATAGCTCTGAACCCTCCGGCCTGGCCCTGCGCCTTTGCCGGACTCGATTTTACTGACTTGGATATCCGCCTGCCCACTGCTCATGGAAATAAATGGATTGTCTCACATCATTTTCACAGATATAAGCTTAAATCTTTCATATATTTCTTCCGTAACTTCATTTACAAAATTGCATCTCTCCCCATCTAGATTCATTTCTGTACTATAATAATGAATTTTTTCGTCTGACCCCAATGTTCTATACATCATCCGCACTCTATTTGAATAGCCATTCCACAAACCCAGATATATTTCTGCCCCTGTCGGGAAATAAAATTGTTTATTTATACAAAGATCGAAGTCTTGATATATTTTTGTGCTCTGCAAATCTTCCAGCTTGTATTTGGGCTGTTTTGCCTGGGGCCACTCATAATTTTCAATTGTTTTCACATAATTTAGTGTGCATTTCCTTATTCGTTCCATCTCGTTCAATGTTGCTTGAAGGTTGTCCCAAGAATCCAGATATTTTCCCCTTGTTGCTGCTAATTCTTTTATGTTTCCATTTAAAACATTATATTCTGTAATATAGATAAAATAATACTCATCACCCTTTTCATTAACAAAAGCCACCTTATCTAATGGAACAACAACAAAATGTTCTATGTTCTCTATATCATCTACATATATGTCTAAAGAAAGCGGTCCTTTGGTTTTACGTTGTGTCTCAAATAGCCAGTACTCTTCTGACATATTTGCATTAATTTGATCTAACAGTCTACTGATAGCAATATCCGACTGCATTCTTATTCTCTCTCTTTCGTCAGCCTCCTTTTTCAAGATTTCATCTGCTCTTGTATATATTTGTCTGCAAGTATTATTTAAATGTATTACTAAAATATCATCACTAACTAATTGTATAAAAAAAGCACTCCCCATACAGAGGGCTATTATGATAATTTTTAATAAAGTATCATATTTTTTCAATGTATCGTTCTCCGTTAATCGTAATATTCAAAAAATATATTTTCATTTTGAAGTACATAATTAGACTTTATTCTTTTACTTTCATTTACTTTAATCCATAATCATTTTGCAGTAATTGCATTTTCTCTTTTAATAAATCTCCTAACATATTGGATTTTAATAAAAGCAGACAAAGATTCTTTTCATATAAATTCTCATTTCAACATGAAATTCAAGTTGTAAACAGTATTTTTTAGGCATATAAATCTGCAAAGCTTCCCGTCCAGTTGTTGTAACAGCGGCTGGACGGAAAGCCAGTCTCTGCAGCGGTAAATACTCCCGTCTATAAATCCAGGAATCAAACCTATATTGAATCCATCAAATACATCTCATACTCTTTTTTATTTTTATCATAAATAAGTTCCACTTCCGTTTGATCCCCCAATATTTTAATTTTATAAAATCCATTCTCTATATTTTTCAAAATATAAATTTTACCTGCTGGTGTGTTTTCTTTATCCTGTTTATTTATTTTAAAAACTCCCGAAAAAACAGAACGGTATTTTCCATTTTCATTTATTAAAATTTCAACCGTGTCCCCGTGAGAAGTAGAAAATAAAATAGGTGCAATAAGAACAACTATCTTATCATCCGTTCCATCTTTATTCAAACCAATATCAAAGTATCGAATTGTTATAGGAACAACACTTAGCTCTTCTGCTCCTTGTATATATTCCCAATTATAATCTACAAGGCTTTCATCCTCCAATCCGTTTTTCATATTTTTTAAAATTTCTATTTTGTAGTCTTTTCTGTCATTAACAACAATTGAAAATAGCAAAATTGCCATTAAAGTAAATAATAATATTTTACTTTTCTCTTTCAATTTCATATCTGACAAATTTCTTCGCATATTTTTACAGTAACTCCATTTGTTCCGTCGTACAAAACCATCCATTGGATTTCATCTTTTCCAACAGATTGCTGCATCTATTCGTTCCTGTAATTCTTCTTTTGTGTCCGAAGATCTTTCATATGCTCCATGGAAAACAAGAACCAAATCCTTTACATCATAATCCGCTCCTGCCTTTATATGTCTGTCCTGCTGTTATAATAGCGGCTTCTCAGATACCAGAAGCCGGTGACCAGTTCGGTGAATTCTTTGTTATAACTGTATGGTTTTTTTATGCCGCATTCTCTTTAGCCATCTCCCCCAAATTATCTATTTTTTTAACCACTTATTCAGATAATACTTATTTAAATTTGAACGAAGTTTATTGCGATAATCCAATATACTACCTTTATTAATCGCACGATAAGATTGTATATCTGTTGTTCCGTCATCTTCCCAATTGCAATATGGACAAATATCATACCCCGTACCTTCTTTTGGATTAAAAGATTCTGTCAAAGTTCTATATCCACAACACGGGCATGGAAACAACGTCTCTACTTCCCCATAAACTTCAACTTTCTGCCCTGTAATTGTGCATATAACCTCTGATAAAAATCCATTACTAACCCCTAAAAGCTCAAACTCTATGTCTAATTCTTCTTGTTCAGCTTCCGAATATTCGTTTATATAATCAGACAAATTTACTTTTTTACATGTATAGCTGCGCACTTCTTCAATTAATTTGTAAGCATCTTTCCGCGACATGGTTAACCTTTTCATTTTATTAAGCCAAGACTTTTCAAGAGATTAATGACAAAATCATTTGTACGTCCATCCCACATATAAAAAGATTTGACTTTACCTCCTTTTTCAAGATTTCATCTAAAGGTCTATCATTATATTGCTGCTGCAAACACGCTAATTAATGTTCTATTCTTTTTGTTCATAAGTCTCCTGGCAGTCCGTACTGGAAATATGCACAAGGATTTCTGGTACTGACTACCTGTTTAATAAATCCTCATATGTAATCCATTCCGGGGCATCTTCAATTAAGTCTATCAGATATGCCCGGCGTTCTGTCCATTCCTTTTCTGTAACGATTTCCCTTTGAATATCCTCCCATTTAGCCATATTTTCCGTTACTGTATATTGAATTTCTTCCTGCGTTTGCCAGATCATACTATAAAGATTAGTGAGCAGATGATTTCCATCTTTATCATAGGACTCGTAAATCCAGCTTCTTGTTGCTGGAACATAATCTTCATCTACAATTGCATACATTTCTCCCGTCCTAAGAGGTTTATAATTCCAGTCTATATCCAGCCACAATGTAAAAACCTTTTGATCGTTATCGTATTTAGATAATTTTTTCGAGGCCATCGCAGGCGTAATGCCACATACTGCCCTCGGGCAGTACAAGCTCTGTCATCCGGCTTACACTGTCATATGTATAGGTCTGCTCTCTGTGGATCTTATCCCGGACGGCAGTGCATCTTCCCGCTTTGTCGTAAGTATAGACAATGGTAAGTCCCGCTCCATCCGTGACGGTTTTCACATTTCCCATGGAATCGCAGGTATATACAGTAGTTCTTCCTACTGGATCAGTTAAATATCTGGAGGCAGCAGTAAACCTCTAGTAATTATTAAAAATATTTACTCTATTTCTTCAATCGCATTTAAATATAAAATTTCAGCTTCCATTCGATATGCGCTTCCATAGAAAATTAATCCTTTATCCTTCTCCCATATAAAATCTTCATGGAAAGATAATTCACCATTACTTTGATTATATTCACGTCTTCCATATTCAACTTTTTCATTTTTCGACGTAATATTAGTAACCCTACCATGTTCATCCACAACATGTAATATTTCTTCTTGGCATACTATTTCACTATTTGCGATTATTTTCTGATCCGTCGGCAAAAAAAATGTCAATACCATTTCATTATTCAATCCTGTATAAACCTGTTTTTTCTGTTCATTATAAATATATGGGTTAACCAGATATATTTTTTCATTTGTAACGTAAAAATAAAATACCACTCTGTCACTGGTTAATTGTATAGGAGCCTTGAATGTATTATCGTAAATTAATCCCTGCTCCTCTCGAAAATCAATTTTAAGTTTAAATAAATCGCCTGTTTTATAGTTCTTTATCAATTTGCCTTCTATGTTTACTTTTTCCTTAGCATCATATGATACAGTACTATAGTATGTTGCTTCCGCACTTAGATTAAATGTATTTTGGGAATAAAAATAAGGGTTTTGATGTTTTACTTCCGTATCTCCAGGCAAAATAGTTTGAAATACTCCTAATATAGCAATATTTAATTCATTATGCTCATATGTTTGTGCATCAAATAATAGCTTACCAGAACAAATAGATAAAACTAATCCTGCTATTATCAAAATTCCTGTCTTTTTTAATTTCATATTTAATTTAGTCCTTTCTTTGACTTTTTGGTGTGGAAGCACTTCTTGGTGAAGGGACGCAAGCTTTATAATTAGTCTTTAGAAAATTCTCTGCAATTAATTGAGCAAAGAATCCAATAAAAGATAAACTCCAATCTGTTCATCAACAAGATTTGAATCATATACGCTTTTTGTTCCACTATTTCCATTTGGAATCTCTATATATTTTCCACTTGTATATTGATTTGTTCCACTATATAAATATGGATTAACATGGTTATTATTATAATATCCCATTCCGTTATAAGCCTCTGCAAAACTCATCATAGTTACAATATCTCTAGTACTTGATGATAAATTATATTGACTGATAATAATTTGTTTATCATGGAAGGCATCCAAAGCTGCTGCTTCAAAATCATAAAACAATTTTCCTGCCGGCCTGTAAGTAGTTGTCTGGCCCAGCTTTTCCCCATTATGCAGATATATATTAAACCGCCCATTTAAATAGTCATCGGTACCTTCACGGTAATGTAACACTGCAATCAATTCTGGAGGCACACCAGCTTTCTGTGATAAATCTTCATATATTGTTTTGTTTTTTTCATAAGCTTTCTTGAAATCTTCAATTTCACTATCAAACTTAGATGTATTCTTTATAGTCTGTTTAACTGTTGCCTCTGTATATAAATAATGAGAATCATTAGGTCTATTAGAGGCTTCTTTGAATATATCCAATTGTTCTTCAGTCATATTAGTTTGATCAAAGTAATTCGTGATACCTGCTGAAAGCTCTATCTCTTTCCTTTGCTCCTCCTGCTTTCTTATTTCCTCCTGTTCCTTAATCACCCTCTGTGCAATCTCCATCACAGTGCTTCCAATTCCTGGAGTATTCCCGGCTATCTTGTTCCCTTGGTTTAAGAATATCTTCCCTATAGGATTTACTGACATGGAGCTATTCCAGATATTTGTTATCGCCTGGTTGATTCCCTTTATCACTCCCGCCCCGGCTGCAGCGCTGCTCTTTGAGATTCTTCCTGCCCCGGCGCAAAACTTCCGCTCTTTTTCACTGCTGGCTGTCACCAGCTGGTTACCCACATATGCCTGCCCCGCTGTGATTCTCCGGACTGCGCCTACAGCCGTTCCGGTAACGCTGCCGACTGCTGCGCTTTCCCAGCTTTTCTTTGCTAATGAATGGCTTGAGCTTTTACTTGAGGATGTAACAACCTTCTGCTGCTTCGTATGCGCCGTCTGAATGCTTCCGCTTACATTCTGCCGGGAAATTCCCTTATTCTTCTGGCTGCTCGTTGATACGGTTTTCTTTGTATTCGTTACCACTTTCTTGGCAGTATTCATCACTGCCTTTGCCGGGCTCGATTTTATTGCCTTGGGCCTGGCCGCTGCTTTCTTTCCTGCCGCTAATACCTTCGCCGCCGTTCCGCTGATCCACGCATGACCGCCCGGATCCCTTAAGTTCACCGGGTTGTTTCCTGTGTAGGTATAACGGTTCTGGCTTAAAGGTTCCAGGATACTTCCGCTGTAAGTGTCCTCCGTCAGAAAACTTCCTGTCTGGCTGTTGTAATACCGGCTTCTCAGATACTGGAATCCGGTAGACGGATCGGTAAACTCTCCATTGTAACCGTATGGATTCCTTATGCCGGAAGCCGGGCTGCTGTCATCCATGCTGTTATACGCTGTTGACATTCCGTAAGCGTCATACACATAGCTTAACACAGATGCCCCGGACTGGGAAGTCAAGTTTGACACGCTTCCCCTTCCGTCATACAGATAAGTGTACAGCTCTCCGCTTTCCAGATCTGTATAGCCCAGACGCTGAAGACCGTATTCGTAAACGCTTCCGGCAGATTCTCCCGTTCCTGAAGTTCCGGCCGCATCTCCTGTTCCTGCCGGCAGGCCGCCCCTGGCTCCGTTCATCTGATACTCTGCAAGCGTCTCCGCATATGCCCGGTTCACATCATTCACATAGCTGGTCTGCACATAGCTCTCACGGGCCTCCTCTCCCACATGAAAGGGAATAAAGATCTCATCGTAAAGGGCAGAAGTCCAGGCATCTCCATCCTTCGGCTTTCTTGCCTCGTCCCCTCCCTCCGTGAAGGTATGGACTTCATAAGTCTTATGCAGATCGATTCTTCTTAGGATATACTCCCAGTGCTCATGCAGCCACCGGCTTAAATATCCCGGCACCGTGGTAAGACCCTGGATCAGCCCCTGGCCGAAGCCGTACCAGAAGATATTGTTCCGGGTCTCCGTAACCTCCTCCTGTTCCTCCTCTGTCTCATGGACATGGGGAATCAAGGGCGAGCCGCTTCTGCCTGCTTCCCCTTCTGTCTCCCGTGTGACGGTAGCGGTGTTCTCTTCCCTTTCTTCTCCGTTTATAGATATGCCGCCGGTCCTTTTTCCGTACTCCATACGGAATACCCGGTTTCCGTCCCCGTCGTAGAGGGCTGCCATTAAGAGGCGATCTCCCTCCATCACGGCTTTCAGCCGGTTCTCCACATCGTAAGCGTATGTAGTAATCCGTTCATCGGGCCCGATCTCCTGTATCAGATTCCCGTTCTTATCATAAGTGCAGGCAGTAGTTCCGTTCAGTTCCGGATTTTCTAGATTTCCGCTTACTGTCCTGCTTGTCAGACGGTTCGCTTCATCGTAAGCATACTCCTCCAGATAAGCCAGGACCGTATCCTCGTTCTTTTCCACGGTGATCCGGTTTCCGGCCTTATCATAGGTATAGCGGATTTCGCTGGTCTTCCCGTCCTTCAAAATGGATGCCGAGACAAGCTGCCCCCGGCTGTCGTAGGTATAGGCATTGATGAAAAACTCTGTTTTTCCTTCCGCTTTCTGCCTTACCTCCTCCCTGGTAATAAAGCCGGAATGGTCGTAGGCATAGCGGTAGAAAGACAGCTCTCCCCCTCCTTTATCCAGGTTTCTGACGGTCTCAATCTGTCCCGCTCCGTCATAGGTAAGGATGGTTCTCGTCCCGTTGGGACGCTTCACCTCCAGAAGCAGCCCGTCCGGATCATACGCATAGGACGTAACCCCTCCCTGTCGGTCTGTTACCTCTGTCAGACGGTCCAGAAGGTCGTAAGTGTAGGATACCCTTTCCCCGTCGGGATAGATAAGGGCGGAAAGATTCCCGAAAGCATCATACTCGTAGGACACGGTGTTTCCTCTTCCGTCGGTGACGCTCTCCACGCGTCCGGCATCGTCATAAGTATAAGTGCTTGTTCCTGTCAGATCCTCCATGGAGATCCGCCGTCCCTCTGAATCGTAGGCATAAAGCACCTGGGAAGCTCCTTCTTCCGTGCCGTTGTAATCCACATTCACAAGCTGGTTCAGCTTATCATAATCGTAGGTAATGGCGCTTCCGTCTCCCTGTGTGAATACCTCCAGACAATCATTGAGGTCGTAAGCGTAACGCTCGGTCTCTCCCAGGGGATTGGTACGGCTGGTAAGGCGGCCTGCCAGATCGTAGGTGTAGCTTGTGGTGTGGCCGTTCCCATCCGTTACCGTGCTTACATTTCCCACGGAATCATAAGTATAAGCGGTGACAGCCCCGGCCTCCTCCGCCTTGATAAGCTGGTCTGCCAGGTCATAGGTATAGGTGACGCTCCGGCCTTCCCCGTCGGTAAGGCCTGTAAGATTGTCATTGCCGTCATAGGAAAGGCGTGTCTCATTCCCCAGGGCATCCGTAACTGCAGTCATGCGGCTGTCCCGGTCATAGGCATACTGTTCTTTACGTCCCGCGGCACTGACGGTCTCCGTGAGGCGGTTCCGGTTATCGTAAGCATAGCTCTGTATCTGATTAAGCGGATCGGTTTCGGCAAGGAGATTCCCGTTGGCATCATAAGCGTACCGGGTAGTGCGGCTGATGATCCTTTCGGCCCCTGCTTCTCTCCCGGCTCCTATGTATGCCCCTATTCCGGCCCCTGTACCTGCGCCGATTCCGCTTCCTGCTCCTGTTCCTGTTTTTCTTTCTCTCCCGGTTTCGGTAACGGCGGACAGATTGCCTGCTTCGTCGTAAGCGTAAGATATCTCGGGCGCACCGGGAGTCTTTACCCTGCTTATCCGGTCCAGAGCATCATACTGAAAGCTGCTTTCTGCCCCTGCAGGAGACACGGCGCTTATCAGGTTCCCGGCCTTGTCGTAGCTGTAACTGGTTCCGGCTCCCTCCGGGTTGGTCACGGAAAGAAGCCTGTGCAGCTTATCATAGGTGTAAGAGGCAGTATTCCCTTTGGCGTCTGTCTCACGGATGAGATCCCCCGCCTCGTTGTATTCCCAGGACAGGCTCCTTCCTTCCGGAGCGTCAAGGCCTGTGATGCGGCCCAGGAGATCGTAGGTGTACCGGTACTCCGCCCCGTCTGCCAGGGTCCGGTTTACAAGATCCCCGGACAGGGAGTAGCCGTAAGAAGTCTCCCGTCCCAGGGGATCCGTTTCTTTGATAATTTTTCCGTGGCCGTCGTATGCGTAATGCCACACGCCGCCCTCGGGCAGTACAAGTTCTGTCATCCGGCTTACGCTGTCATACCTGTAAGAGGTTACATTTCCCAGGGCATCCTGGTATTTCACCAGGTTTCCCAGCGCATCATACAGGTAGTCCTCCCTGCTTCCGTCTGCCTCCGCAGCGGAAATAAGGCGGTCAAGGGCATCGTATTCATAGCTGGTCTCATTACCGTTCGGGTCTGTCTCCTTTATAAGGTTTCCGGACGCATCATAGGCATACTTCGTGTGCAGGCCTCCTGCCTCCAGGATCTCTGTGACACGGCCGAGAGCATCATAAGTATAGGTATTGATCTCTCCTAACGGGTTGGTATCGCTCTCTAAGTTCCCCAGAGCATCATACGTGTAGGTCTGCTCTCCGTGGATCTCATCCCGGACGGCAGTGCACCTGCCCGCTTTGTCGTAAGTATAGACAGTGGTAAGTCCCGCTCCATCCGTGACGGTTTTCACATTTCCCATGGAATCGTAGGTATATACAGTGGTACTTCCTGCCGGATCAGCCGCGGACAGTACCCGGCCGTAAGCATCGTAAGTATAGGTGGTTTCATTTCCAAGGGCATCGGTCACAGAGAGCAGATTGCCCGACAAATCATAAGCATACTTTGTGCTGTGCCCCTCATTGTCAGAGGCTTCCAGCAGGTTGCCCGACACGTCATAAGTATAGCTTTTCACCAGGCCCTCGCTGTCGGTGCTCTTTATCTGACGGCCCAGAGCATCATAGGCATAGCGGATCCAGGTTCCGTCCGGGGCATCAACGCGGATCCGGTTCCCGGAGGCGTCGAAGGTGTTCCGGTACACGTTTCCCAGGGCGTCTGTAACCTCCACAGCAAGACCCCGGCCGTCGTGGGAATAAGAAGTGGTTCCGTTTAAGGCGTCGGTGAGGGAGGTCAGGTTTCCGGCCCCGTCGTAGGTGACAGAGGTCTGGAAGCTCCGGCCGTCCACATAGCCTGCCGCCCGGTTCAGACCGTCATAGATGGTCCGGACAGTATGGCCCAGGGCATCCGTCCGGGCAGTTTCATTGCCGTTGGCGTCATACTCATAAGAGGTTGTCTCCCCCTTGGCATCCGTCTGGGACAGTACCCGGCCAAGGGCATCGTAGTTCCGGCTGGTCTCATGGCCCAGGGGATCCGTTTCCTTTTTGATCCTGCCGCAGGCGTCATATTCATAGAACAGGCGGCCGCCGTTTGGAAGGATCTGTTCCGTCATATTTCCGGCCGCATCGTAGGTGTAGGACCAGCTTCTTCCCTGGCTGTCCTCACGCTTTAAGAGGTTTCCGTTTTTGTCGTAAACATACTCGGTCTCCAGGCCGGAGGCTTCGTTCTCCTCCCGGATGAGACGGCCCAGGACATCGTAGGCATAGGTGACGGAGGCGCCGTTTTCCAGGGTGAACCGGACGGGGCTTCCCTGAATGTCGTATTCCAGACGCAGCACGCCGCCTAATGCGTCGGTTCGGGTCTCCATCTGGTTATTCCTGTAATCATAGGTATAAACAGTGGTATGGCCCAGAGGATCCGTTTCTTCCAGGAGATTTCCCAGGGGGTCGTAACGGTAAGTATAGGCATTGTCTTCCCCGTCGGTTTCCAGAATACAGTTTCCGTCAGTATCATATTCCTTTTTTATCAGAGTACCGTCGGGCAGGGTTTCGGTCAGACGACGGTTTAAGGCATCATAAGTGTAGGTATACGTGCTGCCTTCCGGGTCTAAGGCGGTAAGCGGATTGCCGTTTGCGTCATAGGTGAAGGAGGTCTTATTTCCCATGGGATCCGTGATGGAGAGGACGTTTCCGGCATTGTCAAAGGCGTAAGCAGTCACGCCGCCCAGGGCATCGGTTTCTTTAAGCTTTCTTCCCTCTGCATCATATTCGGTCCGGCTTGTGTTTCCTTCGGGATCGGTCATGGAAATAAGGTTTCCAAAGGCATCATAAGCAAAGGCTGCCTGATTCCCCAGTGCATCCTTAATTCCGGTGAGGTCTGCTCCTGTGTAGGAGAGGGTGACGGTACTTCCCTCCGGGTCTTTTACGGATGTAAGCTGATTCTTTCCGTTATACCCATAGGACAGGCTGCTTTTGTCCGGACGCACCATCCGGGTGAGGTTTCCCCGTCCGTCGTATTCATATGCAGTAACTGCCCCATTGTAATCAGTCCGGGAAATAAGGCGGTTATTTCCGTCATAGGCATAGGTTCTGACCGCGCCGTCAAAACGTGTCTCCGTCAGAAGGTTTCCCCGTCCGTCATAGGTATAGGCAGAGGTATGGCCCAGCCGGTCCGTCCGGGAGGCTGTCTGGTTTCCCGTCGTGTAGGTAAAGCGCTCCTGTGTGCCGTCCGGATACCGGATCTCTTTTGTGCGGTACTGGTCATCATAGCAGTAGACCGTTTTCTGCCCCAGGGCATCTGTTGTTGTGGTCTGCCCCTTCTGGTAGGAAAACACAGTAACGCCGCCGTTTCCGTCTGTCTGCTTCGTTACACGGCCCTCATCATCGTACTCGTTTTGCACCATCCGGTCCCCGTTCCCGTCATACCAGGCAGTCATGCGGTGCTGATCGTCATATTCATAGCGGTGTGTAATTCCTAAGGCGTCTGTGTAGGAAATCAGCTCATTGTCACTGTTATAGGCGTAGGTCAGCTTTTTCCCGTCGGGACGGGTGACGGCACAGATATGACCGTCCTCCCACTCAAACTGATAGGTCTGGCCGGTATCAGAGGTGATGCTTTCAAGAAGGCTGTTATCTCCGTAAGTAAGAGTAACCGCATTTCCCTTTTCATCCTTGATCTGTGTCAGAAGGCCGGAGGAATCAAAGCTGCGTGCAATTGTTCCGCCGTTCTCTGCTTTCTTTTTCAGTTCATAGCGGTACACGGGATAGGTTCCGAATACAGTCTCCCCGTCTGCCGCTTCTTCGGCCTGCTCCTCTGTAGTGGGATTGGTGATCTCCCCTCTTCCATCCTCTATAAGCTCAATGGCCATCTCATATCCGGCCGGGGATACATACGTTCCGTCCGCCTGCAGGGTGAACTCCAGGGTGCTTCCATCCCCTCTCCGGTACAGGAGGGTGCTGTCATCCTTGCGGATAAGCTGCTCGTCGTAAGCAAAAGAAAAACCTGCTCCGAATGGGCCTGTATAGCCTGCTCCCCGGCTGTTGTAACTCCGGGTGACAGACAATGCTTCCCCGTACCCCGGAACACTGCTGTCCTCCTGCTCCAGGTAGAAGTTTCCCGTATTCAGATTCACCGGCTCGAATCCGAACTCGCAGTGGAGGCCCCGGCCCATAAGCTGGGCGTCTATGGCAGCTTTGTCTGCGTCTGTCAACGCCGCAGGCTGGTAGGGCTTATTTTTGTTCTTTGTGGGACTGCGTATCAGCAGGGTGTTGCCCTCTACCAGAAGCATGTCCTGGACACGGTTGTCATACACTAACCTGGCCAGGGGCACCCCGTAATAGTCTGCGATCTTGGGGAGCGTATCGTAACGGGTGACCTTGTATTTCAAAAATTCCTCACTGTATACGGTTTTTCCCGCTTTTCCGTCCTTGACTGCAGATGCCTGGAGGCGGTAGATCTTGTTGGGTTCCAGATCCGTGAAAGGCACAACCGTCTGCCAGTTGCTGATGCCCTGGCGGTAACGGGTACTCCCCTTGGGGAATGCGCTTTCAAAGCTTTCCGTATTGGGATATAATGTCCGGCTTCTCCCTTTGGCGATTCCGGAGTATTTTCCGGCATCCTCCGTAAGAGCGTAGACCACCTGGGAACCGGGCCTTGCCATGCCGTCCGCAAATACGCCCAGAAGATTCATCCTTCCCTGGACGTCTGTCTGCATGATGGTCCGCAGTGTGAGGGTGGTCTTATCCAGCGGGTAATCCGGATCCGCCTCGTCCGTGAGCTTCCAGTTAATCTCATAATAAGGGCGCAGTGCCGTGTCGGCATTGCATTCTGAGGCGAATGACCCGAAGGGCTTCGTCTCATCCTCCGGAAGCAGCATAAGGCCGTAGCTTTCATAGATGCCGCCGTACCATCCGCTTACGGCTTCCGTGATGTCGATGTCCTTCCAGCCCACGCCGGAGACTACGGCATCGGGGCTTATGGCGTGGTGCTTATTGGATCAGCCTGTCCCTTAATAGTCTGTTTTTGTCCTCGAATTGTTTTGCTCAATCAAAATTTTCAGACTTCCAAAATTTAAAAAAACTGCTATAATAAAATTATTCCAATAAAATTTCCGATACAGACTACGAAACAGAGGTAATCATTATGGTAAATGCAATTTCCGGCATAAATTCCTACTACAGCGTCTATCGGCCCTTCCGTGCCTTTGGCTTGTCGGCCGAACAGACAGGCCGGGCACAGCAGAGCAGAAATTCCGGCACGGCTTTAATGCTGCACCGGGGCGCCGACCCGGAAACACCAGTTCAGCCCATACGCTCTGTTGTTCCGGTTAATCCGGACACGGCCGCTCCGGTCATATCATTCGCCGCTCCCTCACAGACAGAGGCCTACGCTGCAGAACAGGCCGTGCGGTTCCGAATCCAATATGCAGACTCCGGTATGCAGACCGCCTCCGGCCCTGTAACCGGCAGGTCTGTCTCCCAGACGCCGGAAGAGCCTGTTTTTCCTGCCGGTATAGGCTGCGACCCGGCAGAAATGGCCGTCCGGATGCGGATTCAATCTATATCCCCCACGGCAGAAACGGATATCTCCGGCCGGACGGCAGGCATCGAAGGTGCGTGGAAAGCCACAGAAGACGGACGTTGTGAAACCTGTGAAAAGCGTAAGTACCAGGACGGCTCCGACGACCCGAGCGTTTCCTTCCAGACGCCCACCCGGATCGATCCGGATGCTGCCGCCTCCGCTGTCCGGGGACATGAGATGGAGCATGTGTTCCACGAACAGGCCAAAGCCGAGCGGGAGGATAGAAAAGTAGTAAGTCAGAGTGTCATGCTGCATACAGGTATCTGTCCCGAATGCGGTAAAGTATACATATCCGGCGGAACCACACGTACCGTCACAAAAGCAGAGAGTGAACCGGAAGCTGCGGAACAAAATGCAGCAGAAAATGAAAAAGACAGGTAAGCTTTTTCCTCTCCCAATATGTGATAAATCTGTTGTATAATCTGCTGCCGGATATGATATATTGAAAACGTAAAAGGAACAATCGCCCCACAAGGGTTGACCGTTACAAAAATGACAGAATTGCCACCCTGCTACCGCCAAGTATACAAGGGTGGTTTTTCTGTGCCCGTTTCCAGGACTTCAAACGCTACTGACTAATCAAAATGGTAAAGGTTAGCGAGAATGAACATACCAAAAGCCATAAGGTCTTTAAAGTCATATTTCCGCATCCATACCAGGTCAGCTGTATAAAGCTCCGCCGTATTCTCTGCCACATTAAAGCCTCTGCCATGCGACAGGGGCTTTTCCTTTATATCTCTCTGAAATGTCGTAAAAACTGTCGTAAATTTAGACCTCGGACTTTTGCCTTTTCCCTAGCGTTATACCACATACTCTATTTTTCTAATTTCCTTCTTCATCCGCTCCTGGTCAACATGATTATAAACCTTCATTGTCACCGCCGGATCACTGTGGCCCATAATCACCTGCAGAACCTTTGAATCAATTCCTGCCTCGGCCTGCTCCTGCAACTCTGCAATCCGGCTTTCCAGTGTGAATAATTTCTTTACTCTGTTTTCAATCATTCTCTCGGTCATATCTGTGACCCTCCTTTGTTAATAGATTCTAAAGGCGTTCAGCATTTTTTGGGGGAGCGATTAACTCAGCGCAATTTTACGTTCATAAATTCATGGGCATGGGAATTGAACAACAGTTCGTTCTTGCGTCCTGCTGCCGAATATGATATATTGAGAATAGAAAAGGGAAAAACCAGAGAAGCGGCTTACCCCAAATAACAAATGCTTAGCGCTTTACAGCGTCAGCCGTCATTATTCGCAGTAATGGCGGCTATTTTCGTTTTCCCCTGAACAACTCAAAACACAAGCTGACAAGGGCCACAATGAATATACCTGTCTCAATAAGCTCAGAATATGTAATCATTGGCACGCCCTCCTTTCTTTCGTCTGGAGGGTTGCCCCTCCGATGAAGCAAGAGGGTAAGCCGCCCGGCTCTCTGGTTTTCCATGTCCAAAGTATAACACAGCTTCCCTTACCGGGCAATTACTGTTTTCTTGTCCGCTTCGTTTTTAGCCTAAATTCCCCTTTTTATTTTCCACATTACCGCTTATTTCTGGCAGCAGGATCTCACCCAATGATACGCCGATAGCCTCGGCAATCCTCTCCGCCGCATCCTCAGACGCAAAGCCATCTTTCAAAATCCATTGAAAGGACTTCGGATATGAGTGCCAAACGCTGCAGGCAATGTGGCGCATTATTTGCTGCTGCCAATAATAAAAAAGACTTTTGTTCTATACATTCACCCCAAAGCTATTATGCTATGAAAAAACGTACTACTCAGCACCCACATAATCCCAGCTAGTTCACAAAAACTTTTTTAATTTTCTCTGAAATGTCGTAAATTTCGAGGGAGTGGGGGCACCCTTTCGGGTACCCCCGAGTGTTATGAATGAAATACTGATATGTGTTCTTGCTACATTCTTAATATAACAAAGAATTGTGACCAATCTATGTCCAGCTTCTAAAAAAAGAATAAAGTAAATTAAGAAATTCTTACGAAAGCCGAAAGAAAGTCAAAATCCCTTCAAAGCTTGATTTAACAGCACATTCATCACTAAGGCCGCAGTATTTCTACAGCGCTCCTGCCCCCTGTCCGATGTCCACCACATAGAAATCCGCCTTAATTCCCGTTCGTTTCTCATAGGCAGAACCCACTGTTTCAATAAAAGCATCCACCTGATCATTCTCCACAATGCTGACCGTACAGCCTCCAAAGCCGCCGCCCGTCATACGGGAACCGAGCACACCGGGAACCTTCCAGGCTTCCTCCGCCAGAATATCCATCTCCGGGCAGGATACCTCATAGTCGTCCCGCAGTGACACGTGGGAAGCATTCATCAGCTTTCCAAAGGCGGCAATGTCATTTTCCTTCAACGCCTTCACCGCATCCAGCGTCCTCTGATTCTCATACACCGCATGCTTTGCCCGTCTCTGCTCTACCGGATCGGTGATCGCCGCTTTATGTGTCTCAAAGCCCTCTATATCCAGATCGCCCAGGGCTTCAATAGAAACCACGCTCTGAAGCTGCTTCAAAGCCGATTCACACTGCTGCCGGCGCACATTGTACTCAGAGCCCACCAGACTGTGCTTTACATTGCTGTTGGCAATGACAATCCGGGCATGCTCCAGCTTCACTGATGCATATTCATAGGAGAGATCCGCCGTATTAAGGAAAATCGCGCAGTCCTTTTTCCCCATAGCGCTGGCAAACTGATCCATGATACCGCAGTTCATACCGTTAAAATTATTTTCAGAGTACTGTCCAATCTGTGCAATCTCCACCTGGCTTACCTCAAAACCAAAGAAATCGCGCAGAATCACGCCAATCAGTACCTCCAGAGACGCGGAAGAAGAAAGCCCTGATCCATTGGGAATATCCCCGAAGATCACAATATCCATACCGGAGGGAACCGGATACCCTTTCTCTCCAAAGGCCCATACCACTCCCTTGGGATAATTGGTCCATCCTGCCTCATCCCGGCACACCAGATCATCCAGGCTCGTTTCAATCACGCCCTCTTTCTCAAAATTCATGGAATAAAACCGAAGTACACGATCCTCACGCTTCCTGGCTGCCGCATAAGTTCCCATTGTTAATGCGCAGGGAAATACATGGCCGCCGTTGTAGTCCGTATGCTCGCCAATCAGGTTCACCCGCCCTGGCGCAAAGTAAGTACGGATATCACCCTCTCCTCCGAACAGCTCCGCAAATTTCTTTACTACTTGATCTTTCATCTGAAAAACCTCCCGCTCTCCTAAAATTTTCCGCTCCATATTCTTCTCATGTTACTGTTCACAGTAACGAATCCGGCCTGTTTAAAGCTGCCTTACGATTTCATAAAAATGCAATGAAGCGTTTATAAATCCAGTATAATAAAAAAAAGAGCGCCTGTCCACACAGACGCCCATAATTGTTAAAAATTATAAAATCTTCGATAAAAAGTCCTTTAATCTCGGGTCTCTTGGATTCTCAAAAAACTCCCGGGGTGTATTTTCCTCTTTAATCACTCCCTCATCCATAAAGATCACCCGGGTTCCCACCTCTCTTGCAAAACCCATCTCATGGGTTACAACCACCATAGTCATACCGTCCCTGGCGAGCTGCTTCATCAGTTCCAGAACCTCCCCCACCATCTCGGGATCCAGGGCAGAGGTCGGCTCGTCAAACAGCATCACCTTGGGATTCATGGCCAGGGAGCGCACAATGGCAATCCGCTGCTTCTGTCCGCCGGACAGCTGAA
Organism: Lachnoclostridium sp.; assembly: GCA_021770065.1. GTDB lineage: Bacteria > Bacillota > Clostridia > Lachnospirales > Lachnospiraceae > Laedolimicola. Next base: position 17,340 of record JAETRR010000014.1, on the reverse strand, counting down.
CAGGATACACATCCGCCTTATCCTCCAGATTGACCAGCTTAAGAAGACGCATGGCCTCTTCCTCCGCCTCCGCCTTTGACATAATCTTCAGCTGAACGGGAGCCAGCATAATATTCTTCTTCACTGTCAGATTGGCAAACAGGTTGAAATGCTGGAACACCATACCCATATGACGGCGCACCTTATTGATGTCAACAGAAGATGAGGTGATCTCCTCCCCGTCAAAAGTGATGGTTCCTCTGTCGGGCTGCTCCAGAAGATTCAGACAGCGGAGAAAAGTAGACTTTCCGGAACCGGAAGGACCTACAATTACGACCTTCTCTCCCGGCTCAATATGTGCGTCAATATGAGAAATAACCTGGTTGTCTCCAAAGCTTTTCGACAAATCCTTAACGTATATCACTCTGTCTTAACCTCCTCTCCATCTTTCCCAGCAGCCAGCTTAAAAGCAGCACAAGCAAAAGATATATCAGCGCAATGGCAATAAACGGCACGAACGCCTGGTAAGTATTTGCCTGAACAATCATGGCGCCTTTGGTCAGATCCTTAAGACCAATTACCGTTACAATAGATGTCTCCTTTAAAAGGGTAATCAGCTCATTTCCCAGAGCCGGAAGCACATTTTTAAACGCCTGGGGAATAATCACAAAACGCATGGTACTCACATAATTAAGGCCCAGGGAACGTCCGGCCTCCATCTGTCCCTTATCAATGGACATAATACCGGAACGGACAATCTCGGCCACATAAGCGCCGGAATTAATTCCGAAGGAAATCACCGCACAACGGATGAGATTACCGTCCGTAGCCCTCGCGCCCGCCCAGATTACAAACCACATAATAAGGAGCTGTACCATCATGGGAGTTCCGCGGATTACCGTCAGATAAACCTTACAGATTACATTTAAGATCCGCAGTACAATACCCCGTTTTTTCACCGGCTGCTGATCGTGGGCGGATCGGATAATCGCTACCAGTACGCCGAGAACCACACCCAGAATCAATGCAAGCACTGTCACCAGCAGGGTAATCCGTATGCCCTTCACAAAATACATATAATTGTCTTTCAAGATAAAGGTCTGATAAAAACCCTTCCGCAAATTTTCCAGCCAAGCTTCCACGCCGCCCGTTATCCCCCTCTCCGTATCTCACTGTGCAGCCTGCCCGCCTCTTTAACGAGGCGGCTTCTTCTTTGCAGGCCTGTGAAAAAAAGAGGATGTCCCCATCTGAGACATCCTCTGATGTTCGCTTTTCTATGTAAACTTCATGTCTTCGCCCGGATATATCGTCCGGTCAAAACCGGCATGTTTATTCTGCCTTAATGTACTTATCCAGGATCTCCTGTATAGAACCGTCCGCAATCAGTTCCTTCAAAGCAGCATTCAGTGCATTCAACAAACCTTCATTATCCTTGGAAACGGCTGCTGCATAATCCTCAATCACGTATTCCGTATCCAGAATCTTCAGACCCTCATTTGCTTCTACAAAGCTGATGGCAGGCTGCTGATCGATTACCACGCAGTCCACGCTGCCGGATACCAGATTCTGTACGGCAGTAGCGCCGTTAGCATAAGCTACTACATTCTCCTCGCCGTAATCATCGGAGCAGTAGGTGTGTCCGGTTGTTCCTTCCTGTACGCCAATCAGCTTACCCTCCAGATCGTCTACAGATGCGATATCAGAATCCTCTTTCACGATAATAACCTGTACGCCGGTTGCATAAGAATCGGTAAAGTTTACATTTTCAAGTCTCTCCTCAGTCACGGTCATACCGGCCAGACCGATATCAACCTTGCCTGTCTGAACAGAGGTTACAATAGCCGTAAAGTCCATATCCTGGATATCCAGGGTCAGTCCAAGCTTATCTGCCAGGAGCTGTGCGATCTCTGCATCGATTCCCACGATATCGTCCCCGTCATAGAATTCATACGGCGGAAACGTTGCATTGGTTCCCATAGTCAGCACGCCTTCTGTCACGGTAGTGAACTCACCGGATGCCTCGCCGCCTGCTGCTTCTGCGTCTTCCTCCGGAGCAGCCGCATCCTCAGCCGGCGCCTCTGTCTCTGCAGGAGCTTCGGTCTCTGCCGGAGCAGCCGCAGGCTCTTCTGCCTTAGATCCGCAGGCTGCCAGTGAAGCACACATTGCACCTGCCAATAATACTGCGATTAATTTTTTCATGTTCTTTCCTCCCAAACTTAATAATAAGTTATAATGAAAGCGTCCGCTTCCATAATCCAGGCCATAAATATTCCATACTTATTAAGCCTATCCAACATTTTAGCATTAATTTTGAAAAATACAAGAGAAAAAATGAATAAAATTGAAGATATCATGCATAAATTTTCGTTTTATTTTACAGAACGGACGGCGGACTGCCCTAAACGGTATGATATTTTGCCGGGAGCCCCTCCCTGTCCTTTGTTTCAGTGCCGGATAGTGTTCGTTGACTTTATATCCGGGTGTGGTATACTAATAAAGTCGTGACAGTAACATCCCTCTCAGTGCACAAATCAATTTACAGGCACATGTTTTTGTGACTGGAAATTGATTTAGGCTAAAGTGTACTGGGAGGGATGTTACGGAACTAAAATCAGGAGGTTTAAAAATGGATATTTTTGAATGGCTGAAAGTGCTTCTTCTGGGAGTTGTAGAGGGTATCACCGAATGGCTTCCCATCAGCAGCACCGGACATATGATTCTGATTGAGGAACTGGTACATCTGAATGTAAGCGAGGAATTTATGGAAATGTTCCGGGTGGTGATCCAGCTTGGAGCAATCCTGGCAGTGGTTGTCCTCTACTTCGGAAAGCTCTGGCCTTTTACCTCCCCGAAAAACGGGTGGATCAAAAAAGAGACCTGGTCTCTATGGTTTAAAGTCCTGGCCGCCGTACTCCCGGCCGCTCTCATCGGAATCCCCTTTGACGACAAAATCGACGCCATGTTCTATAATTACCAGACCGTGGCCGTTACGCTGATCGTCTACGGCGTTCTCTTTATTGTGATTGAAAACCGGAACCGGGGCCGGAAGCCTGTGGTCCGGAATTTCCGGCAGTTGAGCTTCTCCATGGCCTTTTTCATCGGTGCCTTCCAGGTTCTGGCCCTTATTCCGGGAACCTCCCGTTCCGGCGCCACAATCTTAGGAGCCATGCTTTTAGGTCTTTCCCGTCCGGTAGCTGCGGAATTCAGCTTCTTCCTCGGAATCCCCGTAATGTTCGGGGCAAGCCTCTTAAAGCTTGTGAAGTTCGGGTTTCATTTCACCGGAACAGAGATCGGCATTCTGGCGGCAGGCATGGTAACGGCCTTTGTAATCTCCATTCTGGCAATCCGTTTCCTAATGGGTTACATCCGCAAAAATGATTTCAAAGCCTTCGGTTATTACCGGATTGTTCTCGGTATTCTGGTACTTGCTTATTTCCTGCTTCTTGGGTAACCGGGAAGGAAAAGCCGTAACGGCAGACAAACCGGTTTGGAAAAAGGGCTTTTCCAGCTCCTTTTCCAAACCGGTTTTCTTTTATGTCTGTGTGTCTGAAATAATATTCTGCAGCCAGACCCCCTTTTTCACCATAATAAATCCCAAAACACATTTCGACCATTCTCCTGCTTCTACAAGCGCATAAATCACACGCGCATCCAGTCCGGTATAACGGCTCAGCACAAAAGCCAGCGGAACGCTGATTCCCCAGATACACACACAGTCGTATATAAAAGTGATGCCTGTCTTTCCTCCCGCCTGTAAAGTAAAATAGATTGTATTAAGAAATGCATTCTGAGGCAGAAATACTGCCTGGACGGCAATAAAGCCCGCCGCCGCGGCGCGCACCTGTGCATCCGTCCTGTAAATCCGCGGAAACAGAGGCGCAATCACCAGCATTATCAGGGCAACACCAAAACTGGAAAGCACGGCAAAGGCAATCATTTTGTTATCCGTATCCCGTGCCTCCCTCATTTTCCCGGCTCCCAGCATCTGTCCTACAATAATCGCCACCGACTCACCCAGAGCCTGGAAGGATACATTGAACAGGTCATGAATGGTATTGGCAATATTCAGCCCTGCCACTACAGCCAGTCCCCTCAGAGAATAGCACTGTGCTACCACAGCCGTTCCTCCGGACCAAAGCCCTTCATTGATAAGCAGAGGAATCCCCTTCACAAAATATCTTTTTGCCAGCGTGGCCGGGACTTTTAAAGTCTGATAGATACCCACAATATAAGGATTCTGTTCCTCATGTCTGTGTGTCCAGACTGCTACCGAAAAAAACTCCACATATCGGGACAGCACGGTGGCAATGGCCGCACCCCTGACTCCCAGACAGGGAAAGCCCAGTTTTCCGAAAATAAGCAGATAATTCAGAGCAAGGTTCACCAGCACTGCCGTCACACCTGCGCGCATAGGCACCGTCGTCTCGCCGCAGGCCCTCAAAGTGCTTGCATACACCTGCAGAAGCACAAAGGGCGGCAGGCCGGACAGGATGATCCGCAGATAATCCATACCACAGTAAAGAACCGTCCGCAGTTCTTCCCTTCCGGCACTTCCGTTCAGATAAAGCCCTATCAGCTTATCTCCCCACAGAAGAAAAATGCAGAGGGTAATTAAGGTTACTGACAGCCCCAGCCAGATTTTATACCGGAAAGTATGCCGGATACCCTCATTGTCCCCCAGCCCGAAATACTGGGCCGTAAACATGCCTGCCCCTGCCATGCCCCCGAAAACACACAGATTATATACAAATATTAACTGATTTACAATGGAGACCCCCGACATCTGCTCCGTACCGAGCTGCCCCACCATGATATTATCCAGAAGGCCAGCAAAATTAGTAATCCCATTCTGAACCATAATCGGCACTGCAATTCCCAGTATCTGTATGTAAAAAGCCCTGCTGCCGATAAATTTATTTTTATATCTTTGTATCATAAGTGCTTTTTATACTCCGCACTTCCCAAGGTTTGACAGCCGCTCCTCATTAAGCTCCTCTCCCGCCGCCCTGAGGGCCAGCAGAATCCCCCCTGCCGCCGGAGAGAGCTGCGGCTCCAGAATTCTGTGAGGAATGTCCGAAAGGGACTCATCAAGAGCCGGACGCAGATATTCCATGGCCTTAAACACGCCTCCCGAATATGAAATTTTAAGAGGTGCGTCAAAATTCCCCTGTGTATAAATACTCCGCACAATCAGTGAAAGCTCAAAGGCCGCCTCCTCAAAAATCTCCCGGGCACAGGCATCTCCCTGTTTTGCCAGCTCATAAGCGTGTACGGACAGAGACGCAATTTTCTCACGCCGGCCCTCCCATTTTCCAATGACCAGATCAAGGACTGCCTCGGCGTTTTTGAGCCGATAAGTTTCCATCAGATAAGTATAGAGCCTGCTTTCTGCCTCCCGTCCGTCCGCCTGTTTTGTAAAATGCTGAATCAGACGGCACCCGATCCAGTAAGCGCTTCCCTCATCTCCTCCGAAGAGATGATGCCAGCCGCCGCTGCGCACCTGCACCCCGTCTCTGTCACGTCCAAGGCCGATAGAGCCCGTGCCGGCAATCACATGGATGCCCTGCTCCAGAAGCAGGGAACCTGCCATGGCATTCTCCGTGTCATTGCCCAGAACCAGACAGAGCCCCGGAAACAGTTCTTCAGTCTTCCGGGTCAGTCCCGGCACATCCTCCGGAATATCCCCGAACCCCGCTATGGCAATAAAACCTGCCCTAATCTCCTCCCTGCCGATCCCGGCCTGGGCGCAGACACGCTCCACGCCGTCCTTTAAAATATCCATAACGCATTTCACACCGTTGACCATGTAATTCGCAGGTCCCAGCACGCAATACTCTTTTTTCCTGCCCTTCTCGTCACAGAGCAGAAAAGCTGTTTTTGTCCCCCCACAGTCAACACTCAGAAAATAACCCATAAAATTCCTCCTCAAAAGCTTCCTCATCCAGATGCAGCAGCCGGCAGGCATTTTTGTAATACACCTTTTTCAAAACCTCATCTTCCAGAAAAAGTCCGTAGATAGCCCAGCGCCCCTGGCCCGGGATCTCGCCGTCCGGCTCATACGAAAAATATTCGTCCTCTGTCTCCAGGCACCGGTAATAAACCGGATGGGATCCCAGCGTTACGGGCGTGGAGTCTGTCCCAAACAGAATTCTGTCCTGATATGCAGTAAAAAAACGCCTGGCGCTGTAAGGCACCCGTCCCAGCTCCGCAAGCCGTGCCGCAATATCCACATAGAGATTGGGATACTTTGAAAGCTGTTCCCCCACCCAGCCCAGATTCTCTGCATAGCTGCCTACATGGGCAATGACAAAGACCGTATCCGGATGACTGCGTATGGTATTTTCCTGCATCTCCATCAATGTCTCAAATCGGGGGAACCGTTCTGCATCCGAAAAATCCCAGTCCGGATTTGCATCCAGCTCTTCATAGCGCTCATTTCTCTCATCCTTCGGCTTAAAAAATGCCGTCGGATCTCCGATATGCATCAGCACAGGAATCCCCAGTTCTGCCGCCGTCTCATAGACGGCATCCAGCCTGGGATCGTCGGTGCGTATAGGCCGGCCTTCACGGTCCTTCCTGTATAAAGTCAGATCCTTCCACATTTTAATTCCGCAGCAGCCCTTTTTGTGACATTCCAGAATCTGTTCCCGGGCCCTGGACGGAAAATCCGGCTCTTCAAAATGCTCCATATCCACCCACATAAAATTCAAAAAAGTCTGCTCCCAGCCTCTAAGCTTCCGGTTCATCTCATCCAAATCACTTCCGTAGAGGCCGTCCAGATTTACCGCCTTCACCACACCGTGTTTTAAAAGTTCACACGCATACTCTTTTGTGTCATACAAAGACGCATAATTTTCCCCCAGAAGCATTTTTCCGCAGTGGGTATGAAAATCAATCACCGGAAAACGCGGCCGGGGGCAGTCCGTTACCGGAACCACCGCCTCGCTCACCGGATGAAATCTTTTTAACTCCATCAGAAAATCCTCTCCTCTGTTTTTCTGTCAAATGCATGGCATTTATTCCTGTCAAAGCGTATCCGGAGCGTCTCCTCTCCCCGGCCGAAAGCGTTCAGCGAAGTGCGCATGGTGCATTCCGCTCCCTTGATATTGCCGTACAGCACATATTCATGTCCCAGCATTTCCTTTACTTCTATGCGGTACTCAAAAGTCTCTTCGTCATTTTTTTCCGCCGGGTCTTTTTCCAGGTAAATGTCTTCCGGTCTCACACCCAGTACAATTTCCGAATCTTTCCGGCTTTCCAAAGCTTCCTGCTGTTCCTTTAAAAGGGAAACCTTCACTCCGTTTTCCATTACAAAAGCACCCTTTTCATACCGCCCTTTGAAAAAATTAATCTGAGGACTTCCCAGAAAGCCTGCCACAAAGATATTGGCCGGGTTCTCATAGATCTCTTCCGGCGTACCCACCTGCTGCACATAACCGTTGTTCATCACTACAATGCGGTCCGCCATGGTCATGGCTTCTGTCTGATCATGAGTCACGTAAATGGTTGTGGCTCCGATGCTCTTATGCAGGCGGATCAGCTCTGTGCGCATCTGCACACGCAGCTTTGCATCCAGATTGGAAAGAGGTTCGTCCATCAGAAATACCTTGGCATCCCGGACAATGGCCCTGCCCAGCGCCACACGCTGCCGCTGTCCGCCGGAAAGAGCCTTGGGCTTCCGGTCCAGATATGCCTCAATTCCCAGGACTGCAGCCGCCTCACGGACCTTTTTGTCAATGGTTTCTTTATCGACTTTCTTGTTTTCCAGTGAAAAGGAAAGGTTCTGATACACGCTCATATGAGGATATAACGCATAATTCTGGAATACCATGGCAATATTCCGGTTCTTTGCCTCCACACGGTTTACCAGCTCATTGTCAATCCACAGTTCTCCGGAACTTATCTCCTCCAGGCCGGCAATCATACGCAGGGTTGTTGTCTTCCCGCAGCCGCTGGGCCCTACAAACACGATAAACTCCCTGTCTCTGATTTCCAGATTGAAATCAAATACCGCCTGTACTCCATTTTCATAAATTTTATTAATATTGTTTAATTTTACTGTTGCCATATGTCCTCCCGATTACCGCTTCCGCCCGCTTCCCGGGCAGCGGCCTGATATCACTGCGAATCTGCTGCCTGTTACTTCATTCCCGTCATGGAAATCCCCTTGATAAACTGCTTCTGGAATATAATAAATACCACAGACGCCGGGATCATAATCAGCGAGGCCGCAGCCATGGTTGCCGACAGATCCGACAAATGCTGTGTGGAAAAATAAGACATTGCCAGAGGCAGGGTCATATTCTTTGCACTGTTCAGGTAAATCAAAGGCGTCTGGTAATCATTCCATATTCCCAGAAAGGTAAAGATGGTAAGGCTCCCCAGCGCCGGACGGATTCCGGGAAGTACAATCCGGTAGTAGATTTTAAAGTCTGACGCATTATCCAGCATAGCGCTCTCAAACAATTCCTTCGGCAGATCGTCAATAAACTGCTTGCACAGGAATATTCCGAAGGCATTGATGAAGGTGGGAAAAATCAGGGAAATAATCTTATCGTACCACCCCAGCCTGGATATCAGGAGGAAGTTCGGAATCATCATAGCTGCCGTCGGCATCATCATGGTCAGCAGGATCAAAGTAAATATAAACTTATTCAATCTGAATTTGTACTTGGAAAGTACAAAACCGATAATGGAGCTGGTAAAGAGAATCACCAGCGTATCCACAATTGTTACCACCAGAGAATTGCGCATCCAGGAAAAGAAAGGCGACTTGGTCAGTACCTTCACGTAACCGGATACCGTAAACTGTTTCGGCAGCATATTTGCAGGCTCCATAAGGATCTCCTTGGTGGACTTGAAGGAATTGGACAGCATCCAGAAATAAGGCGCCAGGAAGATCACCGCTGCCAGAAACAGACAGACAAAAGCTGCTGTACGGATTTTCAGATTCTTTTTGTCTTTGATGAATTTCATACCCGGCCCTCCTAGTATTCCCAGTCTACATTGTGCTTTTTCTGCTCAATGAAGGACAGAATGATAATGATAATAAACAGTACCATGGACACTGCAGATGCATAGCCCATATCTTTATACTCAAAAGCAGTCTTATAGATGTAGCGCGACAGCACCAGACCGGAATTCTGCGGCCCGTCTTTCAGTATCAGAACCGAAAACTGGGCAAACATCTGAAAATGGGAGATCAGTGTCTGCACAATCACAAACTGAAAGCTTCTTCCCAGAAGCGGCAGTGTCACCTTCCGGAACTTGCGCCATTCGCCGGCGCCGTCCAGATCCGCCGCCTCATACACATAGGCCGGAATGCCGTCAATTCCCGCGGAAAACAGAACGATATTGTAACCCACATCCACCCAGAGCGTATAGATAATAAGGGAAATCATAATCACTTTCGGATCTCCCAGCCAGTTTACGGAAGGCAGTCCGATACGGTTCAGCATCATGTTCAGAAAACCCGTGGCCGTCGGAAAGATGGAGCGTGAGAAAACCACGGAGGTTGCCACCATAGGTGCAATACAGGGCAGGAAAAATACCATTCGGAAAAAACTTCTCACCTTATTGGATTTAAAATAGCTGATAAGCTGTGCTGTCAGCAGGGACAGGGCAATGTTCAGAAAGACTGTGGCCAGTACAAATATCAGTGTATTCTTCATGGCCAGCCGGAAATCCGCATCCAAAAACAGCTTCCGGAAATTTTCCAGCCCTATAAAAGTATTGTCTGAACTTAAAGGGTTATAGTTAAAAAAGGATACCACCAGCCCGATTCCAATCGGCACTATAATGAAAACCAGGATATGCAGCATCGCCGGCAGCATAACCGCCCATACAAATTTTTTATTCTTCATACTCGGCCCTCAATGGCAGCCGGGGGAGATTCTTTTTCGTCCCCCGGCCGTATATTCATTATTCCAGAATAGCGTTCAGCTTGGTATTGAGATCATTCATCGCCTCATCAACAGAAGCATAGTCACCGGAGCAATAGCCCACAAAAGTATCATTTACCGTTTCTTTCAGGCGGTCCGTGTTAAATGTTCCGATGAACTGTGCATTATCCAGAATATCCACAAGCACCTTCGTGTAGGGCATTGCCTCCTGGTATTCTGCGCTTTCTGCCAGGCTGCGCTTGGACGGGATCTGTGTACAGCGGATATTATGATCCAGCATCACTTCATCCTCATACAGATATTGGATAAACTTCATGGCCGCTTCCTGTTCTTTGCAGCTCGCGCTGACTGCCAGAGACCACCCTGTCTCTGAAGCAAATCCATGCTCCTCCCCGTACCAGGGCATTGCCACATAGTCAAAGTCTGTCCCCAGTTCCAAACCGAAAGACTCAACTCCCTCTGAAATGGTCCATGGTCCTCTGGGCACCATCATGCCTCTGCCCGCAAAAAGCTGCTGGTAGCCTTCCAGGTCTCCTCCGCCTGTAAGGCCTTCCAGATCCGTCACCTTGTCCTCCGTTACCATACCCGCCAGCTCGTCAAAAGCAATTTTGGCCTCCTCCGTAGTCACGTCGAACTTTCCGTCCTCTGTCAGATAATTAGAACCCTGCTGCAGAATCAGGGAGAGGAAGTAATAGGGCACGGAATCCCAGTTCACAAAGTCAAAGCCCTTTACCTGGAATACATTTCCGTCATAAACAGTTCCTGCCGCAGCTGTGGTTTTCAGTTCTTCCCAGGTAACGGGAACCTCAAGTCCGTTTGCCTCAAGAAGTCCCAGGTTCACCAGCATGGCGCCGTTCTCGATATTGAACTCCAGAGGTACGCCGTAAAGCTTTCCCTCATTCATCAGCGCCCCATAGGTGGGCGCATAGGTTTCTTCCCGAATCTGAGCCGCAAAGTCATCCGGCATGGCCATCAATGTGTTGTGGGGCGTAAAATCCAGCGCCCAGCCGCCCCACAGCTCATAGATATCGGCGCCGCCCTCTCCGTCAATCAGAGAAGTCTGTACCTTTGCCTCAAACTCGTCGTAGGGGAACAGCTCCAGCCGGATATGGATTCCTTCATTTTCCGCTTCAAAAGCCGCAATGGCATCTGTATAGGCCGCATTCCACGGCTCATTCTGATGTGCCCACATGGTCAGCGTAATGTCGCCGCCTGTGCCGTCGGAAGCCGGCGCCTGCCCGGAATCTGTATCTTTACCGGAACCGGAACAGGCCGTGAGAGAAACTGTCAGTAACACGCACAACAACAAACTAACGATCTTTTTCATGTATTGCCTCCATTTCTATCTTTAAAGATTTAAAGTAACCAAGATATTCTGCATTCTTATCCAGCATCTCCTGCACCATCTGCTGTATCTCGTCCATGCTGCACACTGCACTTGTCAGCGGATCAAACAGCACCGCCTGGAATACCAGGTTCGGATCACCCTTTATCGCCGCCTGTACGGCCAGATCCTCAATCAATGCCGAATTATTAACGAGTACTGCCAGATTCTCGGGCAGGGTAATCTGCTTGACGGGAACAATACCCTGTTCCGTTGCCACCACCGGAACCTCCACACAGACACCCTGCTTTATATTTGTGATATAGTTGCGGTTTTTCAGATTTCCGTTGAAGAAATAGGGCGTATGATCTCCGAAAAGGGCATTGAAGATATTGGACGCGTACTCCTCTCCCCGGTTCAAATCCACCTCTGTATTATCAAGCCAGTCCTGGTACTCTTTTTCCCAGGTATCCTCCCGGCCCAGATATTCATCTAATATGTAGGCATAGGCTCCGGGATTCCACCCCGTACCGTGCGAACAGTATTTCTCAATCAGATCCGGGCGCTTCCTAAACCATGCTACGTACTCCGAATTATGCCCGGACGATTCCGTATTAAAATATCCCAGCTTACGGAACATCTCGATCCGCAGCGGCTCCTCGGCGGCAACTTCTTCTCTCTCAATCGCTTTGTAAAGATCGGGATACGCATCTTTTCCATCCACCTTAAGTTCCAGATAAAAGGCCTGATGGTTAATGCCTGCACAGGTATACTGAAGCTTTCCGTCTCCGGCTCCCAGCCACCCGGACAGCATATCTGCAGTTCCCTGCACGCTGTGGCACAGCCCGGTGATATTCATATCAGACATAGACTGCAGATAGCTCACCAGCATGGCCATTGGATTTGTATAGTTGAGTACAACGGCATTGGGGCAGACCTCTTCACAGTCGCGGATAATGTCAAGCAGCACCGGAGCCGTCCTGAGAAAGCGGAAAATCCCGGAAGGCCCTCTGGTGTCCCCCACACAGATGTCCACGCCATATTTCTTCGGAATCTCGATGTCATGGCGCCATACCTCTACGCCGCCCTGTAAAATGGTAATCAGCACTCCGTCCGCATCCTTTAAAGCTTCTCTGCGGTTCGTCGTGCTTTTTACTACTGCCGGATAATGTCCTGCGTCTACAATCTTCTGTACGCCCTTTACCGCATACTCAAGACGCTTTGGATTAATATCCATCAGCATGAGCTCGGCGTCCCGGAAGGCCTCAAAGGTCAGGATGTCCCGTACCAGATCCTTTGTAAAGTCCAGAGAGCCGGCTCCAATGAATGTGAATTTGTTCATGTTGTTTCCTCCGTTTAGTAAACATTTTACTTTGTTTATCATTGTGTATTCATAATAACACGCTTTTCGTTTCTTGAAAAGCCCTTTTTGTTAATTTTATTTGCATTTTTTAATAAATTATTGTACATATTTTCTTTTTTGTTTACTAAACACCAGGGCATTTCAATACTTTTATATAAAAAAATACTTTACACCAGATTATCTTTGTATTATAATGTTTACTAAACAAAAGGAGGGCGTTATGTCTACAATTCGAGAAGTTGCAAAAGAAGCCGGAGTTTCCATTACTACCGTATCACGTATATTATCCAACGATCCTGCCTTTCACGCCAGTGAGGAAACCCGCAGACGGGTGATGCAAGCAGTCCGTACTTTGAATTACCAGTATGCAGCCCGGCGCAGTCAGATTCACATCGGCTGTATTATGTCACTGACTTACAGCTATTCCGATCCCTATTTTAATGATATTCTGAACGGCATCCAGTCCTTCTGTTCCGGACACAATGCATATATCTCCCTAATTGTAAGCTATACACAATTCCTTGAGATGAAGGATGGCCTGGAAAAGCAGCTTTCTGAGCTGGACGGACTCATCATTACCGATTTGCCGGAAGGGCGTCTGGACTTTATCAACCGGATTAATAAAAAGCTGGTGTTTATTGACAATTATATCAACGGGTATTGCAATGTGGGCTACAATGAAATATTTGCCAACCAGCTTGTGATGGATCACCTTATCGCCTGCGGTTACCGTAAAATTGCTTATATAGGCGGGCCTTCCGATTATCAGGGATTTGAAGCCTCTCCGCGCATGATGGTGTATCGGGAAACCTTACGCAGAAACGGGATCTCCTTTGATCCGGATATTATCTATGACTGTAACTGGGATCACCAGCTCTGTGCCCGGCAGACCCGGGAACTTCTGTCCCGGCACCCGGATACGGAAGTTATCTTTGCCGGTTCCGACTCTCTGGCAATCGTGATTCTGGCTCAGCTGAACCAGTCGGGAATCAGATGTCCGGACGATATCGGTGTGGCGGGCTTTAACGACATTGACCTGGCCAGCAGCTTTTCGCCTCCGCTTACCACTGTCCGGCTGCCCTCTGTAGAGATGGGAGAAGTCGCCGCCCGGGTTCTCATAGACCAGATTACAGCCAATACCTCGCAGAATTTACAAATCCTTCTGCCTGTGGAATTAAAAATCCGGAAATCAACGCGAAAAATCTGCAGTTGAAAGGAACCGTCGCAAAATAAGGCCGCAAGCTTTTCTATACCCAGTGTACGAAACCGTTCAAACACAGGATATAGAAAAGTCTGCGGCCTTATTTCCAGACAGTTCCTCTTTTATATCATATATATTCTATTTATCCAGAAGCTTCTCCACACTGGCCAGCTTCACACAGAGCACAAAAAGATCCGAAGCTGCAGCCAGTTCTTCTTTTGCAGGGAAGGAAGGCGCTATACGGATATTGCTGTCTTTCGGGTCTCTGCCGTAAGGGTAGGTAGCTCCGGCAGCGGTCATCACCACGCCGGCCTCTCTGCATTTGGCAACGATAGTCTTCGCACAGCCCTCCATGGCATCAAAAGAAATGAAGTAACCGCCTCTGGGTCGTATCCAGCTTCCAATCCCAAGACCGCCGAGCTCTCTCTCCAGAGTATCAAGAACCGCCTCAAACTTGGGGCGCATAATATCGGCATGCCTGCGCATATGCTCGTGAATTCCGTCTATATCCTTAAAAAAACGTACATGGCGAAGCTGATTTACCTTATCGTGGCCGATCGTCTGAATCATAAGCTGCTTCTTTATATCCTTCAGATTGTTGGGGGATGTGGCAATGCAGGCCACACCGGAACCCGGGAAACTGATCTTGGAAGTGGAGCAGAACTTATAAACAATGTCCGGATTGCCTGCCTTCTCGCACTCGTCCAGAATCTCCAAAAGGAAGTCCTGCTGATCTTCATACAGATGATGCACACAGTAAGCATTATCCCAGAAAATGCGGAAATCCTCCGCCGCAGGCCTAAGGGCCGCAAAACGGCGCACCGTCTCGTCCGAATAAGTAATCCCCTGGGGATTGGAGTACTTAGGCACGCACCAGATTCCTTTGACTGCCGGATCGCTGCTGACCAGCTTCTCCACCAGATCCATATCCGGCCCCTGCGGTGTCATGGGAACATTGATCATCTCGATTCCAAAATATTCCGTAATGGAAAAATGGCGGTCATAACCGGGAACCGGACACAAAAACTTTACCTTATCCAGCTTTCCCCAGGGCGTATGCCCCATAATGCCGTGGGTTACCGCCCTGGCCACCGTATCATACATCACGTTCAGGCTGGAATTGCCGTAGATAATTATTTTATCCGGAGACACCTCCGACATCTGCCCCAGAAGCTCCTTGGCCTCCTTCACACCGTCCAGCACGCCATAATTACGGCAGTCCACGCCTTCTGAATCCTTCAGATCCACAGTACTGTTCAGAACGTCCATCATTCCCATAGAGAGATCCAGCTGCTCGGCGCTCGGCTTTCCTCTGGACATATCCAGATGAAGATTCTTTGCCTTTGCCTCCTGATACTTTTCCTCCAGCTCTGCCTTTAAGTTCAAAAGTTCTTCTCTGCTCATTTCCCGGTAAGGTTTCATCCTGCTCCTCCTCTTCCTGCTGTCCAGAGTCCAAACCGTACTCCCCTGGCTTACCACAGCAATGTTGTTCAATTTTTCTTCCGACTATATTTCCTGTAGCAGATTATCCCTTTTTTACACTTTTGTCAAGCCGTTTTTCCTGCCGGATCCTCTTTTGATAAAGGACATCATCCAAATACAATCTCAACCAGGCGATTATACTCCTGCCATGTGGGATGCTCTGCCAGATCCTCCAGGGCACGGGCAATGGAACGGTACATCCAGCCGTGCATACTCTTATCCTTCACATTAAACCGCTCCCACACCGCATCTCCGATGATGCACACATCCCGGTGAATCGCACGCAGATTAGAAAGCTTATCCGCCAGAGCCAGCATTTTTGCATCCGTGTCCGCTTCTGTCTCCAAAAAGGTAATTGTCTCCTGCTTGCGGATCTTCCACGTGAGGGCTGCCGGAAAGTTTCTGCGCTTATCCTCGCTTTCTCCAATGACCAGCTCCGTGATTCTGCGGCCGAAACGGGCGAGAAGATCGTCCTCCGTAGCTTCCGTGTCCTCCAGGACATCATGCAGGACTGCTGCCGCAATCACTTCTTCATCATCCGTCATGGCAGATACAATCGCCGCCGCCTCAATAGGATGGACAATGTAAGGTACATTTGTCCCCTTCCTCGTCGTTCCCGAATGTGCCTTTGTGGCGAAAATGATTGCCGAGTCAAGTAGTGTCAGTGCCTTCTCCATATCATTCCCCCTCCAATGGAACCCGGATCCCCGCCCTGCTCCCCCAAAAGCAGAACCGGACGCCGTATTCTGCAGCAGCTCCCTCGCGGAGCTGCTGCCCTTTATCTTAAGCATATACACGTAAAATCGTGGAAATTTCTTTAATCATGGACATCTCGCCAAGCACCAGAAGCGAATCCTTGAAATGGCGTTCCAGTACCTGCTCTGTAATAACCGCAAGTTCAGCAAGTTCTCCGTGCTTGTTTTTCTGGACAACCTGGGCAATGCTGACATTATTGTTGCCAAACACAGAGGCAATCCCGGCCAGGACACCGGGGCGATCCTCCACCTGCAGGCGCAGAAAATACCGATGGCTCGTCTCGTCCGCAGGTTTCACGCGAAGATTCTTATAGCAGGTACAGCCGAGTCTGCCGGTGCTGCCCGCCCGAATATTCCGGACAATCTCAAAAATATCTCCGGCCACAGCACTGCCCGTAGGGAACCTGCCGGCACCGCGCCCCAGAAACATGGCATCATCCACTGCATCCCCATGTATAAAAACAGCATTAAAGGCATCGTGGACAGAAGCCAGAGGATGCTCCCTGGGAATCAACATAGGGTACACTCCGGCCTCTATGCCGTCTTCTGCATTCCTTGCCACACCCAAAAGCTTAATCACCATATTCAGCTCGTCCGCATAGGCAATGTCTGCAGCCGTAATCTTCGTAATCCCCTCCGTAAATACATCACCGAAAGTAACTCGGGAATTAAAGGCAATGGATGCCATAATTGCCACCTTGCGGCCTGCATCGTATCCCTCCACATCTGCCGTGGGGTCTGCCTCCGCATATCCCAGCTCTGACGCAAGGGCCAGGGCTTCGGAAAATTCCATCCTGTCCCGGGTCATCCGGGTCAGAATATAGTTGGTGGTTCCGTTTACAATCCCCATGACCTCCGTTATATAATTAGCTGCCAGGCATTGCTTCAAAGGACGGATAATGGGAATTCCTCCCGCTACCGCCGCCTCAAACATCAAATCACAGCCGTGCTCCTGAGCCGTATCCAGAAGCTCTCTTCCGTAATCCGCAAGCAGATCCTTGTTGGCAGTCACTACATGCCTGCCGGAACGCAGCGCATCCAGAATATATGTTCTTGCCGGCTCTATGCCGCCCATCAGCTCAATGACTATCTGAATCTCCTGATCCTCGAGAATCTCCTTCCAGTCCTCTGTAAACAAAGCAGAATCCATGCCTGGCCGCTCTTTTCCTTTATCGCGCACCAGAATCCTCGAAATATCCACAAAAGCTCCCAGCTTTCTGGGCATCTCTTCTCTCTGACGCTTCAGAATCTCAAAGACCCCTCCGCCCACCGTGCCTGCACCCAAAAGTGCGGCTTTTATTACCGGAATCTCTCCCATTCTCTTTCTCCTGTCT
>JAETRR010000125.1 GCA_021770065.1 Lachnoclostridium sp. | reverse complement strand
GTTACTGTCAAGTAATCATTGGCAACTTTTTTCATACAGATTTTTGATGCCGCA
Organism: Lachnoclostridium sp.; assembly: GCA_021770065.1. Classification (GTDB taxonomy): domain Bacteria; phylum Bacillota; class Clostridia; order Lachnospirales; family Lachnospiraceae; genus Laedolimicola. Next base: position 1,360 of record JAETRR010000125.1, on the reverse strand, counting down.
CACAGGCCGTATCTCAAGCCACTCTTCACGTCCTAGCACCCGGCCATTGCAAGCAGTTTCCTTCTGTCCCCCTGTACCTTTCCTTCCAATCCCACCAAATGACCCAGCACCGGATATGCATACCCCTTCCCGTCTCTCTTTGGCGTTTTTGACGACATCAGTATCTCCCCATAGATTTCCTCCACCTTTTCCTCTTCAAATGCGGGGTGCTTCCGTTTCTCCGTGACCTCATACAGTTTTCCGCTGCACTTCTTCGCCAGAATCTTCGCCAGATGGTTCCCTCCCCGCCTGCTCCAGCTTGTATGGTTGTGCTTCATCCGCCTGGCTATTACGCTCCATACATGGTTCTCCATCGTTCCCATGTTCCGGTATTCCAGTCCCTCCGGATGCTTCGGCAACTCGAGGCCCTGCGACTGGTAGGGCAGCAGTCCCTCTTCATTGTTCCTGTAATACCGAATCAGTTCCTCCACGTCTTCAATCTCCCCCTCTTCGCTCAGACTGTTTCGATATAGCTCAAGGTATTCAAACAACTCTTCTATCTTTTCTCCGTCCAGCAACTCCATGATGTCTTTCACCGCTTTCTGATTGTGGACCCTCTCCCGAACCGCTTTGTTGCGATGGAATGGATCCAACTGGAAACACGTGCTTTTGTCTTTTACTTTTTTAATCCACGATGCCCCGTCTGCATTCAGTATCCGTTCGCATACTTCTTCCAGGTTATATGTTTCGGCTATCGCCGCCTCCCGGCATTCGTGAAATTCTTTCGCCCTGGCAAAACCCGCCACCACCACCTTGTCGGAAAGGATGTACCTCTCTTTCCCGGTCTTCTTCCAGCCGTCATAGGCAATCCCCACTTTTATCTCTGCCTTGTCCTGGCGGCTGCTTTTTCTGTCTTTTCCCTGCAGCCTCACATAAACCCCGTCCGCCTCTTCAAACAGCACCGGGACTTCCCTTTTTCCCTGTATATGACCCTTTTTATATTCTTCCACCAGTTGTGTCTCTTCTTCACACACTTTTTCTCCCAGGGACTGTATTACGTTCCATACGCCCATTGCACTGATTGTCTGCCCCGTCATTTCGCTGACCTTTGCCGCACACTCCCGGTAAGACAGTTCGGTGACCCCTTTTACCAGCAGTTCCGCCATGTTTGTGGAAATCAGGCCGACGTGGTCAAGCTGCAGGGTTTCATCCAGCAGGTATACAAAATGCCGGGAGCCATCTTCCTCTGTCACTTCACAGACCGCCCTCCGGTAAGTCACTTCCCCATACACGGTCTTGATTGTGGTTTGGCGGTAACCCTTGTGGCGGTACTTTTTCTTGTCCCGTTCCTCCATCAGCATCCGGTCATACCGTTCCAGGA
>JAETRR010000124.1 GCA_021770065.1 Lachnoclostridium sp. | reverse complement strand
AGGTGGTTGTCGTTAGCCATCTTTTTTCTTTTTTGTGGATAAATTTCAGGGGCAGGTGTGATACGCATGGATCACACCTGCCCCTGTGTAGAGCTATCTATTTCCCGACAGCCCCAGTTTCAAAAATATTTAATTGAGAGAAGGGACGATTAGATGATCTATAAGCAATGATTCATGTGTAAAAATCATAGTATATTCAAATTATCCCTTTTTTTTATGAAGCTTTAAATCGATATTTTTCGTTGCCGCTGCATCCTGCAGTAATCCGGCAACAAAGGCGCTTTTTTCTATTGCGTTACAGTTATAGGTACTTTAGTCGATTTGACCTACGAATTTGTAATAGACGGTCAACTTCTGTTCTTTCACTCCGTTGACCATAACTGGATTGTGTACTTCTATCTTCTCTATCAGCGTATTCAATACCGTTGCCGTCAGTTTTTTCATGCCCGCACACTGTGCAAGGCTTTCTGTAAACTGCTCCGCATTGGTAACAGCAACAGACTTTTCTTTATGCCGTCTTTCCAGTTCTGACAGCTTTTCCTCGTTTGCGTCCTGTTCCTGCTCATAATGCGCTGACATCATGGTGAATTTCTTTTCCGACAGTTTACCGCCGGAATAGTCCTCATACAGCCGGATATACATCTGGTCAAGCTCGGCGTTCCTCTTTTTGAGTTTCTCAATCTCCACCTTTATCTTTTCCGACCGTTCCGCACTGCTCTCATTCATGCTCAGAAGTACGTTGTTTATGAATTTCTCTTTGTCTTTCATTGCTTTTACTGCGTGCCTGTCAATGTCCGCTTTTATAGCGTTTTCGATATCCCCTGCGCTGATCCGGTGTGCGGTGCAGAAATTCGCTCCCTTTTTACGGTAAGTGGTGCATTGGTAATAAGTCTTGTCCAGTAAATCCCTGTCAGGGTTGCGGTTGTCCGTATGTATCAGGAGTGTCTGCCCACAGTCAGGGCATTTCAGAAGTCCTCTGAAAATGTTCTCATAACCGGAAGTACAAGGCTTGACTTTTGTGTGCCTGTCAATGATGTCGTTTGCCGTCTGCCATACCTCTTTGGTGACAACCGCCTCATGCACGTCCTCCAGTATCTCCCTGTCAGTCCGCCGGATATACCCCCTGCCTTTGCACTTGAATGTCTGCTTTGAAGTGCTATGCACATACATTCCGCCTTTGTAAACGGGATTGCGCAGAATCCGTGTTATGACTTCCTGTTTCCAGTCATACCAGTAATCATCGCTGCCCGAATCATGCTGGGAAAAAAACTCCTGCTTGTAATAGCTCGGCTTTGGGATTTTCCTCTCATACAGGACTTTGCCGATGCGGTTTGTTCCATACCCTTCCAGAGCAAGGCTGTATATCAGCCTGACAGTGGGCGCAGTCGCTTCATCAACAATCAAGTGGTTTTTGTCCTG
>JAETRR010000068.1 GCA_021770065.1 Lachnoclostridium sp. | reverse complement strand
CTTCACCAGAATCCTGCTCAGATGTCCGTACCGCGTCTGCCTTCCGTCCGGGTGACGGAGGGTAATACAATTTCCGTAGCCGCCAAACCATCCCGCCTGCACCACTGTTCCGCCGCAGGAGGCCATAATGGAGGTTCCGACCGGGCAGGCCCAGTCAACTCCCTTATGCATCCTGCCCCATCTCCACTTAAAGCCGGAGGTAAAGCGTCCTCCGGACAGAGGCTTGATGTACGTGGGCGGTATCTTGGTTCCCCGTTCTATGATCTGCGGCACCGGCTCTGCAATCACCGTCTCCGCAATCATCTCCCGGCTCTCTTCCGTACCGTTTTTCTTTGTGATAAGAACCGTCACCTCATGATGCCCCGGCGCTGCCGCCTGCCGCTCCACCGTCTCGGTGGTATACCATTCATCATTGTCGATATACTGTGTCTCCGCATAGTAATCCTCTTCATAGGTGGATTCCTCCACGGAGGTTACGGAGAGCTCCGGCTCCGGAACCGTAATGATAATCTCATCACCGGGATGGAGGGTTGTCCCCTCGTCCAGTCCCTCATTGAGCGCCAGCACCTCTTTTACCAGAAGTCCGTTGCTGTTGGCTATCACGGAGAGCGTATCTCCGGACTGAACCTCATACACCTGATTCTTTTCCGTATCCTTGGTTACCATGTCAATGGCTTCCTGCGTCGGTGTGATCATATCATCGGAAACATAGGCTTCTACAATCTCTACCCGATCGGTAAATTCCACATCCTTCAGTCCGTCTCCCGTAGCCTGGCGGAGGTCTTCTTCCCCGCCTTCCCCGTTCTGCACCTGCTCCTCCGTAACCGTCATAGTGATCACGTCTTCCACTGCCTGGGTTACATCATAGTCCCCCACCCCGGCCGTAGTCGTCCCGAGCCGGGAAAGGCTGTTGCTCTGCACCGGAAGCAGCTTAAGCTCCTCCGGCTCTTCCTGTTTGGAAATCTGCACCGTATAAACATTCAGCTCCCGATCTGCGTCGGAAACTATATTAATCTGAAATTCATTCTGCTCATCATAGCGGTTCTTGGTGGCGTAAAGCACGTCCATTACATCCTGGTAGCTGCCAAGAGTCACCGTAAACTCATTGATTTTCATCAGATATGCCTTGTGCCTGGCAGTTGCCACCACTTCGCAGAGCTCCTGATAAATGGCCTCAGTCAGAGTTTCCGTATCCATGGTGCTTCCGAATATCTTCGGAATCTTTTCCATGCTGTACTCCACATCTGCCAGAACCAGTCCTTCTGTCTCTCTTGAAATACGCGCTCTGGCATCCAGAAAGGCATCCTCTACCACCTCGGGGTCTTTGACGGAGCCGACCAGATTCCCCTCCAGCGTCACTTCATAATAACTGTCGCCATTTCCGAAACCGGATCCCAGCAGCGGAACGCCTACCAGCATACAGCCGCAGGTTGTCACCACCGCCTGGATAAAAACAAGCTTAGATCTTTTGCTGAATAATAATTTTTTTCGATTCATTTGTTCTTCGCTTCTGTCTGTAATAGTCTGTAATAATTTTGTAACAATTCCTATTCTACCAACAAATTAAGCGATTGTAAAGTTTTTTCTAATGTTTCTTCTACCGTAAGCCCGTCTTCCTCCACCGTCAGATGCGCATATTTTTCATACAGCACCGATCGCTCCGCATATAGCTCCTCCAGGGTCTGCCCCTCGCGGAGCACAACTCCCCGGCCCCGGATATCACGCAGGCGGCCGAAAACAGCCTCACAGGAAAGCTTCAGATACACGACGGTTCCTATCGTCCGCAGGTGCTCCATAGCTTCCGGGCCATATACAACACTGCCGCCGGTGGCAATAACTGCCTGCCCCGGATTCAGGCCTTTATTTATCCGCTCTTCGATTTTTAAAAATCCGTCCGCCCCTTCTTCTTCAATAATCCGGCTGAGCAGGCGTCCCTCCTCTTTCTGAATCACCAGATCCGCATCTATAAAGTCCTTCCCCAGCACCTTTGCCAGAATAACCCCGAGCGTACTTTTTCCGGCTCCCGGCATTCCGATCAGTACAATATTATCCTTCATCTATTTTTCCGTTTCTTCTTCACGCTGTACCCGAAGCTCCCGCACTTCTCTCCCAGAGTAAAATATTCCCCGTGGGAATAAGCCAGAAGCCCCGTATCATTTAAACAGAACTTTCCTTTTTCATCCAGGTATGCCTCATCTATATCGACCGCAAGAACCTCTGCCAGAAACATATGGTGGCTTCCCAGTTCTTTTATCTCCGTCACTTCGCATTCCAGGCTGACAGGGCTTTCCTCAATAAGCGGAGCCGCTTTAAGCTTTCCCGCTTTTCCCGGCGTAAGGCCAAGTTCGGCAAACTTATCCACATTCCGGCCGGATTTTACACCGCAGTAATCCGCAGCATAAGCCAGTCTCTTTGTTGTGAGATTGATTACAAACTCTCCCGTTTCCCGGATAATATCATAAGAATAACGCTCCGGACGTATGGAAACGGATACCATCACCGGATCGGAGCAGACCGTTCCCACCCAGGCCAGTGTGATGATATTGGGCTTTTCTCCCTCCCGCCCGCAGCTCACCATTACGGCCGGCAGGGGGTAGAGCATATTTCCCGGCTTCCATTGCTGTTTCATAACTTTTTCCTTTCTACTGCTGAATCACACTTACAAGCGCCGGGATCAGCTGCTTCTTTCTTGACACCAGACCTTTGAGCTCATAGCTGTCGGAATCCTCCGGCAGCTGGAACGCCTGGCGCACCAGGCTGTCCGAATTGGGGCCGTAACACAAAAGTTCTGTGGTTTCCTTCACAATATTGGTCAGCATAAAGAAGATCATATTTAAGCCAATCTCCTTGTAAGCCACTTCAAGATAAGGCAGCAGCTTCTCCCGAATCTCTCCCAGTTCAATAGCATTCATGGAATTAATCTGGCCTACGGCGAATTCCACACCGTTTACGCTGAACCGCTTAAAATCCTGGTAGAAGATCTCTTTTGCCGTCCGGGAACCCAGATTGCTTCCTGCCGAGAACATGTCAATCGCCAGCTCTTCAATCTCTATGCCTGCAATTTCCGCAAGCGCCTCCGCCGCCGCCCTGTCCACTGCCGTACAGGTAGGCGAGCGGAACATCAGCGTATCGGAGATAATTGCCGCGCAGAGCAGCCCCGCTATCTTTTGGGGAATCTCTGTGTTCCGCTCCTGATACATCTGATACATGATCGTCGCGGTACACCCCAGAGGCTGGTTGCGGAAGAACACCGGGGACATGGTTTCCAGCGAGCCGATTCTGTGATGATCAATAATCTCCAGAATCTCTGCGAACTCTATGCCGTCTACCGCCTGGGATTCCTCATTGTGATCCACCAGGATGAGACGCTTCCGCTTCAGATTCAGCAGGTTCCGTCTGGAAATCATACCTACATAGTTTTCTTCCTTATCGATAATCGGGAAATCACGGTATCGTTTCTGTCCCATGATTTCTTTGATGTCTTCCGTTCTCTCGCTGACATTAAAGATAGTCAGGTTGTCCGATTTCATAAAATACTGAATAGGCATACTCTGGTTAATCAGCCTTGCAGCCGTAAAGGTGTCATAAGGCGTGCTGATAACCACACAGTTGTGCTCTTCCGCCAGCTTTTTTATCGTAAGCGAAACCTTCGCACCCTCGCAGACAATGATGCAGCCCGCATGCATCTCAATCGCGCAGAGCTGGGATTCATACCGGTTTCCCAGGATAACCAGATCTCCCTCTTCAATATAATCCTCCATCAGATCCGGATTAGCCGCCGCAATCAATACCTTGCCCCGGTTATAATAGTCATCCTCAGAGCCTATCAGCAGGCAGCCCTCAAGCGTCTCCACAATATTCCTGTACTGGGTGTTGGCTGTTGAGAGGATCTTACTGTCATAGACATCCATATATGCAGTGGCAATGTCACCGATCGTAATCAGTCCTTCTATTTTTCGCTCCTTTGTAATCGGAAGCGTCACCACTCCTAACTGGCGCATCAGATTCCACGCCTGCTTTAGCGAAAGGTTGCCTTTCACTCCCTCCGTTTTACGGATTTCGATGTCTTTTACCTGAGTCATCACATCCGCCACGTAGACGGGTGCTTCCGCCTGAAAGAAATTCAGGACATACTGGGTCTCCTGGTTCAGCTGTCCTGCCCGGGCTGCGATATAGCCCCCTCCTTCCAGATGATTTTTTAAATAAGCATATGCCAATGCCGAACAGATGGAATCCGTATCCGGATTCTTATGTCCTATGATGTACACCGGCCTTGTCAGATCCTTTTCCATATCGTTTCCTTTCAAATATCTCCATACAGATTTTTTCTTATTTTATCATTTCTATGTGGTCATTACAACCATTTTCCCTTTGGCCGCACCGGAAAGTTTTTATATAAATTGCCCTATTATTTCTCTGTCTTTTTTTACTATTTTGTATATTTTCACAATAAATTCATACTTTATTCATGTATTGTTCATATTTGGCTGATATACTGAACTTACGTTAAAGGAAGGACTTCCTTCCCGGTGAATTCGCTTTCATTACACATATAGATAAATTTTTTCATAATAGCCTCGGCGTACCTGGTACGCCGGGGCACTCCTCATATATGGGCCGGACTGCGGCCGGGTTACCGTGTCATTCCCAGATGAAAGAACACGCGGCCCGCAATCCTTTCCTTTTCAACCGCGCCGAATGTCCGGGAATCCTCAGAATCCTGACGATTATCCCCCAGAACAAAATAGCATCCCGCCGGAACATCACAGGGCGTCTCCACCCCTTCCTCAGCGGCATCTACGCGCTCATTCCCGCATGCAATAATCCGGTTCACATACTGCTGCCCGTCTTCCGGCCGGACAATCACAATATCTCCTTTCTGATACTCCTGATCCAGGCGGTAAAATACTACCAGTTCCCCGCCTTTTAATGTCGGCTCCATGGAGTCGCCATTGACAAAAGTTATTCCGATTATGTAGTGGAGAAGAACGTAAATAAGCCCTGCCAGCAGCATACACTCTATCAGTATCTGTCTGAATTCCTGTCTGCGGTGAAGCCCGCCGAGCCTCGCTTCCAGTACTTCATCCGGAGTTCGTTTTATTTCTTTTTTCATATGTCCGTCCTGATTTATTCTCCTGCCGCCAGATGAACCTTGTCCTTCAGGTCTTCCAGTCTGCCTATCAGCTTCTCCAGTTCTCCCCGAATGCTTTCCTGCCGGCGGGTGTATTCACCCTGCTTTTCCCTCAATTCCCTCTCATACCCGTTTCTGAGCTCCTCGGTTTTCTGAGCACATTCACGCTTAATCTTCTCAATCTGAAGCGCATATCCGCTTCTTTCTTCCTCCAGCTGCCTGGCATACTCCCCCTTAATCTCCTCCATCCGGCGGATACGCTCCCTGTTTGCTTCCTCGACGCACCGCACAGATTTCTGCTCTGCTTCCTCCAGCTGCGCCTTAAGGGATTCTACCTCCTTCATGCACTCTTCCTTAAACTCATCCTGGGATTCCTGCAGATGCTGCCGGATCTCGGTTATTTCTTCCTGCTGCTGCTTTTTCATCTGCTTGAGCTGCCCTCTCGCCTGATCCCGCATCTGCTGGATCCGGCTCTGGTACAATCCGTTCAGCTTCTGCATTTTCTCCAGCACGTCCTCCTTCTGATATCCGAACAGGCCCGTTTTAATCTTCATTTTCTGGAGAAATTCACTGATTTCCGGATAGTCTGCAGGCACTGCCCCGGATACCACATCCGGCATTTCCAACGGCTGGAATTCTTCTTTTACTTCTGCATTTTTTTCTATTTCCATGTTCCTTTTGTATCCTCCTTCGTTCTTTGTCTTACACATTTTCCGGCTTATTTTGTTACTGTCCGCAGCCCGGGAGACCGCTCACAGCAACCTTAATTTACAGCAGCCGTCCTGCTTTTCATGCCTTTACTTTCCCTCAAAGATCAGCTATACTTAAATCCGTCCTTTATATTTATTCAGGAGGTTATGCATGTTTCGTTTATGGGCTAAAATATTTAAAAATAATCATATGCTCCGCGACACGGTTATTTGCGACGGCAGCAGCGACACGCGTACTCACAAGGTCTTCAACGCTTTAGACGAAATCTGTTCCCGGTTTGACCTCGGCCGCCCTTTATGGCTGGATTCCAATGTCCGTGAGTTCCAGAGGCACGCCAAAGCCCGGTTTTACAGCGACAGCTTTATCGAGCAGATTGATTTTGACTATCTGGAGATACAGGTGCTGGAGGAAGACGGCTGAACGTAACTGCCTGCTGCTGCCATACAAATAGGGATGTTTTACATCAAACCAGATTTTCCGGATTCAGGCACTCCAGCTCCGGAATCACAAACCGGCCGTTCTTACGGATTAACCGATCATCAAAGTAAATCTCTCCGCCGCCGAATTCTTCTCTCTGAATCATTACCAGATCCCAGTGAATGGCGCTGGAATTCCCATTGGGCGCATCTTCATAGCAGTTACCCGGCGTAAAATGGATGGAACCCATAATCTTCTCATCAAACAGTGTATCCTTCATCGGATAAAGAACATAGGGATTCACGCCGATGGCAAACTCGCCCACATAGCGTGCACCTTCATCCGTATCAAATATCTGGTTCAGGCGTTCCGTGTGGTTTGACACGGCATTTACAATCTTTCCGTCTTTAAACTCCAGGCAAATATCCTCAAAAGTAACACCCTGATACAGGGACGGCGTATTGTAAGTGATCTTTCCGTTGACGGAATCACGGACCGGTGCCGTATAAACCTCTCCGTCCGGAATGTTCAGCTCGCCTGCACAGGCAATTGCGGGAATTCCCTTAATGGAGAATGTCAGATCTGTTCCCTTCCCGGTGAGGCGTACCCGATCTGTACGGTTCATCAGATCTGCCAGAGGTTTCATCGCTTCTGCCATCCTGGAATAATCCAGATTGCACACCCGGAAATAAAAGTCCTCAAAGGCTTCCGTGCTGGTTCCGGAAAGCTGCGCCATGGACATGTTGGGATACCGCAGTACCACCCAGCGTGTCTTCGGCACGCGGATATTGTGATGAACCGGAGTCGAATACAGCGTATCATATAAATGCATCTTCTCAGACGGCACATCGGAAAGCTCTGACACATTATCGCTTCCCCTCACCCCGATATAACAATCCATCTGGGACATTTCCTGAGATGCCAGATCTGCCATCAGCTTCAGCTGTTCTTCCGTGCAGTTCATCAGAACCTCTCTCTGGAGCCTGGGATTGATATAATGTACAAAGGGAACGCCTCCGGCCGCATAAACCTCTTTTACAAGCTGACGGGCCAGATCCTCAGTTGACGGGCCGGTATAGTTTATATATACCTTATCTCCCTTTGCCACTTTACAGGAATAATTTACAAGGTTTTCCGCTAATGTCTTAATTCTCTCATCCATATTTTATTCTCCTTTTTCTTTTTATTCTCACAGATTATCCGGCGGCAGGCAGACCACAAACAGGTTGCCCAGCGCATCAAACATCTGCGTGCTGTCATTCATTCCTTTTCGATATGCTTCCCCTGTAATGGGATTCATCAATATGATATTCTGGGGATCGTAACCAGTTATCAGCTCTGCGGTATCCGCTCCCTCCAATGCCAGAACGGGATATCCCTGGCTTACATAGTACAATACCATATTAAGGGAACAACCCGACAAATCCAGAACCCTGCCGCTTAGATGGCCGGACAGGATCTCATAGGGAGTCCGTCCTTCTTCCAGTGCCGGGGTCGTATCTGCGTAGTTATTTTCTTCACTTAAGAGAATTTCTATCGCTGCCTGCATACTTGATTCTTCCGGTCTTTGCTGCAGATTCTCCAGTCCTGTAATCTCTGTCCGTGTTTTCCTTCCTCCCCGTCTCCAGATATAGTTCTGTCTGCTGTCCACAACCACGCCCATCCGCTCATAGGCTGTCTGCACCGCTTCATTGGCCGATCCATATACTCCCGCAAGCTTTCCTGTATAAGCATAGACAAAATAACGCGTGTCCTGTTCTTCCTGTGCGTTTTCAATCTGCAGGCTCCTGTTCCCTTCAAAGAGAACAAGTTTCGGCATCAGACGCTTCATCTGGGCTTCTCCGTGATTATCTGTCAGTTCAAAATAAAACTCCCGCTTCTTAACCCCGGAATTTTTTGTGTTCAAAGATATCTTTTCTACGGTTTCTGCAGTATTTTTTGTGATAAGCTCCGGCAGTGTCTCTGTGTAGCCCAGAGCCTCGTCTTTCACTACACAGTTCAGTATCGTGCGGTTGTCCTCAATCGACATATCCACTGCATACTTTCCCTGCTGTTCGTAGGAAAATTCCCGTATTTTGATTCCGTTTTCATCCTGAATCGCCACATAACCCATCGGAAATACGAAGCTTCCTGTAATACTCTTTGTGACGTCTTCCTTTCTTGCCTCTCCATAGATAAAATCAGTTCCCATAAATCCGAGAGCCCGGATATAAAAGCCTTCTTCGGCATTAACCGTGCGCTTCCTGTTTGTCTCCAGATTGAGAATTTCCACAGCCTCAGATTCGTTGAGCGTTCCTTCTCTCTGCCATGCGGCAAGACGTCCGTCCTCGGACATCATACAGCACTCCTCTGCAATTCCGGTAACAACCTCCTCATAGCTTCTGGTTTTCAAATCAATACGGCAGATATTGCCCTGCAGATAAAGGTAAAGGATTTCCTGCTTATTCACATAGGCCAGCTTGCCCACCTCTGACTTAAGGATACGGAACGGCTTGCCGCTCTCGATAAAAATCCGTTCCTCCACGGAATTCGTCAGCGCATTGTAGGTATAAACCGATATGCCGGTTCGTCCTTCGTGCCGGCCGCGGTTCATATAGCCGTATACAAGAAAATTCATGCTGCCGGATTCATCTACGTCTATGATTTTGATTTCATGCTCTTCATAGCTGCACCTTAAGTCTTCCCCGTCACGAAATCCAAATACATAGGAAAGCTTATTCTGCGCCGCGTCGTAACACCACAGATCTCCGTTCTGAACGAAAGCAATAATATTTTCCTCTTCATTTTTGCGGTATTCCACTTCTCCGTTCAGTATGCCCAGCTCAATGGTGTTCTGGGTAAACACATCCAGATCCGGATCAAAAATCCTCTCTGCCGTCCGTTCATAATTGAGCAGATACATCCTCTGTTCGGTATAACGGACACGGTACGCTTCCTGAACCTGGTAGCGCTCGGTTTCTCCCTTTTCATTTATGTGGTTCACTTCAAATTCCAGACGGACGGCGGCAATTGAATCTTCCAGATCAATAAGATAGGTCCGCACGGGGCCGGACAATTGCACCTCCATCCCATCCCAGATGAGCTGTCTGTAACGGGAATGAATATTCACATAAGCCAGGGTTCCGTTGTCCGCCGAAGTATCCGGTTCCAGATAGGAGGTGATATTGACTGTATTCTCCTTGTCAAAAAGGGCTTCATGAATCAGCGTTATAAAATCCATACACTCTTCCAGATGATGCTCCTGCAGATTAATCAGACGTGTATAATAGAAAACCTCCTGTCCCCGTCCCAGCTCCAGGCGGAGCACCAGAAGGTACTCTTCCCCTTCATCCAAAAGATCCTTCAGCCGGAACTCAGCCCGGATGAGGTCATCCTCCCGCCGGTAATCCATAATCTGTGCATCCTCTACCAGGCGCTCTGTATCCAGACTTCGTACTTCATAAAAAAGCTGCTCCACCTGTGCATCGGGACACTGCACCGTCAGCTCTACCTTCCGGTCTGCCGGAAGCGGAAGCACAGCCTCACGCAGAAGGCTTCCATTCATCGGCTGGGTGTATCCGTGCATAAGGTTCATCTGCCGGCCGTTCTGTTCCAGATAAACCATGGGAAGCACTGCATCTGCCATGGTGTCTGTCAAGTCCCGGTTTCCGGCAGACTGCATATAGCTCATACAGACAATCCCCAGAAAGAACGCCGCCAGAACAGATGTTATTTTTAATACCAGCTTCTTCATCCGGCCGCTCCTTTCCTTAATTTGTCGATGTTTTCTGGACATAAAGGGATACCTGCAGGGTGTTTCTTCAGCAGGCGCTCCAGAGTCGGCTGCACATGAAGAGTTTCCGTGCATACGGCATAAGCCTCACTGTCCCCCCGTTTACCCTCCGGACGCTTTACCGCCCTAATTAGGATATTCTTCGGCGTATGCTCCATATCAATAAACTCCAAAATCTGTGTGTCATACCCCTGCTGCTCCAAAAGCTCGGCACGCAGGCCGTCCGTCACAAGAGCCGCAATCCGTTCCTTTAAAAGGCCGTACTTTAATACAGGGGCAAGCTGTCCGCACTCTATCTGTCTGTTTAATTCATGCTGGCAGCAGGGGACGGACAAAATCACCTTTGCATTCCAATTGACAGCTTTATAAAGAGCATAATCCGTGGCCGTATCACAGGCATGAAGAGTCACAACCATATCCGCCCGCTCCTCTCCTTCATACCCTGCAATATCCCCTTTTAAAAATTCCAGCTTCTCATAGCCGTATTTTCGGGCCAGCGCGCTGCAGTGGCTGATGACATCCTCCTTAAGATCCAGACCTGTAATACGTATATCCAGGCCCCTGCACACCCTTAAGTAATAGTACATGGCAAAAGTCAAGTAGGATTTCCCACAGCCGAAATCCAGAATTACAATCTCCCGATCATCCGGCAGATCCGGAAGCACATCCTCTATAAACTCCAGGAAACGGTTAATCTGCCGGAACTTGTCGTAACGGGCATGAACCACCTTTCCGTCGGCCGTCATCACTCCCAGATCCACCAGAAAATCTACGGGCCGCCCCTCCTCCAGCAGATATCGTTTCTTTTTATTATGTGCAAGCTCCGGCGCTTTTACACATGCGCCCTGCGTCTTCTCTTTTATCGTTATCTTTCCCTTTTTACTCACCAGCACGCTTGCCGTGCCAAACCGGCTCTCTATCTGAAGCTGGCGGAAAGAATCTCTCATCCACTCTGAAATCCGAATTACAGCTTCTTTTTTTGTCAGATTCTCATGGAAAGCCTTCGTCCCGCGAAGCAGCTCCGCCTGAAATCTGAGCTCCTTCTTTAACTCCACGGGCCGGATGCGGATCCTGGCGATGTCCGCAGCTCCCCTGGAGCCGCTTAAGATCATATGAAGCAGTTCCTGATTCAGATATTTCTCTAATAAAACTTTTAATTCTTCCATCTATTATTCCTATTGCTCATTTTATGTCACTGTTCACTCCGTGACCAGTAACCATTTTATGCATCCGTATCTCATTCCCGTTTACTATAGCACAAACTTTTCCAAATTACCAGTAGGCTGCATTCGAAACAGGGACTGCAGAATGATAACGGTATTACTGGTCACGGAGTGAACCAATGTCAGTAACTTAAGCCGAAATGATCATATTCAGAAGCATACATCATCATATTTCAAGTCAACTTAAGAGAAGGAGGAGATATATCTACGAAA
>JAETRR010000123.1 GCA_021770065.1 Lachnoclostridium sp. | reverse complement strand
GGTAGTGTAAATTAATTTGTGTCTTTGGAAATAAATGGCTCCTTTTTGGTAAGAATTAGGATATGCAAATTCTTATCGAAAAGGAGTATTATTATGCCAGTTGCAAAGGAGCAGATTCGACAAATTATTACAGAAAACAACATTAGCAGTGTTGCAGACGTATATACCTTGCTCAAAGAAAGCTTCAAAGATATCCTCCAGGAACTTCTGGAAGCTGAAATGGATGCTTCCCTCGGTTATGAAAAGAACCAGAAGGGTGATATTGCCACCGATAACAAAAGGAACGGCCATTCCCCAAAGACCCTGAAAAGCCAGTATGGAGAATTCCAGATCGATGTGCCAAGGGACCGCAATGGGGAGTTTGAACCAAAACTCATCCCGAAATACCAGCGGGATATCTCTGGAATTGAAGAAAAAGTAATCTCCCTGTATGCACGCGGTATGAGCACCAGGGATATCCGTGACCAGCTGCAGGATCTGTACGGGATTGAATTGTCAGCCGAAATGGTCAGTAAAATCACAGATAAAATCCTTCCACAAGTAAAGGAATGGCAGACCCGCCCGCTAAATCCAATCTACCCGTTTGTTTTCATGGACTGCATCCATTATAAAGTACGGGAAGATGGCCGGATCTTGAGCCGTGCCGCTTATGTGGTGCTGGGGGTTACGGTTGACGGACATAAAGATATCTTAAGCATCACGGTAGGCGCCAATGAGACCAGCAAGTTCTGGCTGGGGATGCTCAACGACCTAAAAAACCGTGGTGTGAAGGATGTCCTCTTCTTCTGTGTGGACGGGCTTGCCGGTTTCAAGGAAGCGATCCAGGCAGTCTACCCACAGGCAGAGATCCAAAGGTGCGTGATCCATATGCTTCGCAATTCCTTCAAATATGTGAACTATAACGACCTGAAAAAATTTTCCGCTGATTTCAAGGCAGTATATAACGCCCCAAATGAAGAAGCCGCCCTTTCCGAGCTGGATGCCGTCCGTGAAAAATGGGGGAAGAAATACCCTTATGCGATCCGTAACTGGGAGAATAACTGGGAAGATGTGAGTTCCTTTTTCCAGTTTTCAGAGGATATCCGCCGGATTATGTACACGACAAACATTATTGAGGGGCTCAACCGCCAGTACCGGAAAGTCACCAAGACAAAAAGCGTATTCCCCAATGATACAGCATTAGAAAAGATGCTGTATCTGGCCAGCGAGAACGTCGTAAAAAAATGGACGCAGAGGTACCGGAACTGGGACCAGGTATTGAACCAGCTGATTGTCCTGTACGGAGAACGGCTCACAGAATACCTGTAAAAAGGAAAGCTGGAGCGGCAGCCCTTTTCTGTGCTGCCACTCCAGCGAGCCTTATTCCATCGGCATTTGTATTATTGCCAGAAATTCCCAGTCTTATTCCAGAGGCCGGGTGTGGGCAGAGCCCACAAGATTTTCAATAATACAAAAGCC
>JAETRR010000013.1 GCA_021770065.1 Lachnoclostridium sp. | reverse complement strand
GTATACCATATATCACTAAATATTACTAGTTAATAAAACAAAAAAGTTGACAAAAAAATAAGCCTGTTATAAGGCTTGGAAGCACTTTTTTGATTATTGATGTGTCAAACACCCGTGCGGTACTCCCTGGTTATAGAACTATGCGGAAATGTGATGTTTTTGAAATCACTTGAATTGCTTTGGAATTTGATCTATAATGTAACAGATAAAGTTGCTGTGAACGGTGACCAAATAGAATATCGGGGGAGCTTGCGGGACAGGCTGAGAGGAAGGTGGTACCTTCGACCCTTAAACCTGATTTGGATAATGCCAACGTAGGGAGATGCATGTGCACTGTGCTATGGGAAATTGTCAAATCGACGGTTTCCCATTTTTGATGCGCGGCGTCCCATACCAGTGTGTCGAAGCGACTTTACCCTTTAGTGCTGTCGCGCAGCGACTTAGAATGGAGGTAAAACAAATGGTAATCGTCAATGGTGAAGGCCGGAGTATTGCAGGAATTGCCCTGTCTGAATATCTGGAGACGACAGATTATGATCCCGGACGAATCGCCGTAGAGCGGAACGGGGAGATTGTGCCGAGAAAAGATTACGGATCCGTGATTCTTAAGGATGAAGACCGGATAGAGATCGTCGGCTTCGTAGGGGGAGGCTGACATGTATCCTGCAAGAGAAGATATGCTGGCCGCACTCGAGCAGCGCCACGGAAGGGCGATACAGGAAAAATTCTCGAAGGCCGTGATTGCCGTCTGCGGTCTGGGCGGTCTGGGTTCCGCCATTGCCGTTATGCTTGCCAGGGCCGGTATTGGAAAACTGATTCTTATTGATTTTGACCGGGTGGACATCACAAACCTCCACAGGCAGCAGTATAAGGCGGATCAGATAGGAGCCTGGAAGACAAAAGCTCTTGAGGAGAATCTGAGGGAAATCGCTCCGTATATAAAGACAGAGATCCACAACGAAAAGCTGACGGAGAAGAATGCACCGGTTCTTCTGGGTTCGGCGGATATTATCTGCGAAGCCTTTGACGATGCCGGGGAAAAAGCCATGCTCGCCGGCTGCGTGCTGGAAACCATGCCGGACAAATATCTGATTGCGGCATCGGGTATGGCAGGACTCGGTCCGGCCGATGCGGTAAAGACCCGGAAGATTACCGGACATTTTTATCTCTGTGGGGACGGTGTCAGCGATGCAGGCTGCAGCGGTGGACTTTTTTCTACCCGGGTAATGCTCTGCGCTGCCCATCAGGCCCATATGGCCCTGCGGCTTCTGGCAGAGCAGTGTACAGAAAAAGAAAGGAACGATTATGAAGAACAATGATATATTTACCATCGGGGGCCGTGAATTCCATTCGCGGTTTATCCTGGGCTCCGGAAAATACTCTATGAAGCTTATTGAAGCGGCCGTCCGGGACGCGGGAGCGGAGATTATCACTCTGGCTGTGCGCCGCGCAAATACAAAGAGAGAGGAAAATATTCTGGATTACATACCGGAGGGTGTTACGCTCCTTCCCAATACCTCGGGGGCCAGAACCGCAGAGGAGGCAGTCCGCATTGCCCGTCTTGCCAGGGAATTGGGCTGCGGCGATTTTGTAAAGATTGAGATTATGCGTGATTCCAAATACCTTCTGCCCGACAATGCAGAAACCGTCCGGGCCACGGAGATTCTTGCGAAAGAGGGTTTTGTGGTCATGCCTTATATGTATCCGGATCTTAATACGGCCCGGGATCTGGCAAATGCAGGCGCGGCCTCCGTTATGCCCCTGGCTTCTCCTATCGGCTCCAACAAGGGACTTGCCACCCGGGAATTTATCCAGATACTGATCGACGAGATCGATCTGCCCATTATCGTGGACGCGGGTATCGGAAGACCTTCCCAGGCATGTGAGGCCATGGAGATGGGAGCGGCGGCTGTTATGGCGAATACGGCCCTTGCCACGGCAGGCGATCTTCCGCTGATGGCGGCAGCCTTCCGGCAGGCCGTTGAAGCGGGAAGAAATGCTTATTTGTCAGGCCTTGGTCGTGTCCTGACTCGCGGAGCCTCCGCCTCGGATCCGCTGACCGGATTTTTGAGAGACTAAAGAGGGGTGGAATTGTTATGCAGAACCAATATTTTGTTGACGGATCTCATTTGTCTAAGGAGGCTCTTGCAAAAAAGCACCGCCTGGAGACAGACCCCTCATACCGGAAAAACCATATGGAATATCTGCCCGGCATGGAGCGGATTGAATCTGACATATGCGGACAGGTAATCGCGCAGATGAAGTCCTACGACGCTTCTGCCTATACGGAGCGGGAGGTAAGGACGGCACTGGAACATGAAATCTGTTCGCCGGAGGACTTTAAGGCCCTTCTCTCCCCGGCCGCAGAGCCGTTCCTTGAGAAGATGGCAGAGAGGGCGCGTCTGGAGACAAGCCGGCATTTCGGAAATACGGTGTATGTATTTACACCTCTTTATATAGCTAATTATTGTGAGAATTACTGTGTTTACTGCGGTTTCAACTGCTACAACCATATCCGCCGCATGAAGCTCTCCATGGAACAGATTGAGCATGAAATGCAGGTGATCGCCGAGAGCGGCATGGAGGAAATTCTGATTCTCACCGGTGAGAGCCGGACAAAAAGCGATATAGATTACATCGGGGAGGCCTGTAAGCTTGCCCGGCGGTATTTCCGCATGACAGGTCTGGAAATCTATCCTGTGAATACGGAGGAATACCGGTATCTCCATGAGTGCGGCGCCGACTACGTAACGGTGTTCCAGGAAACTTATGACAGCGATACCTATGAGAAGCTTCATCTTCTGGGACACAAACGGGTCTGGCCTTACCGCTTTGATGCCCAGGAGCGCGCGCTTCGGGGAGGGATGCGCGGCGTAGCTTTTTCTGCCCTTCTCGGGCTGTCGGATTTCAGGAAGGATGCGCTTGCAAGCGCTCTGCACGTATACTATCTTCAGAGAAAGTATCCCCATGCGGAGATGTCCCTTTCCTGCCCGAGGCTCCGCCCCATTATTAACAACGATAAGATCAATCCGCTGGATGTCCACGAAAAGCAGCTCTGTCAGATTCTCTGCGCCTACCGTATTTTCCTGCCTTATGCAGGCATTACGGTTTCCTCCAGGGAGAGCGCCCGTTTTCGGGACGGTATTGTGAAAATTGCCGCAACCAAGGTGTCGGCAGGCGTTTCCACCGGCATCGGCGATCATGAAAGCAAATACGGCGGAAAGGAGAACGGCCAGGCCGGAGGGGATGAACAGTTTGAGATTGACGACAACAGAAGCCTTACGGAAATGTACGGCGATATCACAGCCCAGGGACTTCAGCCGGTACTGAACGATTATCTCTATGTTTAAGATTTTGTGTGTGACGAACCGGCGGCTGTGCAGAGAAGATTTTTTCTGCCGCCTGGAAAAAATTCTGCGCGAAAGGCCGGGGGGTCTCATTCTCAGGGAAAAGGATTTGTGTGAGGAAGCGTATGAGGCGCTGGCCGGACAGGTTCTTACACTCTGTGAAGCATATCGGGTTCCCTGTATACTTCACGGCTGCCCGGGGGCGGCAAGGAAACTGAATCATAAAGCCATTCATCTGCCGATGCCCGTTCTGCGCGGCCTGTCCCGGGAGGATAAGAGTTTTTTTGAGGTTTTAGGCGCTTCCTGCCACTCGGTAGAGGAAGCACGGGAGGCGGAGAAGCTGGGCTGCACTTATCTGACGGCCGGACATATTTTTGCGACGGACTGTAAAATGGGTCTGCCGGGGAGAGGGGTTGAATTTCTCCGTGAAGTCTGCCGGACGGTTTCCGTTCCCGTCTATGCCATCGGCGGCATAGAGGCCGGAAGGATTCCTGCGGTCCGGGAAGCCGGGGCGGCGGGAGCATGTCTGATGAGCAGCCTGATGGTGACGGAGGATTTTGGAATATTAAAAGAAAATGAAGCGGAGTATGGAAGGTGAAAAAGGATCTGCCCGTAGAAGTCTGAGTTTCGGCTTTTACGGGCAGATCGCTTTTGTACGGAAAGGTATACCCTGCGGAAAAAAGTGGCATTATTAAAAAGAGAGAACAAAGTGCCGGAATAAAAAAAGCTCTTGACAAATATACCCCTTTGGGGTATATTAAAAATACAAAATACCCCAAAGGGGTATACAGTGCAGCGAAATGGAAGATTTTCGGGCTTAACTTCAGGATATTGACAGGAGAGGAGCGAATTACATGAACCAGGAAGTAACATTACTGATAGAAGGGATGACCTGTGCCTCCTGCAGCGCGGCTGTGGAACGTGTTACCGGGAAGCTGCCGGGTGTGGAGAGCAGCCAAGTGAATCTGGCGACAAACCGCGCGCGGATTGTCTACGATCCGGAGCAGGTAACCATAGAGATGCTCTGCGAACGCATTGAGCGCGCCGGTTTCGGAGCCAGGGAAGAGCAGAGGGCGGCGGCAGAGAACCAGGAGATTACCCTGAATATTGAGGGAATGACCTGTGCCTCCTGCAGCGCGGCGGTAGAGCGTGTCACAAGAAAGCTGCCGGGTGTCATCAGCAGCGAGGTGAATCTGACTACAAACAAGGCTCATATTGTCTATGATCCCTCTCAGGTAAAGCTTGCAGATATCAAGCTTAAGATTGAGAAAGCAGGTTTCGTGCCAAAGGATGTGGAAAAGGAGGATCGAAGCGCAGAGCAGAATGAGCAGATGGAGAAGCTGCGCAGACAGAAGCAGAACCTGATTGTCACCATTTGTCTGGCGGTTCCGCTTTTGTACATTTCCATGGGCCATATGATTCCCGTTACACTTCCGCTGCCGGATTTTCTGCATATGCACAGCCACCCTTTGAACTTTGCCCTGGCCCAGCTTATTCTGACAGTGCTGATCCTCTGGCACGGACGGAAGTTTTATATTGTGGGCTTCAAGACACTGTTCCGGGGACATCCGAATATGGACTCTCTGGTGGCAATCGGCACGGGAAGCGCCTTTTTCTACAGCCTTGCCATGACGGCCGGCATTCCTTCCGATCCGTCCTGTGTGGAGAATCTCTACTATGAGTCGGCGGCTGTGGTAGTGACCCTTATTATGCTTGGCAAGTATATGGAGGCGAGAAGCAAGGGAAAAACCTCCGAGGCTATCCGCAAACTGATGGAGCTTGCTCCGGATACGGCAATTCTCTTAAGAGACGGGCAGGAGATAGAGGTTCGTGTGGAGGAAGTGGTTCCCGGCGACATCCTTCTGGTAAAACCGGGCAGCAAGGTTCCTCTGGACGGAACGGTCACCGGCGGATCCAGCAGCGTGGATGAGTCCATGCTGACGGGAGAGAGCATTCCGGTGGAAAAAGAAGCGGGGGACACGGTGATCGGCGGCAGTATGAATTTCAACGGAGCCATGGAGATTCAGGTAACCCATGTAGGAGCGGACACTACACTTTCCCGCATTATCCGGATGATGGAGGATGCCCAGGGGAAAAAGGCCCCCATTTCCAAGCTTGCGGATACAGTGGCGGGATATTTTGTGCCGACGGTTATGGGGATCGCAGCTGCGGCGGCAGTTATCTGGGCCCTTCTCGGACATGATGCAGCCTTTGTGCTGACTATTTTTGTATCTGTTCTTGTAATAGCCTGCCCCTGTGCCCTGGGCCTGGCAACGCCTACGGCGATTATGGTCGGAACAGGGCTG
This sequence comes from Lachnoclostridium sp., assembly GCA_021770065.1. Classification (GTDB taxonomy): domain Bacteria; phylum Bacillota; class Clostridia; order Lachnospirales; family Lachnospiraceae; genus Laedolimicola. Next base: position 159,075 of record JAETRR010000013.1, on the reverse strand, counting down.
GGAGCCAGCCACGGGATTCTCATTAAGAGCGGGGAAGCTCTGGAAACCACACACAAGGTCCAGGTAGTGGTTCTGGATAAGACGGGAACCATCACAGAGGGAAAGCCTAAGGTGGTGGATGTGATTTCCCATGAAATGGAACAGGACGAACTGCTCCGTCTGGCCGCAAGCTGCGAGCGTTCTTCCGAACATCCTCTGGGAGCGGCAATTGTGGCCGGAGCCCAGGAAAAGGGCCTTTCCCTGGAGCAGACGGAAGGCTTCCAGAGCGTGACCGGCAAGGGCATTGAGGCGGTTCTGGGAGGACGTTACTTCCATATCGGAAACCGGCGGATGTTAGAGGGAAATAAGGTTGCCCTGGGAGAATACGAGGAAGCTGCAAAGGCGGCTGCAGGCAAGGGGCAGACTCCCATGTTCGTGGTGATAGACGGAAAGCTTAAAGGAATGATCTGCGTGGCGGATACCATCAAGGAAACCAGTAAGGAGGCCGTTGCCCAGATGCGCAGTCTGGGGATCCGGGTGGTGATGCTGACAGGAGATAACCAGCTTACGGCAGATTACATCGGAAGCCAGGTACAGGTGGACGAAGTCATTGCGGAGGTGCTTCCCGGAGATAAATCCCAGGTGGTGGCGCGTTACCAGAAGGAAGGCTTCTGTGTGATGATGGTGGGAGACGGCATCAACGATGCTCCGGCCCTGGTGCAGGCCGACGTGGGAGCCGCGATCGGAAGCGGAAGCGACATTGCTCTGGAATCCAGCGATATCGTACTGATGAAGTCGGATTTGAAGGATGTGTACAAGGCCATACACTTAAGCCGGGCTACCATCCGGAATATTAAGCAGAATCTTTTCTGGGCATTTTTTTATAACAGTTTGGGGCTTCCCATTGCGGCCGGATTGTTGTATGCTTTAGGTGGGCCACTGCTGAACCCGATTTTTGCCGGTCTGGCCATGTCTTTCAGCTCCGTATCCGTAGTCAGCAATGCGCTGCGGCTTAAGAGGCTGAAGCTGTAGATTTGGAATATCAGAGAAGGAAACAGAGGTATCTTATGGAACAGGAAAAACGCAAAGAAAGCTGCAGCTGCCAGGAGAGCTGCTGCGTGAAAACCAAACATCGGGACAGTGACGAGTATAAAAGCCTGATACATCGTCTGAACCGCATAGAAGGCCAGGTCAGGGGTATCCGCAGCATGCTGGAGGAGGATCGCTACTGCGTTGACATTCTTACTCAGGTTTCTGCCATCCAGTCGGCCTTAAATTCCTTTAACAAGGAACTGCTTTCCAACCACATCAAGACCTGTGTGGTAAAAGACATCAAAAGCGGCGATGAGACCGTCGTAGATGAGCTCTGCGACACCATCCGGAAGCTGATGAAATAATAAAAATCAAGGAGGAACAACAAAATGACCGTATTAAAAGCAGAGGATATGCACTGTGAAAAGTGTGTGGAACGTATCACCAACGCTCTTACAGGCGCAGGACTGGACTTTAAAGTAAGCCTTGCGGACAAAACCGTCACCATCGATGGCTGCGAAAACTGTGTGGCAAAGGCCAGAGAGCTGATGGACGATCTGGGTTTCGACACCACAATTGTTTAAACAGGAAAATAAAAAATCAAATTACATGTTACAGGGGGTGCCGGTCCGTCATCCCCTAATGGAGGTAAAAATGGAAGCAAAGGCATATAAGTTAAGAGAAAATTTGTACTGGGCAGGGATTCTGGATGACACTCTCCGCGTATTTGACATCATTATGTACACGGAATTCGGCACTACCTACAATTCCTATGTATACAAGGCAGGAGACAAAACCATCCTTTTTGAGACGGCAAAGGCAAAATATTTTGACGAGTATCTGAAGGAACTGGAAGAAATTATTGATGTGAAGAAAATCGATTATCTGGTAGTAAGCCATACGGAGCCGGATCACGCAGGAAGCGTGGAGCGGCTTTTGGAGCTGAATCCGGGGCTTAAAGTGATTGCGACTCCCACGGCCGTTTCTTTCCTTAAAAATATCGTGAACCGTGACTTCTGCAGCATAGCGGTGAAGGATGAGCAGGAGATGACCCTGGGAACCCTCACCATGCGTTTCCTTCATGTACCCAACCTTCACTGGCCGGACACCATGTACACCTATCTGGAGGAGGAACAGATCCTGGTGACCTGTGATTCCTTTGGCTCCCACTATGCATTTCCGGGAATTGTGTCCAGCAAGGTGACAGAGGAAGAGGATTACTGGAAGGCCACGCGCTACTATTTTGACTGTATCATCGGGCCCTTTAAGCCTTTTATGCTCAAGGCTCTTGATCGGATCCGCGATCTGGACATCTCCATGATCTGTACGGGACACGGGCCTGTTCTGGACAGCGGCATTGACCGGATGCTGAATACTTATCGGGAGTGGTGTACCGTGGTCAATCCCAATCCCAGGAAAACCGTGGTGATCCCTTATGTGAGCGCCTACGGCTACACGGCGCAGCTTGCGGAGCGGATAGGCAAGGGTATCGAGGACAGCGGCGACATTGACGTGAGAAGCTACGATCTGGTGACTGCGGATCAGGGGAAGGTTCTGGAGGAACTCGGCTTTGCGGACGGTATTCTGTTCGGCACACCGACCATTGTGGGAGAGGCTTTAAAGCCTATCTGGGATCTGACCACCTCTATCTTTGCCGGAACCCATGGCGGAAAGCTGGCCAGTGCCTTCGGAAGCTACGGCTGGAGCGGAGAGGGCGTGCCGCATATCATTGAACGCCTTAACCAGCTGAAGATGCGCGTGGTGGAAGGCTTCCGGGTACGCTTTAAGCCCAGTGAGGTAGAACTTCTGAATGCCTATGAGTATGGCTACAATTTCGGCTGCATGCTTTTGGATAAGGAAAATCCCAAGAAAGCAAAAGGCAGAACCAGTCTGGTAAAATGCCTGGTGTGCGGAGAGATATTTGATTCCTCCCTGGAGGTCTGCCCTGTCTGCGGCGTTGGGAAGGAAAACTTTGTGCCGGTGGAGAGCGAGGAGACGGCGTACCGGAAGGATACCAATAATCTCTATGCCATTATTGGAAACGGAGCGGCCGGCTTCAATGCGGCCAAGGCGATTCGGGAGAGGGATAAGACCGGCGGTGTCTATCTTATTTCCAATGAGGAATATCCGTCCTACAACCGGCCGATGCTCACAAAGTCTCTGGTGGCAGGACTGAATGCGGATCAGATCGCCATACAGGATGCCTCCTGGTATGAGGAAAATAATGTGGCTCAGATCCTGGGGAAACAGGTAACATCCATTGATACGAAAGAAAAGGAAATTCTCACGGAGGATGGGGCAAAGTTCAAGTATACGAAGCTTATTTATGCGCTTGGTTCCGAATGCTTTATTCCGCCTATTCCCGGATGGGATAAGCCGGAGGTTGCGGCTATCCGCAGGCTGTCCGATACCCGGAAGGTGGCGGATATTCTGGCAGGGACAAAGGAGGCCGTGGTAATCGGCGGCGGCGTGCTGGGTCTGGAGGCCGCATGGGAGCTTAAGAAAGCTCACTGCAAGGTGACGGTTCTGGAGCTTGCCCCCCGTCTCATGGGCCGGCAGCTGGATGAGGGAGCCGGAGAGATGTTAAAGAGCATCAGCGAGGCCCAGGGAATCGCCATCCACACCGGCGTGCAGATTTCTGCCATTGAAGGGGAAGACCATGTGACAGGCGTCCGCCTGGGCGACGGGACAGTGATTCCGGCCCAGCTTGTGATCGTGTCCTGCGGCGTGCGGTCTAACATTCAGCTTGCAAAGGAAGCGGGCATTGCCGTTGACCGGGCGGTGATTGTGGACAGCCATATGGCATCCAGCGTGGAAGATATCTATGCCTGCGGCGACTGTGCCCAGTATGAGGGCATCAATTACGCTATCTGGCCCCAGGCAGTGGAGCAGGGCAAGGTAGCGGGAGCCAATGCGGCCGGTGAGGAGCTTACCTACACTACGGTTCCGGCAGCGCTGACCTTCCACGGCATGAATACGGCATTATTCTCCATCGGAGACAACGGCGGCAATCCCGATCTGGTTTACCGGACCGTGGAGTTCAAGGATATGTCCAGGAAGCAGTATGAGAAATATTACTTCCGCAACAACCGTCTCTGCGGAGTGATTCTCATCGGAGATGTGTCGAAGATGGGAGAGATGACCGAAGCGATAGAGCGCAGAGCATCCTTCGGGGAGCTGTTCGGCAGATAATTCCGGAAGAGCTGCCTGCTGTGAAATCCGGCAGCAGGCAGTTCTTTTTTGATAGAAATCAGATATTCAAGTGATGGCATTTTTAATAGACATTACCATTCATTTCGAATGTTCTTTTGTCTGTCGTGTAGAGAATTTTATAAATTCGGTGTTTGATGATAATGGAACTATCACCATACCGGACAACGGGCATTTGACACATACTATTTCATATGACGAGAAGCCTGGCATTCAAGCTGTTGCCAACAAATATCCTGACTATAATCCTACCGAGGAAAAGACGGCTATATCCGTCAGGATTATGAGTATGTGCGGCTTGGAACTCTGTCATTGCTTGCAGGTATTGATCTCTTGACAGGAGAGGCAATTCCATTGGTTAGCCAGACACACAAAAGTTCTGGTTTGATACACAAAGCCACCGACAAAGCCACCGACAAAGCCACCGGAAAAATAATCTGGTGGCTTTTATAGTTTAAAAATGATATAATATGGAGGGCATAGATATGGGTGATGAATATAAAGTGGTCTCAGAGTTTGAATGTCATGGTAAACCGATGGTGACAGTTAGGATTGGAAATGCTTCTTATGTAATGAGCCAGGAGGAATGGCATAAAATTGATGATAGGAATCATCAGAATAAATGGGTAATTAAAGTTGATTGGAATAGATTTAGTCCACGAATTGGATATAACAAGAAAGATGTATCTTAAAATTGGAGGGGTTTTATGCTTACAAGGCAGCAAAATATTTTTTTGGCAAAAAAAACATTTACAGAGCTTGTATTTAATACCGCATATATAGAAGGTTGTAATGTAACTTTTCCACAAACACAGACTATTATTGATGGAGCTGTGGTTAGTGGTATATCTGTGGATGATATACAAACAGTTTTAAACTTACGTGATGGATGGAAATTTGTCATAAATTCAGTGGATGCGACTTTAACGTTAGAATATATTTGTAAGATAAACGAGTATGTATCAAGAAATGAAAGTCTTGAATGGGGAGTGTTAAGAAAAGGAACAGTAGGTGTTGGTGATTTTATACCGAGTATTCCAATTAAAGAAAATGTTCTAAAAGAAATTGAACGGATAAAAGGAATAAATAGTCCTATTGATAGAGCGTTAGAATATTTTGCATATGCTTGTAAGCAACAGCTGTTTTGGGATGGAAACAAGAGGACTTCTACAATGGTAGCCAGTAAAATATTGATAGAAAATGGCGAGGGCATCTTGACAATTGGAAAAGATAATGCAGAAGAATTTAATGTAACTTTAAATAATTGGTATTTAAAAAATGAATTGCAGCCTTTAAAGGATTGTTTAAGAAAATGTATTAGAACATTAGAGATATAGTTAAAAGGATTATTTCATGGTGTGATTGGAGGAAAATAATATGGCAAATTTAACAGATAATTAGGAAAATATTGATAGGATTGAAGAAGAATTGGATTATGCTTTGGGCGATTGCTATGATGCACCAATAGATATCATCGTAAAAATTGTACTTGGTGTGTTAGATACAGCGGAAAGAGAAAAAAGGCTTAATGCAAAAGAACGTAAACTGGCATGTGATTATATAACTGAATGCTATGGATATAATTTTTGATATATTTGGATGAAATGATTGTTCTATGAGGGCTAATTATGGAGAAAGTTAATGAAGATACTTGAAATATATAAATTACTCAAACTTCGCACTTGAATAAGTGCCTATGCACCTTGAAAATTCAATAAAAACTGGCAATAAAATAGCATGAAACACTCTGTTTTTGGTATAATTGAATTGCTCAGAAACAACATACCAACGGAGGCTCATGCTATGAATAACAGTATAACACAAGACAACCAGAATGATAACCAGATTTCTAAAACGATCAAAAGATTTTTCGCCAGATTTCATTTGGGTTCCGTATGCTAACCATGGGATGGACTGACGGAAGTACGTTTCTTCCGGTCAACAGCATCCTTTTATCCACGGATAATAAGAAAAACCGTGTGAATGAAGCCGTCAGCCTCGATAAAAGGACCGTCGGTTATAAGCGCCGCAAGCTTTCTATGGCCAAAGGGACGGAAGCTATGTTGGAACTTCTGAAAGCCGCTAAAACAGTGGGGATTCCTGCAAAATATGTCCTCTTTGACAGCTGGTTTTCTTCTCCCAAATCGCTTCATGCCGTAAAAAATCTCGGGGCTGATCTTTGATAATTGAATCATTGCCAGATATTGAATTTTCAAGGTGCATGGCTAAAATCTATGTGCGAAGTTTGAGTATTTTATTTAAAAGCGGATTGCGAATTGGAGAATTGTCTGCATTAAGATGCGAAGATATTTCTGGAAATATTATACATGTGAAAAGAACTGAAATATGTTACGAAGATGATGATGGAAAAAGAGTATTTCCAGTTAGAGATTTTCCTAAAACCGAATTTTGATTGGTTTTTTTACGTAAAAAAAGCCTTAAAAACCCAGTAAAATCAAGGTTTTTAAGACCCTATGAAACAGTCCCTAGGGGAATCGAACCCCTGTTTCCGCCGTGAGAGGGCGGCGTCTTAACCGCTTGACCAAGGAACCATACCGGCTTTTCCTGCCGACTTGCTTAGTATATAACATAATTCCTCATTTGGCAAGCTTTTTTTTTCAAAAATTTCAAAAATTTTTATAAAGACGTTTTTTAGGTGATTTTTACCGTTTTTACGCCTCATTTCCGGCATTTTCATACGTTTCCAAATCTTATCCCGTGTGGAAACAGTGATGCTCCGCATACTAAAAAGAAGAAAATACGCAAAAAAGGAGTTTTTCATGCATAAACGGTATGGATTCTATTCCCTGTGTCTGATTCCGTTTCTGACGCTTCTTATGGCTTCCGGCTTTTCCTGGACAAATACCAACTTCTCCGTTATCGGAAACCGGGGCGGCAGGCGTGCGGCCTTTCTGCTTTGGGGAGCCTTCACGGGAAATTATTTTTATCTATATACAGAGGAACTTATGGAACTTGGCGGCTGCAGAGACCGGGCAGCCAGGGGCTTTCTTTTCTGCGCCCTGGTGCTTTTTGTAACCGCTGTGGGAATTCCTTATCTGCCGGAGCAGGTACCCGGCCTTTCCCGCTGGCATGTGCAGATATCATTTTTGTCTCCCCTCTTTCTGGCAGCCGCTCAGATACGCTTTCTGACAGTGCTTCAGAAAAAATACGGTAGCAGTTTTACACTGCAGTGGGCAATTCTGGCGCTTTTAGGGGCAGGCTCCGGTATCTTGTTTTTTTCCATCGGAATCGTATCCACTCTGTTGGAGGTCTATGTGACAATCGGGGTCTGCCTCTATCTGCGGCTTTTAGATCATAAGCTTGAATATGTTATTTCTCACAAAATATCAAATTTTGTTTAAAATATTTGGAAAGAAATGTTTTACAAACTACAACATCTTGTGCTATACTACCATCAGACTGAAAAAAACAGAACATCCATTCGGATGGATAACAATAGGAATGAGGAACATAGACATGGCAAAGAAAACCACCTACGACGCAGACAGTATAGCCGTCCTGGAAGGCCTGGAGGCAGTGCGCAAGCGCCCGGGCATGTACATCGGCAGTGTATCCAGAAAAGGGCTGAATCACCTGATTTATGAGATTGTGGACAATTCCGTTGACGAACATCTGGCCGGTCACTGCTCGAAGATCCGGGTGACTCTGGAGCGTGACGGCTCCTGTACCGTCAGCGATAACGGCCGCGGTATTCCGGTGGATCTTCATGCAAAAGGCGTCTCCGCAGAGCGGCTGGTATTCACCACCCTTCATGCGGGCGGAAAGTTTGACGATTCGGTTTACAAGACAAGCGGCGGCCTTCACGGAGTGGGCTCCTCCGTGGTCAATGCCCTTTCCACCTATCTGGACATAGAAGTGAGCCGTGACGGAGCTGTTCACCATGACCGCTACGAACGGGGCATCCCCGTCATTGAGCTGAAGGACGGCCTGCTTCCCGTTCTGAGAAAGACAAAGGAGACCGGAACCAGAATTAATTTCCTTCCGGATCCGGAGATCTTTGAGAAGACGAGATTCCAGGCAGAGGAAGTCAAAAGCCGTCTTCACGAGACGGCCTATCTCAATCCGGAGCTGACCATTTACTTTGCAGACCGGAGGATTGAGCCCGCGGAGGAAACAGTCTTTCATGAGGAAAACGGGATCATCGGCTTTGTGGAGGATTTGAATAAGAAAAAAGAACAGATACATGACGTGATTTACTTCAAAGGTGAATCGGAGGGTATTGTCGTAGAGGGTGCATTTCAGTATGTGAACGAATTCCACGAAAACGTCCTGGGATTTTGCAACAACATCTACAATGCAGAGGGCGGCACACATCTGACCGGCTTTAAGACCGTATTTACCACCGTCATCAACAATTATGCCAGAGAATTGGGGATTTTAAAGGAAAAGGACGCCAACTTTACCGGAGCCGACGTGCGCAACGGCATGACCGCCGTGATCTCCATCAAGCATCCGGCCCCCCGTTTTGAGGGCCAGACCAAGACAAAGCTTGACAACCAGGATGCTTCCAAAGCTACGGCCAAGGTGGCGGGAGACGAGATTGTCCGCTGGTTTGACCGAAATCTGGAAACATTAAAAAATGTTATCGGATGCGCCGAAAAGGCGGCTAAAATACGAAAGACCGAGGAACGGGCCAAGACCAACCTGCTGACAAAGCAGAAATATTCCTTTGATTCCAACGGAAAGCTTGCCAACTGCGAAAGCCGGGACGCTTCCAGATGTGAGATTTTCATTGTAGAGGGAGATTCCGCCGGCGGATCCGCCAAGACAGCCAGAGACCGGAACTTCCAGGCCATCCTTCCCATCCGCGGAAAGATTCTGAATGTGGAAAAGGCCAGCATTGACAAGGTACTGGCCAATGCGGAGATCAAAACCATGATCAACGCCTTCGGCTGCGGCTTCTCCGAGGGCTACGGCAACGACTTTGACATCACAAAACTCCGCTACAACAAGATCATCATTATGGCAGATGCTGACGTGGACGGTGCACACATTTCCACCCTGCTTCTGACCCTGTTCTACCGTTTTATGCCGGATCTCATCTACGAGGGACACGTATACATTGCCATGCCTCCCCTCTATAAAGCCATGCCCCAGAGAGGAGAGGAAGAATACCTCTATGACGACAAAGCCCTGGAGCGTTACCGGAAGCGCCACAAAGGAAGCTTCACCCTCCAGCGCTACAAGGGCTTAGGAGAGATGGATGCCGAGCAGCTCTGGGAGACCACTTTAAACCCGGCAACCCGGATCCTGAAACGGGTAGAGATCGAAGATGCCCGCATGGCCTCCAACGTCACAGAGATGCTCATGGGCACGGAAGTCCCCCCCAGACGGGCTTTCATCTACGAGCACGCCTGCGACGCAGAACTTGATGTATAAAATTTAGCCGAATCGGCTTTACCCTTTAGTGCCGTCGCGCAGCGCCAGGTAAAGCCGGGAAGGCGCACGAGAGGAACTTTCATGAGTGTTTTTCGAATGAAAGTTTCTCTCAATACCGGTGTGCCGAATCGGCTTTACCCTTTAGTGCCGTCGCGCAGCGACTTTTAATAGGAGAAAACAAAAACAATGGAAAAGCAGATAGAAGAACAGATTATCCGCACCGAATACTCGGATCTCATGCAGAAATCCTACATTGACTACGCCATGAGTGTCATCATAGCAAGAGCCCTCCCGGATGTCCGTGACGGCCTGAAGCCGGTACAGCGGAGAACCCTCTACGACATGTATGAGCTTGGCATCCGTTTTGACCGTCCTTACCGGAAATGCGCCCGTATCGTGGGCGACACCATGGGCAAATACCACCCCCACGGCGACAGCTCCATCTACGAGGCTCTGGTAGTCATGTCCCAGGACTTCAAAAAGGGCCTGCCTCTGGTAGACGGCCACGGAAACTTCGGTTCCATCGAGGGAGACGGGGCTGCCGCCATGCGTTATACTGAGGCGCGTCTCAACAGAGTTACACAGGAAGCATTCCTGTCCGATCTGGACAAGAATGTGGTAGACTTCGTTCCCAACTTTGACGAAACAGAAAAGGAACCTTCCGTACTTCCGGCAAAGCTGCCCAACCTGCTGGTCAATGGTTCCGACGGAATTGCCGTGGGAATGGCAACCAGCATACCGCCCCACAACCTGGGAGAGGTCATAGATGCGGCAAAAGCCTATCTGAAAAATCCGGACATTTCCACAGAAAGCCTGCTGAAACTGATGCCGGGGCCGGATTTCCCTACAGGAGGCATTGTAGTTAACAAAGACGAGCTTTCCTCCATCTATGAGACCGGTATGGGCAAAATCAAGATCCGCGGCCGTGTTCAGACAGAAAAGCTGAAAGGCGGCAGGGAGCAGCTTGTGATCACCGAGATCCCCTACCCCATGATAGGCGCAAACATCGGAAAATTCTTGAACGACATTGCGGCCCTGGTAGAGTCAAAAAAGGCTCCGGAGATCACCGACATCTCCAATCAGTCCTCCAAGGAAGGCATCCGAATCGTCCTGGAGCTTCGAAAGGGGGCCGATACCGAGAATCTGAAAAACATGCTCTATAAGAAGACGCGCCTGGAGGATACTTTCGGAGTCAACATGCTTGCCGTAGCTGACGGGAGGCCCGAGACGCTTGGACTTAAGCAGATTCTGGAGCATTACATCGAATTTCAGTATGAGCTTGCCACCCGGAAATACCGCACCCTCTTAACAAAAGAGCAGGAAAAGCGGGAGATCCAGGAGGGCCTCATCCGGGCCTGTGACGTAATCGATCTCATCATAGAGATTCTCAGGGGCAGCAAAAATGTCAAGGATGCAAAAGCATGTCTCACAGAGGGAAAAACCGAAAACATCCGCTTCAAATCCGAAGCCTCCAGAAAACGGGCCGGTAAGCTGCGCTTCACAGAGCGTCAGGCGGCAGCTATCCTGGAGATGCGCCTGTACCGCCTAATCGGCCTGGAAATCGAAGCACTGATGGCGGAAAATGCACAGACTATAAAAAATATAGCTGCCTATGAGGATATACTGGAGAATCATTCCAGTATGACAAAGGTCATTTTAAAGGACATGGATGCCATAAAAAAAGCCTATGCAAGACCAAGACGGACCACAGTAGAGAACGCTGAGGAAATTGTTTTCGAAGAAAAGAAGATTGAAGAAATGCCTGTCATGTTTTTGATGGATCGTTTCGGCTACGCCAAAACCATCGATATGCCCACCTATGAGCGCAACAGGGAAGCGGCAGACAGTGAGAACAAATACGTATTCCCCTGTATGAACACAGGACGCATCTGTGTATTTACCGATACGGGCCGCATGCACACCGTCAAAGTTTTGGATCTGCCCTTCGGCCGTTTCCGGGATAAGGGCGTACCCATTGACAATTTCAGCAATTACAACAGCACGGAAGAGCAGCTTGTTGGGATCGGAAGCATGGAAGATCTTAAAGAAAGAAAGCTTCTTTTTGCCACGAAGGACAGCATGCTGAAGGTTGTGGACGGCAGTGAGTTTGAAACCAGTAAACGTAACGTAGCAGCTACGAAGCTGGGAGAGAACGACCGGGTTCTTTTGGCAGAACCCATAGAAGGGACCGAACAGCTTGTCCTCCAGAGCCGGGAGGGATATTTTCTGCGTTTTTCCGTATCCGAGGTTCCCGGGAAAAAGAAAGGAGCGGCAGGCGTCCGGGGGATGCGTCTGGGTGAGGGCGATCATCTGGAGGCAGTCTATCTTTATCAGACCGGCAGAGAAGAAACCATTATTTATAAAGAAAAACAGCTTGTTTTAAACAAACTGAAATCGGGCAGCAGAGATACAAAAGGTGTAAAAGTGAGGGCCTGAACCATCTTTTAAGAAGCTGCCGCAGAAATAAGCAGGATAAGTCATCCGGCGTATTTCTGCGGCAGCTATATTTTTTATGTTTTTATGTGGTTTTTCGTAGATTTATATTGACTTGTGTTGGAATTGTGCTATAATAAACTTGTAATTCAAAAACAATCCATTAGAAAATGATGGAAACAGCAGCATGGCAGAGGGTGCTGCGGAACTGGAAACAGCAGCGGTACTGGAAAGGAAGCTGCAAAACTGGAATGGAGGAAAACCCATGAATTTAGCAGAAGCGAAAGAGTATGCAAAACAGAACATTCACAACAGGCCAGAGACAACCGGCCGTTTAGCCGGAAAAATTGCGGTTGTCACAGGCGGGGCACAGGGATTCGGACTTGGAATTGCGACAGAGATGTATAAAGAAGGCGCCAGCGTAGTACTGGCAGATTTAAACGAGGCACAGGCCGTAGAAGCGGCCAAAGCACTGGGAGAGCGCGCTGTCGGCTTAAAGGTAGACGTATCAAGCGCAGAATCCATGGAAGCCATGGTATGCAGTGCCGTAGAGCACTTCGGCGGACTCGACATTTTTGTATCCAATGCGGGTGTTCTCAAAGCGGGAAGCCTGGAAGATATGGAACCGTCGGCCTTTGAGTTCGTGACAAAGGTGAATTACATCGGATACTTCAATGCGGCGAAATATGCTTCTGCGATTATGAAAGCACAGCACGAGGCCGATGACAGCCTGTGGTTTGACATTATACAGATTAACTCCAAATCCGGACTTGAGGGTTCCAAAAACAACAGCGCCTATGCGGGCGGCAAGTTCGGCGGCATCGGACTTACCCAGAGCTTCGCGCTGGAGCTGGTAGCATGGCAGATCAAGGTAAACTCCATCTGCCCCGGCAACTTCTACGACGGTCCTCTGTGGTCCGACCCGGAGAGAGGACTTTTCGTACAGTACTTAAATGCGGGCAAGGTTCCCGGAGCCAAGACCGTGCAGGATGTAAAGGACTACTATCTGTCCAAGTCTCCGATTCACCGGGGCTGTACTCCGGCAGACGTATCCAAGGCTCTGTTCTACTGTGTGGAGCAGAATTTTGAGACCGGACAGGCCGTACCCGTAACCGGCGGACAGAATATGCTGAATTAGGAGGTTCTTGCATGGATAAGTTTGTAGAGCGGCAGGGTGCCTTAAAGCTTTTGAATGCCCCCACGGCAGAGGAACGTCTGGCAAACCTGGCTATTATCCTTGGAAGTGAAAAGGAGAAGCCGGAAGTAAAGCCGCAGTTTGCCAATAATCATATACACACCATTTATTCCTTCTCCCCCTACTCGCCCACGGCAGCCATCTACTGCGCAAGGGACGAGGGCCTGGAGACAGCGGGAATCATGGATCATGACAGCATTGCCGGTGCGGAAGAGTTCCGCAAAGCCGGAAAGATCGCCGGAATCGGCACCACCTGCGGCATGGAATGCCGTGCAAACCTGGACGGCACCCGCATGGCGGGAAGAAAATTAAACAACCCGGATCAGGCGGGCATTGCCTACATGGCCATTCACAGCGTACCCGATTCCGGTTTTGCAAGGCTCCAGGAAGTATTCGGCCCCCTAAGAGAAAAGAGAAACGAGCGGAACCGCAAAATGACAGCCAATATCAATGCCCTCATGGAGCCAAAGGGAATCACCCTGGACTTTGACAGGGATGTGCTGCCCATCTCCCAGTATGCAAACGGCGGATCCGTCACTGAGCGTCACCTTCTGTGTGCCTTAAGCGAGAAGATCATTGCCAGAGCCGGAAAGGAAAAATGTGCGGAATTCGTGGAGGAACAGCTGGGAATCAAGCTTTCCGAGAAGCAGAAAAAGCAGCTTTCCGATCCGCAGAATCCTCATTTTGTATACGATCTCTTAGGTGTTATGAAAGCGGAACTGGTGGAGAAGATCTATGTTCCGGCCACAGAGGAATGCATTTCCTTTAAGGATCTGGTGAAACTGGCGGACGAGGCAGGAGCCATTCTGTGTTACCCCTATCTGGGAGACATTACAGATTCCGTGACCGGTGACAAGAAGGCGGCCAAGTTTGAGGACGAATTCCTTGATGAACTTTTTGAGATGCTGAAGGAAGAGGGCGTTCACGGTGTAACTTATATGCCGGCCCGGAACACCAGGGAGCAGATGACAAGGCTTCAGAAGCTCTGCCGGGAGTACGGCATGACTGAGATCTCAGGCGAGGATGTGAACAGCTCCCGCCAGAGCATGATCTGCAGGCAGCTTGAGGATCCTCAGTTCAGGCATCTGGTGGACGCTACCTGGAAGCTGATTGAACGGGAAAAGGTGAGTGAATAATATGCAGACAGACAAGGATGCAATCCGGGAAATCCTGCTGGCAGCAAAGCGTCTTGATGAAAAGCAGCTCTTGAATGCGGTGGAGGGCAACATTTCCGTTAAGCGAGGCGGACTTATCTATGTGACGCCCAGTGCCAGGAATAAGGCATTTCTCACAGAAGAAATGATTGCCGTTGCCGATCTGGACGGTAACCAGGTGGGCGGAACCTTAAAGGCAACCTCGGAGCTCAGGCTTCATGTACTGACCTACCGGATGCGGGAGGATATAGGAGGGATTGTCCATGCACATCCTGCTTATCTTACGGCACATGCAGTGTGCGGCAAGCCGGTGGAGACCAGGGCATATCCGGAGATGATGTTTAAATACGGGCGCATCGAGGTGGCAGGCTACGGGAGACCGGGAACGGACGATATCTGCCGGGATCTGGGTCCTATCTTAAAGCACAGCAATGTGGCCCTTCTGGAGAATCACGGAGCCATTGCAGTGGGGCCGGACTGTCTGGAAGCCATGAACAATATGGAGGCCGCAGAGGCCATTGCCAAGGTTCTGACCCTTTCGAAGCTTGTGGGAACGCAGAAGGATCTTCCCGAGGAGGAATGCCGTTACCTGCTTTCACAGCATGAGGAGCAGCAGGTGACCTTCCGTTAGCCGGGAGGATTTGCAAAATAACAGGAAAACAAGCCGAAGGCGGCGGGAATAAAGAAAAATTAAGGCTGATATAAGGCCCAAAGGAGAGAGAATATGAAAACAAAAGCATTGAGATTGTACGGAAAAGAAGATCTGCGTCTGGAGGAGTTCGAGCTTCCGGAACTTAAGGATGACGAGATTCTGGCAAAGGTTGTATCTGACAGTATCTGCATGTCCTCCTACAAGGCGGCTATACAGGGTGCAGATCACAAGCGTGTGCCCAATGATGTTGCAGAGCATCCGACCATCATCGGCCATGAGTTCTGCGGCGAGCTGGTAAAGGTGGGAGCCAAGTGGGCGCATGAGTTCAAGGAGGGAGAGAAGTTCTCTATTCAGCCGGCTCTCAACTATAAAGGAAGCCTGGATGCACCGGGATATTCCTTCCAGTATATCGGCGGAGACGCCACCTATGTGGTAATTCCCAATGAGGTTATGGAGATGGGCTGTCTTCTTCACTTTGACAGCGAGAACTATTTCGGCGGTTCTCTGGCAGAGCCTCTGTCCTGCGTGGCGGGAACCTTCCATGCCATGTACCATGTAACCAGAGGAAAATACGAGCATGACATGGGTATTGTGGAGGGCGGTAAAATGGCCATCCTGGCAGGCGTAGGTCCCATGGGACTGGCTGCTATCGACTACATCATCCACTGCGACCGCAATCCGTCTCTGCTCATTGTAACGGATATTGATGACGCACGCCTTGCCCGGGCCGAGAAGATTCTTTCCCCGGAAGAAGCAGCGAAAAAGGGAATCAAGCTTGTCTATGTGAACACAGGCAAGGTTGAGGATCAGAAGAAATGCATGATGGACTTCACGGACGGATCCGGCTATGACGATGTGCTGTGCTTTGCTCCCGTTGCTCCGGTAGTAGAGCTGGCTGACAGCATTCTGGCACAGGATGGCTGTCTGAACTTCTTTGCGGGCCCCTCCAATCCGGAATTTTCCGCAAAGTTCAACTTCTACAATGTACACTATTCCGGAACCCATGTAGTGGGAACCTCCGGCGGAAATACGGATGATATGAAGGAGTGCCTGGCTATGATGGGTCAGGGCAAGCTTGATCCCGCTATCCTTGTTACCCATATCGGAGGTCTTGATGTGGCAAGAGAGACCACCCTCAACCTTCCTAAGGTGCCGGGCGGAAAGAAGCTGATTTACACCCATATTTCTCTGCCGCTGACGGCCATTGCGGACTTCGAGGAGAAGGGCAAGACCGATCCGATGTTCGCGGAGCTTCATAAGCTCGTATCCAAGACCAACGGCCTGTGGAATACGGAGGCAGAGAAGTACCTGCTGGAGCATGCACCGGCTGTCTGAGAAGAAAAGATATTACAAAAATAAAGTGCGCCCCGGGAATCACGGCGAATGTGATTTCCGGGGCATTTGTATTGTAATTTTATGTTTTTGTAAAGAATAATAGATAAAAAATAGTGATTATTATTAATTGTTACTACTAACCAGACGTTTTTCTAAGTCAAAGGATTTATCTTTTTTGAAAGATCTTTAATTGATAGAGGATAAAAAGAGTGAGAGAAAATATGAGGCAATAAAAGCAGAAAAGTATTTCGTTGATTGCCGTGGCAAAAAAAGGCAGCATCCGCATCCATGAAGTACGAATACCGGAAAATCTAATGGAAAACGGCGGAATTCATGACAGTCGGTACCGTTGCATGCTGGACGATGTGACAATCAGCATGGAAGATGCCGGGGAACCTGTTTCAGTGGACGTCGCGATTGTATTTTTTGAATATCAGCAGCTTTGAGACAGAAAGGAGCCATGACAGCTCCTTTCTGCAAATCTTATCTATTTTCTTTTAAATAATTAGTGATTGTGCTTTTGATGTTCGTCTGCTGTGTATAGAATTTTATGATACTCTCTTTGGAAATAACGGCATCTGATGCGGTGTTGGAAGTACAACCGCTTCTTGCTTCATTCCACGGGGCTTCTTTATGGGTCTTTTTTTCTAATTCATCTGCTGAAAAATTACCATATACATTTAAAACACTTTTAATACAGTGTTAAAAACCAGCTAATGACATGAATGCTTTTTGACAGTTCTAAAAAGTCACTATATTTACGATGCTGCTGTGATTTTTTATACAGGTGCTCATTTTTAATCTTGATCTGCTGATTGAATTTTCTTACATCATGAAAAATATCATCTACGAATTGCTTATATTTTTCATATTTGAATTGGTTTATCCAATATTCCCGATATGCTTCAGCGTATTGCTCTAAAACAGATTTTGATAGTTCCCGATACAGTTTTCCCTCTGATTTCAGTTTTGGCAGCAATACTTTTGGATTGTAAGCTCCTTCAACTCTTAAACAGGTAAAGATATGAGTATCATCTGCTATTTCAAAAACATAACTTGAAAAACCATATGGACATTGATACAGTCCTTTTTCTGCATGCTCCAGCTGCTGATAGTGGCGTTTACACTTTTCATTATGTTCACAATTTTTTTTACAAAAAGCAGGAACGACAATTTCTATGCCGTTGGAGATTTCTCCAATACCTTTTCTGTAAATGGGAAGCAGATTAAATTCATCCATAATCTATACCGCCAGAACTTTTATCAGTGTTAAAATAGAACTTGTAATATTTAACAGAGTAGTACTGTTTTTCAACGTACTCATAATTACATCATTTAATTTTATAAAATTACCCGTGGAAAAACTTTCAAAAAAGCTTTCTTTTATTTTTTGAATATCTGTTTCAGTGACATGACTCTTTATCATTTCGTTCCGTAATATTTCCCATTGCTTTTCAATATTAACATAATCCAGAATCAAGTTATCAATTTTAGAACAGATTTTATCTATATCCATATCTTTGACAAAAAAAGCATCTATTTTTTTGTCTGCTAAATGTTCAGATATCTCTTCATATACACTTCCGGAATAACAGCATACTCGTTTCAAAGGATATTTGCCTTTTATCTCACATGCCAGCGCAAATCCTTCCATGCTGCTTCTTAATCTTCTGGCCACGCCTCGGATATCAATCAGAAAGATATCAAAAGGTTCAGCTTCAATGGAGTATGTCATATCATTTTTATAAAATACATCATACTGTCGCTCTTTCAGTACCTGGTATATATCATCATCAGTATCATCTACAACCAAAAGTTTTGTTTTCTTTCTTAAACTAACAATGTTATTATTTTCCAATAATACAATAACGGAATCATATGTCTGAATGGTTTTCTGTTTTTTGAAAATTTTGTCAATGCGAGAATAGAACATTTGTTCTAAATTCCTTTAAGCATCCCAACAGTCACCGGGAGATTGGACGAATCAGTGTAAAAGTTCCCGGCGCTTTATTCCATACTTCACAAAAGCTATTGCCTGGGCTTCTCCATAGACGCCTCCCAAAAATAAACCGCATTGGGAACCAGCCACATGCATCCCACACACAGAAAGGGCAGGAAGCCGATATTAAAAAATGGGATCATTAAAACCAGCAGGGCGTATAAGACGAAAAAGACAATGCCTAAACTGGAAAATGCCTTGTAGGAGGCGGCATAAGTTGCCAGCCGTTCCTGTTCATCCGAGCTTGCCAGCCATTTTTTCTTAAAATGAAGATCCAGTGCATCTCCTTTCTTTTCCGGATTCAAAATGCGGACCTGCTCGATGGACTTACGCTGGAGGAAGGCAAGGAAGATCATGGAGAGTAAAAAAGCCAGGGCACATACAAAAAACAGAATGACATTTGTGTATTTGCCAAGGACAGCAATGGTCACCAGTGCGAATATCATAAATAAAGTGATCATTCCCAGATTGGAAATTCCCACCGAGAAGCTTAAAAGGCGGTCTGTCCGCCGGTAAAATGCATCGTCATCCTCTTCATTCCAGTCATCCCGGTTTGCGAGCTGCTTTTTCGCAAGTGCCAGGAACACATAGGATAAAATCATTGCCGTCAGACAGAAAAACAGAAAAATCCATGGAGAGCATACAAGCAGCACTGCATAAAAATCCGTTAGCAGCCGGGTGAGAGACAGCTTTGCAAAGACAAAGAAACCTGCCATGCTCAGACATGCGCCCATGGCGGCACCTGCCAGGATATACAGGAAAAACCGGATTGTAATTTTTCTCTTCTCGTTTTCGTTTTTTGTATTCATTTATCTTCCTCCTCATACTCAAATAACGTTTCTACGGATACCCGGCAGACCCTGGCGATCTTAAGGGCCAGTGTAACAGAAGGGGAATAGTCTCCCCGTTCAATCAAGCTGATGGTCTGCCGGGAAGCGCCCACCAGGGATCCCAGCTGCTGCTGGTTCAGTCCAAGTCTGGCCCGGTGCTCCTTTAGGTGGTTTTGAAGCGGCATAGGTACACCCCTTTCTTTTGGTAAAATAACTTTTTCATCTTTTCCGTATAGGTTCTTCGTGCAGCTCTTTCCATATGTACCCACGACATGACATGGAAAATAGTCAGAATGACAACTATTATTGTCATATATACAGTATACAAATGACAATAATAGTTGTCAAGGGGAAAAGATATCTTTTTAAAGTTTTAAAGTTTTCCGGACAATTGTATAGTAAGTATTGAACTTTTTCGGGTAAAGTAGTATATTAAGTTAGCCAGTAAAATTTACGGTTTTAAAACGAAGGAGGAATTGTTATGAGGACAGTACAGCAGAGAAATATTGCGCTTTGCATTATTCTGTCACTGATTACCTGTGGAATTTACAGTCTGTATTGGTTTGTATGTATGACAGAAGACACCAATACAGCAGCAAATGAGGAAGGAACATCCGGCGTGTTAGCCCTGGTACTTACCATTGTTACCTGTGGGATTTACGGCCTTTATTGGGCTTACAAGCGCGGCGAATTGCTGGATAAGGCAAAAATGGACAGAGGACTTCCGGCTTCCAACGGAGGCGTGCTTTATCTGATTCTCTATATCTTTGGCGGAATCATTGCTTACGCGCTGATTCAGAATGAGCTGAATAAGCTGGCAGCTTAAGATGATAGATCACAGGCGGCTCGGAAAAGCAGGACTGGCGGCTTTACTCCTTGCCGGATACTATGGATTTGTCAGATACACCGGAACGGGCATTCCCTGTCTGTTCCGGTTTGTTTTTCATATTAAATGCCCGGGATGCGGCATCACCCACATGATGCTTGCAATGGGGAGAGGAGATTTTTCAGAAGCCTTTCACAGCCATCCGGTCATCTTTTGTTTTGCGCCCTTTCTGTGCTGGATTCTGATAAAATACCTTGCAGGCTATCTGCGCTGCAGGAAAACGGTCTGGAAGAAATGGGAATCGGCCGGGATGCTGGTGTTCCTGACGTCTCTGCTCCTTTTTGGAGTCCTCCGCAATATTCTGTGACGCTGTTACCGTATGGAGGAGATTCTTGAGAACTGCTGCCAATAACGGGCATACAGAAAAGAAATCCGTATATGAACGGTTTTTGATCCCGACAGATTCGTGACGAATTTCTTTATTGATGTTCCATAGATGTGATTGATAATTATTATCAATTAAGGTATTGACAAATGCTTCGGGTATGATATAATACATAAAGAAAATGATAGTTGTTCTCAATAAGATACATAAGCGGCGTATAAAAGAGAAGGTACCTGTAGGTACATTTTTCCACGCACAAAAACATGTGAAAGGAGTAATGAGAATGGCACTGGCAATGATGGAGGTTGGAGAGACAAGAGAGATCCGGGCATTTCACGGAAAAGAAGAAGTAAAACGCCATCTGCAGGATCTGGGCTTTGTAAAAGGCGAACACGTGCAGGTAATAGGCGAGAACCCCAGCGGTCTTATTTTGCTGGTAAAGGGCGTCCGTATTGCTCTGAACCGCGGACTGGCCTCCCAGATTATAGTTGCATAACAGGGCCGTCACAACAGACAGAAAAAGTTTCTCCGGATGGTAAAAACATCCGGTTATAAAATCATTAGGAATCAGAAAGTGAGGAGAACACATGACACTGAAAGAAATGAAGCCCGGCCAGTCCGGGAAGGTGCTGTCTATCGGGGAGAGCGGACCCTTAAAACGCAGAATTATGGACATGGGAATTACCCCCGGAGTATCCGTAAAAGTTATCAAAGTAGCTCCCTTAGGCGATCCGGTGGAAATCAATGTCCGCGGCTATGAACTGAGTCTGCGAAAGGAAGAAGCCGCCCGGATAGAAGTCCAGGTATAAAAGTCTTTTTGCCTGAGGGGCAGCATTATGCCCGGATGAAAGCATTCACATCAGCTTCCTGTTAAAAGGCGGCATTTTTTTGGAGAGGGGTTAGTTGATTGTAACCCCTAAAAATAAGAATTACAGTTAGCGAGTGCTAACAAAGAAACGGCAGAAACGAGTGGAGGAGTAAAAAGATGTCATACACCATTGCGCTTGCAGGCAATCCGAACTGCGGCAAAACAACCTTATTTAATGACCTGACCGGTTCCAGACAACGAGTGGGAAACTGGCCGGGCGTAACCGTGGACAAGAAAGAAGGCACTTACAAGAAGGACAAAGAAATCAACATCATGGACCTTCCAGGAACCTATTCACTGTCCCCCTATTCCGCAGAGGAAATCATTGCACGGGATTACATTGTAAAAGAAAAGCCCGATGCAGTCATTGACATTGTAGACGGAACCAGCATTGAGCGTAACCTGTATCTGACTCTGCAGATCCTGGAGACGGGTGTTCCCACAGTCATTGCTCTGAACATGATGGACGAGGTGGAAGCAAGAGGAGACAAGATAGGGGCAGAGAAGCTTTCCGAGACTTTCGGCGTGCCGGTAGTTCCCGTTGTGGCCCGTAACGGCAAAGGGATTCAAGAGCTGATGGAAGAAGCTGTAAAAGCAGCAAAGGAAAAGAAGCCCCCGAAGAAACTGCCCATCTTCGATGAAAAGCTTCAGGGAGCCATAGACGAGGCAAAGAAGCTTTTAGAGGATGCCGGTGAGTCCGACAGCGAGTGGAAAGCCGTCAAGCTTCTGGAAAATGATGAAAACGTTGCAGGACAGGTAACGGAAGAGCTGAAAAAACAGATAGACGGGATTGTGGCAAAGGCCTACGGCCCGGAAGCGGATCTGGAAGCAGTCGTGGCAGATCAGCGTTACCAGTACATAGCAAAAGTAGTAAAGAATGCAGTAAAAAAGGGCACTACAGGCCATGTGGAGACGAAATCCGACAAGCTGGATAAGATTCTCACCAACCGAATCCTGGCCCTGCCTATCTTTGCGGTGATCATGTACCTGCTGTTTGCATGCACCAACAGTGAAAACTTCCTGTTCCTTGGAATCAACAGCCCCGGCATCTGGCTGGCCGGCATTGTAGAATCTATCTGGGAGAGGCTAACGGATCTGGCAGCCGGAGTTTTAGGCGGCGCATCACCCTGGGTATATTCCCTGGTTATTGACGGTATTATGGAGGGACTCGGCGCAATCCTTGGATTTATTCCCCTGGTATTGGTACTGTACATTCTGATTTCTTTCCTGGAAGACTGCGGCTACATGGCCAGAATCGCATTCGTGCTGGATCGAATCTTCCGCCGCTTCGGATTGTCCGGACGTTCCTTTATTCCGTTGCTTCAGGGCTTCGGCTGCAGCGTTCCGGCTGTTATGGCAACCCGTACACTGGAATCCGAGAAGGACAGAAAGATAACCACCATTCTGGCAGGCTTTATGCCCTGCGGCGCAAAGCTTCCCATTTTTGCCCTGTTTGTATCCACCCTGTTTGCAGACAGCAACCAGACCCTGGTAACTTATTCCTTATACATTTTCAGTATTGTAGTTGCAATTATTGTATCCTTGCTGTTAAATAAGTTTGTATACAAGGACGGCGCCTCCAACTTTATAATGGAGCTGCCCCAGTACCGTATTCCGACCCTTAAGAGCATCCTCATCCATGGGTGGGAAAAAGTAAAAGGCTTTGCAGTAAAAGCCGGAACCGTTATTTTCGTATCCACCATTCTTATCTGGTTCCTGTCCGGTTTCAATTTCGGCTCTTTCAACGGAACCAATGCGGCCGAGAATGAGGACGGAAGCGTTATGTGCGAGATGAACGACAGCTTTATGGCTTCCATCGGAAATGTCATCGCTCCTGTCTTCAAGCCCTTGGGCTTTGGCGAGTGGCGTCCGGCAGTAGGCGTGGTAACCGGATGGATTGCCAAGGAAAATGTAGTCGTAACCTTTGCCCAGCTCTATGACGAGGATGTAACGGACGAATATCTGGAGGAATATTTCGCCCAGTATAGTCCGGAAGAATTGGAAGAGCTTGGCTTTGAGGGCGGAGAGTACGATGCGGAAGCCGCAGGAGATATTTATTCTGAGAGCGTTCTTTTTGAGGGCGGTGATGAAAATGCCCTGCCGCATATGAAGGATGACATTAAGACAAAGGCCGCAGCCTATGCTTATATGGTATTCAACCTGCTGTGCATGCCCTGTTTTGCAGCCGTAGGCGCCATGAAGCGTGAGCTGAAGACCTGGAAAGAGACCGGCAAAGCCGTAGCCGTACAGATGGTGACAGCTTATGTGGTAGCTCTTCTGGTAAATGTAGCAGGCGGATTGTTTTTATAGGATTGATGTAGTAAAATAATATACAGACAGGAAAAACAAATGAAACGAAGAAGAGCATTTGTTTTTTCTGTCTGTAAGGCGTAAGAAGGCAAAAGCTTTTGAAAGCCCTTTGCAGCATATTTGAGGAGGTATCGCAAAATGGCGGATATTATTGTGCTTGTTATTGTAGGAGTTTGTCTTGCAGGGAGTATCGCATACACGGTACGTAATAAGAAAAGAGGCGGATCTTCCTGCGGATGCGGATGTTCCGGATGCAGCGGCGGTTCCTGCTGCGGTAAGAAAGAGTGAACGGGTCTGCCCCCTGTGCAGGGAATGTCAGAGAAAGTGCCTGAACTTGTGTTATAAATCACGTCCCTTAAGAATACAATAAAAGGAAACAAAGTACAGGTTGGTCTGCACGTGAAAAAACTATATTCCATTCTGCTTCTTTTTGGATTTATTCTCTGCCTCTCCGTAAATACCTACGGGCAGGATACAGAAAAACAGGAAGGACAAACAGAGATACCTTCCGAATTAAGACAGTTGTACGCCCAGTCGGCCGTATTGATGGATGCCGACTCCGGGCGTGTTTTATTTGAAAAAAATGGGTATGAGCAAAAGCCCATGGCGAGCACCACCAAAATTATGACACTTATCGTAACTCTGGAAAATGCCAACCTGGACGAAGTTGTCACCGTATCCCAGTATGCTGCCGGTATGCCCGACGTCCAGCTGGGAATCCGAAAAGGCGAGCAGTACCGTTTAGGCGATCTCCTTTACTCCCTGATGCTGGAATCCCATAACGATTCTGCTGTGGCTATTGCAGAGCATGTGGGCGGATCCGTCGAAGGCTTTGCAGAAATGATGAATGCCAAGGCCAGGGACATCGGCTGTTATAACACCTACTACATAACTCCGAACGGTCTGGATGCCGCAGACGAGGGAGGAACCCATTCCACCACGGCCGCAGATCTGGCCCGAACCATGCGCTACTGCATCACCCAATCCCCCAAACGGGAAGAATTTCTCACCATTACCCGGACCTCGTCCTATAGCTTTGGAGATACAGAGGGCCTTAGAAGCTTTACCGTAGGCAACAAAAATGCATTTTTGACCATGATGGAGGGAGCCCTGTCCGGCAAAACGGGCTTTACCAACAATGCCGGTTACTGTTATGTGGGAGCCTTAAAGCGAGACGACCGCACTTTTATCGTAGCCCTCTTAGCCTGCGGCTGGCCTAACAACCGCAGCTATAAATGGAGCGACACCAGAAAGCTTATGAGTTACGGCCTGGAGCACTACGAATACCGGGACATCTGGGAGGAGCCCTCCTTTGGCACCATTCCCGTAAGAGGAGGGATTCCTGAAAGCGGCAGCCTGGACGAGACCGCGTTTACCCATATTGAGCTGGCTCCCGGCTCCGAAACCGGCCGCCGGAAGCTGTTATTGTCTGAGCAGGAACAGGTAACCATAGAGGCCAATCTTCCCGATGATCTGACAGCCCCCGTAGAGCCCGGAACCATCGTGGGGAGTGTCCGATACTACCTGAACGGCGACATTGTACAAATTTATCCCATCACTGCAGCCGATAAAGTAAACCCCGTAACCTTCCCCTGGTGTTTAAAAAAAGTTATTACCGCCTACAGGTTGTGAAATGCATGCATCATTTTTTGCCCAAAACCCATTGACTTCTAAAGAAAATTGCACTATAATCAAAACGAATTCAGAATGATCGGTAAAGGAGAGCGCCATGAGAGAGAACGGCATTCACACCATGTGTTCTATGGAGATGTACATGTGCCCCATGTACATGCTTTGTGATGCTGATTTTCAACGTGCTTTCTGTCCGTAAAGGAGCGGCCGTATTCCGCAGAGGCCGCACTCAAGAATGATTGAGAAGGGAAGCTTTGTTGGAGGCTTCCCTTTTTCATATGATAAAAAAATGAAAAAGGAGATTCCATTATGAAAAAGCTTGTAAAGACACTGGTTACCACAGCTGCAGTGCTCACCCTTGCAGTATCATTGACTGCATGCGGAAAAAGCGGCGGGTTAACCATCGCAGTGCCCAACGACACTACTAATGAGGCACGGGCGCTTCTGCTTCTGCAGGAACAGGGCTACATCACATTAAAGGACGGCGCAGGCATCACCGCAACCATCCAGGACATTCAGGACAATCCTTATAACATCAGCTTCAAGGAGGTAGAGGCCGCCCAGCTGCCCAATGTATTGCAGGACGTAGACTACGCAGTCATCAACTCCAACTACGCCATTGAGGCCGACCTGAATCCCATGTCAGACGCACTTGCTATCGAGGGTTCTTCCTCCGCATACAGCAATATCCTGGCGGTAAAAGAGGGAAATGAGACTTCGGATTCGATCAAAGCCCTGGTTGCGGCTCTGGAGAGCCAGAAGGTAGCCGATTTTATCACCGAAAAATACGAAGGCGCGGTAGTAAGCACCGTAGACGCCCCCACGGACGGCTTTGATGCTTCCCTGGATTATGCGGCCCTGGCCGGAACCACCATCACCGTGGCGGCTTCCCCCACGCCCCACGCAGAGATTCTGAAAGTGGCGCAGGAGATTCTGGCGGAGAAGGGCATTACCCTGGACATTATTGAGTACACCGATTATGTACAGCCCAACAACGTGGTGGAGAGCGGAGAGGTAGATGCCAACTACTTCCAGCATACTCCCTACCTGGATGATTTCAATGCAGAAAACGGAACTCATCTGGTATCCGCCTCTGCCGTTCATGTAGAGCCCATCGGACTTTACGGCGGAAAGCAGACCAGCCTGGATGCCATAAAATAAATACATAAGTTAAGAAGGAGAAAATGCCGGCGGGATTGCGACATATCAGCCGGCTGTTTCCCTTGTCCGGAGGTTTTATGATTGAAATAAAAAATCTTTCCAAGGAATTTGAGACGGCTGACGGAAAGGTAGAAGCTCTAAGGAATGTAAATCTTACCATCAGCGATGGAGATATCTACGGAATCATCGGCATGAGCGGCGCAGGAAAAAGCACGCTGGTTCGCTGTATCAATATGCTGGAGCGCCCCACGCAAGGCACGGTACTCATTGACGGCTGCGATATCGGCAGCCTTGACAAGGCCGGGCTTCGGAAGGTGCGCCGGGAAGTAACCATGATTTTTCAGGGCTTTAACCTCTTAATGCAGCGGACCTGCCTGAAAAACATCTGCTTTCCCCTGGAACTTGCAGGAACGGATAAGGCGGAGGCAAAAAAACGTGCTCTGGAGCTTCTCGAGATTGTAGGCTTACCGGACAAGGCCAACGCTTACCCCGCACAGCTCTCCGGCGGACAGCAGCAGAGGATCGCGATTGCCCGGGCCCTGGCTACGGAGCCGAAGGTACTCCTCTGTGACGAGGCAACCAGCGCTTTAGATCCAAAGACTACCCATTCCATTCTGGAGCTGATCCGGGATATCAATGCCCGGCTTGGCATTACGGTGATTATTATTACTCATCAGATGAGTGTGGTGGAGGAGATCTGCAGCCGCGTTGCCATTCTGGACGATGGGGAAGTGGTAGAGGAAGGCATGGTAAGTACCGTATTTTCCAGTCCGAAGTCGGCTGCCGCTAAGCGCCTGGTATTTCCGGACGGGGCAGATGAGATTATGACCGGGACGCCGGGAGAGCGCCGGATCCGTGTGGTATTCAGCGGCGCTCTTGCGGCAAAGACACCTCTGATCGCCCGGATGGCCATGGAGGAACAGGTTGTGGCAAGTATCCTGGGGGCTTCCACCCGGAGCATCGGGGACAAAGCCTACGGAAATATGCTTCTCGGAATTACCGGAGGCGACGAAATGGTGCACAGAGCCATGGAATATTTAAGCGGCATAGAGGATGTACTGGTAGAGGAGGTGACGGATCATGTTTGATAAGCTGTTTTCCCCGGAGGTTTTAGAAGAAACCCTCTGGATTCTGCAGAATGAAATTCCCCTGGCAGTGTGGGAGACTGTCTATGTGACTGTATTGGCCACTGCTTTTGCCATTGTCCTGGGGCTGCCTCTGGGCGTACTTCTGGTAGTGGGAGAGAAGGGCGGCGTGCTCCCCCTTCCCAAAGGCGTGATGCATATGCTGAATATTTTTATCAACCTTTTAAGGTCCGTGCCCTTTCTGATTCTGATGATCATGGTATTTCCCCTCACAAGGCTGATTGTGGGAACAGCGGTGGGAACTACGGCTTCCATTGTTCCGCTGGTCATTGCGGCCTTTCCCTTTGTCGCCCGTCTGGTGGAGACCAGTCTCAGGGAGGTGAACCCCAATATTATCGAAATGGCCCAGAGCATGGGGGCATCGCCCTTCCAGATCATTGTAAAGGTACTGATTCCGGAGAGCATTCCTTCTCTGATGTCAAACTTTACGGTGGCAATCACCACGATTCTCGGCTACTCTGCCATGAGCGGAATCATCGGAGGCGGCGGACTCGGAAAAATCGCCATCAATTACGGATATTACCGCTATAAGTATCTGGTGATGCTGATTGCAGTGGTTCTGCTGATTATTCTGGTGCAGATTTTCCAGAGTGTGGGAACACGTATCTCCGTAAAGTCGGATAAGCGGCTGAAGTAGCAGGGCGTGCCGGAATGTGAAAATATTAAGTTTCAGATAACACAAAAGATGAAAGACAGCAAGATGTTACAAAAGAAAGAATACGGACGTATTTTACATTGGATTATTTTTTTGATTTTTGTCATCCTTCCTTTGCTGTTACTTCCGGGAAGAATGGCGGATTTGAAATTTTGGAAGCTTTTGAGGGAACAGCGTTTAGAAGAATGCGTTTCCTTTCGGTATGAAGGAAACAGACAGATATTCAGCTATACGCCGGGAAAAGATGGGGGGAATGCAGATGCCATGGGCTATGTATTCCTGCCATCTTTTGCCGATCCGGGGGCTGTTATGGTGGAAACCTGTGCTTCAAGGGCAGAATTTGAATATGGGGGACAGGTGATTTCCGTGTCCGGCGGGGAAGCCTGCCGGTGCTGTTTTGAAGAGCAGGTGCCGTATACGGTACATTTTTATGATCATCGCGGAAAAGAGGCGGGAACAAAGCAGATAACCTTTTTAAAATCGGAAAATCTGCCTGCCCTGTATATCAATACAGAAACAGACAGTATGGAGCGGCTGGATGCAGATAAGGCGTATAAAGAGAGTGCAAGTGCAGAGCTGGTAGGAGCGGATGGAAGCATTCTGTACCGGAATGAGCTTAAGAATATTTCCGGCCGGGGCAATCATACCTTCCAGTTTGAGAAAAAATCTTATCAGATTAAGCTTGAAGATCCGGAGGATCTGCTTGGAATGGGGCGTTCGGATACCTGGATTCTTTTGTGCAATGTTTATGACCGCTCTTATATCCGGAATAAACTGACTTATGACATGGCCCTGGAGGCGGGAATGCCGGGGAGCCCCGAGTCAGAATACATAGACGTATACTTTAACGGTATTTACAATGGCATGTATCTGCTGTGTGAAAAGGTACAGATAGGAGAAAACCGGCTGGAGCTGGCCGATCTGGAGCAGCAGAACCGGACTTTGAACGGCGGAGGGCTGGATGAAGCCTATCGTTTTCTTTCGGAGGATGAGAAGCGCAAGGGCACGGCGCTTCTTTATAACCCGGAGGATATTACAGGAGGATATCTGATCGAGCACGATTACGGTCCGAAGTATCAGGAGGTGCTCAGCGGATTTATAACGGAGGGCGGAGAACATTTTGCTTTAAAAAGTCCGCAGCATGCTTCCCAGGAGGAGGTGGCTTACATTGCGGACCGGATGCAGGCCATAGAAAGGGCAATTATGTCGGAGGATGGGCGTGATCCGGACACGGGAGAGCATTTTTCCGAGTATCTGGATCTGGAATCCTGGGCGGATAAATATCTTGTGGAGGAAATTACATACAACAACGGCGGGGGTCTGACCAGTTCTTATTTTTACAAGCCGCAGGACAGTGTAAGCACCCGGATATTCGGCGGTCCGGTCTGGGATTATGATAAGGCATACGCCCGTGTGCCGGGAAGCGATGCAAATGTACGGAATCTGGGATTTCTTATGCAGCATTTGGGGGAGAATACTCATTGGTTTTCCTATCTGTATCAGCATGAAGAATTTGTTCAGACGGTAAAGAAGGAATATCGAGAAAAGTTTTCCGGGCTTCTTCCGGTTATGGCAGAGAAACGGGCACAGGAATATCTGGATTGGATTGAGGCGTCTGCGGTCCTGGATCAGGCGAGATTTGCCCATGTGTATCAGGAATATGAGGGAGAAATGGATTACCGGGCCGAGGCGGAGAGGGTAACCGGATTTATTCTGGAGCGAAAGCAGTTTCTGGATGAGGTCTGGCTCGGGGATGCGCCTCTTTGCCTGGTACATTTTCTGAATGCCCGGGGGGAAGAGTGGCACCGGTATGGGGTAATTGCCGGAGAGCGTATGGGTGAACTTCCCTGGGAAGAGGATATAGACGGCCTTTCGTTTTCTCATTGGAAAATACAAGGTTCAGAGACGCCCTGTACCGGCTATACGGTAGTCAGGGAAGATATGACACTGGTCGGGGTATGGGAATAAAAAGCGTTTGTCGAACGAAATAAGTTGACATAAAAAGGAAAAGCTGTTATATTATGCCGTAACAGCTTTTCCTTTTTTTATCAAAGTGACGGGCATCCGGCAGAGGCCAAAACAGTCAAAGCTGCCGTCGAATCAGCACAGATCTGTGCAGGATAATTCCAAAGAACAAGACAAAGAGAAGAGGGAGGATGACAGAATTCAAAAGAATAACAAAAAACAGGGGGAAAAGAGATGAGAGCCCCAGAGACCATAAAGAAGTGTATGTTATTATGCCTGCTTATTATGGCAGCATGGACAGACAGCAGGGAAATGCGGATAAGCAATAAGCTGCTGGGCGCGGCATGCGGATTGTGGCTCTTATTTCCTGTGACAGAATGGTTCCTGACAGGCGAGAGGGTGCTTATCCGGTACGGGGCTCTTCTTGCAAAGAGCCTTCTGCTTGTGCTGGCACTTGTATGTCTGGTGATTTTAAGCCGCTGCGCCATAGGTTTCGGGGACGTAAAGCTTTTAGGAGCTGTTTCCTTGTACGGAGGGCCCGGGACTGCTCTTGACTGTCTGGCATACGGCCTCCTTCTGGCAGGAGGCGTCAGTCTTGTATTGCTGGCATCTGGGAGACTGGGTATCAGAGACAGGCTTCCTCTTGCCCCCTTTTTTCTGGCAGGATATGCATTAACACTTCTGGCTTAGTATACTTGTGAGGGATACTCTGCCGGACAAGTCCGCCGGCTTTGGAAGGGCATGAATATGACGGCGGATGTGTTTTTTATACAGGGTCTGATATCTGATTGCGTACAAAGGGAAAGCTGTACCCTGTTTTCGAAAGCTGTGTACAGGAGTTTTTCGGATATGTCCGTGGAAAGGGGGGCTTATACTGCTGAAAACAGGAACCGTCATTGACGGGAAGTATAAGATTCTCCGTCAGATCGGCCGCGGCGGCATGAGTGTGGTATATCTTGCTGTCAATGAGAAAGCTAATAAGGCCTGGGCCGTGAAGGAGGTCTATAGTGAAACGGGATTGGGCACAGAGCTGGTCCGCGGGCGTCTGATGGCAGAGACAGAACTTTTAAAACGCCTGCATCATCCCGGATTACCGGCGGTAGCAGATGTGATAGACGAGGGGGAAAGCCTTCTGATTGTAATGGATTACATAGAGGGAAGGTCTTTAAAGGAGGTTCTGGTCCGGGAGGGAGCGCAGTGCCGGGAGCAGGCGCTTTTATGGGGAAAGCAGCTCTGCGAAATACTGTCCTATCTCCATGAGCAGAAACCGCCCATTATTTATCGTGATATGAAGCCCTCCAATATCATGGTACAGCCGGATAAAAATTTAAAGCTCATTGATTTCGGAACTGCCCGGGAGATTCGGAATACTTCTGCAGGGGAAGATACCGTCTGCCTGGGAACACCGGGCTATGCGGCGCCGGAGCAGTGGGGAGGCTGCGGCCAGACCGATGAGCGGACGGATATCTACTGCCTTGGTGCCGTTTTGTATGAAATCGTGACAGGAAAGGAATTTTTCTTCCGTTCTCCGGGCTGCAGCCGTACTCCGGTGCTGCCTGCCGGTCTGGCAGAAATTCTGGAAAAATGCACGCAGGAAGATCCAAAGAAGCGGTTTCAGAGCTGCCGGGAGCTTTCCTACGCTCTCGAACATTACAGGGAGATGGAGCTTCCCTGGAGGAAAAGGCAGAAAAGGAGGCTGATGAGCTTTCTTTTTACGGCTTTTACATCCCTTTTGTGCTGCATCGGGGCATTTTATACATGGCATACAGAAATGCGTCTGGCAGAGGAGACTTACCGGGCATGGCTGGAACAGGTATCCTCGTCAGTTACCAGAGAAGAAAAAGAGGCGGCCTGTGAAGGGGCAATCCGTCTGAATCCGGGAAGAGAGGAAGGGTATCTGAAGCTGCTGAACCAGGTATTTCTGACAGCGGAAGGGGACGGGACTGTTTCTTTTACCAGAGAAGAGGACGAGCAGCTCCGGAGAATTTTAAATCAGAAAACGGCAGACGGAAAAACATATGAAACGCATCTGAAAGAAAACAGGGAAGGCTATGAGCGCCTGGCTTATGAGCTTGGCCTGGCCTATTACTACGATTATGAGGGAGAAGGGAACAAGAGCTATGGAGTAAAATGGCTGAACATAGCCGCCGAAGGCGGTACGCTCCCGGAAGCCTGCCGGGAGCGCGCCCTGCGCCTTGGAACCATCGGGGCGTACTACAGCCAGATCGGACAGGTAAGCCGGGCGGGAGATATTAGGGTTTCTTATGAGGATTACTGGAGAGATCTGACATCCCTGGCAGCCGGCAATCTTGTACAACTTGACAATGCGGTGACAGCCCTCCGCATGTACCAGGAACTGGCTTCCCAGATTCACGGACGTGCCCCGGAATTTCTGCAGGCAGGGATATCAAAGGAAGAGATGGAAGAGGAGCTGGCCAAGATCCGGCAGCATCTGAGGGAGGATTTTGAGTCTGCAGACTGGAGGGAACCGGAGCTCAAAGAAATGCGCCGCAGGCTTATGTATCTTATTGAAGAGGCCAAAAAGCAGCTGGATATGATTTACGGGAACGGAAGGGGCGATGCTGAAAATGAGTAAAAAGAGAAAAAAGGGATTTCTGCCGGGGAAGGGGAAAGCGGCAGAAAGGGGAAGAATAGAAAGGAGCGAACGATGGAATATGCAGAACAAATGCTGGAAGTATATCATGACACACGGATTTTTCTCGGAACGGCAGCAGTAGTAATGCTGGCGGCATCTGTGGTGATGTTTGCCGGATTCCGGGTTTCGGAGATTGTGCGGAAATGGCGGTGGATTGCAGTTCTGGCCTGTGTGCTTGTCTTTAGAGGCGCCGGCAGCGCCTGCGGTATGCAGCTGCAGGCAGAGGCGGCACAGATCCGGACGGCAGAAGAGGAGAGGGAGCCGGAGATTTCCGGGGAACCGGAAGAGCCGGGAGAACCGGGGGAACCGGAAGAACCGATGGAACCAGAAGAACCGATGGAACCGGAAGAGCCGGAAGAACCGGAAGAGCCGGAGGAACCAAAAGACACGGCGCCTCCGGAAGTTACGGTCATATGGAGAGATGCCGAGGGAAGAGAGCTGGCGCCGGAAGCATATTGCCAGACAGGAAAGGAGCTGATCCTGGAGCTGACTATCCGGGAAGAAAATCTGGATATGGAAGCAACAAGAATCTATCTGGAAGCGCAGGATGCTTCCGGAAAGCTTTCGGATATCCCCGAGGTACAGGAGATTCACGGAAAAACATGGGCCTGTTTAAGAGAGAAAGCGGGACTTGAGCAGCCAGAGCAGGAAGAAGAAGAGCAGGAAGAAACAGAGAAAAGTGAACAGGACCAGAAGGGAACAGTAGAAGATACGCCGGAATGGGGAGGAACGGATAACGGGGGAAATGAAGAAGATAAAGAAGATAAAGAAGATAAAGAAGATAAAGAAGATAAAGAAGATCCGGTAAAAGGATATCCTGTGGAGGGAAAGGGAGATAATTATGAGATGAGAGAAGAACCCGGCATTTTTCAACTGTTCATTCATTTGAAAACAGAGGCCGTTTACCGGGGTTCTGCATGGATACAGGATGAGGCCGGCAATATTTCAGAGGAAGGCAGCGGAGGATATTTATCTCTGGGAAGCTTCTGCCTGGATCGGACCGGGCCTGTCATTTCAGAACAGGGAGGGATCACTTTTGTGGCCGGGCAGCAGACCTTTCTGGAAAAGCTTATCAGCCGGGTTACTTTCGGATATTTCTGTCAGCCGGATTTGACTGTAAAGATCCGGGCGGAGGATACAGTCAGCGGTATTGGGGAGATTACTTATATCTGTGAGGGGATAGGAGGGGAGGAAGAGCCGGGGCCGGTTATGATAACGGATACGGCGGTTCCGGGAAGCGGCCTCATCTATGAAGGCGAGGGGACGGCGGCTTACACGGTGTTCTCGCTCCCCCATTCCTTTAGGGGAAGCGTCCGGGCTAAGGCCGGCGATCGCGCCGGAAATTCTGCAAAAAACTGGACGGAAACAAAAGGAGTTCTCATTGAATCGGCAGAAATGCATGGGAAAACGTCCCGCGCAGAGGTTTTTCCGGAGGGAAAATCTGGGGCAAGGGGCAATTTTTACCGGGAGGATGTACACTTAAAATTCGTCATGGAGGATAGTTTCTCCGGAATCCGTTCCATCCGGATCCAGGCAGGAAATCAGCGGATGGAAGAGAATTTTGAGGAGGAAGGAAAGGAGATTAGGAGGACTGCAGAGCAGATTCTCACAATCCCGGCAGCAGAAAACGATCAAAATGAAATTCCCGTTTCCGGCAGCCTGACGGATTTTGTGGGGCATACCACCGAGCTTAAAGATATTCCCGTAATTCACATCGACACCAGTTCTCCGAAGATAGAGGTTGAGTGGCTGAATAAAAATGTGCAGAATGAAAAATATTACCGGGAGGATCAGACGGCTCATATCACAATACGGGAGCGGAATTTCGTTCCGGAACAGGTTCAGTTTGAGCTTACGGGAATGGAGGATACTTCTTTGTCCTGGAGGCACCGGCCCGGGGAGGGATGCGGCGGTTCCTCTGATCCGGAAAGCCTGCATCACAGTGATGACTGTGCCTGGAGTGCAGACCTGCTTTTTGACAGGGACGGGGAATATTCCTTCGGAATCTCCTGCCAGGATGCCGCCGGAAACAGAGGAAGCTATGAAAAAACAGATACCTTTGTAATTGATAAGACATCTCCGGTTCTTCTGGTACACTGGGACAATTCCCAGGCCGTGAACGGCCGTTACTATTCCGGGGAGCGCAGTGCCGTTGTGGAAGTAAAGGAGCGGAATCTTCTGCCGGAAGATTTGAAGGTTTCGATAAAAGCCTTTGATAAAGGGAAAGAAATTGCGGCTCCGGGACTTGGAGAACTGCGCCGGTGGGAAGAGGGGAGCTTCCGCGCCGGAATTACTTTTTCGGAGGATGGCAGATACGGTCTCGAACTTCGCTGTACGGATTTGGCAGGAAACGAGGCAGAGTTCTACCGCTCGGAGGAATTTATCATCGATCAGACGCCTCCGGAGCTCACTTTTGAGAGTGTGGCGGACTGTTCAGCCAACCGTGGGACTGCGGCCCCAAGGCTTCGCGCGTTGGATACCAATTTTGATCCGGAACAGACGCAGGTGAGTTTTGTGGGAAGCAGCAGAACGGGGCAGATTCCTGCCTGTGCCGAAAGCAGCGGGGAGGATGGCTTTACCATGATCTGGGGAGATTTTGAGAAGGTTCCGGAAAATGACGATCTCTACCGCATCAAAGCAAAAGCCGGCGATCTGGCGGGAAATACTGCGGAAGCGGAGCTTACCTTTTCCGTGAACCGCTTTGGATCCGCCTATGAACTGGAGGAAGCCACGGCTCTTCTGGCGGGACCGGGAGGAGTCCGCTATACTTCCCGGGAACCGGAGCTTGTGATTACCGAATATAATCCCGATTTTCTTGACTGTTATCAGATAACCAGCAGCCGGGAAGGTGAAGCCAGGGAGCTTAAGGAGGGGAAGGATTATGAGGTGGACAAGACGGGGACAAGGGATACCTGGAAAACCTACCGTTACCGGATTGGAAAGGAGAATTTTGAAAAGGAGGGCATTTATCTGGTAACGCTGTACTCGGAGGATCAGGCACGAAATGCGTCTAACAACCGGATGAAAGAAAAAAGCCTGGAATTTATTGTGGACAAGACAGGTCCCAGTGTGGTAGTGACAGGCGTGAAGGACTGGGAGAGGGTTCGGGGAAAAAGTCTTGAAATTCTGGCCGATGTCCGGGATGCCTGCGCACTCGCCGGGGCGGAGGTATATATGAACGGCCGGTGTGCGGCGGCTTATGACAGAGATATGCTCCGGGAACTGGACGGAATGCTGGCATGCCCCGTTTCCGGCGCAAAGGCCTGGCAGACATTTTCCGTAAAAGCATGGGACGAGGCAGGCAATCAGACAGAAACGAAGCCTGTCCATTTTCTGATAACAGAACAGATCCGTTTCCGGTTTCCGGGAGACGATAATCCAAAGACAGTATGGGCCGTCTGTCTTGCAGGCATTCTGATTCTTGCAGGAGGATGTATGATAACGGCGTTACTGTTGTTCACACATCGCAGAAATCTTCAAAAGCATTGAGATAATAAAATTCTCATGCTATGATATTCTCAGTGGACAGACTTTGTCCGCTGAGGATATATTTGTAAAAGAACGCATAAATGAAAAGGGGAAACGGAATGGGAAAATCAGGCCGGGTCAAAGCAGCTGTTGCATTTATTCTACTTTTCATGCTGCTTTTAGGAGGCTGCGTAAGAGAGGACGCCGCTGTCGGGGAAAAGGAAAATCTGAAAATCACTTTTTTTGACGTGGGAAAAGGAGATGCCATCTTGATCGAGACAGAAAATACTTCCATGCTGATTGATACAGGCTATGAGGATACCTCTGAGGTGATTCTCGGCTATCTGCGGCAGCAGGATATAAGATCTCTTGACTACATGGTAATCACCCATTTTGACAAGGATCACGTGGGTGGTGCGGATCGGGTTCTGGAAGAGACAGGAGCAGAGCATATTTTTCAGCCGGATTACGAAGCAGACAGCGGCCAGTATGAAGAATACCGGGAGGCGCTCAGCGCGGCAGGGCAGCAGCCGGAGCTTGTGAGAGAGACGCGTACTCTTTCCTTTGACGGAGTAGAGTGCCTGATTTATCCGCCCCAGAAAGAGGAATACGAGGAGAAGGATAATGATTTTTCCCTTGTGATCAGCATGACCTATGGCGGGCAGCGGTTTCTCTTTGCCGGTGACTGCGAAAAGGAGCGCTTAAAAGAGCTCCTGAACCAGAATGAATTTGAACTGGAGCATGATCTTCTGAAGGTTCCCCATCACGGAAGAAAAGAAAAGAATTCCGAGGAATTCTTAGAAGCCGTCTCCCCCGAAATTGCCGTCATTACCTGTTCAGAGGAAGAGCCGGGAGATGATAAGGTGCGCAGAATCCTCCGCCGGACAGGCGCACAAATCTACCTTACTTCAGAGGGAACCGTTACCTGCTTATGCGACGGGGAGAATATGGAAATCCGGCAGGAGCGGGAGCAGTGATTTATGCCCCTGCAGCCTGCCGGACAGGCATCTGCCTCTGTTTTAATGATCTCCAAACACCTGCTTTTTCAGCCGGATTCCTGTAGGTGTCGCTGCCAGACCGGCCTGGGATGTTTCCTTTAAGGAACAGGGAAGCAGATCCCCTGTCTGCCGCATGGCAAGCACGCACTCATCCACCGGAATTTTACTTTCCACGCCGGCGAGGGCCATTTCCGCGGAAGTAAATGCAATGGCAATCCCCGACACGTTCCTTTTGATACAGGGGATTTCAACAAGTCCGGCCACAGGATCACACACCAGGCCGAGCTGGTTTTTGATGGCCATGGCACAGGCGTGGGCGGCCTGGGCCGGGGTTCCTCCTGCCAGTTCCACCAGAGCAGCGGCGGCCATGGCGGAGGCCGAACCGCATTCCGCCTGGCATCCTCCCTGGGCGCCTGCAATGGAAGCATTACGTGCAATTACCATTCCGACGGCTCCGGCCGTAAAGAGCGCCATCACGGCGGCATGCTCGTCGCAGCGTCCTTCCTCCAGCATGGAGACAACCGTGCCGGGCAGGATACCGCAGGAGCCGGCAGTGGGAGAGGCCACAATCTTTCCCATGGCCGCATTGTACTCCGACACGGCAATGGCACGGGCCATGGCATGATTCAGAAAGCTTCCTGTGATTCCGCCGGTATCTGCGTAAGCTTCCACCTTTGCCGCATCGCCTCCGGTAAGCCCGGAGGTGGAGCGGAGTTTTGGATTCTTTCCTTTCTTCACAGCCTCCTGCATTACATAGAGGCTCTCTTTCATACGTTCATAGAGTTCCTCCTCCGGAAGCTCCATCTGTTCCGCCTGATCGGCAAGAGCCAGAGCGGAGATAGTGATTTGTTTTTCCTGGGCGGCATCACAGATAGCCGCAATTGAATCATATTCCAGCATATATATACTCCTTACTGTGAAAATCTCTTTTCCGCGCAGCGGAAAACTAAGTTTAGGTATTGAAAGGCAGATTAAATCGCCCGAATCAAAACCACATTAATAATATTGGGAAGAATGCGCAGGCTGTGAATCAGAGTTTCCTCCACTTCCCCGTCCACCTCAATGGTCATTACCGCCTCGCCGCCCTTTTTCGGACGGGTCAGACGGAAATTTCCGATATTCGTTCCCGAATAAGCCATGAAATTCGTCACGGCGGCGATGGTGCCGGGTCTGTCATAGTGCAGCACTACCAGTGTATTATACTGGCCGGTAAAGGAGACTTCCATTCCGTTGATCTCCGTAACCAGAATATTGCCGCCGCCGATGCTGGCGCCCTGTACGGTGCACTCGGCGCCATGTTCGCCCTTTAAATGAATCCGGGCCGTGTTGGGATGCGCTCCGGGAATATCTTCTGCAGTAAAGGAATACACAAGCCCTTCTTCATCTGCAAGGCTTAAGGAGCGCCGGATACGCTCGTCATAAGAATGCATGCCCATAATTCCGGCAATCAGAGCCTTATCCGTACCATGGCCCCGGTAAGTCTGCGCAAAGGAGCCGGACAGCCGGATATCCGCCCGGACAGCCTTTTCCTCCAGGATTTTCCATGCTGTACGTCCAAGGCGTACAGCTCCGGCCGTATGAGAACTGGAAGGACCAATCATCACAGGGCCGATAATATCAAATACGTTCATATTGCTGCCCTCTTTATTTTTTTATCCATTTTTCATAAATGGTATTTACGATTACGCCAATGGCATTGTCTCCGGATACATTACATGCGGTTCCGAAAGAGTCCTGGGTAATATAAAGCGCGACCATGATGGCACAGATAGGCCCGTCCGGATTGCCTGCCTCCGCTCCGAAGATCATATAGAGGAAGGGCAGGGCCGTCATAATCGATCCGCCCGGAGCGCCTGGGGAAGCCACCATGGCAATGCCCAGGGTCATAATAAAGGGAATCACTGTCCCCAGGCTGATGGGAAGCTGGTTCATCAGGCACACGGCCGTAGCGCAGGCCGTGATGGTGATCATAGAGCCTGCCATGTGGATGTTCGCGCACAGGGGAACCACAAAATTGCGGATCTGCTCGGATACTCCGTCATTTTTGGCACATTCGAGATTGACCGGAATTGTAGCGGCAGAGGATTGGGTTCCCAAAGCAGTCGTATACCCGGGAATCTGGTTCTTAATAAGCGTGACAGGATTCTTCTTGCTGATGGTTCCGGCAATGATAAACTGAATGGTGATGCAGATGAGATGCATAAGAATCACCACCAGGAATACCTTCCACAAAATGCTTAAAATCGCGAAGGTTTTTCCCGACTTTGTCATATCCGTAAAAGTTCCGCAGATATAAAGGGGAAGCAGAGGAATGATAACCGTATGGAGCACCTTGTCAATGACGCTGGAGAAATCCTTCATGCCGTTGTAAAGGCTGCTGCCCATCTCCTTTCCTCTCATGGCAGACAGGCACAGTCCGAGAACGAAGGCAAGGGCCACTGCGGACAGGGTATCCAGAAGGGGCTGAAGCGAAATGCTGAAATAGGAGCTTAAGGAGTTGTCTGCTGTCGCCGCAATCTGTTCCATAGCCTCCGGGCTCATAAAGCTCGGGAACAATCCGCTGGCCACCAGATAAGAACAGGTTCCGGCAATCAGGGTAGAGCCGTAGGCAAGACAGACCGTAATGATAAGCAGCTTTCCGGCACCCTGGCTTAAGTCCGCAATTCCCATGGTCACATAGGCGACAATCATCAGCGGAATAATAAACTTCAAAAAAGTGCTGAACAGGCCGGAGGCAGTGACAACCACCCGGCAGATGCTCTCGGGCAGGAACTGTCCGAATAAAATACCGAGAATAATGGCAATGATGAGTTTAGGCACAAGGCCCAGTTTTTTCTTTTCCATGATACATCCCTCCATAAGAAAAATCTTTTGTGTCCCTTTTCCGGCAGTATGCAGCCTGTTTAAGCCAGGTATCAGGAGTCTGTCCGGAAAAGAAAAATGTCTTTTGTATAAAGACAAAAATCGGTTAAATGTATTTGTGAGAAATACAATTACAGAATAACTGTTTATTAGGAAAAAAGCAAGGGGATGCGGCAAAATAAAGCTGAAATTTTTAATTTCTTGTTTTTTATGCAGGGAGTGTGGTATGATAGTCTGGCAAAGGGATAAACGTTTCGGAATCGAGGTGCAAAAAATGTGGCTGCTGTTTGCAATTTTATCCTCTGTATTTGCGGCGCTGACTTCCATACTTGCCAAAGCCGGAATTGAAGGAGTCAATTCCAATCTGGCTACGGCAATCCGGACATTTGTGGTATTAATCATGGCCTGGGGAATGGTGTTTCTGACAAATGCCCAGTCAGGAATATTCAAAATTGACCGCAGAAGCTGGCTCTTTCTTATTCTGTCCGGACTGGCAACCGGAGCCTCCTGGCTGTGCTACTATAAAGCACTGCAGACCGGAGAAGTCTCAAAGGTGGTTCCTGTTGATAAGCTGAGCGTTGTTTTCACACTGGTTCTGGCTTTCGTATTTCTGCATGAAAAATTCACGGGAAAGTCCATTGCAGGCTGTATTCTGATTGGGATAGGAACACTGCTGATGGTTTTATAATATTTACAGGGTAAAGCAGGAATGAAAAAGGAAAATCTGGAATAGCGGTTCCTTTCCGTGAAAATCGGTCTGGATCTTGAAATTCCGAAAAAAAGAGACTAGAATAAGTTTCGGGTAAGATGCATTGAGAGAAATATTATAGAATTGGAAACTGGAATAGGAGAAAATTATGAGTAAAATTGATGAAATCCGTGCAGAGATGATGAAAGCCATGAAGAATAAGGAGAAAGACCGCAAGGAAACCCTCTCCATGCTTCTGGCGGCACTGAAAAACAAAGCCATCGACAAGCGCGCAGACCTCACCCCGGAAGAGGAGTATGAGGTTATCAAAAAGGAAATGAAACAGACCAGGGAAACCATGGATTTAGCCCCGGCAGATCGAACCGACATCATTGAACAGTGCAGGGCGCGTCTGGCGGTGCTCTCCGAATTTGCCCCGGAGGAAATGAGTGAAGAAGCTATCCGCGCAGTGATAAAAGAAGTAATCGAGTCCCTGGGGATCACGGAAGCCTCGGGCAGGGACAAAGGAAAGATTATGAAAGAGCTGATGCCCAGGGTAAAGGGCAGGGCAGACGGCTCCCTGGTCAACAGACTGGTAGGAGAGATTCTTGCGTAGGCGGATGTTCCCGTTCTGCCTGATCCTGTCCGCAGTTTTGTGGGGCTGTGGCAGAGACGGGGGAGATTTAACGAAAGAAGTGTCCGTACCCGAGGTACAACAGGCAGAACAGGCAGAAGAAGATGAGAACGAAACAGATATATCCGGGGAGCAGCCGGCCTCTGCGGCTGTGGAAAACGTGCCGGGAACCGTATTGGGAGAGGAAGAGGTTATTCTCATGGCAGAGGGGGAACCGGTAAGTGTTTCCTACAGCAGAATACAGGGGATGGAAGGCTTTACCATAGCCTACGATCCTGCAGCCTTTACCTTAGAGGCTTCAGAACAGGAGCTGTGCTTTTATGCGGACGCTTATGGAGCCGATTCGGAAACACCGGTATTTGTAAAGATATCGGAGACAGAAGGCATATCCACGGAAAGCCTGATCGAACGGTATGTGGCCGACAGCAACGAAGAATGTACCGTGGAAGAGGTGACGATAGGAGAGGGCGAATACCCGGCCTCCTGGATCAGTTATTCCGAGGGTACCGACAACAAAAGCCGGACCTGCGATCTTTACGTTTTCCGTTACAACGAAAAGCTGTATACCGTGCAGATGGACTGCTTTGTGGAAGCTTATGAAGGACTGGGCGCCGCGCAGGAAAGCATCCTGTCTACTCTGCGCTTTGATGAGGGGTAGAATCTACAGACATGAACTCACGACAGATAAGACAATCTTTCATATTATTATTAACTGCCGTCATCTGGGGCGTAGCTTTTGTAGCCCAGAGTGTGGGCATGGATTACGTCGGTCCGTTTACATTTACCTGCGTCCGCTCCGTTATCGGCGGCCTGGTGCTGCTTCCGTGCATCTCTTTACTCAGCCGCCTGAACGGACAGACGGAAAAAAATTCCGCAGGCAGTAAAAAGCTGATTCCGGGCGGTATCTGCTGCGGGCTGGCGCTCTGCCTGGCAAGCTGTTTTCAGCAATTCGGAATCCTCTATACCAGTGTAGGAAAGGCAGGCTTCCTCACTGCCTTTTATATCATTATCGTTCCCGTCCTGGGCCTCTTTTTCGGCAGAAAATGCGGCCCCTTTGTATGGGTAGGCGTACTTCTGGCACTGGCCGGTCTCTATTTCCTATGTATGACCGAAAGCCTGCGCCTTGGAACAGGTGACATTCTGGTATTTATCTGTGCCTGTCTTTTTTCCATACATATCCTGGTGATAGATTATTTCACTCCGTATGTAGACGGTGTAAAAATGTCCTGCATCCAGTTTTTTGTTTGCGGAGCCGTATCCGGAATTGCTATGCTTATTTTTGAAAAGCCGGAGCTGCCGCAGCTTTTTGCTGCCTGGAAACCGATTCTATACGCGGGCGTTCTCTCAAGCGGAGCAGGCTACACCCTGCAGATTGTAGGCCAGAAGGACATGAATCCTACCGTGGCCTCCCTTATCCTGAGTCTGGAATCCGTTGTATCTGTCCTGGCCGGTATGCTGCTTCTTAACCAGCATCTGACAAGCCGCGAAATCCTCGGCTGCATCCTTATGTCTGCCGCCATCATCCTGGCACAACTGCCGCAGAAAGAGTAAAACAAAAATATCCCTTCCGGTTGAATTTTCCACCTCAATCCACTATAATAAAACAAGACAAAATAAAAAGGACAATCACCACAATGAAACTACTATTCATATCCCTGGGGTGCGACAAAAATCTGGTTGACTCGGAACAGATGCTCGGACTTCTGGAGAAAGAAGGCTGCACCTTCACGGACGACGAAACCGAAGCGGAAGCCATCGTCATTAACACCTGCTGCTTCATAGGCGACGCCAAAGAAGAAAGCATCAACACCATCCTGGAGATGGCCGAATACCGGAAAACAGGCCCGTGCAGAGCCCTTATCGTCACCGGCTGCCTGGCACAGCGCTATAGTAAAGAAATAAGCGAAGAGATCCCCGAGGTGGATGCGGTTCTCGGCACTACCGCCTACGATGCCCTCCCGGAGATCCTTGCCAAAGTCCTGAAAGGCGGGAAGCAGCAGAAATTAGCCGACTTAAACCGACTGGTAAGACCGAAAGTAAAACGTCAGCTTACCACTGGAGGTCATTATGCCTACTTGAAAATTGCCGAAGGCTGCGACAAGCACTGCACCTACTGTATTATTCCAAAGGTACGGGGCTCCTACCGAAGTATTCCCATGGAAGAGCTTCTGGAGGAAGCATCCGATCTGGCCGCCCGGGGCGTAAAA
This sequence comes from Lachnoclostridium sp., assembly GCA_021770065.1. GTDB lineage: Bacteria > Bacillota > Clostridia > Lachnospirales > Lachnospiraceae > Laedolimicola. Next base: position 115,396 of record JAETRR010000013.1, on the reverse strand, counting down.
GAACTCATTCTGGTTGCCCAGGAAACCACTCTTTACGGTACGGACCTTTACGGGGAAAAACGCCTTCCGGATCTGCTTAAAGAGCTGTGCAGAGTGAAAGGCCTTCGCTGGATACGCCTCCAATACTGCTACCCGGAGGAAATCACGAAAGATCTGATACAGGTAATAAAAGAGGAACCTAAGATCTGCCATTACCTGGATCTCCCCGTTCAGCACGCTTCCGATCCCATACTGAAGCGCATGGGAAGAAAAACCACCCGATCTGATCTGGAGCGGATCATTGCAGACTTAAGAGAAGCCATTCCGGACATCTGCCTCAGGACCACCTTGATCACCGGCTTTCCGGGTGAGACAGAAGCTGACCACGAAGAACTCATGTCTTTCATAGACGCCTGCGAATTCGACCGCCTGGGCGTATTCACCTATTCACAGGAAGAAGATACCCCGGCTGCGGGAATGCCCGATCAGATTCCCGAAGAAATAAAAGCAGACCGTCAGGGCAGGCTTATGGAGCTTCAGCAGGAGATCGCTTTTGACAAAGCCGAAGCCATGGCGGGCCGCGAACTGGAGGTGATGATAGAAGGCAGGGTATCCGGGGAAAACGCCTATGTGGGCCGCACTTACCGGGATGCCCCCGATGTAGACGGCTACATTTTCATTAATACAGAAGAGACACTGATAAGCGGAGACTTTGCAAGGGTCCGCGTCACAGGAGCCTATGAATATGATTTGATAGGAGAGTTAATATGAATCTGCCAAACAAACTGACCATCCTGCGGGTGATTCTGATCCCTTTTTTCGTCCTTTTTATGCTGACTGACTTAGGCGGCAGTTATGGAAAATACTATGCGCTTGCTATTTTTATTATCGCAAGCCTTACGGACCTTCTGGACGGAAAAATTGCCCGGAAGTACAATCTGGTCACCAACTTCGGAAAATTCATGGATCCGCTGGCCGACAAACTCCTGGTCTGCTCCGCCATGATCTGCCTGGTGGAATTGAAGCGGCTTGCCGCCTGGATTGTTATCGTCATTATTGCCCGTGAATTCATTATCAGCGGATTTCGTCTGGTCGCTTCGGATAATGGAGTGGTAATTGCGGCAAGCTATTGGGGAAAGTTTAAAACTACCTTCCAGATGCTCATGATCATACTTCTGATTCTGGATCTGGGAGAAACATTTGCAATTGTGGAAACCATAGTAATCTGGACTGCCCTCATTTTAACGGTGGTATCTCTTGTGGATTACCTGCTGAAAAATAAGGGCGTATTACTGGAAGGAGATATCTGACATGATAGTAGAACTGATTTCCGTAGGAACCGAGATATTGCTGGGAAACATTGTGAACACCAACGCAGCCTACCTCTCGGAAAAATGCGCCCAGCTCGGCCTTTCCCTCTATTATCAGACCGTAGTGGGAGACAATCCCGACCGTCTTAAGGAGACTTTAAAGCTGGCTCTTGATCGATCCGATATCGTAATCTTAGGAGGAGGCTTAGGCCCCACCAAGGACGACCTGACAAAAGAGGCTGCGGCTGAAGTCCTTGGGAAAAAGCTGGTGGAAGACGCACACAGCCGGGAGCTGATTCAGAAATTTTTTGACACCAGAGGCATTGGGGAGATCACGGATAATAACTGGAAGCAGGCTTTGGTTCCCGAGGGGGCAATCGTAGTCGACAATGACAACGGAACGGCTCCCGGCCTTATTCTGGAGGAAGGAGAGAAGACCGTCATCCTTCTGCCCGGACCTCCGGGAGAGATGAAGCCCATGTTTGAGAAGGATATTTTCCCTTACTTGAACAAAAAGCAGCCGGAGATTATCGTGTCCGAGATGATCAAAATCTGCGGTATGGGAGAGAGCAGGGTGGAGACCATGATAGCGGATCTCATAGAGAAACAGTCCAATCCCACCATAGCCACCTATGCCAAAATCGGAGAAGTCCACCTGCGGCTCACCGCAAAGGCAGCGGACGAAGCGGCGGCCAGGAAGCTTATGAAGCCCGTGATCCGGGAGCTCAAGGTACGCTTCGGCGGGCATATCTACACTACCGACGAAATGATGACCTTAGAGGAATCCGTAGTGCAGCTGTTAAGGGAGCAGGGGCTGACGCTGACCACCGTGGAATCCTGTACCGGCGGCCTCTTTACCGGACGCCTGGTCAATGTCCAGGGAGCTTCCGAGGTATTAAAGCAGGGCTTTATTACCTACTCCAACAAAGCAAAGCGCAAGCTTATCGGTGTGAAAAAGCTGACTCTGAAGGAATTCGGCGCAGTCAGCGATAAGACGGCCAAGGAAATGGCAAAGGGCGCCATTTTAACCACCGGTTCCGATGTGGCCGTATCCATCACGGGAATCGCCGGGCCGGACGGAGGCACGAAGGAAAAGCCCGTGGGCCTTGTATATATTGCCGTATCCGTAAAGGGAAATATGCGCGTGGAGGAATATCATTTTACCGGAAACCGCATGAAGATACGGGAGAGCGCCGTGGTAGCGGCTCTGACGCTTCTTCGCACCAGCATCCTGGAGACGATCAAATTTTAAGGAGTAAAATTTAAGGAGTAAAGCCATGCCGGAGCAGAAGAAAATTATACGGGTGAAGTATTTTACGGATAAGATAGAAAAATTAACTTATATAGGGGGAAAATCCGACTGGATCGATCTGCGTGCGGCGGAGGAAGTGACTATGAAGGCCGGAGAGTTCCGGCTGATTCCCCTGGGCATTGCCATAGAGCTTCCAAAGGGCTGTGAAGCCCATGTGGTTCCCAGAAGCAGCACTTTTAAGAACTTCGGAATCATCCAGACAAACAGTATGGGGATCATAGACGAAACATACTGCGGAGACAACGATCAATGGTTTATGCCGGCCTACGCGCTCAGGGACACCCGGATCCGGGTAAACGATCGGATCTGTCAGTTCCGCATTATGGAGCATCAGCCGGAGCTCTCCTTCGAGGAAACCGATGTCCTTCTAAACGGAGACCGGGGAGGATTCGGCAGTACCGGAAAGGCGTGAGAATATGCAGATAATAACTTTTGCAGCAATTGATATCGGTTCCTACGAGGTAGGAATGAAGATTATGGAACTGGTTCCCAAGACAGGCATCCGGGAGATAGACTACATCCGCCACGGCATTGAGCTTGGCCGCGATGCCTACAATAAGGGAAAGATCGGCAATGAAATGCTGGAGGAGCTTTGCCGTGTACTGGAGGATTTCACCCGGATTATGAAGGAGTACCAGGTGGACGATTACCGGGCCTGTGCCACAAGCGCTATCCGGGAGACGAGCAACTGTCTTCTGATTCTGGACAAGATACGCGTGCGCACCGGACTTCAGGTTGAGGTTTTAAGCAACTCCGAGCAGCGCTTTTTAGGCTACAAGTCTATCGCCTCAAATGAGGAGTCCTTTCAGAAAATCATTCAGAAAGGAACTGCTATCGTGGATGTGGGAGGCGGAAGCATCCAGATTTCCCTTTTTGACAAGGATGCCCTGGTTTCCACACAGAATATGCGTCTGGGCACCATGCGCATCCGTGAGCGCCTGGCGGAGGTGGAGAGCCGCACCACTCATTTCGGCGATATCATAGAAGAAATGATCAACAATGAGCTGAAAAGCTACAAGCGGCTGTACTTAAAGGATCGTGAGATTAAAAATATGATTTTGGTGGGAGACTATATTACCCAGTTTATGCAGAGGAACGCCATGGAGCACAGCCTGATGCTGAGCCGGGAGGAATATGTCCAGCTCTACCAGGAGATTATGACACGGACGCCTCAGGCCATGGTACAGCGTCTGGGCCTTATTTCTGAAAACGTGTCCCTTATTATGCCGGCAATGATTATTTACAAGCGCCTTATCGAAGAGACGGGAGCGGAGACCATCTGGATTCCGGGTCTTAATTTAAGCGACGGTCTGGCCTATGACTATGCGGAGCGCAAAAAGATCTTTAAGTCTTCCCATAACTTTGAAAATGATATTGTGGAGGCAGCCAAGAACATTGCCAAGCGCTATCAGAGCAATAAAACCCATCTGGCCGGTACGGAATATCTGGCTCTTACTATTTTTGATAGAATGAAGCGGATTCACGGTATGGGAAAACGGGAGCGGCTGCTTCTCCAGATTGCGGTGCTTCTGCATGACTGCGGCAAATATATCAGCATGAACCGCACGGCAGAGTGCTCTTATGAGATCGTAATGTCTACTGAGATTATCGGCCTGTCCCACCGTGAGCGGGAGATCATCGCCAGTGCCATTCGCTTTAACACGGAGGAATTTGCATCCTTTGAGGAATTTTCCATCGGTTCCAGCCTGGACCGGCAGGATTATCTTCTGACCGCAAAGCTCAGTGCCATACTCCGGGTAGCAAATTCTATGGACAGAAGCCACAACCAGAAGTTTAAGAATGTAAAGGTTACCTTAAAGGAGCGCGAACTGATTGTAGTGGTGGACACGGTGGAAGATATAACCTTAGAACAGGGGCTTTTCTCCCATAAAGCGGAATTTTTCGAGACAATTTTCAGTATCCGCCCCGTAATTCGGCAGAAAAGGCAGGTGTAGGAGATGGAAAAGAAGGATTTTACCAAAAGCGAATACTATCGCAACCGGGAACTTTCCTGGCTGGCATTTAATGAGCGCGTCTTAAGCGAAGCAAGGGATAAGAGCATTCCTCTTTTTGAACGGCTGAAATTCTTAAGTATAACAGCTTCCAATCTGGATGAATTTTTTATGATCCGCGTTGCTTCTTTGAAGGATATGGTTCACGCAAAGTATAACAAAAAGGATATTGCGGGAATGACTCCGCAGGAACAGCTGGATGAGATTATAAAGGCTACCCGGGAAATGGTGAGTACCCAGTATTCCACATATTCCCGTTCCCTCCTTCCCCTGCTGCGCCAGCACGGCCTTACAGTGGTACAGGAGCATGAGGATCTGAATGAAGAGCAGGCCAGGTATGCGGATCGGTACTTCCGGGAGAATGTCTACCCGGTGCTGACTCCGATGGCCGTGGATTCCTCACGTCCTTTCCCGTTGATCCGCAATAAATCTCTGAACATCGGTGCGCTCTTGTCAAAGAAAAACGAAAAGACAGAAGAGCTTGAGTTTGCCACTGTCCAGGTACCCTCTGTTCTTCCGCGTATTGTGCGGCTTCCTGACGACAAGGACGGCTCAAAGGTTGTAATTCTGCTGGAAGAGATCATTGAGCGCAATATGCAGCAGCTGTTTTTGAGCTATAATATTGTCTGCGCCCATCCTTACCGCCTGATGCGGAACGCGGATCTCACCATTGACGAGGATGATGCTTCGGATCTCTTAAAGGAGATTCAGAAGCAGCTTAAGAAGCGCCAGTGGGGGGAAGCTATCCGCCTGGAGGTGGAGGACAAGATGGATAAGCGCCTTCTGAAGCTCCTGCGCAAGGAACTTAACATCAAGGAGGATTCCATTTTTAAGATTGTCGGCCCCTTAGATCTGACTTTTCTTATGAAAATGTATGGCATGGACGGCTTTGACGCCCTTCGCTATCCCAGACATGTGCCTGCCGCCGTAAAAGAGCTTCCGGCGGACTGCGATATTTTTGAGGAAATCCGTAAAGGCGATGTGCTCCTTCACCATCCCTATCAGACTTTTGATCCTGTGGTGAAACTTGTGCGTGATGCCTCTGTGGATCCGAAGGTTCTGGCTATCAAGCAGACGCTTTACCGGGTCAGCGGCAATTCTCCCATTATTGCGGCACTGGCTCAGGCTGCGGAGAACGGAAAGCAGGTGTCTGTGCTTGTGGAACTGAAGGCACGGTTTGACGAGGAGAACAATATTCTCTGGGCCAAGATGCTTGAGAAAGCAGGCTGCCATGTGATTTACGGACTGGTGGGCTTAAAAACCCACAGCAAGATTACCCTGGTGGTGCGCCGGGAGGATGACGGAATCCGCAGATATGTGCATCTTGGTACCGGCAATTATAATGATTCTACGGCCAAGCTCTACACGGACCTCGGGCTTATGACCTGTTCGTCGCCCATCGGAGAGGATGCCACGGCCGTATTCAACATGCTGTCCGGTTATTCGGAACCGGCCGGCTGGAATAAGCTTTCTCTTGCTCCCATCTGGCTGAAGGAGAGGTTCCTTTCCTTGATCCGCCGTGAGCAGGAGCATGTGGAAAACGGCGGTGAGGGGCATATTATGGCGAAGATGAATTCTCTTTGCGATCCCGATGTGATTGCGGCTCTCTATGAGGCCTCGGCTGCAGGGGTGAAGATTGACCTTTTAATCCGGGGAATCTGCTGTTTAAAGGTGGGGATTCCGGAAGTGAGCGAGCATATTTCTGTCCGCTCCATTGTGGGGAATTTCCTGGAGCACAGCAGGATCTTTTACTTCCATAACGGGGGCCAGGAGGAGGTCTACTGTGCCAGCGCAGACTGGATGCCCCGAAATTTAGAGAAGCGTGTGGAGATTCTCTTTCCTATTGAGCAGGAAGATTTGAAGAGGGAAGTGATTCATATTCTGGATATTGAATTCCAGGATAATGTGAAAGCCCATCTTCTTCAGCCGGATGACACGTATGTGAAGGCAGATCGGAGGGGAAAAGCCTCTATAAGCTCTCAGGATTATTTTGTGGAGGAGGCGAAGGCCAGGGTAAGATCCGAATCCTCCGCCTATACCGGCCGGGTGTTTATTCCGGAAGAACCGGTGGAATAGGACCTTATAAAAAGGGAAAAAATTTAAGAAAAAATTAATAAAGGGACAAAAAAACGAACTGGACATAGAAGAAAAATAGGAGTATAATTTCTAATGGTACGTGGCAGTAATTGCCACACCATATATTACCTGATAGAGGGGAGAAAAGGAAAAATGAAAAAGATTGTAAGTGTAGTAATGGTTCTCTGCATGACTCTGGCTTTGGCAGCATGCGGCGGCAAGGAGCAGACAGTAAGCTATCAGATGGAGCAGGAGCAGAGCGGCTTGAAGATGACTGATACCATGACTCTGGATGCTAAGGGCGACAAGGTTGTGAAGATCACCGAGGTGATTGACATGGATATGTCCGGCTTCGATGAGGCTACACAGGAGCAGATGAGCGTAGCGTATGATGCAATGGTTGAGCAGTATGCAGCCGTTGAGGGTGTAGAGTGTACCGGTTCTGCCGGAACGGGAACTTATTCCATTACAATTACCATTGATGCAACCGGTGATGCCGTAGAGCAGCTGGCGGAGCAGGGTCTGCTTGCTATCGAAGGAAACGGAAGCCGTCTTTCTCTGAAAGCTACCGGAGAAGCTCTGGAAGGCAGCGGATATTCTAAGGTTGAGTAATCCGTTCCTTTACATATGAGCGATATGAAAAGAGTGCAGGGATATCCGGTACTCATAAAGCAGTGTTAAAATCGTTTATGGAAACGGCATGGCTTCCGGGCTGTGCCGTTTTTCGCATATTCTCTGCATGATTTTGACCGGAAAGATTATCATCCGCTCTGATTGAGATTAGATAAAGGAGCTGGAGTAAAATATGAAAAAGGAGCTGTATTAAAATGTTCAATTTTTTTGGAAAAAAGGAGAGCTCTCCTATGGAGCGTATAGGGGAGTGCCAGAGGAAAAAGGACTGGGCAGGGCTTGTAAGAGCCTACTATCAGCTGGGTGTGGATGCCATGGAGCAGGGAAGGCTGGATGAGGCAAACCTGTGGCTCGGCCGGGCAGATACCATCTACAGCGCTGAGGATGCAGTCTATGAAAAGGCAGGAGAGAAGCTTACCGAGGACTGTTCTGATCGGATTGGAGAGCTGGAAGAAGCACCTCTTCTTTATAATGATGTTCCGGCGCTGGTAGAGGAAAAGTCTGAGGCGCTGCGGTATGCCAAGGTACGGATCTGGGGGCTTTTGTCACTGGCAAGACTTGTCAGTCTGGGTGAACGGCTGTCAGTCCTTCCAGGCTGTGAGGTTTTTGGAAGACTTGGCTGGGCTGTGGATACGGCGTTTAAGTCTCTGCAGGGGCCGCCTTCCCAGGAAGAGTTTGATGAGCTGCGCGATTTGTGCGGTGCGCTTTATGAGCTGGGGGATGATCCGGCTTTCTGGGGATTGGGAAGCGAGATCAGCATCCCGGGCGGAGCACCTTTCCAGGTATTTGATCTGAACGGCCTCCAGGGAGTTCATCTGGAGATCGATGCGTTTCTGGATGGAATTCTGCAGATGGTGTGCGCACTGAGCAGGGACGAAGAGATACCTGCTCCGGAGACAGGCATTATTACCGGTGCCCTGCTTCCGGATTACTATGTCCGCACCGGTGCAGGCAGGCTGGAGGAGGTTCCGCAGATCAAAGCAGAGCTTGAGCGGATTTGGAGCGACTATGAATTTGTCAGCTTGGACATTACCTGGGAGATGATAGGAGAACGGATTGCAGAATATAAGAAGCTGGATGTTTTGACGCTTTAAGAAATTTATAATTCTCGTTCTCCGTACAAAGATGGAGGATATCGGAAAATGATTGAGATTCGAAAGGGGATCCCCGGGGATATTCCCCGTGTTGCAGAGATTTATGAGCGTATTTTAGATAAGGAAGAGCAGGGGAGCGGTGCAACCGGGTGGGTGCGCGGCGTCTACCCGACGGAACGGACGGCAGGGGAAGCCGTAGAAGCGGGAGAGCTGTTTGTGCTCCTCGCAGACGGGATTGTGGCTGCCGCGGCCCGGATCAACCAGATCCAGGTGCCGGAATATGCGGACGCTGCCTGGGAGTTCCCCGATGCGAAGGAAGAGCAGATCATGGTGCTTCATACTCTTGTGGTGGACCCGGCATTTGCGAAAAAGGGATACGGCTCCCGGTTTGTCAGCTTTTATGAGGAGTATGCGGCCGAAAACGGCTGTCCCTTTCTGCGTATGGACACCAACGCAAAAAACAGGGCGGCGCGCAGGCTGTACGGGCGCTTAGGCTACCGTGAGGCAGGGATCGTTTCCTGCGAATTCAACGGCATACCCGGAGTGCAGCTTGTGTGTCTGGAAAAGACTTTAAAGGCAAAAAGTTCAGCCCAGGATCAGTCAGAAGATCCCAGGAATAAAAGCATTACACAAAGAGGGACATGATTTGAACCGAAGATCAAAGAAACAAAAAAACTTTTTCAGGGCACATAAGGTTACCTGCCTGATACTGCTTATACTTATTTATCTGATTACAGGGGCCACGGTTCCTTTTATGCATTTTCCGGAGCTTCGCCCGGAGACTGCGGAGGATTTTGAACCCTCTGTTTTTCGCAGGGGAACCCCGGGCGTGGATCGGGCGGCTCTTCTGGAGACGAACGAAAGCGCCTGGGAGGAGCGGATGCGCCTTCTTAACAGGGCAAGAGAGCGGATTGTGCTTTCCACCTTTGATATGCGGCCGGGGGATAGTACCCGGGATATTCTGGCTGTGCTTTTAAACCGGGCGGACAAGGGCGTGCAGGTGCGGATTCTGGTGGACGGTTTCAGCGGAGCCATCCGCATGGAAGGAAAGGCTCTGTTCTATGCCCTTTCTTCTCACCCGAATGTGGAGATCCGGCTCTACAATCCTATGAACTTATTTACTCCCTGGAAGCTTCAGGGGCGGATGCATGACAAATATGTAATTGTGGACGACGAAGCCTTTATTTTAGGCGGCCGCAATACATTCGATTATTTTATCGGTACCTACACGGATAAAAATGTAAGCCGTGACCGGGAGGTTCTGATTTACAACACAGAGCCGGGAAGTACGGAGACTTCCCTTTGCCAGCTGGAGGCTTATTTTGAACAGGTCTGGAATCTGCCTGTCTGCAAGACCTTTCATGATAATGAGGATTTGGCAAAAAAGAAAAAGGTCAAAGCACAGAGAGCCCTTCTCGAGGAGCGTTACGAGCAGCTTACAGAGAAGAATCCGGAACTTTTTGACCCGGAATGGGACTATGGGCAGTTCACCTGTGAGGCAGGAAGCATCCGTCTCATTTCCAATCCGACGGGAATCTATGCCAAAGAGCCGGCTGCATTTTACAAGCTGACTGAGCTGATGAAAGAGGCAGAGGAGCGCGTGGTGATTCAGTCCCCCTATGTGGTCTGCAATTCCTACATGTGCGAACAGCTCTCTGCGCTTAAGGAAGCTGTTCCGAATGTAAAGATTTTATTGAATTCCGTGGAAAACGGCGACAATTTTGTGGCATCCAGCGATTATCTGCGGAATAAGCATAAAATTCTGGAAACAGGCATTCCCTTGTATGAATATGACGGCGGAATTTCCAACCATGCAAAGAGTATTTTGATTGACGATGATTTATCGGTTATTGGATCTTATAATCTGGATCTGAGAAGCACTTATCTGGACACAGAGCTGATGCTTGTAGTGGAGAGCCGGGAATTAAACAGGGAACTTTGCGGCTATATGAACGAAATGGAAGAAGACAGCCGCAGGGCTCTTCCGGACGGGAGCTATGAGGTGCCGGAGCATGTGACTGTGGAAGAAGTTCCCCTCTGGAAGAGAGCCGCCTGGGGCGTCACGGGCTTTCTGCTGCAGCCGTTCCGGATGCTGATATGAAAATCCGGAACGAAAAACACTATCGTGAAAAAATCTGAAATCCGGAAGGCGGGAAGTGATGAAAAAGAACATAAAGCGTTTTATTCTGGCAGTACTTCTTCCTTGTATGCTGAATTTTATATTATTGTCCGATGCAGTCAATCAAAAAATGTCCGCATCCCAGATACCGTCTGTAGTCCGTATCGGTCTGCTGAGCATCCTTGGTGGATGTTTTCTGCTGTTTTATCTGGGACTTCTTGTGATGCCGGCCTTCGATCGGGGAAAGACAGGATTTCGGGTCCGCATGATGCTGGGAGGCCGCAGCCTGGTTTATGAAGGGCTTTACGCAGTAGCGGCCCAGGCAGCGGTTTTCGTGTTTTTTTACATACAGAAAGCAGGAGCTTATGATTTCACTTTGGGAATTCTGATTGCCAATGGAATTTTGGCGGTTGCGGGAGAGCTGCTGCTTATATTTGCGGGAGCCGTCCGCATTTTTTTCACCTCCCGTCGTCTGAGCATCGCCAGACGTGTTGTAATGCTTCTTACCATGTGGATTCCTGTGGTGAATCTTTTTGTACTCCTGTATGCCTGCCGCCTGGTCTATGAAGAATATGATTTTGAACGGGAAAAGGTCCGCCTTCGGGAACTTCGGGTGGATTCGGAACTTTGTAAAACCCGTTATCCCCTGCTTATGGTTCACGGAGTCGGTTTCCGTGATCTGAGGTATTTTAACTATTGGGGACGGATTCCGGCGGAGCTGATGCGAAACGGCGCTGTTATTTACTATGGCAATCAGGAAGCTTTCGGAACCATTGCTTACAATGGAGAGGATATCCGGAAAAGAATTTATGAGATTATAGAGGAAACGGGTGCGGAAAAAGTGAACATCATTGCCCATTCCAAGGGAGGACTGGATGCCCGTTATGCAATTACCATTTTGAAAATGGCCCCTTACGTGGCTTCCTTAACGACTATAAGCACACCTCACAGAGGATGCCGCTTTGTGGATTATGCCTGCCGCCTCCCGGAGGGACTTTACCGTTTTGTGGCGGGCTGCTTTGACCGGACTTTTGGAAAATTCGGAGATCGGAATCCGGATTTCTATACGGCAACTCACCAGTTTTCCACAAAGGCCAGCGCCGAATTCAATAAGCAGACACCGGATGCGCCGGAGGTTTACTATCAAAGCTATGCTTCAAAAATGAAATATCCCTGGAGTCATCTGCTTCTTTGCGTTCCCTGGTGCATGATTCACCCCTTAGAGGGAGACAACGACGGGCTGGTCAGCACGTATTCCGCTAAATGGGGAGAATTTCGGGGCGTTTTTTCCAATAAGAGGATGAGGGGGATCTCCCATGGGGACATGATTGACTTAAAACGTCAGGATTATAAAGGCTTTGATGTCGTAGAGGCTTATGTGCAGATTGTGGCAGAGCTGAGGGAGAAAGGCTTTTAAATCAGATAAAGCCATAGACAGACATGCTGCAGTCGGAAACGGTTTTGAGATTTATGAGAGAGTACATAAATAAGTTTAAATTATATTAAATATTCATAATATATATTTTATTTATAATAAGAACTATGCTAGAATACACACAGAATGAAAAAAGGCAGGAGGAATGCCGGGCGGATTGCTCCGCGGCAGATTCCTGAAAACAAAAACAGCATCAATTTTCTGCTGGATGGTAAAGTCGCGAAGGCGCACGAGAGGAACTTTTATGAGTGCCATTCGAATGAAGGTTTCTCACTGCCAGTGTGTCGAAGTGACTTTACTCTTCAGTGCTGTCGCGCAGCGACTTTAAATAAGGAGGAAGAAACAATGGGAATGACAATGACACAGAAGATCCTGGCGGCCCACGCAGGACTTCCGGAGGTGAAGGCCGGACAGCTTATTGAGGCGGATCTGGATCTGGTCCTGGGAAATGACATTACGACGCCGGTGGCCATCCGCGAGATGGAGAAAATGAAAAACAGGGAAGTATTTCACAAGGATAAAATCGCTCTGGTGATGGACCATTTTATTCCGAATAAGGATATAAAATCTGCCGAAAACTGTAAATGCGTCCGTGAGTTTGCCTGTAAGCATGAGGTGACCAACTATTTTGATGTGGGAGAGATGGGGATTGAGCACGCCCTTCTTCCGGAGAAGGGCCTGACTGTGGCCGGAGACTGTATCATCGGTGCGGATTCCCATACCTGTACCTATGGCGCGCTGGGAGCCTTTTCCACGGGAGTCGGAAGCACGGATATGGCCGCAGGCATGGCGACGGGAAAGGCATGGTTCAAGGTGCCTTCTGCAATTAAGTTCAATATCATAGGAAAGCCTTCCAAATGGGTCAGCGGCAAGGATGTGATTCTGCATATTATCGGCATGATTGGCGTGGACGGGGCTCTCTACAAGTCCATGGAATTTGCAGGCGAGGGTATTAAAAATCTGTCTATGGATGACCGTTTTACCATTGCAAATATGGCGATTGAGGCAGGCGGAAAGAACGGAATCTTCCCGGTTGATGATCTGGCTGTTGCTTATATGAAAGAGCATTCCAAAAAGGAATATAAGATCTATGAGGCGGATCCGGATGCAGAGTATGATGAGGAATATACCATTGACTTAAGCACCCTTAAATCCACCGTGGCATTCCCCCATCTGCCGGAAAATACAAAGACTGTTGATGAGATAACAGAGGATGTAGTGATAGACCAGGTAGTAATCGGTTCCTGTACCAACGGCCGTATGGATGACCTCCGGGCAGCAGCCGAGATTTTGAGAGGGCGTAAAGTGAAAAAGGGACTGCGCTGTATCGTGATTCCCGGAACACAGAAGATTTATATGGATGCTATGGAGGAAGGGCTTTTAAAGATCTTCATTGAGGCCGGAGCAGCAGTGAGTACACCTACCTGCGGACCCTGTCTGGGCGGCTATATGGGAATTCTGGCGGCCGGGGAGCGCTGTGTGTCCACCACCAACCGGAACTTTGTGGGACGTATGGGACATGTGAATTCCGAGGTTTATCTGGCGAGCCCGGCAGTAGCGGCAGCAAGCGCAGTATCAGGTAAAATCTCGGCACCGGCTGATATTGGATTATAAAAATCGGGAGGAACTGGAAACAGTAATATCTCGCACAGTGCACAAATCGATTTACAGACGCATGTTTTGCGGCTGGAAATTGATTTAGGTTAAGGTGTACTGTGCAGGATATTACGGAACTGGAATAGGAGAAACAAAATGCAGGCAAAAGGAAGAGTATTTAAATATGGAGACAATGTAGACACGGATGTTATCATCCCCGCAAGGTATCTGGCCATTGCAGATCCGGTAGAACTGGCGGAGCACTGCATGGAAGATATCGATAAGGAATTTGTTCATAAGGTACAGCCGGGAGATATTATGGTAGCCAACAAGAATTTCGGCTGCGGTTCATCCAGAGAGCATGCCCCTCTGGTAATCAAAGTATCCGGCGTGTCCTGTGTAATCGCAGAGACCTTCGCCCGGATCTTTTACCGGAATGCCATCAACATCGGCCTTCCTATTATTGAGTGCCCGCAGGCCGCACAGGATATCAAAGACGGCGATGAAGTAGAGGTAGACTTTGACAGCGGAAAAATCTTCAACCGCACCACCGGAAAAGAGTACCAGGGCCAGGCCTTCCCCGAGTTTATGCAGAAGATAATCAAAGCAGAGGGCTTAATCAACTACATCAACGAAAAGTAGCAGGAGAAAAAAATACTTCCGACTCAGAGGTTCTGCGAAAATACGGCACAGCCCCTCAGACTTTTCCATATCTGTGTTCGGACGGTTTTCGGACGCTTTGTCTGCTCTTGTCGGATGCAAGATCCGCCAATATCAGACAAAGTGTCCGCAAACAGCCGGACACCGGATATTGGAAAAGTCTGAGGGGCTGTGCCGTATTTTCGCAGAACCAGCCGCACAGCCGTTTAAAGATTATCAAACACCACTGTCTCTTCCTTCAATTCCACGACAATCGCCTGATTAACTCCCATCCGCTGTGTAATATCCTCCATATCAACTACCAGGCTCTGTGTACTGTTCGCAACGCCCGTAAGTCCCGAAGCTCCTTCCCCAATCACCGTAGTAATAGCTCCGATAGACTCCACAATCCCGGACATAGAGCTGCGCAGATGTTCTGTCCGCTCCTTAAAATTATCCATAGACTGTTTAATATAAGCAGCATCTTCCCGGTACTGCTTACCGGACCGTACAAACTCCTGGAATTCCGTCAAAATGGAGCTGTTCATATAATTCACAAGATTCTGTGCATTCTCTGAAAGATTATAAACAGCGGAGGTAACTACAGAGTTTATCTCCTGTATCCGGTTAGCCGCATCACTGCTTGAGCTGGCAAGCTGCCGGATTTCTCTTGCAACCGTGGCAAAGCCCTTGCCGGCCGTGCCCGCGTTCGCTGCCTCCACAGCAGCATTCAAGGCGATCAGACGGGTAGTCTGGGATATTTTCAGAATTTCATCCGTAAGGCTGTTTACCTGATCCACGCTGCGGCTCTGCTCAATGGCTTTATTTAAGGATCCCAGAATATCCGCAGCCTTGGCGCTGGTGACCTCTGCATTGGTCTTGGCCGACTGCTCCAGTTCATCGGCCCGCGTTTTCATGGCGACAGAGTAGGCGGTAATGTTTGCGCATTCCTCAGCGGTACTGTGTACATCCCGGTTCACGGCCTCCGCGCTTTCAGAAATAACGGCGGCATTGCTGGCAACCTCCCGGATCGTTGCAGAGAGCTGCTGCATAAGATTTGACAGATTGGACACACTTTCCCGGGAAGTGGCGGTTCTTTTGCGCACCTCGCCGGTCATGTCATCAATGCGGTCAGAGCTGTTCCGGATGGTACCCAGGATACTCTTAAGAGGTGAAACCACGTATTTCATAATCAGCGAAACAGTTCCAAACACAAGGGCTGTACAGATGACAACGGAGAGGATGCTGACAATCAGAGAAATGACATATACGGCCGAGAGCTGCCCTCTGGCCCTGGAGGTCTGCTCGCTGATGGAAGTATTCAGGGTATCAATGCTGTTTTCCATGGTTTTTGCATAATATGCCACATCCTCATTGGCGAGAAGGTAGGCTTCCTGTGTCTTGTGGCCGGCACTTTTGCAGACCAGGCTTACCAGGGAATGTTTAAAGGAATCATAAGAGGACAGAAGAGACTGATAAGCCTCCTGATCCTCCTCGGTAACAAAACCTTCATACTCTGCCAGCATGCCGTCCAGAAGGGCTTCCTCCTCCTTAATCTCATTTACCACGGTAATCATGGTATTGTAATCCGTGGCCACAATGTGGGACAGGGCCAGGTTGTGGATAGTCATGGCGGATTGGGAAATCTCCGCCAGACGGCTTTTCCCGGTCATAAGAGTGTCGGCAATGCCGGCTGCGTTGGAATTGACATTATGTATATTGATGACAGCCAGGGCATTGGAAATGAGCGCCACAATGCCCAGCAGGGCAATGGGGAGAATTAAGCGCTGTTTAAGGCTGATTTGTTTCGTCATGGTAATATCCTCCGGAATGTTTGTTACAGTATACTCAAGGATGTATGCAGGAATCAGGGGGCGGTGATATCTTCCACCATTTTGTCAAGCTGTTCCTGGAGATTCCGGCCGTCTGGATTGCCGGCGGCCATATTTCCGGCAAAAGCGGACACGGGATCCCAGTAATTTCCTCCTAAGCGCTGCACTTTGGAAAATTCGGACTGGCTGAGAAGAGCCGCAATTGCAGGCGAGTTCTGAACCTCCCGGGAGGCCGCAGCATTTTTGTTGGCAGGCCCCTGTCCGCGCAGCTCAAAGCGAAGCTTCTGATTGGCTTCACTGGTAATCCATTCGGCCAGAAGGGAGGCCCATTCATGGGACTCGGAGTAGGCGTTGACGCCGATGAGTTTGTAGCCGGAGTAGGAAGCCATCTGGATCTGCTGTCCCGCACAGGTGTAGGAGGGAAGCCTGGCGGCCCCGTAATCTGCACCCCAGGCCTCCTCTACAGCCAGGGCATTCCATATGCCGCTGACACCGGCGATAACCGTTCCGTCCCGGACACCCTTAAGAAAGTTTTCGTCCGTGGTATTCAAAAAGCCGGGACTTTCTGCCAGGTTCAGCATAGACTGGGCCACGTCTGTTCCGCGGATGGGTCCTTCCGTCCCGTTCCAGGTACAGAAATTGGTGATGCCGTCATCATTGAGCCCTACTTCCAGCCCGGTATTGCCGAAGAAGGAATAGACATACCATCCGGAGGACCAGTCCATGGTTACTTTCTTTTCCTGGGCGGCGGCGATTTCCAGCATCCGCTCCAGAGAAGTGATATCTGTTTCCGTGAAATAGTGTTTGTTATAGTAGAGGAAATATCCGTTATCCGCAGTGAGGGGATAGGCATACAGGGTATCGCCCACACAGGCGGCGTGAACGGCTTCCGGAAGGCTGGAGGCCTTGACGGTATCCGCAGGCTCCACCGGTGTGAGGGCGCCTGCAGCAACCAGGGTATTCAGCTGATCATCTGCAAAGGCAAATACATCCGCACCGTTTTCCAGGTCATTCATCAGTGCGTCCATACAGCTGCTTTCGCTCTGGGGGGAAAAGGTAATGCTGATATCCGCTTCGTCCCGGTATTTCTGCTGAAAGCTTTCAAAAATCTGATTGAGCAGAGCCTCATCCTCCTCCGCGCCCCAGACCAGAAGGTCCGCCTGTGCAGGGGCTTCGGCTGCAGCGTCAGCCGAAGCTGACGGATTGTTCTCCCGGCATCCGGTAAGGGCAGAACAGGCGAAAGCTGCCAGGATGCATAAACATGTATTCTTTTTCATAATTGTCTCCACATTGTCCTATGGCACAGATATCCCGCTTTCCGGCTGTGTGCCAGGGAGCTTTATGTACCTTTAGGAATTATTATGCTTAAAATTTTACCATTTGCTGCAAGATCATGCAAGTGGTTTCGCTGCAGCCCCTGAATTATGATTTGCAGTTTTGACGTTACTGGTCACGGAGTGAACAGTAACGTTTTGACAGTATATTTGTGTATTTGTTAAGGTACTTTTGTTGCAAAAAATCAGAAAATTTACTATAATATGAAAGAGGAAGAAAATAGATGGAACGAATGGCAGAGCAGAAAAAACGGAATAAAAAGGAAAGAAATTACTCCGTATGGTTTACGGGGATTGTTTTGATCCTGGTATATGTGATCCTTATAGACAGTATGTCCGGAGCAGAGGAGAAAGCATGCAGAAGTCTTTTAAGAGAGCAGATACAGGAAGTGTCAGAGGGTATTCTGGATAATTCTTGCGGTTTTTCCGACAAAATGCTACAATCACCATAATGGTTATTTGTCTCTCAAATACCGGAGGGGACTTATTAGATAAGAGCACGCCGTCCCGAAGGGAGCATACATAAAAGAAATAACCATGCGGCATAAAAATAAATAGATAAGCATACACAATGCTGATATGCTTACAGATAAAGATTAAGAAAGAACGGGGATGCCAAGAAATCGGGCGAAGCTGCCTGGCAGGAGGCATCCCTGTGGATTTGGAGGCTGTTTCAAAATGATAATACTGATAGGTGCAGGCATATTGCTTGCGGTTCTGTGCATTCTGATTGTTTATGTCACCTACCGGAAGGTGTTTTATGCCGTACCGGCGGCAGACGAAGATGTATATGCCATACCGGGGGGAGAGCAGTATAAGAAAACAGAGAACCGGATGCGTGCCTTGATCGGCGAGATGGAGCGGCTTCCTTATGAACTGCTCTTTATCCAGGCATGGGACGGAACGCGTCTTGTGGGGAGGTATTACCATGCAGAGGACGGAGCACCTTTCCACATCCAGTTTCACGGCTACCGGGGAGCGGCTTTAAGGGACTTCTGCGGAGGAAATAAGCTTGCCCGGGAGATGGGGCACAATACCATTGTGGTGGATCAACGGGCCCACGGAAGAAGTACGAGCCGGATCATCACCTTCGGTATCAAAGAGAGAAAGGACTGCTTAAGCTGGGTGAATTATGTCTGCGAGACCTTTGGCAGCGATACGCCGATTTTCCTTTCCGGCATCTCTATGGGCGCGGCGGCTGTACTGATGGCCTCCAACCTGGATTTGCCGAAAAATGTGCTGGGCATCATTGCCGACTGTCCGTACTCGTCCCCCGCGGCCATTATTGAAAAGGTCTGCCGCGACCGGGGACTTCTGCCGGCCGTCATGCTTCCCGTTATCCGGCTGGGGGCCAGATGCTTTGGACATTTTGATCTGGATGAAGCGACGGCCATAGATTCCGTCCGGCGTACACGCATTCCCATTCTGCTTATCCACGGAGAGGACGACCGCTTCGTTCCCTGCCGGATGAGCCAGGAGATCTGGTCTGCCTGCGGAGGACCGCGGACGCTCAAAACCTTCCCGGGTGCCGGCCACGGACTCAGCTACATGGTGGATACCAAGCGCTATGAACGTCTGGTGCGGCAGTTTGTGGAGGAATGCCTGCAGCGTCAGAGACTTAAAAGCGTCAAGTAAATACATATGGCTGTCAGACGGAAAACATGGTATAATGAACATAACCAGAAACTTTCCTATTTACAAGCAGGAGGTGAACAGGAGATGCCTGTAAACGAAAAAGAATATAATGGTTATTTGTTTGACCAGCTTTCGATTTTAGAAAGACTGGAACGGGTGGCGCAGGCAGAACATGCAGAAGCGGTTTTAAAAGAAATTGCATTTGAAAGACGCCAGATTGAAAGAAAGTTATATCAGTTGCCGCCTTTGCCGGAAGCAGATTAGTATATTGCAAGATTGAAAACGGAATACTGAAAGGTGCCGGAAAAGGGACTTTCAAAGTAAATGATGCAATTATGATGTTTTCGTGACGCTCTTCTGACGCTTTGATATTGTAAATTAATGTTATCAACCAACAACAGCTATATCAAAGAACAGAAGAGGTGTATATGTATGAAAAGGAGAAACAGACAGCTGTGCATAATTCTGGCAGGCCTCCTTATACTGATGTCCTGTCCGGTGACGGTTTATGCAGGCCGGGAAGAAGAGGAGCAGGAAAAGGATGTAACCCTGGCTCCTTATTTTCTTGTAGAAGGTACGGATTCATCCACAGATTCCTTCCCTTTAAAGGGAACCGAAGTCACGGCAAATGTCAACGGAACCATCGCGGAGATCCATGTAACACAGCGCTACGCCAATGAGGGGGAAAATCCCATCAATGCAAAATACGTATTTCCTGCATCCACCCGTGTAGTCGTCCACGGAATGACCATGACCGTCGGCAATCATATGGTACGGGCGCAGATCAAGGAGAAGGAAGAGGCAAAGCAGGTATACGAGGAAGCCAAAAGCGAGGGTAAGAACGCATCTCTTCTGGAAGAGCAGAGGGCCAACGTATTTACCATGGATGTGGCAAATATTATGCCGGGAGATGAGATAGCCATTGAACTGACCTACACAGAACTGATTGAGCCGGAGGAAGGCCTGTACCAGTTCGTGTTTCCCACGGTAGTTGGACCGCGCTACAGCGGACAAGTGACGGAAGAGGAAGCCGAGGCCGATGCCTGGGTGGAAAGCCCCTACCTGGCAGAGGGAGCGCCTGTGGAGAGCACCTATGATATCACGGTCAATCTTTCCACGGGAGTACCCATAGCCGATCTCGCCTGCGGCACCCATGAAATCAAGGTGGAGCAGGAACAGGAGACATCGGCCAGGGTAACTCTTGCGGATCCGAAGAATTTTGCAGGCGATCGGGATTTTATCCTGGGATACCGGCTGAAGGGAGAAGTTATGAACTCCGGCCTGATGCTCTATGAGGGAGAGAAAGAGAACTTCTTCCAGCTTACGGTACAGCCGCCCGAGCGGTACGAGCCCGAAGACATACTTCCCAGAGAATACATTTTCGCCCTGGATGTATCCGGCTCCATGGACGGCTATGCCCTGGATACGGCCAAGAAGCTGATAAGCAGTCTGGTATCCGGTTTAAGGGAAACAGACCGTTTTAACGTAATCCTCTTTTCCGATACCGTATGGACTCTTGCTCCCAATTCCCTGGAGGCAGTAAAGCCCAATATCGAAAGCGCCCTGCAGTTAATAGAGGATCAGAAAGGCGGAGGAGGGACAGAGCTTCTCTCCGCACTCCTGACAGCATATCACATACCAAAGGAAGAGGATACGGCCAGAACCGTTGTCATGATCACCGACGGCTACATCTCCGATGAAAAAGAAATATTCGATCACATCCGGGAAAATCTCGGCGATGCCAGCTACTTTGCCTTCGGAATCGGAAGCTCAGTCAACCGCTATCTCATAGAGGGAATCGCAGCTGCAGGTATGGGCGAGGACTTCGTAGTGACAGAGGAATCAGAAGCCGGGGAAGCTGCAGAGCGCTTCCGTACCTATGTAGAAGCCCCCCTTCTCACAGACATCCAGGTAGAATTCGACGGCATGGAAGTCTACGGAACAGAGCCCTCCGGGATTCCGGCGCTGTACGCAAGCCGCCCCATCGTGCTCTATGGAAAATGGCGCGGCGAACCGGGCGGAACCGTCCGCATAACCGGCAAGAGAGGCGGAGAAGACTTTGCAGAAGAAATTCCCGTTACCGAAGAATGCATTTCCCCCGAAAATGAGGCCATCCAGTATCTCTGGGCCAGAAAACGGGTAGAAATGCTCACCGACTACAGCTCAAAGACCGGAGACCAGGTCAAAAAAGAGGTCACCTCCATCGGCCTCAAATACAGCATGGTTACACCCTACACCTCCTTCGTGGCTGTAGTGGAAGAAATACGAAACCCGGAAGGGGACAGCAAAGATGTAAACCAGCCTAACAAACTTCCCTTCGGAGTATCGGGACTGGCAGTGGGAGGCGGCTACATGACAGGCGCAGAGCCCGGCGGAATGCTGCCCGGACTTCTCTTAGCAGCAGCGATTCTATTGAGAACCGCCTATTACAGGAAGAGAAAGCAGGTGAGGGCCGGTGAAAAATAAAAAATGTACAGGCTGTTACGCCCTGAGCCTTCTGCTAGTTCTGGGACTAAAGCTTTACTCAGACCGGGCCGGTCCCGGCGATCTGTTCTGGATACTCCGCCCCACCGCCTGGTGGACCGGCATACTAAGCAGAGCAGCCTTTGAATACGAACCGGGAGCGGGATATGTGAACCACTCCCTGCGGTTTATCATCGCACCGGAGTGTGCAGGCTTGAAATTCCTGATGATTGCCTTCCTGATGCTGAGCTGCTCCTTTGTACACCGGATGGACAGCAGAAAGAAAAGACTGTGCTGGACCCTTCTAAGCCTCCCGTCCTCCTGCCTGGCCGCCATATTTGTAAACGGAATCCGAATATCCCTGTCCATCATCCTGCCGCCCTTTCTATCCGAAAAACCAGGGATTGCAGCGACTTTGACCTCCGGGCAGCTTCACACAGCCATCGGAACCGCAGTATACTTCCTGTCCCTCCTGGCACTGTACCAGGCAGGCGACCACATATCACGAAAAATAGCGCAGAAGAAAAAAGAAAGCTCCATACAAAACATGTTTCTTCCGATACTGTGGTACTTAGGCCCAGTACTCGGCCTTCCCTTCTTAAGCCGGATAGCATACAGAGACTATAAAAACTTTTCCGGCTACGAACTACCGGTGCTGGCAGTCTGCGGAACCATACTGTTATTGTTCACCCTGCCAATGCTATGTAAAAAATTATTATTAAAACAACCAACAGCAAAATAAGCCGGAAGGCTTTTCCGATATCCCGATGTCCGGCTGTTCACGCACGCCTGTCTGATATTGGCGGACAAACGTTCACAGTAACTAAAAGGCGTAGCCGTCTAAAACTTTAAAAACGTTAGTCCGACAAGAGCAGACAGGTGTGCGTGAACCGTCCGAACATGGGATATGGAAAAGCCTTCCGGCTTATTTTGCGTCCATTTTTCACACAGTATAAAACATAGGCAGCCCCGGCGGACTAAAAGTAAAAGAAAAAAAGCAGATAACCAGCAAAAGCAAAAGCGCATAATTCGCCAGCAAAGGCAGATGCATACCGGGACACTGCACCTCAAAATACCGCGAACACAGAAAAGTAACAAGAACACTGAGCACAAAGATCAGAATATCAGCCGCCAGATAATCCTTTCCGCTGATTCCCGTATAAGTAAAAAAAGCAGCCACAATAAAAAACATCCCAAGAAGCACCCCGGCAATCCGCGAAGTAAGGAACCGCCCGGAGGTTTTGAAAAGCACGATCACTTCAAATAACGTATAGAGAAAAGCAGGAAAAAACAACATTTTCAAATGCTCCCAGACAGATTCATTCACAGGGGCAAACAAAGCCACAAAGGGGTTTTCCATACTCCATTCATAGGCGAAATGAAGCAGGACACCAGCAGTTACCGTAAAAAGGATCCCTGCAAGCAGATTGGTACCTTCTCTGATTTTCATAAAATTCTCCTTAAATATTTCAGAAATATTAAAAAATAAAAGTGTCAATGTAATATATTCGAAAATAGTATATGCAGCCTAGAACAGGAAAAGGTTCTAATTTTTTGTTCTGATTTATAAGAAAATTTGTCAGGAATCACCGTAATAAATGCACAAATGGATAAAAATAGAATAAATTTACAAAAAGAGTAACGAAAATGCGGATGTCCGGTTGACGGACAGGCAGAAGCTTTTTATAATATTGTATTATGAATAAGTTAAGAGATTGTGCAATTGTGCTGGGATTGGCAGGAGCCATACTGATGGTAACTGCCGATACAAAAGAGGTAGAAGCAATGAATAACATCTCTTACAAAAGCGAAACAGCCGCATGCATCCGTTTTCAAGCAGCAGGCGATGAATGGTTAGAAGCAGCAGAAAGCGAGCTTACAAGAATCCGTAAGGAACAGGAGATAGAGGAAGAGCTTGCAAGGCAGGCAGCCGAGCAGGCAGAGAGAGAACGAAGGGAGGCAGAAGAGAGGGCAGCCGCAGAGGAAGAGCAGAGAGCGGCAGAGAAGGAAGCAGCAGAGGAAGAGCAGAGAACGGCAGAGAAAGAAGCCGCAGAAGAGCAGGCCATTGTTACAGAACCGGTAAATGAAGAAGCAGAAAACGTCCTTTCAGAAGAAGTACAGCCGTTTGGGAACGGCGGATGGATTTATGAAGTGTCCGAGGCAGATTATGCGGCACTTCTGAAGATCGTAGAGGCAGAAGCCTCCGGAGAGGATGTAACAGGGCGGATGTTAGTAGCCAACGTAGTGCTGAACCGGGTAAAAAGCGGCGCTTTTCCAGATACCATAGAAGGCGTTGTTTATCAGACAAAGGGCGGAAAAGCACAGTTTTCTCCGGTAGCTACCGGAAAGATTGAACGGGTACGGGTTTCCGATACGACCGTGGAGGCTGTGGAACGGGCACTCTGCGGTGAAGACCCATCACAGGGAGCATTGTATTTTGTGGCGCCGGCCTATGCCAATCCGGACAGCCTGCAGTGGTTCCGCAGCAGCCTCACACTGCTGTTCGCATACCACGGGCATGAATTTTATGTTTGAATTTTCTAGTTGCCAAGAAGCATAGAATAGGTTATAATGACAAAAGATAAGAAAGTAAATCCTGGGGTGTTCGTTGAGCCGCTATTTTGAACCTACATTTACGTTCATGGGATTCCAAAATCGCAGTTCGGATGTCAGGCCTCCGTTTGCAGTGGAAGGCAGAAGGGCTGTTGAGGTTACCCACCTAGCTCTGCTAGGCGTCAAAATTGCGGAGACGGCATTTTGGGTTTTACTTAAAGAAAAGCAGCCGGTAATCGGCTGCTTTTTTGAGTTGTGCGCCATGGGCGCGGCTCCGACGGGTAAATCTCTCCTGCTCGATTGAGATACACAGGCCCACATCAGGAAGTCTGCCGTTTGTTCCGAAAAGAGCTTCTAAATGGGACACTTTAAGAATAAAGTTAAGGATAAGAATGATTTTTAAGGACAGGTTGCGATGGGAAGACAAACAGACCCGATGATAAAAACAAAGCTGTATCTGCTGGCTATTGGAATATTAATCCTGGCCGTTCTCCTGGTGCGCAGAAAGCCGGAGACAGAACCGTGGGAAGAAACGGAACCGCCCGTTTTGGAAGAAGAGATGAAAGAGCCGGAACCGGAGGCGGAGGAAGAGCCGGAGATAAAGATGCCTGTTTACAACGGAAATATCCGGGTACTGTTGAAAACAGATGACTTTGCGTCGGAAGTCCATGAGACGGTAAAGCTGACTGCCGGCCAGGAGCTTGTGGCACTGGGAAAAGGGACGGATGAAGAGACCGGAGGGGAAACCGAATACGGCAGCGGTGTAGAACTGACCTTCTCCCGTGAGGAGAACAGCGTGTTCCTGAACGGAGAGCTTCTGGCAGACGTTCCGGACTGTTTTATCATCCGAAACAGAGAGGAAGGGCAGAATGCGCCTGTTTCCCTGGCAGGCATAAACCGGGGATACGGTATTCCGTCCTACGAGGGAACGCTTGAAATCCGGCCGGTGGAAGGAGGCTTTGTGATTGTCAATGAACTGCCTCTGGAAACCTATCTCAACTACGTGGTGCCGAGCGAAATGCCTTCCCGTTATTCCCACGAGGCATTGAAGGCTCAGGCCGTCTGCGCCAGAACCTACGCTTACAAACACCTGCAGTCTTACGGGTATCCGGAGTATGACGCCCATGTAGACGACAGCGTGCGCTATCAGGTATACAACAACACCAGTCCGGCAGAGAGTACGACCCAGGCCGTGGCAGAGACGGCGGACCTGATTCTGACAAGCCGGGGAGAGCCCATTACGGCTTATTATTTTTCCACCTCCTGCGGCTATACGGGAAACGAAGAGGTCTGGTGGGAGGGATCGGCAGAGCTTACTCCCTATCTTAGGGGAAAGACTGTCAATGAGGCGGGAGAGCAGCTTGATATGACGGATGAAGAGGTATTCACGGCTTTTATTCTGGAAAAAGATGAGACCTGCTATGACAGTGCCGTAAGCTGGTACCGGTGGGAGACAGAGATTGATCTGGAAACCCTCTCTAACAATCTGAATGAAGCTCTTAAGAGCCGTTATGAAGCAAATCCGGATGCCGTTCGGACAAAACGCGGCAGGAATTTTGTGAGCAGGCCCATAGAGACCATCGGAACTATACAGGGCATTGATATTCTGGAGCGCAACGAGGGAGGAGCCGTCTGCCGTATGTGCATCCGCGGCAGCCGCCGTACCATAGAGATTGAGACAGAATACAATGTCCGTGCGCTGTTAAATGTCAAAGGCAGCGTAATTGTCCGCCAGGATGGGACTACGGTGGAGGGTGGAACCCTTCTGCCGAGCGCTTATCTGATTGTTACGCCGGTATACGATGAGGAAGGAGAGCTTTCCCGCTTCCGCTTTCAGGGAGGCGGCTATGGACACGGGGTAGGAATGAGCCAGAACGGTGCGAACGGCATGGCGGAGCAGGGAAAAAGCTTTGAGGAAATTCTTCATTTCTTTTATACAGATGTGGAATTGACGGCGATTCCTGATTTGTGATAAGATATCCAGACAAGGCTGATGACGATAAGCCGGGTTTCGGAAAATAACCGGCGCAGGGGAGAAGGGCCGTAAAGGTGAGAAACGTCGGCCGCAGAGGAGCAGAATGAAGCTGATAAATAAAATTATAAAACTGGTACGCGGTTTTTTAAAAGCCATGAATGAGGATCACGTAGGCGCTTATGCGGCACAGAGCGCTTACTTTATTATGCTTTCTTTTATCCCCTTTATTATCCTGCTGCTGACCCTGATTCAGTATACCACACTGACACGGGCGGATATCTACGGAGCGGCCCAGGCCGTTTTTCCGGACAGTATGAACGGGTTTGTCATCGATATTATCAACGAGGTCTACAGTAAAACGGCGGTGACGGTTTCCCTGTCCGCGATTACGGCGGCCTGGTCTGCCGGAAAGGGTTTTCTGGCCCTGATGCGGGGGATGAATTCCGTGTATGATGTGGAAGAACAGCGAAATTATATTGTTCTGCGGTTTCGCTCTGCTATCTATACGATTGTATTTGTGATATCCATTATTTTGTCCCTGGTGGTTCTGGTATTCGGCAATTCCATCCACCGGGCGGCCGTGGTGCATCTGCCGTTCCTGGCCGTGATCACCGGTATGATCCTGCGGTTAAAGGATGTGGTTTCCATCGCCTTTCTGACACTGGTGTTTATGCTGCTCTACAAATTTGTGCCGAACCGGAAGGCAAGGCTCTTAAGCCAGGCTCCGGGAGCCGTTTTCTCATCCGTCTGCTGGTACCTCTTTTCGATCGGATTCTCCCTGTATGTGACTTATACGCCGGGGCTCAGCAATATGTACGGAAGTCTGACTACGATTATTCTGGTTATGCTGTGGCTGTATTTCTGCATGTATATTATTCTCCTTGGAGCGGAGATTAATTCCTACTTTGAAGAGCAGTTCCGTATGGTCAGCCGTTACCGGAGCCTGCTGCACGGAGAGAAGAAGCCGGAGGACGGAAAATAAACATGGCATCTCATATCCTTTCATGGTAAAATAAATTAGAATTTTCGCTGCTATGCACGGCCTGAAGCCGCTCATAGTAACAAATTTTCTATGTTTTCGAAAGAGGAGGCTTGGCAGAATGTTTTATTCCATACATGAAAAGGAAATCCAGGAGGTAGATCTGGAACAGATTGACAGCCACGACATCTGCGTCGGTTATCTGACTCTGGAAGAGCTGCGCAAATGCTATGATAAGCTCGGCCTGTCCGAGGTGGCGGTAAAAGACTGTATGACGGATTTTACCCATTTCCGGACAAGCATTGATGTGTATGACGAATTCAGCTTCGGCATGATCAATATTGTGGATATCCTGAACTTAAGCAGCAAGCGGAACCGCATCGGCTTTTTTATAAAGAAAAATCTTTTTATTATTATAAAAATCATTGACAAGGGCGACAGCATCCGCCAGATGTTTCTGGATGCCATCGGACGCTTCCGGCAGAATGCCACCATGGAAAAGGTGGTCTATGGCGTACTGGAGCGGCTGTTGTCCAGTGGGAACCGCGGTCTGGTGATGACGGAGCGGCAGATTATTGCCATGGAGCGAGAGGTGGTCAATGGGAAAATGGATGAGGATCTGAACAAAGAGATCTTTGATCTGCGGAACCGGCTGTCAACTCTGAAAAATTATTATGATCAGCTCATTGACATCGGCGAGGCACTGCAGGAGAATGAGAATGATTTGTTTGAGGAGGAGGATCTGCGGTATTTTAAGATATTCACGGATAAATCCCAGCGTCTGAGCAACAATACCCAGCTTCTATGCGACAATCTGATTCATTTGCGGGAGGCTCTGGATGCCACATTGAATTATAATCTGAACAATACCATGAAGCTGTTCACGATTGTGACTATTATTTTCCAGCCTCTTACACTGATTGCAGGGTGGTATGGCATGAACTTCACCAGTATGCCGGAGCTGGGCTGGAAATTCGGCTATGTGTATGTGATTGTACTCAGCATCACTGTGGTAGCGGGAATTCTGTTCTATTTTAAGAAGAAAAAATATATGTAAGGAAACAGTATGATGAAGACGAGTGATTTTTATTATGATCTGCCCCGGGAACTGATTGCCCAGGACCCTTTAGAAGACAGGAGCAGTTCCAGGCTTCTGGTGCTGAACCGGGAGACGGGAGAACGGGAGCACCGTGTGTTTCGTGAAGTCATGGAGTTTCTGAATCCCGGCGACTGCCTGGTGGTGAATAATACAAAGGTGATCCCGGCCCGGCTCATGGGTGTGAAGGAGGGAACGGGGGCAGGCATCGAGGTTCTGCTTTTGAAGCGGTGTGAGGATAATGTGTGGGAAACCCTGGTGAAGCCGGGAAAGAAAGCCAGGCCGGGAGTACGGATTTCGTTTGGCGGGGGGATTCTTACGGGCGAGGTCCTTGAGGTGGCGGAGGAAGGAAACCGTCGGATCCGCTTTACTTATGACGGGATTTTTGAGGAGATTCTGGACAGGCTCGGACAGATGCCGCTGCCTCCCTATATTACGCATCAGCTGAAGGATAAGAACCGCTATCAGACGGTATATGCAAAGCATGACGGATCGGCGGCGGCTCCCACAGCCGGGCTTCATTTTACGCCGGAGCTTTTAAAGAAAATCGAGGAAAAGGGCGTCAGGATAGCCCATGTTACCCTTCATGTGGGGCTTGGCACCTTCCGCCCGGTGAAAGTGGAAGATGTGACGCAGCATCATATGCATTCGGAGTTTTACAGGATAGAAGAGGAGCAGGCGCAGCTCATCAATGATACAAAGGCGGCAGGAGGCCGTGTGATCTGTGTGGGAACTACAAGCTGCCGCACTCTGGAATCAGCTGCAGATGACAAAGGGATTCTCCATGCGGGAAGCGGCTGGACAGACATCTTTATCTATCCGGGGTACCGGTTTAAAATGATGGATGCCCTGATCACCAATTTCCATCTTCCGGAATCCACGCTGCTGATGCTTGTGTCAGCTTTTGCCGGAAAGGAACAGGTAATGGCGGCTTATGAGAAGGCAGTGCAGGAGCGGTATCGGTTTTTTTCTTTTGGGGATGCGATGATGATTTTGTGACACAAAATCACACATTTGTCAGGTAAAGAGAACCTAAAGAGGAATGTTACAAAACAAATAAGGAAAGTATATTGTAAACCGGAATTGCATATGCTATAGTGCCGATAGGCAAAAAGTGATTACAAGTCCATGTGGACAAAGAATGAATCCCTCAACCGTACTGCAATACAGTTGAGGGATTCTTCTTTTCTTTTTTCGGCGGCTAAGCACCCGTCAGGGTATTTGCTGCCCTTATGGCCGCCATAGACGTTCCAGATCCCGGTAAAATCCGGGATAAGAGATATTCACGCACGCATCTTTCAGAATCCTGGTTTCCCCGTCCGCATTCATCCCTGCGATGGCAAATGACATGGCAATCCGGTGGTCCAGACGGCTGTCAATAACAGCGCCGTGAAGAGGATAACCGCCTTTAATGATCATGCCGTCCTCTGTGGCAGTGATGTGTGCGCCCATGGCGGACAGACTTTCTACCATCACATCAATCCGGTTGGATTCCTTTACTTTTAGTTCCGCAGCATCCCGGATGATCGTCGTTCCCTTTGCAAAGCAGGCCATCACGGCGATAACAGGAATCTCGTCAATGAGAGCGGGAATCAGATCCCCTTCTATGATACAGCCCTGCAAATCGGAGGTTTTCACGAAAAGATCAGCCACAGGTTCATCTGTCCGGCTGTCTGTGGGAAGAATGCTTACATCTGCTCCCATCATCTGACATACACGGAGGATGCCGTCACGGGTAGGATTGATTCCCACATTTTGTATTAAAAGTTCGGAATCGGGAGTTATACATCCGGCGGCAAGAAAATAAGCGGCGGATGAGATATCTCCGGGCACCGGAATTTTCTGCCCGGTAAGGCGGGGATGAGGCTCGATTGTGGCTGTCGTGCCCTCTGTCTCTACCCTGGCTCCAAAAGAATTTAACATCAGTTCCGTGTGGTTCCGGGAGAGGGCAGGCTCCGTAACGCTTGTAGGGCAGTCGCCATACAGTCCGGCCAGCAGAATCGAAGACTTCACCTGAGCGGAGGCAACCTTCGTAGTGTAACGGATGCCGTGAAGGGGATGTCCCTGAATCCGCAGAGGGGCACAGCCGCTGCCGTTCAGGCTTTCTATGGAGGCTCCCATCAAAGAGAGAGGCTCTATAATGCGGCCCATGGGGCGCTTCTGAATGGAGGCGTCTCCGGTGAGCGTAGTTTCAAAGCTCTGCCCGCTTAAGATGCCGGAAATCAGCCGCATAGTGGTGCCGCTGTTCCCGGTATCCAGAATATCTGCCGGTTTTTTCAATCCGTGTAACCCTTTTCCGTGAATCAGAAGCCGTGTTTCCTCCTGTTTTTCAATGGAAATGCCCATCCGCCGAAAGCAGTCAATGGTAGAAAGGCAGTCTGCTCCCGGAAGAAAACCCTCCACTTCCGTAAGCCCTTCGGCCAGGGCGCCGAACATGACGGCGCGGTGGGAGATAGATTTGTCGCCGGGGACAGTCAATGTTCCCTTTAAAGCTTTGGCACGTGTTAATTTCATATGAATCTCTCCTAGTATTGTTTCGGGTTCAACGCTCATAAATGGTATACCGGTACTTTCGAAGAAGAGCAATTGCTTTTTCGTAAGAAGCCTCATCATAAAGCTCCACCTTCAGCACTGCCTCTTCGAACTCGCGGTTATGGATGATTCCGATATTTTTTAAGCTGATGCCGCCTGCGGCCAGGATCGTGGAAAGAACCGCAACACCGCCTGCCTCATCTACCATATCACAGTAAAAAGCATACATTTTTTTGATAGGTCCGGCAGAGGAATCGGGGATGGAGTTCCGATAATTTCTGGAGGTCTCGAAAAAGCGGTACAGTCCGTCGCCGTCCTGCTGCTCAAGCTGTTTTTTTACCGACGTAAGCTGCTCCAGGTAGCAGTCCAGAACCCGTATGAGATTTTCTTTATTTGTCTTACAGATCTGCTCCCACATTTCCGGAGAGGAGGAGGCAATCCGGGTAATATCCTTAAAGCCCCCTGCGGCGATGCGTTTCATCAACTCATCTTTATCGTCCAGATCATGCACCAGATTGACCAGGGAAGAGGCAATCAGATGGGGCAGATGGCTGACGGAAGCCGTGATAAAGTCATGTCTCTGGTAGTCAAGCACCAGAGGAAGGGCTTTCAGGGAAGCAATAAAGGATACAAAGAGCTCCACAGCTTCCCCCGGCACCCTGGCGGCAGGGGTGATAATATAGTAAGCATTTTCAATGAGATGGGGTTTGGCATTGGCGTAGCCTGTTTTCTCCGATCCGGCCATGGGATGGCCGCCGATAAACTGCTCCTCCAGATCAAGAGCAGCCGCACATCTGTGGATATCTGTCTTGGTGCTTCCCACATCCGTCAAAATGCAGTCTTTCCTAATAACGGGTTTTAAGGCTTCCAGATACATGGCATTGGTAGAAACAGGCGCGCAGAGAAAAATGCAGTCACAGGCAGCAAACTGGCTGTCCACTGCGGTACAGGCAATGTCTACCGTTCCCTCATTCGCCGCCTCGATCAGCGTATCTGTGGTTCTCGTATAAGCCATAATCTGAATTTCCGGATGAAAGGCTTTGACGGCCTTGGCAATGGAACCGCCGATCAGTCCCAGGCCTACAAATCCTACAGTTTCTATCTTCATAATATTGTTCTCCTATTCCGGTACCGTAACATCCCTCCCGAGATACCCCGAAAACTTAAAAGCTCCGGCCGGAAAGAGCTGCATATGCCTTTAATTCCCTGGCAAGCTCGTCAAACTGGGCAAAGGTCAGGGACTGGGGCCCGTCGGACAGGGCGCAGGCCGGATTGTTATGTACCTCAATCATCAGCCCGTCTGCGCCGGCAGCCACTGCACACTTGGCAAGAGGCGCTACATAGGCCCGGACACCGGAGGCGTGGCTTGGATCTACAATAACCGGCAGATGGGATTTGGATTTCAGTACCGGAACGGCGCTGATGTCCAGGGTATTCCTGGTGGCCGTTTCATAAGTGCGGATCCCTCTCTCGCAGAGCACTACATTCCGGTTTCCCTCGGCAATGATGTATTCCGCCGCATTGAGCCATTCGTCAATGGTAGAAGAGAGGCCGCGTTTTAAAAGCACCGGAAGCCCCGACTGGCCGGCTTCCCTAAGAAGCTGGAAGTTCTGCATATTCCGTGCGCCGATCTGCAGCATATCCACATATTTGACAGCCGCATCAATGGAGGATTCGCTGATAACCTCGCAGATGGTGGCAAGGCCGGTTTCCTCCTGGGCCTTTTTCATATACCGCAGTCCTTCTTCCTCAAGACCCTGGAAGGAGTAGGGGGAGGTACGGGGCTTGTATGCGCCTCCCCGGAGAAAGGAAGCCCCTGCCTTCTTGACGGATTTGGCAATCAGGAGCAGCTGTTCCTCCGACTCGATGGCACAGGGACCGGCCATGACGGTCAGATGACCCGGCCCGATGAAGGTATTTCCCACCTGGACAGAGGTTGGATCCGGATGAAATTTGCGGTTGCTGAGTTTATAGCTTTCCGTAATGGGAACAATTTTATCTACATCCGGCGCAATCTCCAGGTTGGAGAGATTCAGCCGGGTCTTA
The DNA here is from genome assembly GCA_021770065.1 of Lachnoclostridium sp. GTDB lineage: Bacteria > Bacillota > Clostridia > Lachnospirales > Lachnospiraceae > Laedolimicola. The sequence goes on along the minus strand of JAETRR010000013.1, from coordinate 82,749 downwards.
TCTCCCACAACACCGATAATGGTAACCTGTTTACCTTCCGACAGATGAGTTTCCAGGCCGTTAGACTGAACAATCTCTATTACATGTTCAATGGAAGCTCTGGGTGCCTTTGGTTTCATTACAATAATCATATAGAATGCCTCATTTCCTTATATTTAAAGATGTGATTAGACAAGTATCAGTTTACGATTTTTTTATTGGAATGTCAACACTCTCTTGCTTTAAAGTGATAAAATTAAGAATGAGGATTCATAGAAATTTAATAGATATTTCATGGAAAAATATACTTTTTTGATGCGATGATCCCCTTTACCAACGGAGGAAAGTAATATAAAATAACTGCATACGCTTTTAAGAAATATGAAAATGGAACAACATTATGAAATTAATAAAAAGAATCTTTAAAATCCTAATCATTTTATTTATTGCAGCCCTTCTGGTCCTGGGAGGAGCTGTTATTTACAAGATCTACCCTATGTACAAAGAATACAGTCAGGAAGCGAAAAGGGTTGTGGAGGAGTCAAACACCAACACATTCAAGCGGAACCTGACCAGTTATTTCTACGACGATGAGGGCAGTCTGCTCACGGAGCTGTCGGGAAACGGGAGTAAAATTTATCTGACCTTTGACGAAATTCCGGCAGATGTCATTAACGCCTTTATCGCTGTCGAGGATCGCAGCTTCTGGGAGCACAAAGGCATTGATCTGAAAGGCATTGTCCGGGTAGGCGTGGAGTATGTCACTTCCAAAGGGGAGAAGGTTCACGGAGCCAGCACCATCACGCAGCAGCTTGTGCGGAACGTATTTATCACAAAGGAAGTGACTCTGGAACGGAAGATAAAAGAGATCTGTTATGCTCTGGAGGTAGAAAAAAAGTATTCCAAAGAGGAAATCATAGAATTCTATATCAACAACATTTACTTTGCCAATAACTGCTATGGCATCGAAGCAGCGGCACAATTCTATTTCAACAAACCGGCCAGTGAGCTGTCCTTAAATGAAACCGCCTATTTGTGTGCCATTCCGAATTCTCCGTCCTACTACGATCCGCTGAAAAACAGCAGCAACGCCCTTCCGAGACGGGATAAGGTTCTAAAGGACATGCAGGAATGCAGCATGATCACGGAAACCCGGCGAATCCAGGCTCTTAAGGAGGATTTGGTTCTCAACGAAAAGCAGCCCGTGGAAATCAAGGACTACGAGACTACCTATGCCATCGACTGTGCCATCCGTTATCTGATGAAGCTTGACGGATTTCTGTTCCGTTATTCCTTTGGCACCATGGAGGATTACAATTTTTATATGGAAACCTACAATCAGGCTTACGAGCGGATCCGGGCAGAATTGTATACCGGAGGCTATGTAATTCAGACCACGCTGAATAAGGAAAAGCAGAGGCTGCTCCAGGAGAGTGTAGACAATGCCCTCGCCTTTGACGAAGAGATGACGGAAAACGGTCAGTTTGCCCTGCAGGGAGCCGCCACGGTGATCAACAATGAAACCGGCAAGGTGGAGGCCATTGTAGGAGGAAGAACCCAGGGAGGAAGCAGTTACACCCTGAACCGGGCTTACCAGTCCTATCGTCAGCCGGGCAGTTCCATCAAGCCGCTGATTGTTTACCTGCCGGCGCTGGAACGGGGATATACGGATCGCTCCACAGTCACAGAGATAAATGTGGAAAAGGCGAAGGAGGAGCCGGAAAAGGTATTGGAGATGTATGGAGCGAAGATGACGCTGCGCTCTGCTGTAGAGAATTCCAAGAATGGCGCGGCCTGGCGGCTTTTCTGCGAAATCACGCCGGAGATCGGGCTGTCTTATCTTCAGGAGATGGGCTTTGCCAGAGTCGTTCCCGATGACTTTTATCCGGCGGCATCCCTTGGCGGCTTTACTTATGGAGTTACAACGGTGGAGATGGCAAATGCCTATTCCTGTGTGGCAAATCACGGTCAGTTTCAGCAGACAGACTGCATTGTATCTATTCTGGACAAATACGGAGAGGAGCTTTATGAGCCTTATGAAACCAGGCAGGTATATGCGCCGGAACAGACAGAGCTGATGATTGATATTTTAAAAGGCGTTATCAAGAGAGGCACTGCAAGGAACATGGGATGGAAGAGCACCGTGGAGGCCGCCGGAAAAACGGGCACCACCAATAACAGCAAGGACGGCTGGTTTGTGGGAATTACCCCGGATTATGCCATGGCGGTCTGGGTGGGGTATGACATGCCCAGAGAGCTCAGTAATCTCTATGGAGGAAGCTATCCGGCCCGGATCTGGAAGGATGCCATGGAAGTACTTGTGGAAAATACGGAGAGGGAACGCTTTGAAATTACCACAGGGATTGTGAACGGGGATGAGAAGTATTATCCGGGACGGGACGGCTCGGAGGAGATCTCACCGGGCTATACGGTACAGAATTACCGGGACGATCATGCTCTGGCCGATCGGATTGAGTCATTGATCCGGCAGATTTCCCAGGAAACCGACCGGGAACAGCAGGAAGCTTATTATGAACAGGCAAAGGTTCTGGCAGAGCAGATCTACGGGCAGACTCTGAAAGGCGCCCAGAGGCAGCGGCTGGAGGAGGTTTATAATATGTATTTCTTAGATTAGGAACCCCCTTTTATTGCTAAAAGCCTGCATGTTAACATGCGTTGCTTGCAGCAACGGGCTTAAACCTCATACGATACTGGTAACAATAAAAAGAAAAGAGGTTATTCCTAATGTTAAACGAAAACATGAAAGCAATCAGAAAATCAAAAGGACTTTCGCAGGAGGAGCTTGCCATCAAGCTGAATGTGGTGCGGCAGACGATCTCAAAATGGGAGTGTGGATTATCGGTTCCGGATTCTGATATGCTGCTCTCCATATCAGAAGCGCTTGAAACATCCGTAAGTACTTTGCTTGGAGAAACAGTTGACCCGCCAAAAGCGGATGATTTAAAAGTGATTTCCGAAAAGCTGGAGGTTATAAACCTACAGCTTGCACAAAGGAAAACAATGAGACGAAAAATGTTTCACTGGCTCTTTCTCTCAGTGTGTGCGGTCACAGCAGCAATTTTTGCGGCATTAATTGCATTCAATAGTCCTTACCAGGGCTGGGATTACAGTGATCCTGAGACCGCCGTTTTCGGAGCAGCTTTTCATTCATTTGAATGGCTGTTTGTTAGATCAGCACCGATTATCCTTATAGCGGCAATTGTTGGAGTTTTCCTGACACGGAAGAAAGCATAAAAATGAAATTATCCAATCGCAAATTAGATAATTGGGATAGATAATTGGAATTGTCCAAACTGAAATTGGACAACGGGAAAATATATTAAACGAACAGTTAAGCATAGTATAACGTCTTCCAAATAACCGGACTATATACGCAGGATAAATTTTCATTCTGCAAGGCGGAAGAAGGCGGCGTAGCGGTGGCTACACCAACTGATGACAACACAGCAGATGGAAATTTAGACAAGCATAGAGTCCAGTTAATTTGGAGACGTTATAATAGTCAGTAAAACCCATACATACGCAAATACTTACGGCGAAATATTATCCGTTCTTTTTGTTTGTATTTTGAAAATTTGTGAAAGTATTTCAATCAATTCTTCCTGTCCTGTTCATTTTATATTATAATTTGTTACAGGTTTTCCTTTCCTTTTTTTTGCCCTTATGATGGTCCGCAACATGAGGGAAAAGGATATAACACGAGGGAAAGTATAAGGGCAAACTTACTTGCTGTCTTATTAGAATTCCGGTTTGTAAAGGAGATACAATCAATGAAGAAATACAAAATCGCATCCATTTTAATGTTTATACACGGAGCATTCATGGAAGTGGGAGGCTGTTTATGCCTTATCCCTGTATTTGTTATGGGAAGCGATAGATTTGATATAAATCAATACTTTTCTTTTATCGTTCCATATTTTAAAGAAAATATGAATTTAATGCTGGTAATGGGAGCAATTTATGGAGTTGTCAGAATCATAGGAGCAGTCGGCCTATGGAAAAACAGAATGTGGGGCCTGGCACTATCGGTAATAAATTGCGTTATTACAATGGCTTTGATGATGTTTATGCTGCCGGCAGGAATCTTGGACGGGATATTCGCAGCTGCTGCTTTGATTCTAATGTTGACGCAATATTTTGGAACGAAAAAAATTATTGAGTAGTGTGTCAAATTCAAGTATTTCCAATAAATTCATGCGTAACACCTCACTTCAAGTCTCTGACAATCTGCTTCAGCTTTTTCAATCTGTTCCGCTGAAAGTTTTATATTCATAGCCGGTTTACCTCCTTTTGTACTACTGTAGTAGTTTCTGATATTTATCATACACTGTACATGGTGAAATGTTAATACTACTACAGTAGTTTCCGGGAGGATGTTTATTTTATACCGCTGTATTTCTGCCTGAGCTTCCGGAGCTTTAAACCACAGTGGATAAATAAGTAAAGGTATATGAGCAGCAGTACGGTAAAGATAACAGTAAGCACATCTGCAAAGGAATTCGCCTCCTCTATGCTGTGGATGAAATTGGGGAGCAGACAGCAAAAAAAGATACAGATCAGTGGAAGCATACGAGTTTTGACAATGTGGTTTACCATATCAATCCGGGAGTTGTTATCGGAGAAAATCTCCTTGTCCTGTTCGGTATCTGTCTCTGACACGGGCTTGCGGAAGTAGAGCCACCCCATGCACCGTGCAAAATATTCCCAGCCATAGTCTTGAAAGATTTGAAAATAATCATGGTTCTCCGTATTATTTTTATAATCCAGCCGGTAAACAACGTCCCTGGGTACACAGCTCTCAAAAATATAGAAGCATGGCACAATCATTTTCACCAGCTTCCAGCCCTTTTGATGCTGGCTGCGAAGCCAGATTTCTTCGTCCTCATAATCGGAAATGGTAAAAAAGCGTATCAGGGTCTTTCGGTTATTCATTTACATTCTCTCCTTTACTGTTTTTATACAGGCGCTCGATGCGGCGAAGCTCAAGATTTAAGATTTCATGTCCAAGTCCGGTAATCTGATACAGCTTTCGCTTTTCTTCCTCTTTCACAAAGGCAATCAGTCCGTCCTTTTCCATTTTGGAGAGTGTTCCATACATCGTGCCTGCGCTGATGGTTAGGTCTCCCCCTGTCATCTGCTTAACCTGCTGGCTGATTCCATAGCCATGCTGCGGCCGCTGTAGACAAAATAAAATGTAGAATCCGCTTTCTGTCATGGGTACATAGATTCGTCTGATCCGGTTGTCCATAGGTACTCCTTATTTGTTTTTAGTTTCATAAAAACTATCTTACTTCGATATATCGAGGTTCGAAGTATATTATATCGAAGTTCGATATAGATGTCAATATTTTTATCTGGTGATTTTGGTTTCTTGCCGTTGTAAATAACGGACAATTATTTTATAATGAAATACACCTTATCTTTTGACGAGCAGTAATATGAGAACTGAGGTAACAGCAAAATGATACTTGAAACAAAGAGATTGTATCTACGGGAGTTGAGGCAATCGGATTTTCAATCTCTGTGCAGAATTCTGCAGGATGAAAAAGCCATGTACGCTTATGAGGGCGCTTTTAGCGATACGGAAGTGCAGGAATGGCTGGACAGACAGCTTTCCCGTTATCAAAAATGGAGCTTTGGCCTGTGGGCGGTCATTTTAAAGGAAACGGATGAAATGATAGGCCAGTGCGGACTTACCATGCAGCCCTGGAAAGATGAGGAAGTCCTTGAGATCGGCTATCTTTTTGAGCGCTCACATTGGCATAATGGCTATGCGCTGGAAGCGGCGAAAGCCTGTAAAAAGTATGCATTCGAAATACTAAAAGCAAAAGAAATCTGCTCTATTATCAGAGATACCAATACAGCCTCACAAAAGGTAGCCATAAGAAACGGCATGAAAAAGACAGACGCATGGACAAAGCATTACAAAGGCTTTGATATGCCACATTACCGGTATGTGGCGCATTGCGGACAGTAATAATTGTAAAATGTCTGAGAGTCCGTTATACTTAAGGAAAATATAAAAGAAGCAGGAAAAAAGATGGATCTTTCGAAAGTAACAATACGGGCTATGAGGGACGGCGAGCAAAAAGAAATGCAGCAAATCGGAAAGAGAGCATTTCAATTTGTGGAAGCGCTCTTTGTAGGCAGGCCCCAAAAGGCAATGGCAGCGGAATATGAGGGCAGGCTTGTAGGCGGCATTCTGTATAAAGAGTTTAATGTCCGCCAAAAGAGAATCGCCTATATAGATGAAGCCTTTGTAGATCCGGATTATCAAGGCTTGGGAATCGGGAAAAAGCTCTATACGGAAACATTTGAAGCCTTATGGAAACAGAATTACCATGTGCTGACCGCACTTGTTAAGGACGACAATGTGGGCTCCTGGAAGCCGTTTCTGGACAACGGCTTTCGTAGAGTGAGCGTGTGCCGTATTATAAAAGAGATTGGGATAAGTGGATTTTTGAAGCATTATTTGTTCACACCCTATTTGATTGCCGTCGGCATGGATTTTTATATGTGCAGCAGGGAAAATATCCTGAAGGAGAAAGGAAATGCCCCTCTGCAGCTTTTCCTTTACTTTTTCGTAAATTATTTACTGCTCTTTCCCCTGTGGACCAGATGGTACCATAGAAATGCGGACAGCTTCCTGTGGAGCTTTTTAGCCTACGGCACCATACTGGCGCTGTTTATAGGAAGCCGATATCTGGGAAAGCTTATCAGCAGAAATGGTGGGAAATTCCGTTTTAATCAAGGCGGAAGCTTTCTGCTGCCCCTGCTTGGCTTCTTTGGCAACGTCTTTTTCATGAATGCAAACTGGTATCCAAAATGCTATGAAAACACCGATGATTTTCGAAAAAAACTGGCGATACCGGAAATCATCAAATGGTTCCTTTTTGCACTTCTGCCATGGACGGCCCTGCTGCCGGGTCCCTATTTCCAGGCGCTTGGGCGGCTTTCGTGCCCCTTTTTGATTTTTATTATGATACCTGTTTATCCCTTTGAAATATTTGGCGGAGGAAGAATTTACCGTTATAAGAAGCTGCTGTGGCTTGTTATGTTTATCATTACAATTGCGGAGTGTTTTCTTATTTTTTAGTAGGAGGGTTATATGTTTAACATAGATTTTAACGGATTTATAAAGAGTAATTTGTGAGGCTTAAATATGGAATGTGAATTGACATTTAGATATGCAAAACGAACGGATTCAGCATTGATTTTAAGATTTATCAAAGCACTTGCTGAATATGAGAAAATGCTTGATGAAGTCATTGCTGATGAATCAGCAATTGAAGAATGGATATTTGACAAGCAGAAAGCAGAAGTGATATTTGCCATAGCAGATGGCAGAGAAGTGGGGTTTGCTTTATTCTTTCATAATTTTTCCACTTTTTTAGGAAGAGCCGGTATCTATCTGGAAGATCTGTTTGTTTTCCCAGAGTATAGGGGAAAAGGATATGGCAAGGCTCTATTGAAAAGATTGGCGTCTATAGCAGTAGAGCGAAAATGTGGACGGTTAGAATGGTGGTGTCTGGACTGGAACCAGCCGAGCATTGAATTTTACTTGTCACTTGGGGCAGAGCCGATGTCCGACTGGACAGTGTATCGGATTACAGGTGATACATTGCTGGAACTTTCAAAATAAATTCATACTTATTCCACTTCCTGCCGTCTGCCGGAAAATGACCAGCGAAAATCAAAGATTATAAGAGAAAGGGACAGATGATCGAAAAAACATATATAACCCCATTGGGTACGATACATTATTGGATACATATGATAGCTGTTGATTCAGCAACCCTTGTTTTCCTGCCGGGGCTGACAGCAGACCACAGGCTGTTTGAGAAACAAATAGAATATTTTAAAAATCAATGGAATGTTCTTGTGTGGGATGCGCCTGCCCATGGAGCCTCATGGCCCTTTCAATTTGATTTTGATCTCATGGATAAAGCAAAATGGCTGAACGGAATCTTTGAACAGGAAAATATAACAAAGCCCGTGATTGTGGGACAATCCATGGGCGGCTACGTTGGACAGGCCTATGCGGAACTATATCCGCAAAGCTTAAAAGGGTTTGTCTCAATTGATTCGGCTCCCTTACAGAGAAAGTATGTAACGGGAATCGAGATCTGGTTATTAAAAAGAATGGAACCCGTTTACCGTTATTACCCTTGGAAATCCCTCTTAAAGTCCGGAACAAGGGGAGTTGCCGTATCGGAATATGGAAGAAAGCTCATGTATGAGATCATGATGGTATACAATGGGGATAAAAAGCGGTACGCCCAGATAGCCGGTCATGGGTTCCGGATTCTTGCAAATGCAATGGAAATGGATCTGCCCTATGAGATCAAATGTCCAGCACTTTTGATCTGCGGCGAAAAAGATCATGCCGGTTCATGCATACGATATAATAAAGCGTGGCATCGAAGCACCAATATCCCTTTAAAATGGATAAAAGATGCAGGCCATAATTCCAATACGGATCAGCCGGAGGTTGTGAACCGATTGATCGAAGAACTGCTCAGAAAAGTCCGGTAACAAAACGAAATCCCCAATAAAAGCAAGCAGTTTCGTTTCCGGGAGGTGAATAATCTATGGGCGAGACGCAAGAACAGTCTGAATCTGAAAAAAACGCTGAAAAGAAACAGGAAAATTATATGGCATATGGTATGATATTCGGCATGTTAGCCGGAACTATCATTATGGTGCTTGTGGGCACTGAAATTGTCTGGGGCAGCTTAATCCCGGCTTTCGGAATGCTTCTCGGTATGCTTGTGGGCCTTGTGATAGGAACGTTGGTTTCAAAACGCAAGAAAGAAGAATCAATGTGAGAAAGCATTATATTGACAATTTGAGAAATGCTGTGATTTTACTGTTGTTTCCGGTACATACTTTTATGATCTGGAATGACTTTGGGTCCGGTTTTTACATATGGCAGGGAGAGAACCGGCTGCTGAGCACAGGGATTGTACTGGTAAATCCCTGGTTTATGCCGCTGCTTTTTGTACTTGCAGGAATAAGCGCCCGTTATGCTCTGGAAAAAAGAACAAAGAAAGAATTCATTCTACAAAGGACTCACAAGCTGCTGATTCCATTTGTTGGCGGCCTGCTGCTTCTTGTGCCGTTTCAAACATTGTATGCCAGGAAGTTTTTTTATCAATATAATGGCGGTATCTTTGAACACTGGAAATACTTTTTTACACATGTAACAGATTTTACGGGTTATGACGGGGCATTTACGCCGGGACATTTATGGTTTATTTTGTTCCTGCTGCTCATCTCCCTATTTAGCTTAATGGTGTTTCGCTTTTTGCCCTATGAAAAAGCGGCTCACATTGTTGAAAAAATGCCCGTTTTAGCCATAGCAGGCTTATTTATCCCCATATGGCTCATGTATTATCTGGGGAATTTCGGAGGGTTTAGTCTCGGAAAGGATTTCGCCTTATATCTGGCAGGATATTATATTCTGAGCAATGATATAATTATGGAAAAGCTGGAAAAAAGCATAAAATTCTTCACAGGCGCCTGGATAGCCGGTACTCTTATTTTGGAAATACTGTATTATCAGTATTCTTATTATGGTGACTTGTGGGTAAACTTTATTGGCTGGATTTCCGTTTTGACATTGCTTGCCGCAGGAAAGAAGTTTTTTAATAGGCGCACAAAATTTACGGAATATTTTAATAAAGCATCCTATCCCATTTATTTACTGCATCAGTCTATTTTGGTTGTACTGGCATACTACGTTGTGGAGTTGACGGATGGTCTGTTCGCACAAATAGTTTGCATTTGTATGGGAAGCTTTTTGCTGACAGTGGCGGCATATCATTGTATTCGATTGGTGCCGTTTGTCAGAAGAATAGTTGGAGTAAACGAGCGATGATAAAAAGATATGAGCTTTGTTTTGATGTCTGGGGTCTGCTGCTGTTTCTGATTATTATGGTGCCCAATTTTATTTGGTTTGTGATTCCTGCTCCAAAGGATATATTAAGGGCAGACTCCGTTACGGGAGCACTTGACACGGTGGCTTTGGTATGCCAAATATTAATGATTACTGCTTTATGTATGTTGCGAAACAAAGAAAGCAAAAAATTGCGTGTAACTACTTTTATGCTCCTTGTGCTGTGCTGCTATTTCTTATATTTTGCAAGCTGGATCGCTTATTATAACGCCATAATAAACGGAATTGTTATTTTGGGATTGACGATTCCGCCATGTTTGGCATTTCTGTTTTTTGCTGCTGACAGAAAGAATGGAATAGCGATAATTCCAATTTCCGTTTTCACAATCTGCCATTTGATCTATGGGGTAGTTAACTTTATAATTTAAATGAAAATCAGAGCACATGCACCATATTATTTAGTAACATTAGGGAATATGAAAAAGAAGAAAAAACTATTATTTCAGATACGAAATCGTGAGGAGAGGTGAGCACAGATGAAACTGAAAATTGTAGGAAGCGGAGGAATGTTTCAAATTCCCAATCCCTTTTGCAAATGCCCCCTTTGTGAGGAAGCATTCAGCGAAATAGGAGAGCCCAAGGCCGAATTTGAATAAGAACGGCAAACACGGTGAGAAAATTAGTGAGTATGTAAATTCCTTTCAGCCGAATTCCATTGATACGGCTGATCAATCGGCCAGGACAGCTCCAGCAGAGGAAGCTCTAAAGCCTGTTCCCCCTCCATGTAGTACCAAATGTCCAGTGCGTCCGGATCGCCGCCCTCTCCGGTGAAGCCCGCTTGCAGTGTTTTTTGGATGCTGTCCAGAATCGTCTCCGCGAGCTGTTCCGCATCATACATATGGAACTCTTCTTTCTGTGGGTCGGGCGGGCCGGTGAACAGGGTTGATTCCCGGGACAGGCATACACTTATGCCGCCTTTACCAGAAATGACCGGTTCGGCCAGGGTTAAGTTCCAGCCAGTTAGGTCGGCAATGCCCTGGATCAGCATTTCCGGGGTCAGTTCGCCCTCGCAGGCCATGGGATATTCCTTAAAGCCTCCGGAGCGCGTTCCGATATATAGTATAGCTGTCTGCCCATTGGAAGGAGGTGCTGGTTCGTCAGCCAGGGGAGTGCTTACGGTGCCGGAAGATTCCTGTGAAGGGTTGTCATCCTGGGACGGAGCAGGCTCTGTGCAGCCTGTCAGCACTGCACAGAGCAGCAGAGCAAAAAGGAGCGTAGATTTTTTCAAGTGTTTTCCTCCTGATTATTATTTAAAAATTTCGCAGCAGGCTGCGCGGGTCTGTGACCTTTGCGCCAGTCCATGTGTCTGACCAGCCGGCTATCGGTTTGTCTGCACTATAACAGAAATTCGAGTGTGCGGCAAGAGGGTTTGTCCAAATGGGCATTTTTCTGCCCAAATGGACCGGCTGAATTGCCTGCAGGTCTCTTATATGACGAGGTTTGCAATGGAGAAAAGATTATCGGAACTGAGTTTGGAAGAATTATGGCAGTTGTTTCCTATCTTCTTGACAGAACATAAAGAATTCTGGAAAAATTGGTATGCTGAGGAGGAAGCTTTCTTAAAGGCCCTGTTAAATCAACCGGCCAGAATCAGCCACATAGGAAGCACAGCCATTTGTTCCATATGGGCAAAGCCCATTATCGATATCCTTGTGGAAGTGCCGGGAGAATGCAGCCTGCCAAATATCAGGGATATATTAGTAAACAACGGTTATATTTGCATGAGCCGGAGTGAGAATCGGATTTCATTTAATAAAGGCTATACGGAGGACGGATTTGCCGACAGGGTGTTCCATCTCCATTTGAGATATATGGGGGACAATGATGAGCTGTATTTCCGGGATTATCTTATGGAACATGCGGACATTGCCAGGCAGTATGAGAAAATGAAGCGAGAGCTTTGGAAAAAATATGAGCATAACAGAGATGCATATACGGGCGGAAAAACTGATTTTGTTAAAAAGTATACAAGCCAGGCGAAAGCAGCCTATGGAAATAGATATCAATAAGCTTTGTGGAGGCGGCAAAAGGATATTTTTTTAATTACAGTTTTTCATGGTATATAACACAAAATGAAACTTAGGAGGAATCAACATGCCATTTACAGAAATCTGCATCTACCAGGTCAAACCCCAAAAGGTAGAGGAATTTGAAGCACTGATGCTTGAAGCAAAAAGCTTTTTAGAACAGCAGGAGGGACTTCTTTTGCTTCGCCTTAGCAAAAGAGAGTACCACATAGACATGGAGCAGATTAAAGAGGGACTTCCCCCGCTTAAACTTACCCGTATTGTAAAAAGCGTTAAGTACATGCTTTATTGGGAATTTGATACAAAAGAAAGCTACGGGGCAGCACAAAAAAATCTTTATGATACCTATTGGAAGTCCATCGAGAAGTGCTTAGTCGTTCCGCATGATAAATATTTGGGAGAAAGACTCTTTTGAAGAAGTGAAATAAATGAACGAAACCCAAAGTTGACAAGATGAAACCACAAATTGGTTGTGCTCCTCTATTGCTTAGAAATAAAATGCAGATAGAGGAGGCGGAGAAAAGATGACATTAGGACAAAAATTAAAAGCCCTGTTGAAAGAAAATCATATGACGCAGGAGGATTTGGCGGAAAGGTTAGACGTGTCCCGGCAGGCAGTAGGAAAATGGGTAAATGATAAAGGGATACCCGAAGTAGGAAAATTAGTACAAATCAGCAGCCTATTCGGAGTATCAACGGACTACCTGCTGAAAGAGGATTACGAAAAAAGTAATACATCAGAAGAAAAGGCCCCATCAAACAGTGGGTATTATGTCAGCCAGGAGATGTTAGACGGATACTTGCTTTACAGCAGGAAGAATGTAAAGCACATGACAGGAGGGATAAGTCTTTTTATACTGTCAAACGTCTTTGACAGCCTGGAGCATCCTGGCATACTCATGTCTTTCCTTTATTGGCTTACAATGATTGCAGGGGTAATCATAATAATCTGGCAATTTTTTCAGACCAAACAGTATCAGGAAATCAAAAATGAGCGCCTTGCATTTGACGATAAGGTATTCGGAGAATTTAAGAGACAAAGGGAAAACAGAAGAAAGAAATATACGATTGTGATAATTGCAGGAGTGGTGATTCTATTGGCAAGCTCAGAAATCGGACACTTTTTCATGATTTATTTCGGACAGACAGCCTGCAATATTTTTGAATGGATAGCAGATACGGCATGGCTGGCACTTATTATATGGGCGGCAGTGTCTATGCACATTGACAGCATTATCATTAAAAATACGGAACATCCCCCTAAAAGCGACCATATGAAAAGGTATCGCTGGGTATATGCGGCATTTCCAGTTACCGTGGCTGCGGTTTTGATTGGAATGATAACAAACGCATGGAGCCCCTATGCCCCTATCATAATATTGTTTTGCTGCTTATTGATTACAACGTGTAAATTACTTATAGAAAGCAGGGAGAAAGATGAATAAGAAAAGCTATTTCATAATCAGTATTCTGCTTGTGTTTGGATTATGTATTTGTGCGGGATGCTCTGCCGGACAGGGGCAAAAATATACCAGAGAGGATTTGGATAACTTAGCTGAAATTAAAATATATTCAGCGGAGGATCATGAACTTATAAAAACTATAAGCGATGAAGAACAGTTGTATCAGTATAATCAATGTATGCTTTTTGAGGATTCGGACATAGAAGAACGCCAGGATGAACTGGAAAAAGACTTAGATGAGGCAAAAGAGCAATACGATCTGATTTCCTACAAGTACCCTGTTGCACGTTTTGGAGGAAAGGAGCTGGAAAAGAATACTACGATTACATTGTATGAAAATACAAATATTGTAAAAATGACGGTGGCAGAAGAAAGCATCAAAAGCCTATCGATTCCGGAGGAATTTTTGATATTCTACTATGAACTTTCCGAGGAGGAAATAAATTTTTTCCGTTCTTTAGCCGAATGATAGGAACAGATTTCAAGTAAACATTTGGGAGACAAAAATGAGTATGGATTTGAATTTTTGGAAATATAAAGAGGGAGTTGTCCACGATAACAACAAAATATATGAACTGGCATGCTGTGACGGACAAGGGGTAGAAGAACTGGAATGTCTCCCCATAGATGAAATTTTTGAAAAGATTGCTTCTGTCTTTTCCGATTGGACAGCTCTCGATAAAAATCATTATGAAAAAGAGGGCAGAGGGGCCTTTGAGATTTTTACAACCTCGCAGATTGTGAGATTTGATTGTTACGGCATGCAGGAGGCGGATATGAATTCTCTTATGGACATTTTAATTGATTTTGGCTGCCCTCTGTATGATCCTCAAATATCCACAAGATTTGATTCGTGGACAGACAGGTAATGCTTTCATATATCAAATGGTAAGAATATACCATCAGATTTTGTTTCAACAGCATTGACTTATATTAATATATTGAAGAATAATTTAAGTAAAAAATATAGAAAAAAGATATTTCGGCTGGGGATAAAGAAAATGCTCTTGAAAGTTTATTGTCACTCTAATTGTGTAAGAAAAGAATATAATCAGGTAGGAGAAGAGATCCATGCAAAAAAGAAAAAGCAGATTTCCAACGGTTGTAAGTTCGCATGATGTGCATGTGGATTCAGATTATGTGCAATGGATTCATGAGATTAAGGAACGATTCCGAAATACACAGATAAAGGCAGCCATAAAAGTGAATTCTGAACAGCTCTTGTTTAACTGGCAGCTAGGGCGTGATCTTACTATGCGTAAAGTAGAAGAAAAATGGGGAAGTGGCATTGTTGAACAGTTGAGCCTTGATTTGAGAAATGAATTTCCTGATATAAAAGGCTTTAGTACTACTAATCTTTGGTATATGAAAAAGTGGTATATGTTTTATGCAGGTGATGATGCAGAAAAACTCCAACGACTTATTGGAGAAATGGAAACGCAGATTTCAGTAATTCAGCCAAGAATGGAGCAGATTGGAAAAAACATGAGTGAAGAAAAACTCCAACAGGTTATTGGAGTATTCCCTTTTCCTGCTTTTTTTGCATATGTTCCATGGGGGCATCACATTGATATTATTACAAAGTGTAATTCTGTAGAAGAAGCTTTATTTTATATATACCGAACAATAGAAGATGGCTGGAGTAGAAGTACACTTCAGAATTATATTAAGTTAGGTTTGTACGGCAGAACCGGGGCTGCTATTACAAATTTTAGTGAAAGACTACCTGTTATTCAAGGAAAACTGGCACAGGAAATTGTAAAAGATACGTATGATTTAGGCTTTATTACTTTGCCGCCGGATTATGACGAGAGTGCATTGGAAGCGGCTTTAGAACAGAATATTACCAGATTTTTGCTGGAACTTGGAACAGGATTTGCATTTGTTGGAAGACAAAAAGAAATTGTAGTTTCAGGGAAAACACGAAAGATCGATATGCTGTTCTATCATATCCGCCTTAAATGTTATGTAGTAGTAGAACTGAAAGCTGTCTCTTTCGAACCGGAATTTGCGGGAAAATTGAATTTTTATGTTAATGCAGTGAATGACCTTATCCGGACGCCGGATGAAAATCCCACTATTGGATTGCTAATCTGCAAAGATAAAGATCAGACAGAAGTGCAGTGGGCATTTCAAGGAATTCAGACGCCGATGGGAGTTGCTTCTTATGATAATATTAAATTGGAAGAGATTAAGAAACAGCTTCCTACAGAGAAAGAGATTCAGCAACGTATCGAATTAGCAGAAGAAGAATTCAATTTGAATAGAAAGAAACAGGGAAAATGATGTCCGATTGGACAGCTCTCCATAAAAATTATTATGAAAAAAGGGCAGAGGGGCCGTTGAGATTTTTACAACACGATCCTCAAATATCCACAAGATTTGATTCGTGGACAGACAGATAACGGATCGGTATTTGAAAACGAATTTATTTTCCATGCATATAATTTATAGTGATAATGCAAAAGAAATGCATTATGACTCAATACCAAATATGAATGAGGTGGCTTTATTGAATAACTTTAATCCAAATTGGATGTTCAACCCACCGAATTTCTTCGGCATGGGAAGAATTCCGAATAGAAGCTGTAATCAGAACAGCAATATGAACTACAATCAAAACAATAGTCGAAACACAACCCAGACTTCCAAAGAGCCTGTATCCGGGACAAATACTGCTGTGCCGGGGCAGCCTCATGAGACGAAGACCAGAGAACAGGGAGAATGCGAGGTATCCCGTTCCTGTGAGCCTAAGTCAGATGTGCCGGAAAGAGAGCCGGGGCCGCAGGGACCGAAAGGAGAACCAGGCCCCCAGGGACCAAAAGGAGAGCCGGGAATTCCAGGTGAAAGAGGGGAACCAGGCCCCCAGGGAGCAAGAGGAGAACCGGGACCGCCCGGATGTCCGGGTGAACGTGGAGAAACCGGACCCCAGGGAGTCACAGGGCCGCAGGGGCCTCAAGGCGTCACCGGACCAATGGGCCCCATGGGAGAGCAGGGACCTATGGGTCCGGTCGGACCGCCGGGTTATCCGCAGAATCATATATTTGCATCCTTTTCGGGCCAGGAGCTTCTTTTGCCGGAAAGTGCAAAGCTTCCCCTTAACAATGATATACCCGATACAACCGGAAATATATCTCTAAATAATAGCAATTCTATCATACTCACTCCAGGCTTCTATGCCATCTATTTTTATATATCCACAATGACGAAAAAGCATGGTCTTATAAAGCTGACACCAATCTGTAATGAATGTGAACAAACTATATATACCACATGTGCAAAGACAGAAAAGCGAAAGGAAACGCTGTCAATATCGAGATATTTTATTATGGAGATATCCGACATGTCCACGTTGTCCTTTGCATGGTATTCTTCAGCAGAAGCTTCGGAAATCCGTATGAATCTGACCATAGAGAAGCTCTGCCAGCAATAAATAAATTAATAAAGAGAGGAACCGATATGTCCACAATAAGTCTTTGTATGATCGTCAAAAATGAAGAAATGAATATAGCTCGCTGTCTCGACTGTGTGGCAGAGCTTGTAGATGAAATAGTGATTGTAGATACCGGCTCCACGGATCAGACGGTAAAAATTGCGTCCGGTTATACCTCAAAGGTCTATTCGTATCCGTGGGAAGATGACTTTTCCGATGCCAGAAATTATTCCTTTTCCAAGGCCTCCATGGACTATTGTATGTGGATGGATGCGGATGATATTCTGGAGGATACGCAAAAGGATAAATTTCTGCAGTTAAAGCAGTCCTTGTCACCGGACACGGACATGGTAATGATGAAATACAATACTTCTTTTGATGAAGCCGGCAAGCCCTCTTTTTCTTATTTTAGGGAAAGATGGATTCGAAATGATTCCAAATACCGCTGGATTGGGGCGGTCCATGAGGTTATTCCGCCCAATGGCAAAATCATATATTCCGATATTGCCGTCAGCCACAAAAAAATGGGGGCAGGAGATCCGGATCGCAATCTAAATATATACCAGAAGCTAATTGCCGCCGGAAACTCTTTGGAACCCCGGCAGCAGTATTATTACGGCAGAGAGCTATACTATCACGGACAATATGAGGAGGCCGTCTCTGTTTTTGAACAATTCCTAAACTCCGGGGAGGGATGGATTGAAAATAAAATCGAGGCCTGCTCTGTCTGTGCCAATTGCTATTATCGCCTGGGACAGGAGCAAGCCGCCCTGCTTATGCTGCTGCGAAGCATGAGCTTTGATGCGCCCAGGGCCGAATTGTGCTGTGAGATTGGGAAATATTTTTTGGAGCATGGAAGCCTTGCCAATGCTGTCTATTGGTACGAAACAGCACTGAGCAGACCGAAAAATGAATATTCCGGCGGATTCGTTTTGCCGGACTGTTATGATTATGTCCCTCTTTTGCAGCTGTGTGTATGCTATGACAAATTGGGAGATCGGAAAAAGGCAAAGGAATATAATGACAGAGCCGGAAACTGTAAGCCTTATTCCAAAGCATATTTATATAACAAAGAGTACTTTGAGAGCATGAAGATTTCTTAGGGCGTGTTTCACACGCTCTAATTTTTCGACAAAAAAAGTAACAAATGCATGTGGTTTACATAATATATTCTAGAAAAAAATATTTTATGAATGTTTTTTTCAAAAAATTATGTAAGGAAGTGATTGTATGACGCAAAACAATTCATATAACTGTTGTCAGAATCAATGCCAGCCTCACTGCTGTGAACGGGGACCGGCAGGCCCGAAAGGCGACCAGGGTCCCATGGGCCCCCAGGGTATCAAAGGAGATACCGGCTGTCCCGGGCCTAAGGGAGACAGAGGAGAGCAAGGCCCAATGGGCCCTCAGGGGATTCCCGGCGCCCCCGGCGCAAGAGGTCCCAGAGGAAATACAGGGCCTGTAGGCCCCACCGGAAACACAGGCCCAAGAGGCTGTGCAGGCCCAAGAGGTTATGCAGGTCCTCAGGGAATTCCGGGTGTTCAGGGCGTTCGGGGTGATATCGGTCCCAAGGGCGACCCCGGCTGTGAGGGCCCCAAAGGAGATATGGGTCCTCAGGGTCCTGCCGGCCCTACGGGTGCAGTGGGCCCGATGGGTCCTCAGGGAGATGCAGGTCCCCAGGGTCCCAGAGGTATTCCGGGGCCGACAGGAGCAACCGGCCCGACCGGTGCAATGGGTCCGCAGGGTGTGACGGGTCCCCAGGGTATTCAGGGCGTGACAGGGCCCGTTGGTCCCCAGGGGCCGAAAGGCTGTCAGGGAGATGAGGGCCCGACAGGCCCAACGGGAGCCACCGGAGCTACCGGAGCCGACGGAGCTGTGGGTCCAACGGGAGCCACAGGAGCCGACGGAGCTACAGGCCCAACGGGAGCCACAGGAGCCGACGGAGCCACAGGTTCAACGGGAGCTACCGGAGCTGACGGAGCCACGGGCCCAACAGGAGCCACCGGGACTACCGGAGCTACGGGCCCGACAGGAGCCACAGGAGCTGACGGAGCCACAGGGGCAACGGGGGCCACAGGGGCAACGGGAGCAACCGGAGCCACAGGAGCAACGGGAGCAACCGGAGGTGACGGAATCACCGGAGCCACAGGAGCAACCGGAGCCACAGGCCCCACTGGCATTGATGGTACGGGAGCTATCATCCCCTTTGCATCAGGACTTCCGGTTTCCCTGACAACAATTGCCGGAGGGCTTGCAGGACTTCCATCCTTTGTTGGCTTTGGAAACAGTGTACAGAGCCTTACGGCGCTGGGGGCAACCATAGATATTACAAATGCCAGCGGAACCCTTTCCAACTTTGCATTCCAGGTTCCGCGTGCAGGCGTTATTACCTCTTTCAGTGCATTTTTTAGCACAACGGCAGCACTTTCCCTGGTAGGTTCTACTGTGGCTGTGAGAGCGCAGATCTATCAGTCTACGACACCGAACAATGTATTTTCGCCCATTGCAGGAACGCTGATTAACCTGACACCGTCCCTTACAGGGGCTATATCCGTCGGTACGCTGTTAAACGGCGCCCTTACGGGCCTCAATATTCCGGTAACGGCTCAAACCCGCTTAATGCTGGTATTCTCAGCAACTGCCAGCGGGTTGACCCTGCTCAATACGGTAGTAGGTTATGCCAGCGCAGGATTAAGCATTAATTAACCAGAAAAACCCATGCCCAGAGGTTCCGTTTTCGGAGCCTCTGGGAATTAAAGAAAAAAATCATAAAAGGATTGAAGTTATAAGAATTATTGTGTATAGTATATAAGTCATCCTTTAGATGCCGACAGTTCGCTTGTACCATCCTGTCGTAAAACAAAACCAGGACTGCTATTCATAATCGTGTAATGATAGTGGCTTTGCGTTTTGCAGAGCCTTTTTTACTATGAAAATCCCTTTTCCGCACAGCGGAAAACTAAGTTCAGGGATGCCCCATGCGCCACTGCCGACTTTCATTTATGGTGTTGCGCCAATGGGGCGCATGTGGGTTTATGGAGGTGGTTTTGTGTTTTGACAAACTACTTTTTTATTTTGGAGGAAAAATATGAATCACAAAAACACACAGCCCGAAAAGAGTTCGCCTGCAATTGGAGCATGGCTTAAAAAAGAAAAGGAAGAGACGGAAATCCTGCTTCGGTGTATTCCGGCAACAGTTGTTACCCTGTTTGTGGTCAGCGTTATCTGCATGAATCTCCTTGCCAACAAAACCCTTGTTCAGACAGAGTGGATTGCCCTGGACGGCGGTATTTTAATATCCTGGCTGGCTTTTATGTGTATGGATATCATCACAAAGTATTTCGGGCCAAAAGCGTCCAATAAAATTGCGGTTCTTGCATCGGCCGTCAATCTGTTTACCTGCCTGATTTTTTATATTGTGAGTATCATTCCGTCCAATGCGGATGATTACACAGAGCTTAACGGAATCCTTGGAGGAACATGGTTTATACTTTTGGGAAGCACCATTGCCTTTCTCTCATCAGCGGCCATTAACAATTTTTTGAATTGGACCATTGGGAAAGCATTTCGAAAAAACCCGGACGGAAAGCTGGCATTTGCGGCCAGGACGTACATTTCTACTTTTATCGGCCAATTTATGGATAATTTTATTTTTGCCGTAATTGTCTTTGCGGGCTTTGCGCCCGTATTCTGGGACGGATTTCATTGGACATTGCTTCAGTGTACGGTGTGCGCCCTGACGGGAGCCGTTGCGGAACTGTTTATGGAGGTTCTGTTCTCGCCTGTCGGCTATCAGAGAGTGAACAGATGGAAGCGGCAAAATATCGGACAGGAATACCTTACTTATATTAAAGGGAAAAAAGAGGGTGGGAAATAAGATTTTTTATAGCTGTTACAATTTAAATTGTAACGCTTTATAAAATCAGGTACGCTATAAGAGCAGCCGCATTTAAATGAAAGGATGATGAAAGATGAAAATACTAATAACAGGCACCTCACAGGGAATAGGAAAAGCCATAGCCGAAAAATTTTTGCAGGAAAATCATAAGGTGATAGGAATCGATCGCCAGGAAGCCGGAATCAAGCACAGGTCCTATACCCATTACCGGCTGGATATCCGGGAATATGACAGGCTTCCGGATATTCCGGGCATCCAGATTTTAATCAACAATGCCGGAACTCAAAACGAAGCCGACATTGATATCAACCTGAAAGCGCTGATACACATGACCGAAAAATACGGAATCCAGGCACAGATACGCTCCATCCTAAATATCGGATCGGCAAGCGGACACACAGGTTCGGAATTTCCCGAATACTGCGCCAGCAAAGGCGGCGTGCTGGCATATACAAAAAATGTTGCCATGCGTGTGGCCGGGTTCGGAGCCACCTGCAACAGCCTGGATCCCGGCGGCGTTCTGACTACGCTCAATGAATGTGTGATGAATGATAAGAGTCTGTGGGCGCAGATTATGGAGGAGACCCCTTTGAAAAAATGGGCAGAGCCGGAAGAAATTGCAGAGTGGGCCTATTTTCTGACTGTGACAAATACGTTCTGCACGGGTCAAAATATTATTGTGGATGGAGGAGAATCCATTAACCGCAGATTTATCTGGAAAGACTGAAATAGCGTGTCAGCTGTAAGATTTCATAAATCTGATTTCAACGGTTGATATCAGGAAGGTAAGCAAGTATCATAAACCTTGACATAACCTGTCAGGATATAAGTGCTATTCTGTTAAGAGAAGAGAAGCAAATGCTGCCAGGCTATGGCGAGGAGATATTACCCTGTTAAGATGGAGGAACCAAAACATGCAGGAGAGCAGGTTGTTTAAGATTATATACTACTTACTTGACAAGGGACAGGCCACCGCTCCGGAATTGGCAGAGAAGCTGGAGGTGTCGGTCAGAACCATATACCGGGATATTGATGCCTTAAGCGGAGTCGGCATTCCCGTATATGCGGAAGCAGGAAGAAATGGCGGCATTCATTTGATGAAAGGCTTTGTCCTGGATAAAGCCATATTGTCAGAGGACGAAAAGCAGGAGATCCTTACGGCATTGCAGAGCATCCAGGCGGCGCAGAGTTCAGACAGCAGCCAGACACTGCAGAAGCTTTCCGCAATCTTCAACCTCAGTTCGGGAAATTGGCTGGAAGTGGATTTTTCCAGATGGGGAAACAGTGGTTCTGACAATGAAATATTTGAATTGCTAAAATCGGCAATCATCCGCTGTAAATGTGTCAGGATTCACTATGCAGGTTCATACGAAGTGATAAGCGAAAGAATCGTACAGCCCTGTAAGCTTTCCTACAAAGCAAAGGCATGGTATCTGAAAGCTTTCCGCGCCGGGATTTCCCGAAGCCCCTGGATTCTTCTGAGGGAGAGTATCATCAAATCATCCTGCGTTTTCCAAAGGAAATGGCGTACCGTGTATATGATGAATTTGATAAAAACCAGGTGCAGAGGCAGGAGAACGGAGATCTGATCGCATCCGCAAAAATGCCGGAAGATGCGTGGCTGACAGGCTTTCTTCTGTCTTTTGGAACCCAGGTGGAGATACTTTCACCGGATTATTTGAAAGAGATCCTGGCAGAGCAGGCAAAATTGATCTATGAAAAAAATAAACATTACCCCCTGGTGCCGCCCGGCAGCAATTTTTAATTAAGAGACAATATCCATGCCATTTGTAATGATTCTTATCTGCCATGAGGGTTTACCGGCTTTGTTCCGATACAGTTATTGGTATTCTTGTGGGTATTCCGGCCGTTTTGCACGGGGATTCGCTTGTCGATCTGTATAAAACACTTGAACTTTCCTCCGGTTTTTAGTAGAATATATACATAGCGGTCTCCGGGGCGGAAATGATGCACGGAGGCGCAAAAAAAATTTGGAGGATAAGGCATGAACATTTACACAACTGACAAGATTCGCAACGTAGTGCTCTTAGGACATGGCGGCTGCGGCAAGACCAGTCTGGTAGAGGCTATGGCATACGTATCCGGACTTACGACGCGAATCGGTAAGGTAACCGATGGAAATACCATCAGTGATTACGATAAGGAAGAGATTAAGAGAAAGTTCTCAATCAGCACTTCCGTGATTCCGCTGATTTGGCAGGACTGCAAGATAAATATTTTAGATGCACCGGGATATTTCGATTTTGTGGGAGAGGCAGAGGAAGCAGTAGCCGCTGCGGATGCCGCTATTATCGTGGTATCCGGCAAGGCCGGCGTAGAGGTAGGAACGGAAAAGGCGTGGGAGATGTGCGAAAAGTACAAGCTTCCCCGGATGTTCTTTGTGACCGAGATGGATGTGGATCACGCTTCCTTCCGCCAGGTGGTGGAGGATCTGACCGAGCGCTACGGCAAGAAGATTGCGCCTTTCTATCAGCCTATCCGTGAGGATGAGAAGTTCGTAGGCTACATCAATGTGTGCAAGATGGAAGGCCGCCGCTTTACGGGCATCGGAAAGCGCGAGCCCTGTGACATTCCCGAATATTCCAAGGAAAATCTGGCAATCTGCCGTGAGGCTCTTCTGGATGCGGTTGCAGAGACTTCCGATGAGTTTATGGAGCGCTATTTCAACGGAGAGGAATTTACTGTCAGCGAGATTCGCGCTGCCATGAAGTTCAATGTAAGCGACGGATCCGTGATTCCCGTTTCTATGGGCTCCAGCACAGAACTTCGGAACATTCACAATCTGATGAATGATATTGTGGAGCTGTTCCCAAGCCCCGATAAGAAAGCATGCAACGGTATCAATACCAAGACCAACGAGATTTTCGAGGCAAATTACGATTTCTCCAAGGCAAAGTCCGCGTATGTATTTAAGACCATCGTAGATCCCTTTATCGGAAAATATTCTCTGATTAAGGTATCCTCCGGTGTTATCAAGTCTGACGATACCCTCTACAACCAGGATAAGGAAGCAGAGGAGAAGCTGAGCAAGCTTTACGTGATGCAGGGCAATAAGCCCATTGAGGTTTCCGAGCTTCACGCGGGTGATATCGGCGCCATCGGAAAGCTTACAAGCACCAAGACGGGAGATACACTGTCCACCAAGGCGACACCGGTGGCATTTGGAAGAACCGAGGTTTCCAAACCTTATACATATATGTGCTATAAGGCAAAGAATAAGGGAGATGAAGATAAGATTTCCCAGGCGCTCACAAAGATGATGGAGGAGGATCTGACACTTAAGACCGTGAATGATTCCGAGAACCGCCAGACCCTGCTGTACGGCATGGGTGATCAGCACCTTGACGTGGTTGTGAGCAAGTTAGAGGAGAAGTTTAAGGTAGCCGTGGAGCTGAGCCGTCCCAAAGTTGCCTTCCGTGAGACCATCCGCAAGAAATCCGATGTGGATTCCAAGTATAAGAAGCAGTCCGGCGGACACGGACAGTACGGCCATGTAAAGATGACCTTTGAGCCTTCCGGAGATCTGGAGACCGCTTATGTATTTGACCAGATCGTGGTCGGCGGCGCCGTTCCCAAGAACTATTTCCCGGCAGTGGAAAAGGGTGTTCAGGAATCCGTTACCAAGGGACCTCTGGCGGGTTATCCCGTTGTGGGTGTGAAAGCCGTGCTCTATGACGGTTCTTACCATCCGGTAGACTCCTCTGAGATGGCATTTAAGACGGCTACCATTCAGGCATTTAAGAAGGGATTTATGGAAGCAAATCCCGTGCTTCTGGAGCCTATCTGCTCCATGACCGTAACGGTACCCGACAAGTATACGGGAGACGTTATGGGCGATCTGAATAAACGCCGCGGCCGTGTACTGGGCATGAACCCGGTAGCGGGAGGCAAGCAGGAGGTTGTGGCAGACGTGCCTATGACTGAGATATTCGGATATTCCACAGACCTGCGCTCCATGACCGGAGGAAGCGGCGTCTATGCATATGAGTTTGCGCGTTATGAGCAGGCACCGTCTGATGTACAGGAGAGGGAAGTGGCAGCGAGAGCTGCAGAGGAATAACATACAGCAGCAAAGAGTATGGGAAAGGGCGGATTTTCTGACAGGGGAATCCGCTCTCATACTTTGAGCCTGGCCGCGCATGTGTTAATGGGGTACCCGAAGGGTATACCTTACCGGACGAAGTCCGCCAGTCTTGAAAGGGCATGTGTTAATGGGATACCCGAAGGGTATAATATATAGATATATAAGAAATGCAGTATATCAAACAGTGAAAGGATAACAGGAATGGAGAAAAACAAGATTCAGAAGGTATCAGAGCCCATTATCCGGCTTACAGGAGTGCGCTCTATGGGCGTGATCGGCGATCCGGGCTGCGAGGGTCTGGGAACCTACAATATGAAGGTATATGCAGGAGCTTTGGAGGAGACCGGCAGGGATGATATTACGCTCGTCGTGGGGGATCTGGTGCCGGCAGGAACCAGGCATCATTATCAGACTATACAGGAGCTTACGGAGGTTCTGGCGGAAAATGAGGTCTATGCCCTTCGGGGAAATCACGATACGGGAGCTTACACGGAGTATTTTGGAGAGAAGAATTATGCCCTTCTTATGGAGGACTTCGCGGTAATCGTGCTGGACAACGCACAGCGGATCTTTGAGGAGGAAGGCATCGGGCTTTTATCCAGGGTTCTCTCCATGGAGGAAGTGAGGCAGGCGATCATCGCCTTTCACATTCCTGTGCCGAACCATTTTATTCTAAACTGTGTGACCGAGGAAGAATTTGCCCGCCTTAAAAAGGCCTATGAGCCGTGGAAGGAAAAAGTAAGATATCTTCTCTGCGGTCATGTCCATTCTGGATTTGAGGACTGCGTGGACGGCATCCCTCTGATCTGCACTGGCGGAGGCGGAGCAATGATCGAGGATGTTTCAAAGGATATCCGCGCCAGTGATGTGGAACATCATGTGGTGCATTTTTATGTGGAGGATGGAAAACTGCAGCATCGGATAGTGAACCTTCCGGAGGACTGCTATGGCCGTGAGCGTGAGGACGGCATTTTGAGACAGAAGCTTCAGGAGACCGTAGGGGGAGAGCTGATGGCTCATTTCAAATATATGACGTTTGCGGACCGGGCTGAACGAAGGGGGCTGAAGCGGATCGCCGGCCTGTTCCGGGCACTGGCGGCTTCGGAGTATTACCATGCACGGAATTTTTATTCCATACTGGACTGCCCGGCGCCTTTTCCGGAAACGGTGGAAACCTATATTCCGGGAGAGGAGTTTGAACAGGAATACTTCTACCGTATGCTTGCCGATTACGCAAAAAAGCATGAATTTCCTCTTGCAGAGCAGGCTTATGCCGGCGCTGCCGCGGCGGAAAAGGAACATACGGTACTTTTAAAAGAAGCGTCGGACATGGATGGATTTTCCAGGGAGCTGATTTATGTCTGTCCTGTATGCGGCTATGTGATGACCGGGGACAGAGCTCCGGATCGCTGTCCGGTGTGCGGCGGACCAAAGAAACAGTATGAAGCCTTTGCAGATGAGTAACGGACATTTGCGCAGAAACTGGGAGGACGATTATGAAAAAGTGGTATCGGATAGGAACGGCAGCGGCGCTGCTTCTGTTTTTGCTGACAGCGTCCGGCTGTTCCGAAAAGGAAGAGAAGATGGCACCGGAAGACCGGATTTTGATGGTGAATGACACCCTTTATTATGGAACGGAAGAGAAAGGCCCTATGGGAGATGCGGACTGTGTGGAGGGAAAAATTCTCTCTGCTACCGAAGCAGGGGCAGTTCCGGAGGAAAACGGCCAGTCGAATTTTGGAGGGATAGGAAACCCCTATACCTTTGATTCGGGTGACGGAGCAATTATGGTATTTGTGGATGAGGAATATTTCTGGTTTTATGCTAAGGATGGGAAAGGCCCGGAAAATGCAGAAGAGACAGAAAGCCAGGGAGAGGTCTTGGAACCGTCTGAGCTTCCGGGTGCATTTCCCTGTGATTTTGTCTTTTCGAGCGGGGCCGGTGCCTGGGGAACCTTTCTGACACTGGATGCGGACGGCTCCTTTACAGGAAGCTACAATGATTCGGATATGGGAGACATCGGGGAGGATTACCCTCATGGAAAGCACTATTACTGCGAGTTTCAGGGAAAATTCGGGAATTTTGAGAAAATAGACGAAACCACTGTTTCTATGACACTGGAGGAGCTTACTTTCGAGCCGGAGACAGGATCGGAAGAGATCCGGGACGAGATCCTGTATGTGGGAGCCGATCCTCTGGGACTGGAAAGCGGTACGGAATTTATCTTTTATCTGCCAGAAAAATCACTTGCCGATTTGCCGGAGGAATTTTTGAGCTGGTGGCCGGGGCGCTATGAATGGGACAAAGAGACAAAAAAGGAACTTGGCTGCTATGGGATCTTAAACCGGGAGACAGAAGCCGGATTCTTTTCCGATACGGTCTGCAAGGCCTGCAAAGCAGCAGCGGTTTCGCCGCAGACAGGGATATGCGGTAAATGCGGCGCTGCGCAGTAAAATTTACAATATGGAAAGCAGGAAACGGGAAAAGACAAACGGAAGGGAAACGAGGAGGGAGGATTCAAGTGAAAAAAGGGTTAAACGCAAATCATCTGAAAATCATTGCCATCTTGGCGATGACAGCGGATCATGCAGCATCTGTTATCTGGCCCGATTATCCTGTTGATTGGCGGATCCTGCTGATTCATATAATTGGAAGAATGGCGGCTCCCATTTTCTGGTTTTTTGTGTCGGAGGGGTGGTATTATACACGCAATCGAAGGAAATATGCAGGCCGTCTGTTTTTCTTTGCCATTGTGGGACATTTTGCCTATAATTTCGCATTTGGAATACCGTTTCTTCCGTTTCAAACCTCTGTGTTTAATCAGACAAGTGTTTTGTGGGCGCTGTTTCTGGGCACTGCAGCCCTGTATGTCAACGGGCATGACAGGTGGAAACAGTGGCAGAAGACTTTGCTGATTATAGGAATCACGCTTCTTGCTTTTCCGGCAGATTGGAGCAGCATTGCGGTGCTGGCTGTTTTACAGATTTCCGAAAACAGAGGGAATTTTAAAAAGCAGATGACAGGGATGATGGCCTGTGTCTCTATGTATGCACTGGTATATGCGGTTTTTATCCATCCCCTCTATGGGGCGATTCAGTTATTTACCGCCCTTACAATTCCCCTTTTACAGCATTATAATGGAGAACGGGGAAAGTGGAAGGGGATGAAATGGTTTTTTTATCTCTACTATCCGCTGCATCTGATTCTTTGCGGCATTCTTAGGATTGCTCTGCATGGAAATATGAGTGTAATGATTGGAGGGTGACTGCCTGTAACAAAGAAATTGCATTTTCAGAGGTTTTATGATATTCTATCTCCATGTCTAAATTTAAAGAATTTCATTATCATCTGAATACGGATAAGTTTTTGAGGGGCAGCGAAGATCTGACCTTTATTCTTATGTCTGACATGCACAATCATGTGTACGGCCCGGGGAATGCGCTGCTGCTGGAGGCTGTGGAGGCCCGGCGGCCGGATGCGGTTCTGGTAACGGGCGACATGCTGATAGCCCACAGCGAGGAGTCCTTTACACCTGCTTTGGAGCTCTTTCAGAGGATCAGGGAAAAGAAACTGCCCGTTTTTTACGGAAACGGCAACCATGAGCACCGTATGCGGATCCGCCCGGAGATCTATGGAACCATGTATGGGGAGTATACAAAGGGGCTTCGGGACTGCGGCGTGATTCTTCTGGAAAACAAGAGCATTCCCTTTGAAAAAAACGGCCTTAACATGCGGATTTACGGATTTGAGCTGGATTGGAAGTACTATGAGAAGCTGAATCATACACCCTTTCACCCGGGGGAGCTGACGAACGTCTTTGGAAGGCCGGATGAGGATTGCTACAATATTCTTCTGGCCCACAATCCCGTTTATTTTGACAGCTATGCTGCCTGGGGGGCGGATCTGACCGTCTCCGGGCATCTTCATGGGGGAATTATCCGGATTCCGGGAATCGGAGGGGTGATTTCGCCCCAGGCCAGATTGTTTCCCAGGTATGATGCAGGTCATTTTCAGAAGGACGGAAGGGATCTGATCGTCAGCCGGGGGCTCGGCACCCATACGGTCAACATCCGGATTTTCAATCCGGCGGAGCTGTCGGTGATTCATCTGCATTCCCTCAAAAAATGAGGGGACTTTCAAAAATAGGAGATATAACTATGGGCATCCCCGTAAAATTACCGGTATTTGAAGGTCCTCTGGATCTTCTTCTGCATTTAATAGAGAGCAATAAAATTGATATATATGATATTCCCATCGTTATGATCACCGATCAGTATATGGAATATATCCGGACCATGGAGACAAGAGATCTCAATACCATGAGTGAATTCCTGGTGATGGCGGCAACTCTTCTGGAGATCAAAGCCAAGCTTCTTCTTCCGGCAGAGGTGGACGAGGAAGGGGAAGAGATTGACCCCAGGGCAGAACTGGCAGAACGCCTCCTGGAGTATAAGATGTACAAATATATGGCTTACGAATTGAAGGACCGCCAGAGCCTGGCGGCCAGGGCTCTTTATAAAGAAGCGACGATTCCGGACGAGGTGGCCTCTTATATAGAGCCGGTAGATCTGGAAGAACTGGTGGGAGATCTGACCCTTCAGAAACTCAATGAGATCTTTAAATCCATCCTGCGCAGGCAGGAGGACAAGATTGATCCGGTGCGCAGCAAATTCGGCGATATCGAAAAGGAAGAGGTCAGTCTGGAAGATAAGATGTCCTCTGTGGAGACATATCTGAAAGGGCACAGACGTTTCAGCTTCCGGAATCTCTTAGAGCAGGAAGCAAAAAAAAGCAGGCTTCATGTGATTGTAACCTTCCTGGCCGTATTGGAGCTGATGAAGACAGGAAGGCTCACCGTGCAGCAGGAAGAAACCTTCGGGGAGATTCTGATTGAAGCAAAGGAGCCGCGGGAATAAACAAAAAACGAGGAATAGATTGTGGAAAATGAGAAACTGAAAGCAGCTATAGAGGCTGTCCTGTTCACTATGGGAGATTCCGTGGAAATCTCCCATCTGGCGGCAGCCCTTAATACAGAACCGGAAAAAATACGGGAGCTTCTAAAAGAAATGAAGGAGCGCTACGAGGAAGAGGATCGCGGCATCCGGCTCCTGGAGCTGGAAAGTGCATATCAGCTCTGTACGAAAACAGAATACTATGATTATCTGATCCGCATAGCAAAGCAGCCGAAAAAATACGTCCTCACTGAAGTGCTGTTAGAGACTCTTTCTATTGTGGCTTACAAACAGCCGGTAACCAGACTGGAGATCGAGAAGATTCGCGGAGTCAAATGTGATCATGCAGTAAATAAACTGATAGAGTATGGCTTGATTGAGGAAGTGGGCCGTCTGGATGCCCCGGGCCGTCCGCTTTTATTTGGCACTACCGAGGATTTTTTAAGAAGCTTCGGCGTATCCTCTACCGAGGACCTTCCCAGGATAAGCCCCGAACAGATCGAGGATTTCAAAGAAGAGGCAGAGGAAGAAATACAGCAGAAGATTCATAAAAAATAGTTTACATAAGGGAAGGAGTCCTGCGGCTATGTATGATATTGTAATTATCGGGAGCGGCGTGTCCGGAGCGGCAGCCGCGCGTGAACTGTCCCGTTACCAGGCGGACATCTGCGTGCTGGAAAAAGAAGAGGATGTCTGCTGCGGCACCTCCAAGGCAAACAGCGCCATTGTCCATGCCGGCTATGATGCCGCAGCCGGTTCCTTGAAGGCAAAGCTCAATGTACGGGGAAACGCGAAAATGGAAAGCCTTGCCCGGGAGCTTGATTTTCCGTTTCGGAGAACCGGTTCCCTTGTCCTGTGCTTTGAGGAATCAGATCTGCCAGAGCTTGAAGCTCTCTGCGACAGAGGCCGGGCAAATGGAGTGAAGGGCCTTCGCATTCTGACCCGGGAAGAAACGCTGGACATGGAGCCGAATGCGGCGGAGGATGTCTGTGCCTCCCTGTACGCTCCTTCGGCCGGGATCGTCTGCCCCTTCGGGCTGAACATTGCCCTTGCGGAGAATGCCTGTGCAAACGGTGTGGAATTTAAGTTTCAGACAGAAGTAAAAGATATAAAAAAGATGGAGGAAGGTTTTGAACTGTACACAAACCATGGAATATTTGAGGCAAGGTATGTGGTCAATGCCGCCGGTATTTACGGCGATGTCATCCACAATATGGTAAGCGGAAAAAAGATTCATCTGACTGCCAGACGCGGGGATTACTGCCTTCTGGATAAGGAGGCGGGAAATCATGTAACCAGGACAATCTTCCCTCTGCCGGATAAAATGGGAAAGGGAGTCCTTGTGACCCCCACCATTCACGGCAACCTTCTCATGGGCCCTACAGCCATAGAAACAGAGGAGAAGGAGGGGACCAATACCACCAGGGAGGGGCTTGACCAGGTATTAAAGAAAGCGGGAAGGAGCGTGAGGAATCTTCCGGTAAGGCAGGTGATTACTTCCTTTGCCGGACTCAGGGCCCATGCTCCGGGGGATGACTTTATCATAGAAGAGGCAGAGGATGCCCCCGGCTTTATCGACTGCATCGGCATAGAATCTCCGGGCATCGCAAGCTGTCCGGCCATCGGAGAAATGACAGCGGATATACTGCGGAAAAAAATGGGGCTTAAGGAAAAAACAGATTTTATTTCCACAAGAAAAGGTATCCTCAATCCCAACACCTTAAGCATAGATGAGCGAAACGCACTGATCCGGGAGAAACCGGCTTACGGCAATCTGATCTGCCGTTGTGAAATGATTTCCGAGGGAGAGATCCTTGATGCCATACATCGTCCTTTGGGGGCAAAGTCCTTAGACGGCATCAAGCGGAGGACAAGAGCCGGAATGGGCCGGTGCCAGGGAGGCTTCTGCGCGCCCAGAGTTATGGAGATTCTGGCCCGGGAGCTTGGGACAGACATCCGGGATATTACAAAATCCGGCGGTGCTTCCCGGATGCTTGCAGGCATCAGTCAAATACCCCACAGGAATATAGAGCCCTTAGGAAAGGAATAAGGCTGCAGAACATGAAAAGCTATGATATTGTCATCATCGGCGGAGGCCCGGCAGGTCTTGCAGCCGCTGTTTCCGCAAAAAAAAGCGGCATCGAAAGCATTTTGATATTGGAGAGAGACCGGGAGCTCGGGGGAATCTTAAATCAGTGCATCCACAACGGCTTCGGCCTTCATACCTTCCGGGAGGAGCTTACGGGACCGGAATATGCGGAGCGTTTTATCAGCCGGATAAAGGAGCTGGAGATCGAATACCGCTTAAATACCATGGTTATGAACATCAGTCCGGGAAAGCTTGTGACGGCTGTGAACCGGGAGGAAGGGATGTTTGAACTTCAGGCAGAGGCCGTTATTCTGGCCATGGGCTGCCGGGAGAGGCCGAGAGGGGCCCTCAATATCCCGGGATACCGTCCGGCAGGCATCTATTCGGCCGGAACGGCCCAGCGGCTTGTGAATATGGAAGGGGTTCTTCCCGGCCGGGAGGTTGTGATACTGGGCTCCGGAGATATCGGGCTTATTATGGCCAGAAGAATGACTCTGGAGGGTGCCGAAGTGAAAGCTGTAGCTGAGCTTATGCCCTATTCCGGCGGACTGAAACGAAACATTGTCCAGTGCCTTGATGACTATGATATTCCGCTGAAATTAAGCCATACCGTGGTAGATATCAGGGGAAAGGAACGGGTCGAGGGCGTGACGCTGGCAGAGGTTGACGGACAGGGAAAACCGATCCCGGGGACAGAGGAATATTATACCTGCGATACCCTTCTTCTTTCCGTGGGACTGGTACCGGAAAACGAGCTGTCCAGAGGAATGGGCGTGGAACTGAATCCTGTCACATCGGGTCCTAAGGTCAATGAAAGTCTGGAGACCAGTCTGGAGGGCGTATTTGCCTGCGGGAATGTACTGCATGTGCACGATCTGGTAGATTTTGTATCGGAGGAAGCAGCGGCGGCAGGCAGACATGCGGCGGCTTATGTGAAAAACACAGACGGGGGAAAAGCAAAGGGAACCGCCGTAAAGCTGCGGACGGGAGCCGGAGTGCGCTATACGGTTCCGGAAAGCATTCATACGGCTGGGATGGAGGATGTGCTGCCTCTGCGTTTCCGGGTGGACAGAGTGTATAAGAACTGCTATGTAAGCGTTTACTTTGATGAGGAACGAGTGCTTCACCGCAAACGCCGGATAGCAGCTCCCGGAGAGATGGAAGAAGTAAGGCTTGAGAGGGAAGCGCTTCTTCGCTGTCCGGATTTGAAGCAGATAACCGTAAAGATTGAGGAGGAGTAAGCCGGGTGAAAACAAAGAATCTGACCTGTATCAACTGTCCCTTAGGCTGTGCCCTTACGGTTGAAATGAACGGGGAGGCAGTCCTTCGGGTAACGGGAAATACCTGCAGGAGGGGAGAGATATACGCACGTAAGGAGGTAACGGCTCCGGTGCGGATGGTAACCTCCACCGTGAGGGTTTCAGGCGGAACCCTTCCGGTTTTGTCAGTAAAGACAAAGGAGGCCGTTCCAAAAGAAAAGATTTCTGCCTGCGTCCGGGCGCTTAAGGACATACAGATTGCGGCTCCGGTCCGTACAGGGGATGTGGTTCTGGAAAATGCCGCAGGTACGGGAGTGGATCTCGTGGCCACAAAGAATGTGGATGCCGTACCCGGGGGAAGCAGGCAGGATGTATGAATGAAAAGAAATTGTTCCGGACTTTGACTGTACTCAGCCTGGCATCGGCGGTTCTTCTCGGTCTCTTTTTCCTGTCCGGTTTTCTGTCGGGCAGGGATCGTCTGGATGCGGAGATGAAGGCTTATTTCGGAGAAAACACAGAGTTTGCAAAAGACGAAGAGGATAAATACATTTACTGCGCATACAGTCTGCGTGAGAGACCTGAGGCCGTATGGTTCCAGGTGGATAAGAAAAACCCTTTGGAGAACAATTTTATAGAGCAGATGATGAAAAGGGATGCGCTGACTTTCTGGAGAACAAAGGATCGGGAGGTTTACTTTGTAAATCATAACAAAGAGGTATATACATTAGAAGAAGCGCAGACTTACCGGCTGGAAGAACCGGTATATCTGAGTCTTTCCTGCAGTTCGTGGGAAGATCTTTTGGCCTGTGCGGATGAAATGGAAGAATGGGCAGAGTATGTCGGGAAGGATCCGCGTTATTTCTGGAATTATCACCAAACCGATGTTAAGAATTCTTTCTATGATGTTTTTTCACAATTCGAAGTGCGGATAAAAGGAAAAGCATTCTGGGTAAATTTTTCCGGTGCCTGGATTTTGAATACAGTGGGTTCCGGATTTAAGGAAGAATTAACGGATTTGATGGAGACAGAATTTGACAAACTGTTTCCCGGTGAACCTAAGCCGGAAAAGCCGGAGGAGGAGCCTGTTACCGAATATGAGATCCGGCAGAGGGCTTTGGAGGAAGAGGAGGCCCAGCAGGAGGCTCTGACGGAAGAAGAGGCCTGGCAGGAGTCCCTGGAAAAATGGGTCCGGACTTATGATGGTGAATTTGAACCGGAAGCTGCGGCAGAATTCGTTCTGGAGGACAGAAACGTCTGCTACCGGCTCATAAATGCAGACTATGTCATGGGAAACTACTTTTATGTTCTGATCAAAAGCACAGACGGGAAAAAGACCTGGGAGCTGGTAAATGCAGATCCCTTTGACGGTTCCATGTATGGGGCTGCGGAAATAACCTTTCAGGATGAAAACCACGGAACTATTGCGGGAATTTATACCGATCACAGCAGCAACCAATACCGGAAAAAGATCTATGTTACGGAAGACGGCGGAAAAACCTTTGTTGAAAGCAAACGGCCCCAGCCGCGGTAACCGGTCGAAAGGCAAAAGGAGCAGATGAAAAATGTATTATGAGACAGATTTGGATAAAATAGATATAAGTTGGGAACCGCCCCGGGAAGAACCGGCCAGACAGTATTATTTTCTTGCAAAATGCCGGAAGCTGGTGGAAAAAGAGGCAGAGCGGATAGGACGTCCCTTAACTTTCTGTGTTACCACCTTCGGGTGTCCGTTCGTGTGAGTAAACAAGATTCTGAAAAGTTATTGCAGGGCAGCGTAGGGAGGATTATGGAAAGAAACATAAGCGTTATCAAAGATGTGAACGGGAACCAGATTGTTATTGTGAATGATATTCGATTTAAAGGGAAAAGAAACATAGACTGGGATGAGGTTGAACAATATTTAAAACAGTATGTTGGAGAATTTATAGAAATCGCAGAGAGTAAAGAAATCATATATATTGGCAGAGATCTTCCTGATGAATATTCTGGTTCAAATTATACTGCAAAATTAAAAGGAGCATTGGCAAAGGCAAAAGCAAATGCTGCACAAGGAATCCCAGAGATGATAGAAATTGCCCAAAATAAAAGATTTCGGGAAAATCTGGAAAGAAAGCATGATAAAAATGCGAAATATGGCTGGTATCGATATGATTCCAGATTTGCAATACCAGTTTTTGATGAAAATAATGATGTTTTGCGGTATAATGTATTTCATGCAGAACTGGTGATAAGACATTCCGAGAACAGAAAACTGTATTTATATGATATCATAAACATAAAAAAAGAAACGAGCACCCCGCTTGAGCCATAAAGCTGTACGGTAAAAAACCCGCTTCTTTTTGTATATTATATGTTGGAAAGGGAAAAAAGTCAAGAGAAATGTATAATGAAATTGATTTAGATATAATAGAAATTAATTCAGAGCCTCCGACAGAAGAACCGTTTAGGCAGTACTACTTTATGGCTAAATGTCGCAGGTGGGTGAAAGATTTTGAACAAAAAAATGGGCGCTTACCCAAATCTTTTGTTCTCAATATGGGCTGCCAGATGAATGCCCGCGATTCGGAAAAACTTGCCGGAATTCTGGAGCAGGCAGGCTTCCTTGAGGCTTTGGACGAGCATGCGGACTTTGTAATCTACAATACCTGTACCGTAAGAGAAAATGCCAATTTAAAAGTTTACGGCCATCTCGGCCTTTTAAAGCATGAGAAAAAAAGCAATCCTCATATGCGGATTGCTCTGTGCGGCTGTATGATGCAGGAGCCCGAAGTAGTGGAAAAGCTGAAGAAAAGCTACCGCTTCGTGGATCTGATCTTCGGAACCCACAATATTTTTAAATTTGCAGAACTTCTGGCTGCGACTCTGGAAAGCAGGGAGCAGGTTGTTGATATCTGGGACGGCACGGATGAGATCGTGGAGGATCTGCCCGTTGAACGAAAGTATCCCTTTAAATCCGGTGTGAATATTATGTTCGGCTGCAATAATTTCTGCAGTTACTGCATCGTCCCCTATGTCAGAGGACGGGAGCGCAGCCGCAGACCGGAGGATATTCTGCGGGAAATCGAAACTCTGGCAGAGGATGGAGTATCGGAGGTTATGCTTCTGGGGCAGAATGTCAATTCTTATGGAAAAACTTTGCAAGAACCTGTTTCTTTTGGGGAGCTTCTCCGCCGTGTGGAGCAGGTTGAGGGCATTAAGAGGATTCGGTTTATGACTTCACACCCTAAGGATCTGTCTGAGGAATTGATTCAGGTGATGAAAGAGTCAAAAAAGATCTGCCGCCATCTCCATCTGCCTCTCCAGTCCGGAAGCACACGGATTTTAAAGGCCATGAACCGCAAATACACCAAAGAACAGTACCTGGAACTGGCAGAGAGGATCCGCCGGGAGATTCCCGGTATTTCTCTGACAACGGATATTATTGTGGGATTTCCGGGGGAGACGGAAGAAGATTTTCTGGAGACGCTGGATGTGGTAAAGAAGGTTCAATATGATAATGCTTATACCTTTATCTACTCAAAGCGCACCGGGACGCCTGCCGCTGCTATGGAGAATCAGGTGCCGGAGGCGGAAGTAAAGTCCAGGTTTGACCGGCTGCTTGCCCTGGTGCAGGAAAATGCCAGGGCGCAGACGGCGCGTTTTGCGGATTCGGTCCAGGAGGTGCTGATAGAGGAGGTCAACGAACATGATTCCTCGCTTTTAACAGGGAGGATGAGCAATAACCTTCTGGTGCATTTCCCGGGAGATACTTCTCTTATCGGAAGTATCCGCAAGGTACGTCTGGAGGTCTGCAAAGGTTTCTATTATATGGGAACCCTGCTGGAGAATGCCCCGCAGGAGTCAAAGACCCCAAGCAGGCTGTGAGAATAAATAATCTTAAAACCGGGTATGCTGATTGGGAAGAGAAGGAGGCATACCATGGCAATACAGGCAGAACCCAATAAAAGAGGAATTATTTCCCTCATTGCAATTATCATACTGATGATTCTGATTACCGCATTGTCCAATCCCATTTATAATGCTTTGTCCGGGAAAGGCAGCGGAGTTACTTATACGGCCTCTAATGAGGGCTATGGCGGAGAGGTGATTCTTACTCTGACGGTGGAGGATGAACGCATAAGCGCTCTTACGGCCCAGGGAGATTCTGAGACTCCGGCTATCGGGCAGAAGGCCGTGGCACAGTACAATGAGACGATATTTGCCGAACTTTCCGATGCTTATATTGATGAAGTCAGTACACATCTGGATGCGGTCAGCGGAGCGACTGTTACTTCGGGAGCGGTGGCGGCGGGATTCCGGGAGGTTGTGGAGAAGGCGCAGGCGGCGGATGCGGAAAAGTGACGGGACCGGAAGCGAGATGTTCCCGGCGGACGCCATGCCGAAGCCGGAATCCGCTAAAGGAAAGCGGATTCCGGCTTCGCGGGCTGCGCCCTATAGAAAAAGAGAGGGAGGCCGGCCTTTGTGAGCAAGCTCCCGCGGCCGGCCTCCCTCTCTTTTTCTGCATGGCTGATCTGTAACGAAAAATTAATATCTTCTAAAGGGGCGGTATGGTGACAGCTGTCTCTTTTTGTGGTATACTAGTAAAATAAGCACAAAGATAAAACAGAAATTTTGCGGAACATGAA
Organism: Lachnoclostridium sp.; assembly: GCA_021770065.1. Taxonomy (GTDB): domain Bacteria; phylum Bacillota; class Clostridia; order Lachnospirales; family Lachnospiraceae; genus Laedolimicola. The sequence goes on along the minus strand of JAETRR010000013.1, from coordinate 44,940 downwards.
ATAGGAGAAACCATATGGAATCAAAGCGTTACTGCCTGAGGCATCCATATTTTTCGATAAAGACACAGAACGATCATTCTTTCGGAGGAAGCCAGACATGGTCTGCCAGCCGTATTATGCGAAAATATGGCTGCGGTGTGGTGGGTATGGCGGATGTGCTTCTTTACCTGGGCCTCCATCAGACATCCTGTGAGACGGATCTGCTCTATGGAATGCTGCGGGAGGATGGCTTTCTGTCTTATCCCCGTTATGAGCGCTACTTGATTAAGATGCGGCGGAGATATCTTTCTGTTATTCCGGGATTCGGTGTTCCCGGACTTTTCCTGCCGATAGCTATGAACCGTTATTTCCGTCATTACCGGATTGATCTGAGAGCCGCCTGGTGTGTCCGGCCGGGCAGGATCCTTTCGCGTATTGAGGAGATGCTGCGGCAGGATATTCCTGTAATTCTGGCCATAGGCCCGAATTTTCCTATATTCTGGGGCAGGCGCAAGGTTACGTTTTATCGGAAAGAGAACGGGGAATATCTGTACGCCACGGAAACAAAGGCTCACTTTGTGGTGGTAACCGGCATGATGGACGGATATCTGCAGGTTTCATCCTGGGGAAAGGAGTATTATCTTTCCTGGGCGGAGTATCAGAAGTATATGAAAAAATACAGCACCTGTATCACAAGCAATATCTGCCGGATACGGGCGAAGAAGAAATGGAGAAGGACGGGGGAAAACACATGAACAGTTTTTTTGCCATGATGTCCCGGATGAAATATATTGACCGCTGGGCTCTGATGCGCAATTCGCGCAATGAGAACTTAAGCGAGCACAGCCTGGAGGTTTCCATGATTGCCCATGCTCTTGCAGTGATTGGCAATACCAGGCTAAACAAAGAGCTGGACGCGGAAAAAGCGGCAGTACTTGGGATGTATCACGACGCTACGGAGATTATTACGGGAGATATGCCGACTCCTGTAAAATACTACAACAAAGAGATTAAAAATACATACAAGGATATCGAACTTGAGGCTTCCAGAACACTTCTTAAGATGCTTCCGGAGATCATGCAGGAGGCTTACCGGGAGATTTTCGAAAAACAGGAAAAAGACGCCTATCTGTGGAGGCTGGTAAAGGCGGCGGATAAGCTGTCCGCATATATTAAATGTGTGGAGGAAGAGCAGACGGGCAACCTCGAATTTGTCCGCGCAAAGGAGCAGACTCTCTGCCATATCCGGCGGATGGAGCTTCCGGAGGCCGATCTGTTTCTGGAATATTTTATGGATGCTTACGGAAAAAATCTGGATGAACTGACAGGAGGAGAAGCATGAGCGAAAAACGGGATTTTGATTTCTGTCCCCGGTGCGGGGCACTGATGCAGAACGGCGTATGCCAGAGCTGCGGCAAGGGAAGTACGAGATCCCCCCAGACGTCCGACAGCTATTATATGAAGAATCCGCAGAACCAGGCACAGACGCAGGGAAATCCCGGTATGCAGGGCGGGCCCGGAGTGGCAGGAGGGCCGGGGACATCTCCTGCATATGTTTATGCGGCACCGGTAAAGCAGAAGAATCATACGGCAGCCGTTGTAATCAGTGTCACAGCCGTGGTAATTATAATTCTGGGACTTGTCATAGCCCTGGTTGCCGCACTTGCAAATTCTGCCCGGGAAAATATCCGCAGCGGGCAGGAGCGTCCGGGACGTGACAGTTATGATGATTTTTACGACGATTACTACGGCGGATACGATGATGACTATGATTACGGGTATTACGAACCGGATGAAGATGATCCGTATTATAAAGAAATTGTTGACTGCACCCGTACAGATCTGGATTACGGCATTCAGTGGGTGGTGGAATCTGTTGATCCGGATAATCCGGAGGATGAATGTACGTATTATACTACATATCCCATTTTGGAAAAGGACGATTCTGACGCCTTTAACACTGTCAATGAAAAGATTCGCCAGAAAGCCGTCGTTTACCGGCCGTCTTACAAGGACTATGAGGGTGGCGTTTCAACTTTCGGCTACGTAACCCTGATGGATGAAGAAAAGATCAGCATTGTTTTTAAACACAATTATTATAAAGAAGATGTTACAGAGATCCGGCTGGAGTCTCTTACCTTCCGGATTGATACGGGAGAAGAGATTACTTCGGAGGAAATGACGGAGATTGATCTGGATTTGGCCATGCGTTTTCAGGCTCAGGATAAGCTTCAGAACGAAGGGGTAGAGTATGTGCAGAAGCTTACGGGAGAAGAACTTTTAGAGATTTTAAAAGATCCCGGACAGGCTGTGTTTTTCTATACCCCGGTAGGGCTTGAAGCAGGATTTAACTATGATAACGGATGGGTCACGGTTACTTTAAAGGAGCAGGCTTTGTAGGAGAAGAAGGGGTGATGTCAGTGCTTAATATCGGAAGCCATATTTCTTCCTCCAAAGGCTATGAGGCTATGGGAAAGCAGGCTTTGAAGCTTGGTGCCAGTACATTTGCTTTTTTCACCCGAAATCCCCGGGGCGGAAGCGCAAAAGAGATTGTGCCTGAGGATGTAAACCGTTATCGCCGGCTCTGGCAGGAGCAGGGCTATGGAAGGATTGTTGCCCATGCCCCCTATACAATGAACGCCTGCTCGGCCAGGCCGGAAGTCCGGCGTTTTTCCAACGACACCTTTGCGGACGATCTGGCACGCATGGAGTATACGCCCGGAAATTATTATAATTTTCATCCGGGCAGCCATACAGGCCAGGGGACAGAGGAAGGAATCCGCCTTATTGCCGGAATGCTGAATGTGCATCTAAAGCCGGAGCAGACGACCACTGTGCTCCTGGAGACGATGGCGGGAAAGGGCAGCGAGATAGGAGGAAGCTTTCAGGAACTTCGAATGATTCTCGAACAGGCAGAACTTCCGGAGAAAATAGGAATCTGTCTGGATACCTGTCATGTGTGGGATGCCGGTTATGACATTGTTGAAAACCTGGACGGCGTTTTAGAAGAATTTGACCGGATACTGGGACTGCCAAAGCTGAAGGCGGTTCATATCAATGACAGCATGAATCCGAAAGGGAGCCATAAGGATCGCCATGCCCGTATCGGAGAGGGGACAATCGGCCTTGAGGCTTTTAAGAGGATTATTAACCATCCGGCTTTAAGAGAGCTTCCGTTTATTCTGGAAACACCCAATGATGAGGAGGGATGGACCAGGGAGATAGCCTTGCTGCGTGGATATTATAATGACTAATGAAAAGATATTTACTGCTTTCTTTTTTTCCTAAAATCTTGGCAATTATGAGAAGAAAATGTTGAAAAAGAGAGCAGGTCTATGTTACACTATATCTGAACCGGCGGTTGGCGAAGGGGTACAGATTGCTTTTGCCGATTTCAGGTACTGTTTTATGTAAATTCAATATATAAAAAAGGAAGGTAAACAGTCATGCGTAAAAGCATCAAAAAAATGGTTGGAATCCGGGTTGCGGTTGCCCTTATCGCCGTTTCCTTATTCAGTGTGATGATGACCATTAACATTATGCGTGTGGATCACACACAAACGGCCAGCATCCAGGCAAATGCCTTATTGGACAGAGCTCAGAGGGCAGAGGCGGCTCACTATAAATGGTCCGGTAATTTATGCAATGCACTTTATGCAGGAACAGAATTTACAGGAAGCACTGATCCCACTACCTGCGTTTTGGGACAGTGGCTTTACGGAGAAGTGGGCACGGATGATCCCCAGATTCTTTCCCTGCGTTCACAGCTTGAGCCTTTACATAAAGCACTGCACGAATCGGCCACAGAGGCTCTTGAGATACTGAATGCGAATCCCCAGCAGGCACAGGCATATTATCAGGAGACGATTCAGGCCAATCTCAATACCTTAGTGGGACTTCTGGACAATGTTGTGGAGCGCGGAACAGCCCTGAATGAGGAAAGCAAAGAGGAGATGGCACAGACGCTTGTGATGATGCACGTAACCTCTATTGTAGGACTCGCGCTGTCACTGATTGCTTTGATCAGCCTGGTAATATATGTATTGGGAAAGATTGTAAAACCGCTGATTCTGATTATAAATAAGAGCAGACCGCTTCAGGACGGACATTTGGAACTTCAGATAGATTATCATGCAAAGGATGAACTTGGAGAACTGGCAGAAACCCTTGAGTTTTCCATGGAACGGATTGGCAGTTATGTCAATGATATTAACCGGATGATGGGACAGTTATCCGCAGGAAACTTTGATGTTCAGGTTTCCGAGCCGTATATCGGGGATTTCCGTTCCATTGAGGAATCCCTTACCAGTTTTACGAGAACCATGTCTTCAGCGCTGGCCAATATCAACGGAGCCCAGCAGAAGGTGTCCGGAGGTGCCGCACAGCTTTCAAGCGGCGCGCAGGCTCTGGCACAGGGAGCTACAGAGCAGGCAAGTGCGGTGGAAGAACTTTATGCTACTTTGGATGAGCTGTCCAAGAGCGCTGCCCAGAATGTAAAAGCGGCATTAAATGCCCAGGAGGATGCACGCCTTACAGGGGAGCAGGTAACCTTAAGCAGCCGTCAGATGGAAGAGATGGTAGCTGCCATGCATGATATTTCCGTCTCATCCCAGGAGATCGGCAAGATTATCGCTACCATCGAAAATATTGCCTTCCAGACGAACATCCTGGCGCTGAATGCGGCAGTAGAAGCTGCAAGGGCGGGAACGGCCGGAAAGGGATTTGCAGTTGTATCCAGCGAGGTAAGAAGCCTGGCTACCCAGTCCGATCAGGCGGCAAAGGCGACTAAGGAACTGATTGAGAATTCCGTCCAGGCTGTGGAACGGGGAAGCCGGATTGTGGGAGAGGTATCCCAGACCCTCAACAAGACCCTGGAACTTGTCATACAGTCCAGCGGTGCCATCGGCGATATTGCCCAGGCTGTGGAACGTGAGGCGGATTCCATTTCTCAGGTAACTGACGGCATCAGCCAGATTTCTTCCGTGGTGCAGACCAACTCCGCAAGCAGCGAGGAATCAGCGGCAGTCAGCAATGAGCTCTTTGAGCAGGTACGCTTCCTGCAGGAGCAGACGAAGAAATTCCGCTTAAAGTCTGTACATTAATCAGAGTTGATTTGTGTGCAGACTGCAGCAGAATGGTTTGATAAATATAGAAGAAAAAGGGGCTGCCGCAGGAATGATTTCAGCGGCAGCCTTTTCCTGTGAAGAGAAAGCCTGTGGGGCTGATAGGAAGTAAAAGAGAAGCAGTTAAAATATTAGGTTGATTTCTCCATTAATATTTAGTATGATGGTAAAGAACCGGCATGAGAATTTTATAGCATGCGGGACTGATTTTCGTTGACGGCAGTCCCGAACGGTACCCGTATATGGGATTAGGAGGAGAATTTTACATGCAGGAAATGATTCGGGTTGCAGTGGACGCAATGGGCGGTGACAACGCACCGGATGAGATTATCAAGGGTGTGGTGGAGGCCGCAAAGCTGCAAAAAGATATAAAAGTGTTTCTTGTGGGAAAAGAGGAGCTGATAAAAGAAAAGCTGCAGGCATATTCCTATAGAGAGGATCAGATTGAGATTGTAAATGCCACAGAGGTGATCGAGATGGCTGAGCCGCCGGTTGCAGCTATTCGGAAGAAGAAGGATTCTTCTATTGTGGCAGCGCTTAAGATGGTGAAGGAGGGAAAGGCGGATGCCTTTGTGTCAGCCGGAAGTTCCGGCGCGGTTCTGGCGGGAGGACAGCTCCTGGTAGGACGTATCAAGGGCGTGGAGCGGCCGCCTCTGGCACCTTTGATTCCCACAAAGAACGGTGTTTCTCTTCTGATTGACTGCGGGGCCAATGTAGACGCCCGTCCTTCTCATCTGGTACAGTTTGCCAGGATGGGTTCCATCTATATGGAACATGTAGTAGGTGTGAAAAATCCCAGGGTAGCCATTGTGAACATCGGGGCAGAGGAGGAGAAAGGCAATGCCCTGGTGAAGGAGACGTTCCCTCTTCTGAAAGAATGTAAGGATATTCATTTTATCGGAAGCATTGAGGCCAGGGATATTCCGGCAGGCGCGGCGGACGTAATTGTCTGTGAGGCATTTGTCGGAAATGTAATTTTAAAGCTTTATGAGGGAATGGGTTCCGTTCTCATCGGAAAGATTAAAGAGGGTATGATGACCAGCCTGCGCAGTAAGATCGGTGCGCTTCTGGTGAAGCCGGCCTTGAAGGAAACTTTGAAATCCTTCGATGCGTCGGAGTACGGCGGTGCGCCGTTGTTGGGTTTGAATGGTCTTGTTGTGAAAGTACACGGAAGTTCGAAAGCGCAGGAGATAAAAAACTCCATTATTCAGTGTGTTACTTTTAAAGAGCAGCAGATTAATGATAAGATCAGAGAGAATATTATAAGAGAGGAAGGATAAGGCGTATGGAATTTGAGAAACTGAAAGGAATCATTGCAGATGTTCTGAATGTGGACGAAGAAGAGATTACTATGGACACGACATTTACGGACGATCTGGGAGCGGACTCTTTGGATGTGTATCAGATTATCATGGGACTTGAGGAGGAATTCGATATTGAGATTCCCCAGGAAGAGGCAGAGAAGATCGTTTCCGTGGGTGATGCGGTTGAGCAGATTAAAAAAGTTACTGCCTAGCATGAAAAATGTCTGGTGTGCGGTTTTTTGAACTTGCTGTAATTGTGTGCACCGGGTTTATAGAGGGATAGGCTGCCATAAGCACAAGACTGTCGGAGGATGGTCGTTTACTTGTGGCGGCTTATTTCATGTTCATGTGAGGGGCGGGGATAATGGCAAAGCTCTTTTATGTAAATGTATTGATGAAGCCGGAGCTTTTAACGGGAGGTATCGATGAAGTTAGAACAATTAGAAGAGAGAATTGGTTATCATTTTAAGGAGCCGAAGCTTCTCAGGCAGGCTGTGTGCCACAGCTCATTTGCAAATGAACGGCATATGGACAGGCTTTTGAATAATGAACGGCTGGAATTTTTGGGCGATGCGGTTCTGGAGCTGGTTACCAGTGAGTTTTTATATAAAAATTACCCTGAGATGCCGGAGGGAGAGGCTACCCGTACCAGGGCCAGTATTGTGTGCGAACAGACCCTGGCTCTCTGTGCCAGGGAGCTTGGGCTTGGGACTTTTCTGCTTCTTGGGAAAGGAGAGGATCTGACCGGAGGACGGGAGCGGGATTCGGTTACTTCGGATGCTTTGGAGGCTCTTCTGGGAGCTGTTTATCTGGATGGTGGTTTTGCTAGTGCAAAAGATTTTGTGCATCGCTTTATTTTGAATGATATTGAGCATAAGAAACTCTTTTTTGATAGCAAGACTATCCTTCAAGAGGAGATTCAGGGGGAGACGGCGGAACTTCTTCACTACGTACTGATTGGGGAGGAAGGACCGGATCACAATAAGCGGTTTATGGTTCATGCCTGCCTGGGAGATGAAGTGATTGGAACGGGAAGCGGCCGGACGAAGAAGGCGGCCGAGCAGGAGGCGGCTTACCGGGCTCTTATTGAGCGGCATAAGGCGGTGAAGGATAGAAGCTGAATGTACGGATAACATCCGTAGATATCAGAGATAAGAAACAGATACGACAAAATGAAGTACAAACGGAGCAGAGCATGTATTTAAAAAGTATTGAAGTGCAGGGCTTTAAGTCCTTTGCCAATAAAATTGTTTTTGAGTTTCATAACGGGATCACAGGCATTGTAGGCCCCAATGGCAGCGGAAAGAGCAACGTGGCTGACGCTGTGCGCTGGGTTTTGGGAGAACAGAGAGTAAAGCAGCTTCGGGGCGGCAGCATGCAGGACGTGATTTTCTCCGGCACCGAGAGCCGCAGGCCCTTAAGTTATGCCTATGTGGCCATTACCCTGGACAACGGGGATCACCAGCTTGCCATCGACTATGAGGAAGTGACCGTGTCCCGGCGGCTGTACCGTTCGGGTGAGAGTGAGTACCTGATCAACGGCACCGCCTGCCGATTAAAGGATATCAATGAGTTATTTTACGATACGGGAATCGGAAAAGAGGGCTATTCCATCATCGGGCAGGGTCAGATTGACCGGATCTTAAGCTCCAAGCCGGAGGAATCCAGGGAGCTTTTTGACGAGGCTACGGGAATCGTAAAATTTAAGCGCAGGAAGAATACGGCCCAGAAAAAGCTGGAGGATGAAAAGCAGAACATCCTGCGTATCAACGATATTCTTTCCGAACTGGAAAAGCAGCTTGGCCCCCTGGAGCGCCAGTCGGAGACGGCAAAGGTTTACCTTAAGAAAAAAGAGACATTAAAGATTTATGATGTGAATATGTTTCTTTTAGAGACAGCCCGTCTTCAGGAACAGCTTACGGAGGTAGAGAAAAAATCCAAGACGGCTCAGGCTGAGCTTGAGGAGACTACGAAAGCTTACGAGACCATTAAGCTGGAGCATGCAAAGATTGAGGAGGAGCTGGAGCAGTTAAACACAGATCTGGACGAGACAAAGGAATCTTTCTCTCAGGCAGGCCTAAGCCGCCAGCAGTTAGAGGGTCAGATTGAGCTTTTGAAAGAGCAGATTAATTCCGTTCGGGCCAATGACGAGCATTTGCAGGGGCGTTTGGCTGCCATTGGTACAGATGTACTGGAGAAAAAGGAAGCCAGAAAGAAGCTGACAGAGGAGCAGAAGCAGCTTGACGCCCAGCTTAAGGAGATTACCAGCCGCTCCAAGGAGGCCACGGAGCGCTTAAATGGTATCCGAAAAGAGACAGAAGCTTTAAACAGCCGGGTAGAACAGCGGAAAAATGCTATTATCGGCCTTTTAAATGAGAGAGCTTCCACCAAGGGAAGGCTTCAGCGGTACGACGCCATGCAGGAGCAGGCCCAGATACGCAGGGCGGAATTAAATAAGAAGCTTCTGGAGGCAAGAAGCGGAGAGACAGAGCAGAAGAATCTTTATGAGGAATATCAGAAAAAGCTTAGAGAGATAGAAGCCGGGATTCTGGATCTGACAGCCGCTCAGAGGGAAAAGGAGGAGGATGCCGAGAATTGCCGCCGAACCTTGGGAAAGCTGAACGAACAGCTGGAAATCGGCCAGACGGCATTTCACAGAGAATCTTCCAAACTTGAATCCCTGCGGAATCTTGCGGAGCGGTACGACGGCTACGGCAACAGCATCCGCAAGGTTATGGAGCGCAGGGAACAGATGCCGGGGATTCTGGGCGTTGTGGCCGATATTATCAAGGTAGAGCAGAAGTATGAGACAGCCATTGAGACGGCTCTTGGAGGAAACATTCAGAACATTGTTACGGATGATGAGGCTACGGCCAAGGAGCTTATTGCTTATCTTAAGAAAAATAAGCTGGGCCGTGCAACCTTTCTGCCCCTGACCAGCGTGGGGGATCGTGACAATTTCCCCAAAAAAGAAGCCTTAAAAGAGCCGGGAGCCCTTGGACTTGCAAGTACACTGGTAAAAGCAGAAAAAAAGTATGAGGGCATTGTCCGGTATCTTTTGGGAAGAGTTCTGGTGGTGAGCAATATTGACGCAGCCATAGGAATTGCCCGGAAATACAATCATTCCCTACATATCGTAACTCTGGAGGGCGAATACTTAAGTCCGGGAGGCTCCATGACAGGAGGAGCTTTCCGTAATTCCAGCAATCTTCTCGGCCGCCGTCGGGAACTGGAGGAACTGGAAGAAAATGTAAAGCGTCTGGAGGAGGAAATGAATGCCGCCCGACTTCGGATTGAGGAGGCCAAAGACCGCAGGCGAAAGTTCCGTCAGGAGGCGGAAGAGCTGAACAACCGTCTTCAGGAGCAGTATCTTCTTCAAAATACGGTAACTCTGAATGCCAGTCAGGCCAGGGAAAAGCTGGAAGAGCTGGTATCCGGCTATGAGGGACTGACCGCAGAATTGGGACAGCTGGAGGAACAGCTTCGGGACATTGGAGAAAGCCGGGAGACAATCGGCCGGGAATTGAAAGCTTCGGAAGAGTTGGAGAAAGAGCATGAGGCAGATACGCTGAAAGCTCAGAAAGAGCTGGAGGAGATCCGCATTCAGGAGGAAAAAAGCGCACAGGAGTGCGAGGGCATCCATCTGGAGGTTGCGGCCATTTCCCAAAAGGCGGAATTTGTCAATGAAAATGTGGCCCGGATTGATCGGGAGCTGGAGCGCTTCCGCATGGAGGAAGAGGAACTGCAAGCCGGAGTCCTGCAGGGCAGCCATGATATTAAGGCTAAGGAGGAGGGCATCTTAGCCCTTACGGGCCAGATTGAGCAGTTGAATTTAAGAAGCAGGACCCTGGATCAGAGGACAAAGGATTTGACGGAGAAACGGGATGCGCTTCTTAGCGGACAGAAAGAGTTTTTTACCAAGAGAGAGGAACTTTCCGAGCACAGGAGCCGTCTGGATAAGGAGGCATTTCGCCTGAACAGCCAGAGGGAGCGTCTGGAGGAAAGTGCAGAGGCCCAGACCAACTACATGTGGGAGGAATATGAGCTGACCTACAATTCCGCCCTGCCTCTTAGGGATGAGGCTTATGAGGATCTGGCGGACTTAAAGAAGCAGATTTCCGCTGTTAAAGACGAGATTCGAAAGCTTGGGGATGTAAACGTAAATGCCATTGAGGATTTTAAGAATCTCTCGGAGCGCTATACCTTTATGAACAATCAGCGAAACGACCTGGTGAAAGCAGAGGAAACGCTCATGGGGATTATAGCGGAGCTGGATTCCGGTATGCGCAGGCAGTTTAAGGAGCAGTTTGAGCGGATTCGCGTGGAGTTCGATAAGGCGTTTAAGGAGCTGTTCGGAGGCGGAAAGGGTACTCTGGAGTTGAATGAGGAGGAAGACATTCTGGAGGCAGGCATCCGGATTATCGCCCAGCCGCCCGGAAAGAAGCTTCAGAACATGATGCAGCTTTCCGGAGGTGAGAAGGCGCTTACGGCTATTTCTCTGCTCTTTGCCATTCAGAACCTGAAGCCCTCGCCTTTCTGTCTCCTTGATGAGATTGAGGCAGCCCTGGATGATTCCAATGTTGGCCGCTTTTCAAAATATCTTCACAAGTTGACAAAAAATACACAGTTTATTATTATTACACATAGGAAAGGAACCATGGAGGCCGCCGACCGGCTGTACGGTATTACCATGCAGGAAAAAGGCGTGTCGGCGCTTGTCTCTGTGAATCTGATAGAAGAAGATTTGACTTAAACTTTTAAACAACATGTTGCGGAACTAAAATCAGCAATACTCTTTTTGTGCACAGAATGATTTACAGGCGCATGGTCTTGCGACTGGAAATTATTCTATATAAGGGTGTACGGAAAGAGTATTGCGGAACTAAAATGGAGGGAAAGAGGAGTGCCAGAAGAAAAAAAGGGGTTTTTCGGAAGATTAGTTTCAGGACTGGCTAAGACACGGGCCAATATTGCTGCAGGGATGGACAATATTTTCAATGGCTTTTCGGCTATTGATGATGAATTTTATGAGGAGATTGAAGAGACGCTGATTCTGGGTGATATCGGCATCAATGCCACCAATGCCATTATTCAGGACCTCAAAGCAAAGGTAAAGGAACAGAAGTTAAAGGATCCCTCCCAGTGCAAGGAGCTTCTTATTTCCAGCATCAAGGAGCAGATGGCGGTGGGAGAGGTGGCTTACCGTTTTGAAGAGGAAAAGTCTGTGGTTCTTGTGATTGGCGTCAATGGCGTGGGCAAGACGACTTCGGTTGGAAAGCTGGCGGGAAAACTTAAGGATCAGGGGAAAAAGGTGATTCTGGCTGCGGCGGATACGTTCCGGGCGGCTGCGGGAGAGCAGCTTACGGAATGGGCATCCAGGGCCGGGGTGGATATTATCAGCGGATGCGAGGGGGCGGATCCGGCTTCCGTGGTTTATGATGCGGTTTGTGCAGCTAAGGCAAGGAATGCGGATGTGCTCCTTTGTGATACGGCCGGCCGGCTTCATAATAAGAAGAATCTCATGGAGGAGCTTCGCAAGATTAACCGGATTATTGATCGGGAGTATCCGGATGCTTATCGGGAGACGCTGGTTGTTCTGGATGGGACTACCGGGCAGAATGCTTTGGAGCAGGCCAGACAGTTTAAGAGTGTGGTGGATATTACGGGGATTATTCTGACGAAACTGGACGGGACGGCTAAAGGCGGGATTGCAGTGGCGATTCAGTCGGAGTTTGGGATTCCGGTGAAGTATGTGGGTGTGGGGGAAAGTATTGATGATCTGCAGAAATTTAAGTCGGATGAGTTTGTGAATGCGTTGTTTCATCAGGGGTGAGAGGGTATATGGGGACGGACGGGGCTGCTGCAAAATAAGGCGGCAGCCATTTCCATATCCCCAGCAATAAGGAATCCTCCCACCTTGTGGATCCCTCCTTATCACAACGGTTCGGACGGTTCCCGTACACGCTGTCTGCTCCGACCGTACATTGCCTTGTGCCTTTTTGGAAGTTCTAAGGCAGTCTGGCAATGTTTGTTTGTATCAGGAGTGGAGAAATCTGGACGAGCTGATGAATTATTGGAGGTATCAGTTCCATCCGGAGGATGTGTTTGCTTTTGGCAGGTTGATTGAGCTGGAAGCTGGAAATATGAATCTGGTGGAAATTTTTTCTTATGTGGGCATGATTCCGGAAAGTCCTGAGGTGATTGTCCGTTCCGGCGGCTGTTTGCGCCGGTAATGGTGGTTGGTGTTTTTTCTAGGGGCCGCTGGCGGTTTTTGTTTGATGATCCGGGTTATGATAAATGGGCGGATTCTGATTATGAAAATGTTTCTTTTCTGCTGTATTCGGAGCTGTGGAAAGGTGGGGAGAAGATTTATTATGTTAGGAAGTATAGTTATGAATATAGGATTTTTTGCATGTGCCATTTCCTGCATGCTGTTTTTGTTAGCTGCACTTATTTTTACGGTTTTGAAAGAAAAAGCAGCAATATTGATCAGCGGCTTTAACACGCTTCCGAAACAGGAAAGAGCATTGTATGATAAAGAAAAAATGAGCCGGGATCAAAGAAATGCTTTTTTAATATGGGCCGCAATCATGGGATTAGGAGCCGTTCTGTCCTATTTTATATCAAAATATATGGCGACTGCCGCTTTTGTCTTATGGCTCTGTGTGTTTTTGAAAGATGTTGCTGGGAGGAAAGGGAAAAAATCTCTGGATAACTCCGCCTTTTTTTGTTGACTACGGCAGCAACATTTATTTCGGAAATAACTGTGAAGTGAATATGAACTGCACATTTTTAGACGATAATATTATCCGCATTGGAGATAATGCTTTGATTGCGCCGAATGTGCAGATCTACACGGCATTTCACCCTACAAACGCATTTGACCGGTTCGGAGAGCCGAAAGAGGACGGCTCCTTTGAATTCTGTAAGACCCGGACAGCGCCGGTTACTATAGGGGATCATGTATGGATTGGCGGCGGAGCTATTATCCTGCCGGGCGTTACCATCGGACACAATGTTATGATTGGAGCCGGAAGTGTTGTCACGGGCGATATTCCCGATAATACCATAGCATATGGGAATCCCTGCCGTGTAAGAAGAGAGAACAGGTCAGATACCTTGCAGAAAGAGGACAGGGAATCATGCTTGCAGGAATAAATTTTATTTATAGAGACATTAGGAAAAGGAGTAAAAACCATGCTGACACTAGAAAAATTTGAAGAAGCCTCAGAGGTGGTAAAGCAGGTAGCCATTGAGACAAAGCTGTTATACAGTGCGTACTTCAGCAGCCAGACAGGAAACAAGGTTTATCTGAAGCCGGAAAATATGCAGCTTACGGGAGCTTACAAGATCCGGGGAGCCTATTACAAAATCAGCACGCTGACCGAAGAGGAACGGGCAAAGGGGCTGATCACGGCCTCCGCCGGGAATCATGCCCAGGGCGTGGCTTATGCTGCCAAGGCTTTTGGCGTGAAAGCAGTGATTGTAATGCCAACCACTACGCCGCTGATGAAAGTGGAGCGTACCAAAAGCTACGGAGCGGAGGTGGTGCTCTACGGAGATGTGTATGATGAGGCCTGCGCTCATGCCTATGAACTGGCGGACAAAGAGGGATATACCTTTATCCATCCCTTTGATGATCTGGCGGTGGCTACGGGACAGGGAACCATAGCCATGGAGATTGTCAAGGAGCTGCCCCTGGTGGATTATATTCTGGTGCCCATCGGCGGAGGCGGACTTTCCACAGGAGTCTCCACTCTGGCGAAAATGCTGAATCCCAACATTAAGGTTGTCGGTGTGGAACCTGCAGGTGCCAACTGTATGCAGGAATCTCTGAAAAACGGAAAAGTGACCACCCTCCCGGCCGTGAACACCATAGCGGACGGCACGGCAGTAAAGACGCCGGGTGAGAAGATTTTCCCCTATATTCAGAAAAATTTGGATGATATTATTACCGTATCCGACGACGAGCTGATTGTGGCTTTCCTGGATGTGGTGGAGAATCACAAAATGGTAGTGGAGAATTCCGGGCTTCTGACCGTGGCGGCCCTGAACCATCTGGATGTGAAGAATAAAAAGATCGTATCCATCCTGAGCGGCGGAAATATGGACATTATCACCATGTCTTCCGTTGTCCAGTTTGGCCTGCGCCAGAGGGATCGGATCTTTACCGTATCCGTACTGCTGCCAGACAAGCCGGGCGAGCTGGTGCGTATAGCAGATCTGATTGCAAAGGAGCAGGCAAATGTAATCAAGCTGGATCACAACCAGTTTGTCAGCACCAACCGAAATGTGGGCGTAGAGCTGCGTATCACCGAAAGTCGCAAAGGCGCACGAGAGGAACTTTCATGAGTGCCCTTTCGAATGAAAGTTTCTCTCATTACCAGTGTGTCGAAGCGACTTTACCCTTTAGTGCCATCACGCAGTGATTTTGAATAGGAGGATATCACTATGGAGAGACATGCGGTTGCAATGCGGATTCAGTCTGGCTGTTTCAATAGGTACAGGCAGAAATTGGGAGAGGTGTGGAAGCCTCTGGTTGAGGTCCTTGACCGAATCGGCATTCAAAATTTCAGCCTCTGGAACATTGAGGACAAGGTATTCGGCTACTGCGAGACGCCGGACGGCGTGTCCGTGTCGGAAAAGGACTGGGAGGACTTTCACAGGCTGGAAGAAATCATGGACGGCACTTTTTCCTGGATTTCCACTCCGGGAGAACCTATGCGCTTGATGTATGAGGACTTCGGCGTAGTACGGGAAAATAAAGAGCAGATCCGCCACCGGGTATTTGTGACCAAGTTAAAGCCGGGAATGCAGGAAGAATACAAGCTGCGCCACGATCGCCTGGCGGAAGCCAGAAACGGCAAAATTACCCAGGGACCGGACAGCAATTTCTCCATCTGGAATGCAGGAGACTATATTTTCGGTTACAACGAGATTGACGTGACCATGGAGACGGAAGAGACGGAGGAGAGCCGCGAGAACACTATCGCCTGGGAGACAAGAATGCTGGAGATCATGAGCTGGTACACCGACGATGTGGATTGGATTACGGGGCTTCACCACAAGCATATTCAGAGGATTGGGTATCATAACTAAAAAGCAGAAAGGGACAGGAGATAACGCATGATAAAAGTAATTGCAAGCGATCTGGACGGCACATTGTTTGGAAATGACAGCAAAATGGCGTCCGGGACACTGAAGGCAGTCAAGCGTGCCTGTGAAGCAGGAATTCGTTTTATTATCACGACCGGAAGAAATTTCCGCGGCGTGATGAAGGAGCTGGAGGATGCCGATCTGACTTGCGATTATGTGCTTTGCAGCGGAGCGGAGGTCCGGAACAGCAGGCAGGAGATCGTAAGTCGGATCCCCATGAGTACAGAGCTGTGCCGTGAGGTTTATGAGGTTCTGAAAACTTATCCGGTATCGGTTATTTTCGGCACAGATGAGTATGACTATCAGATTGGCACCTATGAAGAGGTAGAAAAACAGACCCTGTCACGTTTGAATTCCTATTTTTCGGAAATGGGTATGAGCGAACTTCAAAAGGCTCAGATGTTTGACGAGCGGATGGATACCACAAAGATAGTCCGAAATTTCCGTGAACTGAGCGATACGGGTGTTCCGGTGTATAAGATTTTCCTTTTTTCCGACGATCGGGCGATGCTTGGCCGGATCGATAAGGAGCTGGCAGAATATAAGAGCATAGCCGTGTCCTCATCTTTTCCGACCAACCTGGAGATTACGGATGTCCGGGCCCAGAAAGGGCCGGTCTTGAAGGCTTATATCGAATCACTGGGCTATCGGATGGAGGAAGTAATGGCATTCGGGGACAGCAGGAATGACGAATCCATGCTGTCCATGGACTTTGGCGCGACCATAGCCATGGAAAATGCAGATACGGAGCTTAAAAATGCAGCGAAATATATTACAAAGTCCAATGTGGAGCTTGGAGTGGCTTATGCCATAGGGGAGCTGCTAAAACACTCATATCCCGGTTTTTAACCATTTTCCGGGACGGCGGAAGGCGAAGAGAGAGTTTTCAAAAATTTCTCTTGCTTTTCCCGCAAAAATATAGTAAGATACATCAAAACACCAATATACCAGCTATAAGGGAGTAGTTGGCGGCCCGGTACTTTAAAGAACCGGGACGTAACAAGATCAACATCATGGCCGCAAGACCTGGTTTTGTTTGAAACGACGAGACTTATCTACAGAGAACACTGTGGATAGGTCTTTCTTTTTAACAAAAGAGACGGGGGATGCTGCGGAACTGAAATCCGTGTACTGGATGGGATACTGCGGAACTGGAATGGAGGAACAGAGATTATGAGTTTACTTGAACTATTTGTACTGGCAGTGGGCTTGTCCATGGATGCCTTCGCCGTATCCGTCTGTAAGGGCCTGTGTGTCCCCAAGGCAGGCATCCGCGAATGCGGCACAGCAGGAATCTATTTCGGAGGATTCCAGGCGCTCATGCCCCTTCTGGGATTTCTGCTGGGAGTGCAGTTTAAAGAATACATCACCAGTATAGATCACTGGATTGCATTCGTTTTGTTAGGCATCATCGGCATTAACATGATTCGGGAAGCCAAAAGTGCAGAAGAGGACTGCGGGGTCTGTTCCGGCGAAAGCGGCCAGAATCCGTTCTCCTTCAAAGCCATGCTTCCCCTGGCCGTTGCCACCAGCATAGATGCTCTGGCCGTAGGCGTAACCCTGGCTTTTCTCCAGGTAGATATCCTCCCTGCCATTACCTTTATCGGGGTTATTACTTTTGCGATCTCCGCCGCAGGCATTCGCATCGGAAATATATTCGGCGGCAAATGGAAATCAAAAGCCGAGCTTGTGGGAGGAATAATTCTCATTTGTATGGGTGTTAAAATTTTATTTGAACATTTGGGAATAATAGGATAAAAGAAACGATTACGGAATTGAATCAGGAGGACACAGTATATGAACAGCCACAGTCAGACCATAGAAGAACTTCAAAAACAACTAAAAACCACCCCTGGAGGCCTAAGCAGCACCGAAGCGCGAAACCGTCTGGAAGAATACGGAGAAAACCGCCTGAAGGAGGCAAAGAAAAAGTCCGTTTTCATAAAATTTTTGGAACAATTCAAAGATGTAATGGTGCTGATCCTTTTAGCCGCAGCAGCCGTATCCTTTTTTGCAGCCCTCTCCGAGCATGACAGCTCCGCATTCTTTGAACCCCTTTTAATTCTGCTGATTGTAGTAATAAATGCGATCATGGGCGTCATACAGGAAAATAAGGCAGAACGTTCCTTAGAAGCCCTTATGAGCATGGCTGCACCTCATGCAAGAGTCATTCGGGACGGACAGGAGCAGATCATTGATGCATTCATGCTTGTACCCGGAGATGTAATCAAACTGGAAGCAGGAGATTTTGTCCCGGCAGATGGAAGGCTTCTTACCTCCCACAGCCTGAAGTCTGAGGAATCAGCCCTGACAGGAGAATCCGTTCCTGCAGAAAAGAATGCCGAAGCTGTTCTTTTGGCGGATGCCCCCCTTGGAGATCGGGTCAACTGCATCTATTCCGGCTGCAGTATTGTATACGGAACTGCCATTGCAATGGTAACAGAAACCGGCATGGACACCCAGATGGGAAAAATCGCAGGCATGCTGGAAGGGGAGGGGGATGCAGCGACGCCTCTTCAGCAAAAGCTTGCCCGGCTCGGAAAATATATGGGAACCCTGGCCCTTGTGATCTGCGCCGTCATCTTTGTGATGGGCCTGGCAGGCGGAATGCCCGTTATGGAAATTTTTATGACAGCCGTATCCCTGGCTGTATCTGCTATTCCTGAGGGGCTTCCGGTTATCGTAACCATCGTTCTGTCCATTGGAGTGGAGCGTATGGCAAAGCGAAACGCCATTGTAAAGAAGCTTCCGGCAGTAGAAACCTTAGGCTCCACCTCCGTAATCTGCTCCGATAAAACAGGTACCTTAACCCAAAATAAAATGACCTTAACCCAGGCATATACGGACAAGGAAAAGACAATAGAAAAAATAAGCCCGGAAAACTCTCCGGAAGTACGTAAGCTGCTTTTATACGGAACTCTTTGCAGCAACGGTTCCATCCGCTTTGAGGAGGGAAAAGAAATCCCCATCGGCGATCCCACAGAAACCAGTATTATTTCCGCCGCCTGGCAAAACGGGATCCGTAAGGAGGAGCTTGCAAATCAGTATCCGCGGGCGGCAGAGCTTCCCTTTGATTCAGATCGGAAGCTTATGACCACCATCCAGAACATAGACGGTTCTTATATAGCTGTCACAAAAGGAGCCTTTGACATGATCTCTGCAAGATGCATACAGGGGGACATGGAAGCGGCGGCAAAAGTAACCGAAGAAATGAGTTCTGAGGCCCTGAGGGTGCTGGCAATCGCATACCGGACTTTAGATAAAGTCCCGGAAGAACTGACAAGCGAATCCCTGGAGCGGGATTTAACATTCCTGGGTCTTGTGGGCATGATCGATCCCCCCAGAGAAGAGGCAAAGCAGGCAGTAGAGCTCTGCAAGAGAGCAGGAATCCGTCCTATTATGATTACAGGCGACCACGTAGTCACAGCTTCCGCCATAGCCGGACAGCTTGGAATTCTGGAAGCCGGGCAGGAAGCAGTAACCGGAACAGAGCTTCAATCCATGACAGAAGAAGCATTTGACAAAAAACTGGAAAACATATCCGTCTACGCCCGTGTATCCCCGGAAGACAAAATCCGGGTAGTAAAAGCATGGCAGAAAAAAGGGCAGATCGTATCCATGACCGGAGACGGCGTAAACGACGCACCCGCCCTGAAAGCAGCCGACATAGGCTGTGCTATGGGAATCACCGGAACGGATGTAGCAAAAGGGGCGGCTGACATGACCCTGCAGGATGACAATTTCGCCACCATTGTGGCCGCGGTCCGGGAGGGCAGAGGAATCTACAACAATATCCGGAAAACCGTGGGCTTTCTTTTGGGAACCAACATCGGAGAGGTACTTCTGGTATTCTGTTCCATGCTGTTCTTTAAAGTATCGCCCTTACTGTCCATGCAGCTTTTGTGGATCAACCTGGTCACAGACAGCCTTCCGGCCATCGCCCTGGGCATGGAGCCGGTAGAAGACAGCGTCATGGACACAAAACCAAGACCCAGAGAAGAGGGGATCTTCGCCCACGGCCTGGGAATCCAGGTGATCCTGCAGGGAATCATGTTCGGCATCCTGTCCCTGTCCGCTTTCTGGATAGGCAGCACATCATCCGGGGGAATAAAAGCCGGCCGGACCATGGCATTTCTGGTCTTAGGCTACAGCCAGATCTTCCATGCATTTAACATGCGTTCCGCCAGATCTTTATTCCGGACAGGAATCTTCACCAACCAAAAGCTTAACCTGGCAGCACTGACATCCATAATCCTGATGGCCTGCGTACTATTCTTTCCGCCCCTGTCCCGGATATTCGGCCTAACCATACTCCCGGCAGGAATGTACGGAACCGGCTTTGCCCTGGCATTCTTCCCAATCGCGGCCCTGGAGCTGGTAAAAGCCCTGGGCCTCATAGCCAGGTAACAGCCCTGAAACAAAACAACCCGGAAACAAGTGTAAGGCTATTCCAAAAAACAGCCCCCGGAAAGACTTTATATTTCCCGGAAAGCGTGTTAGCGAAGCGGAGCAGGGAGGGAAATATAAAGTCTTTCCGGGGGCGTCCGTTTTCGTCACACACATCTTTCATCCCCCTCTCCCCCAACTTCATATTTTGTATGCAAATTTGTACAAAACACTTGATTATTTGACATATTATTGATAAAATGGTAAACGGCATGAAATGGTTTAGAATTATCATATAAAAATGGAGGGCTGAAAATGAGTACTACAGCACAAACCTTGGCAGGTAAGAGAATCGAGAGCTTACTTGACGAGAACAGTTTTGTTGAAATCGGCGGCATGGTGACAGCCAGAAGCACAGATTTCAACATGCAGCAGACAGAAACACCGTCCGACGGCGTCATCACCGGATACGGCGTTATAGACGGCAATCTTGTGTATGTATACAGCCAGGACGCATCCGTACTGAATGGAACCCTGGGCGAGATGCATGCAAAGAAGATCACAAAGCTCTACGACATGGCCTGCAAAATGGGCGCTCCCGTTATCGGTCTTATCGACTGTGCCGGTGTCCGCCTCCAGGAAGCCACAGACGCATTAAACGGGTTCGGCGAGATTTATTTAAAGCAGACTCTGGCATCCGGCGTAGTTCCGCAGATAGCAGCCGTATTCGGAACCTGCGGCGGCGGACTGGCCGTAGTTCCGGGCCTGGCTGATTTCACATTTATGGAAGAGAAAAAAGCAAAACTCTTTGTAAACTCCCCCAACGCCATCGAAGGCAACGAGATCTCCAAATGCAACAGTGCATCCGCGGCATTCCAGGCCGAGGAAGCCGGGAACGTGGACGTAGTAGGAGATGAGGCAGGAATCCTTGCACAGATCCGCGAGCTCATTACGCTGCTTCCGGCCAACAACGAGGATGATGCTCCCTGCGAAGAATGTCTGGACGATCTGAACCGCGTATGTGAAGATCTGGGAAATGTAGAGTACTCTGCACCCTACATACTTTCCAGTATTTCCGACGGAAATGTATTCTTTGAGACGAAGAAAGACTATGCAAAGGACATGGTAACCGGCTTCATCAAGCTCAACGGAATGACTGTAGGCGCAGCAGCTAATAACGACGTGGAGCTGACAGCCAGAGGCGCCCAGAAGGCGGCGGACTTCATCAACTTCTGCGATGCCTTCAACATTCCGGTGCTTTCCATTACCAATGTAAAGGGCTACAAGGCAAACATGTGCACCGAGCGCAGCATCGCAAGAGCCATGGCCAGGCTCACCTATGCCTTTGCAAATGCTACCGTACCAAAGGTAAATGTCATTGCAGGAGCGGCTTACGGCAGTGCATACGTATCCATGAACAGCAAGGGAATCGGTGCCGACATGGTTTATGCGTGGACAGGTTCCGAGATTGGAATGATGGATGCCGGGCTGGCGGCAAAAATTATGTACGCGGACGCAGATGCATCCGTTCAGAAGGAGAAAGCAGCCCAGTATGCCGCACTTCAGTCAAGCCCCGAGGCGGCAGCAAAGAGAGGCTATGTAGACAGCATTATCGAGCCCAAGGACACCAGAAAATATGTCATTGGTGCATTTGAGATGTTATTCACAAAGAGAGAAGATCGCCCGGACAAGAAACACGGAACGGTTTAAGAGAGGTGAATAATATGAGAAGAAGCATGAAAAAAATAATCAGCCTTCTGACACTGCTGATTTGTGTCATGTCTCTGGCCGGCTGTGCCGAGAGGGAAAAGCTTCCCAAAGAAGACATGTACCAGACCAAATCCGATCAGTACGTGAAGATGCTGACCTCCATGAGCGAGGAAGAGTTAAATGAGTTGATTGCAGGGCTGGAGGGTGATTTCGAAGATTTTGAACAGGAAGTGGCTTTGTATCGCTATATCGGCGGAACCGGACAGAAGTTTGATTTTACGGCGGACGCTTATCTGGCTCTTTTTAAATCCTATGCCGGCAATCTGGATGAATTCGGTGCCTATGTGGGCGTAAAGGAATACGAAGGCGGCGTGGAAAAGGACGGCGAGGTTACCTACGATGTGGTGTATGAGTTTGAGAAGCATGACATGCGGCTTTCCCTGGTATACGACAGCCATGATGTTGTTACCACGGTAACGGCCGATCCCATCTACAGTACAGGTGAGATCCTTGAGAAAGCAGGCATGAACACCCTTCTTGGTATGGGAGTTGTATTTGCGGTTCTGATCCTCATCAGCCTTATCATTTCCTGCTTTAACTTTATACCGGCTATCGAAAGAAAGTTCAGTAAGAAGAAAGCAGCGGAAAAGAAGGCGGCGGTTCCGGCAGCTCCCGTAACTTCGGCACCTGTTCCGGCAGCGGCTCCTGCAGAAACGGCAGTCGCCGACGATCTGGAGCTTGTAGCAGTCATTACGGCGGCAGTGGCGGCTTCTATGGGAACTGCATCTGCGGACGGCTTTGTAGTGCGTTCTATAAAGCGTAAGAACAGCCAGAAATGGAAAAGAGCATAGAAATAAACAGCGGAATTGTTACACATCATTCAAATTTTAGGAGGAATCAATAAGATGAAAAATTATACAATCACCGTAAACGGCGTGGCATATGATGTAACCGTAGAAGAAGGCGGCGCAGGAAGCGCACCGGCCAGGGCGGCAGCTCCGGCTCCGGCGGCAAAACCGGCGGCAGCACCCGCACCAGCAGCTAAGCCTGCGGCAGCGGCAGCGGGCGGAATCGAAGTGAAGGCTTCCGTTCCCGGAAAAGTATTTAAGGTAGAGGCTTCCGTAGGCCAGGCAGTAAAGGCCGGCGACAGTATTGTAATTCTGGAAGCAATGAAGATGGAGATCCCGGTTGTTGCTCCTGAGGATGGTACGGTAGCCAGCATCAATGTTGGAGTAGGCGACGCAGTAGAATCCGGCGATTTACTGGCATCCCTGAACTGACAAAATACTGGAATCCTATCAAACTAACGGAGGTTAAGACATGGGATATATATTAGAAACACTGGGAAATCTCATGCATCAGACGGCGTTCTTCAACCTGACCTGGGGAAACTATGTCATGGTTGGCTTTGCATGCCTTTTCCTGTTCTTAGCTATCAAAAAGGAATATGAGCCGCTTCTTCTGGTTCCGATTGCTTTTGGTATGCTGTTGGTAAATATTTATCCGGATATTATGATTAGTCCGGAGGAGTCTTCAAACGGTGTAGGCGGCCTTCTCTATTACTTCTATGTATTGGATGAATGGGCGATTCTGCCGTCACTGATTTTTATGGGTGTCGGAGCCATGACTGACTTTGGACCCCTGATTGCAAATCCCAAGAGCTTCCTTTTGGGTGCTGCGGCACAGTTTGGTATTTTTGCAGCGTACTTAGGCGCTATGGCTATGGGATTTTCCGACAAAGCGGCAGCGGCGATCTCCATTATTGGAGGTGCTGACGGCCCTACCTCCATTTTCCTGGCCGGAAAACTGGAGCAGACAGCCATTATGGGCCCGATTGCTGTGGCGGCCTATTCCTATATGTCTCTGGTTCCCGTTATCCAGCCGCCGATTATGAAGCTGCTGACAACGGAAAAAGAGCGTAAGATCAAGATGGAGCAGCTTCGTCCCGTATCCAAGCTGGAGAAGATCCTGTTCCCCATCATTGTTACGATTGTAGTCTGCCTGATTCTGCCCTCAAC
Source organism: Lachnoclostridium sp. (assembly GCA_021770065.1). GTDB lineage: Bacteria > Bacillota > Clostridia > Lachnospirales > Lachnospiraceae > Laedolimicola. Next base: position 21,264 of record JAETRR010000013.1, on the reverse strand, counting down.
CGCACCGTTGGTAGGCGCGCTGATGCTCGGCAATCTGTTCCGTGAATCCGGTGTGGTCCGCCAGCTTCAGGAGACAGCTTCCAATGCATTGATGTACATCGTAGTTATTCTGCTGGGAACTTCTGTAGGAGCAACTACAAGCGCTGAGGCATTTTTGAACTGGGATACGATTAAGATTGTTCTTCTCGGTCTGATAGCCTTTGCCTTTGGTACGGCAGCAGGTGTTGTATTCGGAAAGATAATGTGCAAGGCTACCGGCGGAAAGGTAAATCCGCTGATCGGATCCGCAGGTGTGTCTGCGGTACCTATGGCAGCCCGTGTATCCCAGAAGGTAGGTGCGGAGGCAGATCCCACCAACTTCCTGCTGATGCATGCCATGGGCCCCAACGTAGCGGGAGTTATCGGTACGGCCGTAGCAGCCGGAACCTTTATGGCTATTTTTGGCGTGATGTAAATAAGAACAGCAATACTTGGATTGTTCTCCCAAGGTGTATGGTTTAAGTATTGCAAAGCTTTCATAAAACAAAAACAGTGACATTGTGCACAGGGCCGGAAGGATTTACAGATGTGTATTTACGGCTGAGAATTCTTTTGGATAAAAGGCTCTGTAGAAAATGTTACGGAACTGGAATAGGAGGAGAATAATGTCACAGACAAAACCGGTAAGAATTACCGAAACCATACTGCGTGATGCTCATCAGTCTCTGATTGCCACACGTATGAGCACAGAGCGGATGCTTCCCATCGTAGAGAAGCTTGACCAGGTAGGCTACCACTCTCTGGAATGCTGGGGAGGCGCAACCTTTGACGCTTCTTTGCGTTTCCTTCACGAAGATCCCTGGGATCGCTTAAGAAAGATCAAAGACAAGGCAAAGAAAACTCCCTTACAGATGCTGTTCCGCGGACAGAATATCTTAGGCTACCGTCCCTATGGCGACGACGTAGTAGAGTATTTTGTACAGAAGTCCATTGCAAACGGAATTGACATCATTCGTATATTCGACTGCTTAAATGACCTTCGCAATCTGGAGACAGCCGTGAAGGCTTCCAATAAGGAAGAAGGCCATGCGCAGATCGCCCTTTCCTATACCCTGGGCGATGCTTACACTCTGGAATACTGGACCAACATTGCAAAAGAGATTGAAAATATGGGTGCGGATTCCATCTGTATCAAGGATATGGCGGGTCTTTTGCTGCCCTATAAGGCAACGGAACTGGTAACAGCCTTAAAGAGCGCTGTCAAGATTCCGATTCAGCTTCATACCCACTATACCTCCGGTGTGGCTTCCATGACCTATATGAAGGCCGTAGAAGCAGGCGTAGACGTCATCGACTGCGCAATGTCACCCTTTGCACTGGGAACCTCTCAGCCTGCAACCGAGGTTATGGTAGAAACCTTCAAGGGAACGCCTTATGATACCGGTTACGATCAGAACCTTCTGGCAGAGATTGCAGACTACTTCCGGCCCTACCGCGACGAGTGCCTGGAGAGCGGCCTTCTGAATCCCAAGAATATGGGTGTTAACATCAAGACCCTGTTGTATCAGGTACCGGGCGGCATGCTGTCCAATCTGACCTCTCAGTTAAAGGATCTTGGTGCAGAGGATAAGTACTATGAGGTACTCGAGGAGGTTCCGCGTGTGCGCAAGGACTTCGGCGAGTGTCCGCTTGTAACTCCGTCCTCCCAGATCGTGGGAAGCCAGGCTGTTATGAATGTAGTAGCAGGCGAGCGCTACAAGATGGTAACCAAGGAGACAAAGGATGTCCTTTCCGGCAAGTACGGAAAGACCGTAAAGCCTTTCAACCCCGAGGTACAGAAAAAGTGTATCGGTGATGCGGAAGTTATCACCTGCCGTCCGGCGGATCTGGTTCCCAACGAGCTGGAGACCTTAGAGGCAGAGATGGCACAGTACAAAGAGCAGGACGAGGATGTATTATCCTATGCGCTGTTCCCGCAGGTAGCCATAGACTTCTTCAAATACAGAGAAGCCCAGAAAACCAAAATGGACGCTTCTGTAGCAGATACCAAGAACGGGGCATATCCCGTATAAAAAAACGACAGAACAAAAAGGAGCTGCCGCAAAATGAGCCATTAGCTGTCTTATTTTGCGGCAGCTCTTTAAATTTGCAGGAGACTTTGAGGATAAAAGGTGGTAAAATAAAAAAGTCTTATAACAGAAAGGGAGGAGCATCCGAATAATGGAATCAAGAGTAGAGACGGCAAAAAAGCTGCATGCAGGCAGATATACCTGTTCCCAGGCAGTATATTGTGCATTCTGCGATCTGGTGGGAATGACTGAAGAGCAGGCAAAAAAAGCGGCCGCGCCTTATTCCGGAGGTGCAAAGATAAAATGCGGAGCAGTCATGGCAGCAGAGCTTGTACTTTTGGCAAAAGCAAAAGAAAAGGATCTGAATGAAGAGGTTCTTATAGAAACACTTGAAAATCGTTTCCGGGAAAAGAATACAACCGTAGTCTGCCGGGAACTGCGCGGCGGCAAGGGGCAGCCGCGTCTGCGCACATGCAGAGGCTGTGTGGAGGATGCCTCCGGAATTCTGGAACAGATGCTGGAAGAGCTGTAGTTCTTAAGGGCCATATTGTTACTGGTCACGGAGTGAACAGTAACGCCGTTTTAACGTCACAAATGACCCAGGGGCAATCTGCTTGACAAATTGCACCTCTGTGTTTATGATAAAATTTAATGAAATCAGGCTCAATTCCGGGAGACAAAAGCACAGCATTCGACTTGGGCCGAAAAAGAGAAAGAGGAGTGTAAAAACAATGGCAGTACCTTACAATCACCGCGCAGTAGAAGAAAAATGGCGCAGACACTGGGAAGAAAACCCGGTGAATGTCAATGACGGAAAAAAACCAAAATATTATTGTCTTGATATGTTCCCCTATCCGTCCGGCAACGGACTTCACGTAGGCCACTGGAGAGGATACGTTATCAGCGACGTGTGGAGCCGCTATAAGCTTATGCAGGGCCACTATATCATCCACCCCATGGGCTGGGATGCTTTCGGCCTTCCGGCGGAAAACTATGCCATTAAAATGGGCGTTCATCCGGCCAAATCCACCGCAGAGAATGTGGCAAATATCAAAAAGCAGATCAATGATATCGCTGCTCTTTATGACTGGGACATGGAGGTAAACACCACCGATCCCGAATTCTACAAATGGACCCAGTGGATTTTTGTAAAAATGTTCAAGGAGGGTCTGGCTTATGAAAAGGAATTTCCTATTAACTGGTGTCCTTCCTGTAAGACAGGCCTTGCCAACGAGGAAGTGGTAAACGGCGTCTGCGAGCGCTGCGGAACTGCCGTAACCAAGAAAAACCTCCGCCAGTGGATGCTGAAGATTACAGCCTACGCAGAGCGCCTCCTGAACGATCTGGACAAGCTTGACTGGCCGGAGAAGGTAAAGAAGATGCAGACCGACTGGATTGGCAAGTCTTACGGTGCAGAGGTAGATTTCCCCGTAGACGGCCGGGAAGAGAAGATTACCGTATACACCACCCGTCCGGATACCCTTTACGGCGCTACCTTTATGGTACTGGCTCCGGAGCACGCCCTTGCAAAGGAGCTGGCAACGGACGAGACAAGGCAGGCCGTGGAGGATTACATTTTCCGTTCCTCCATGCGCTCCAACGTAGACCGTGTTCAGGATAAGGAAAAAACCGGCGTATTTACCGGGAGCTATGCCGTCAATCCCATGAACGGCGCAAAACTGCCCATCTGGCTGTCTGACTATGTGCTGGCAGACTACGGAACCGGCGCCATCATGTGCGTGCCCGCCCACGACGACCGCGACTTTGAATTTGCAAAGAAATTTGATATTCCCATTATCCAGGTGATTGCCAAAGACGGGGAAGAGATTGAACATATGACCGAAGCCTATACGGCCCCCAGCGGAACGATGATCAATTCCGGAGAGTGGAACGGCATGGAGTCCGCAGTGTTAAAACAGGAGGCTCCGCTGATCGTGGAGAAAATGGGCGTGGGCAGAAAGACTGTCAACTACAAGCTCCGGGACTGGGTGTTCTCCCGTCAGCGTTATTGGGGCGAGCCTATCCCGATTATTCATTGTCCTCACTGCGGCAATGTTCCCGTACCGGAGGATCAGCTGCCTTTAACCCTGCCGGATGTGGAGAGTTATCAGCCTACCGGTACCGGCGAGTCACCCCTGGCAGCTATCGACGAGTGGGTGAATACGACCTGTCCCGTCTGCGGCGCGCCGGCCAAACGCGAGACCAACACCATGCCCCAGTGGGCAGGCTCGTCCTGGTATTTCCTGCGCTATGTGGACAATCACAACAGCGAAGAGCTGGTAAGCAGGGAGAAGGCGGACAAATATCTGCCCGTAGACATGTATATCGGCGGCGTGGAGCATGCAGTGCTTCATTTGCTGTATTCCCGTTTTTACACCAAATTCCTCCACGATATCGGCGTGGTTGATTTTGACGAGCCCTTTACAAAACTGTTTAACCAGGGCATGATTACCGGAAAGAACGGCATTAAAATGAGCAAATCCAAGGGAAATGTGGTGTCTCCCGACGATCTGATCCGTGATTACGGCTGTGATGCCCTGCGCATGTATGAGCTTTTTGTAGGACCGCCGGAGCTGGATGCAGAGTGGGATGACCGCGGGATTGACGGCGTGTCCCGTTTTCTTAAGCGTTTCTGGAACCTGGTTCTGGATAATAAGGACAAAAATGCGAAAGAAACACCGGAAAGTGTGAAGCTTCGTCATAAGATGGTCTATGACATCAGCACACGTCTGGACAGTTTTAGCTTAAATACGGTTATTTCCGGATTTATGGAGTATAATAACAAAATGATAGATCTTGCCCGGAAAGAAGACGGTATTGACAGAGAGACTCTGGAGGCAGCCGTTACCCTTCTGGCACCTTTTGCGCCTCACATTGCGGAGGAGCTTTGGGCAGAGATGGGACATGAGGAGAGCGTGTTCGCCCATGGCTGGCCGTCTGCGGACGAAGAAGCCATGAAGGATGACGAGATCGAGATTGCAGTCCAGGTTAATGGCAGAACAAGAGGTACTGTAACGATTTCCAGTACTGCATCCAAAGAGGAAGCCATAGCAGCCGGAAAAGCAGCGGTGGCGGATCGTCTTGGAGGAACCATTGTAAAAGAAATCTACGTTCCGGGAAGAATTATTAATATCGTGGTAAAACCATAAAATTGGAATCAAACAGGAGAATTATATGGGTTATGGAAGTTTTCGGGGAGGGGTGCATCCCTTTCGCGGAAAAGGCATAACCAAAGAGAAAGCCATTTCGGAATATCTGCCCCAGGGGGAGCTGGTATATCCCCTGTCGCAGCACATCGGCGCTCCTGCCAAAGCGGCGGTGGCAGTGGGAGATGAAGTACTGGCAGGCCAGATACTCGGCGAGGCCGACGGCTTCATATCTGCCGGCGTCATAAGCTCCGTATCGGGGCATGTCCGCTCTATAGAGAGGCGGATGCTGGCAGACGGGGTAATTTCCGATTCGGTTATTGTAGAGAACGACAGAGAATATCGCCCGGCTCCCGGCATCGGAAAGCTTAGGGATCCGAAAGAAATGACAAAGGAGGAAATCCGGACCGCCATAAAGAATGCCGGGATTGTGGGACTGGGAGGCGCCGGCTTTCCTACCCATGTGAAGCTGACGCCGGGAGATGACGGCGCCATTGACTATGTGATTGTAAACGCAGTGGAGTGTGAGCCATATCTTACGGGCAATTATCGGCTCATGCTGGAAGATCCGGAGGGAATCCTTAAGGGGCTTCAAGTGATTCTCCGCCTGTTTGAGAAGGCAAAAGGCGTCATAGCCATAGAAGACGATAAGCCGGAGGCCGTCAGAAGGATGAAGGCCGCTGCAGAGGAACACAGGGTTCAAAAAGCCTCCATAGAGGTATGCGCATTAAAAACGAAATATCCTCAGGGGGCCGAGCGGAATCTGATTTTCTCGATTACAGGCAGAAAGCTGAATTCCAAAAAGCTTCCAAAAGATGCCGGCTGTATCGTGTGCAATGCGGCTACGGTTCATGCCGTGGGGCAGGCAGTATGTGAAGGACAGCCCCTTATGAGCCGTGTTATCACTGTTACAGGAGACGGAATTGCAAATCCCGGGAATTTTCTGGTGAGAGTCGGTACCAGCTGCAGGGAACTGATAGAGGCTGCGGGGGGATTTACCTGTGAGCCCAAGAAGGTCATTGCAGGAGGCCCTATGATGGGCATGGCTCTGACGGTTCCCGACGTTCCGGTGACAAAGACTTCATCCGCCCTGCTTGTATTTCAAAAAGATCCTGTGGCGCAGGTGAAAAAGGGAAGCTGTATCCGCTGCGGCCGCTGTGTAAAGGTGTGTCCCTGCCGACTGGCTCCCCTGAAAATGTGGCAGGCATGTAAGCATTACAACTATGAGCTGTTTCAGAAGCTGTATGGGATGGAATGCTATGAGTGCGGTTCCTGTACCTATGTCTGTTCGGCAAGGCTGCCTCTGACCCAGAGCTTTAAGCAGGCCAGAATGATGATATCGGGTATCCGGGCAAAAGCAGGAAAAGAGGCAGGTGAGACAGGATGAGAGAATTGTGGAATGTGTCGTCATCGCCTCATGTAAGGGCCTGGGACGGCACACGGAATCTGATGCTTGATGTGGTGCTGGCTCTTATGCCGGCCGCGGCTTTCGGAATCTATCGTTTTGGAATTTATTCCCTGTGTGTGCTGGTGACGGCCGTGGGCTTTGCACTGCTTACGGAGTATACCTATGAAGCCTGTGTGGGAAAAGAGAGCACCCTGTGGGACGGAAGCGCCCTGGTGACAGGACTTCTTCTGGGTATGAACCTGCCGCCTTTCGTGCCTCTCTGGATTCCCATGCTTGGCAGTATTTTTGCCATTCTTGCGGTCAAACAGCTGTTCGGAGGAATCGGGCAGAATGTGGTCAATCCTGCTATGGCGGCCAGATGCTTCCTTCTGATCTCTTTTGCGGATCAGATGAATCGTTATTCCGGTGCGGACGGAATGTCCGGGGCAACGCCTCTGGAGATCTTGAAAAACGGAGGAACTGCGGATACGGCAGCGATGTTCACGGGCTTTACTACAGGCTCTATAGGAGAAATATCCACCCTGGCCCTTCTTGCAGGAGGCATTTACCTTCTGGTAAAAAGAGTGATCGACTGGGTGATCCCCATCGTATACCTGGGTACCTTTGCACTGTTTATAGTGCTGTTCGGCGGTCGCGGAGCAGATCCCGGTTATCTTGCGGCCCAGCTCTGCGGCGGAGGACTGATGATAGGGGCCTGGTTTATGGCAACGGATTATACCACAAGCCCTGTCACGGAAAAGGGGAGAGTTCTGTATGCCCTGTTTTTAGGAATACTCACCGGAATTTTCCGGCTGTGGGGCGCTTCGGCAGGAGGCGTGTCCTATGCAATTGTTACGGCTGATTTACTGGTGCCGCTGATTGAGAAAATAACCATACCGAAGCCATTTGGATGGGAGGGACAAAAGGATGGATAAGATAAAGGATGCTCTGACACTGACGCTGATTACCCTGGCTGCAGGGATTCTTCTGGGCGGCGTGTATGAGCTGACGAAAGAACCGATTGCACAGAGGCAGATCGAAGCCAATGCGGAGGCGTACCGGATGGTGCTGCCGGAAGCTGCAGAGTTCCGGGCAGATGAAAGCCTTTCCCAAAAAGCAGCCGCGGCGGACAGCCTGCTGCGGCAGAGCGGCCTGTCTATGGAACAGGTGACCATTGACGGGGCCGTTTACGGCTATGATGAAACCGGTGCCTTTAAGGGAGTGATTGTGGAGGCTGCCTCCAAAGACGGGTACGGGGGAGCTATTAAGCTTGCTGTGGGAATCCGGGAGGAAGGAGCGGCAAAAGTAATTTCGGGGATTGATTTTCTGGAAATCAATGAGACGGCCGGGCTTGGCATGAAGGCTGTGGAACCTGCTTTTAAGGAGCAGTTTCAGGATAAACAGGTGGATCATTTTGAGCTGACCAAAGACGGTGCATTGGAGGAATATCAGATCGATGCCTTAAGCGGAGCTACAAGGACTTCCAATGCGGTTACAAATGCGGTAAACGGGGCGCTTTACTTTGCAAGGGAATCCGCACTGAGGCGGTGAGGCCGGATATTATGGAACCGGAAACAACAGTGTCGGGAATACTGCACAACTGGAATGGAGGATTTGATGATGAACAGTTATCTGGAGCGGTTATATAACGGTATTGTAAAGGAAAATCCTACTTTTATACTGATGCTTGGCATGTGTCCTACCCTGGCAGTGACTACATCGGCTTTCAACGGGCTGGGGATGGGGCTTTCCACCATGGCGGTTCTGGTGGTATCTAACCTTATCATTTCGGCTCTGCGGAATCTGATTCCGGACAAAGTGCGGATCCCGGCCTACATTGTGATAGTGGCTTCTCTGGTGACGGTTGTGCAGCTTTTGATTCAGGCGTACATTCCGTCTCTTTACGATGCTCTTGGAATTTACATTCCGCTGATTGTGGTAAACTGCATTATCCTGGGCAGGGCGGAAGCCTACGCCTCTAAGAATCCGCCTCTGCTGGCAGGTTTTGACGGTATCGGCATGGGTCTGGGATTCTCTATCGCCCTTACCTGTATGGGATTTTTCCGGGAACTGATTGGCGCCGGAACCGTATTTTCGGGAACGCCTTTTGCCTACAGCCTGCCGGAAATATATGAGCCGGTATCCATTTTTGTTCTGGCTCCCGGTGCTTTTCTTGTTCTGGCGTTTATCATTGCGTTTTTGAATGCCATGAATATAGAGAACAATGGCCGAAAAAAGGTAGAGGGCTGCGGCGGGGCCTGCGGGAGCTGTGGGAAAGCGGAGAATTGTGACAAGCGGAGGAAATTGTGATGAAAGAATTGATGCTGATCTTAGTGGGAGCGGCCCTGGTCAATAATGTGGTTTTAAGCCAGTTTTTCGGCCTCTGTCCCTTCCTGGGTGTTTCCAAACAGGTAAAGACAGCGGCCGGCATGGGAGGAGCGGTGATTTTTGTGATTACCATTTCCTCTGCAGCAGCCAGTCTCATTTATGACTTTGTCCTTGTGCGTTTACACCTGGAATATTTACAGACCATTGTATTCATTCTGGTGATTGCGGCCCTGGTGCAGCTTGTGGAAATGTTCCTAAAGAAGGTAAGCCCGGCGCTGTATCAGGCTCTAGGCGTGTATCTGCCGCTGATCACTACTAACTGTGCGGTGCTGGGGGTAGTACTCCAGAATGTACAGAAGGAATATGTGTTTGCAGAAATGGGCTGGAATGCGCTGCTTGTCAGTGTAGTAAACGGATTCGGCACAGCATTGGGATTTACCATTGCCATTGTGATTATGGCAGGGATCCGGGAGCGGATAGCCTACAATGATATCCCAAAACCCTTCCAGGGAGCGCCCATTGTGCTGCTGGCGGCCTGCCTGATGGCCATTGCCTTTTTCGGGTTTTCCGGATTAATCTGAAAACAGCCTTAATCTTCAATTGTGTACGGTCTGGAAATGTGGAACCGGAGTACTGCTGGAATGGAGGATGAGCTATGAATGTGATGGGAGTTGTGGGAGCGGCTCTGGTGATTGGACTTACGGGTCTGTTCACAGGCCTTTTGCTTGTAGGCGCAGCTGCTAAATTTCATGTAGACAGAGACGAGAGAGAAGAAAAAGTACGAAGCCTGCTGCCGGGCAATAACTGCGGCGGCTGCGGTTATGCAGGCTGTGATGCCCTGGCTGCCGCCATTGCTGCGGGAGAAGCGGACGTATCCTCCTGCCCGGTAGGCGGAAGCAGGGTGGGAAAAGCCATCGCAAAGATTATGGGCGTGGACGCAGGAAATAAAGTGCGTATGACTGCATATGTAAAATGTGCCGGAACCTGTGATAAGACACGGGACAAGAGCAATTATTACGGAGTGGAGGACTGCCGTATGGCAGTAATCGTTCCCGGCAGAACCTCCAAGAAATGCACCTATGGATGCCTCGGCTACGGAACCTGTGTGAAGGTATGCCCTTTTGACGCCATTCATCTGGAAAACGGTATTGCCAGGGTGGATCCGGGCGCCTGCAAAGCCTGCGGAAAATGTGTGGCGGCCTGTCCTAACAGCCTGATTGAGCTTGTTCCTTACCGCTCACGTTACCGGGTGCAGTGCAGCTCCAATGACAAAGGAAAGGCAGTCCGGGAGGCCTGTGACGCAGGCTGCATTGCCTGCCGTGCCTGTGAAAGAGCCTGTGATTACGGGGCCGTGATTGTGGAGAACAATCTGGCCCGTATAGACAGTGAGAAATGTACAGGCTGCGGAGCCTGCGCTGAAAAATGTCCGACCGGAGTGATACGTGTAGAAGGAAGATAACAGAAAGACAGGGGGAGTTAAATGTCAAAAAAGGTAGCGGTTTACGGTATGCTGACAGCTCTGGCGTTTCTCTTAAGCTATGTGGAGACACTGATTCCTTTTTCCTTTGCCATACCGGGAATTAAACTGGGGCTTGCCAATCTGGTTGTCATCACGGCTCTTTACTGTCTGGATATAAAAAGCGCTTTTGTCATTTCTATGGTACGGATTCTGCTCTCGGGCCTGACATTTTCGAGTTTATCCATTATGCTGTACAGCCTGGGAGGCGGTATTCTGAGTTTTCTGTGTATGGCGCTGGCAAAACATTTTACGTCTTTTGGCATTACGGGAGTCAGTGTTCTCGGAGGAGTTACGCATAACCTGGGCCAGCTTCTGACAGCGGTTCTTGTTGTGCATACGGGCAGCCTTATGTACTATTTTCCGGCCCTGCTTGCCGCCGGCACAGTGGCGGGGGCGCTGATCGGACTTTTGGGAGGGCTGGTGACGGAGCGGCTGCGGCCGTTTTTACAACAAGCCGTATGAGTGTCTGTTATAGAAGAGGAATGATGTACTACCGATGGAAAGGCAGGAGAAGGTTTGAAAAAGAAGGACGGTATTTTGATTTTGGTGCTTCTGGCGGCTGCGGCCGTTTTCTTTTTGGGTTACCGCCTTTGGAACCGGAAAACGCCGGAGGAGGTTGTGGTCTATGTGGGAGAGCAGGAATATGCCCGGTTTTCCGTAAAAGAGAATAGGGAATTTCTGATTGAGACGGAAAAGGGGAGCAACCTGCTGATATTAAAGGACGGAACGGCTGATGTGACGGAGGCTTCCTGCCCCGATAAGATCTGTGTGCATCAAAGTCCGATTTCACAGACGGGAGAAACTATTGTCTGTATGCCGAACCGTGTGATTGTGACCATAGAACAGGCTTCACAGAAAAGAATCATGAATGAATCATAAGCTGTATCCGAGAAAAAGGGCAGACATATTTTTGCAGAGAAATGATAGGATCAAAGCAGGGAATCATTACAGAGAAAGAAGATGACTTCTATGAAAATATGGAAATACCTTACAGGTATCCCTTTATGCACAAAAAGAATGTGCAAGCTGTGGAAAGAGAAGCTGGAGGAAGAGCTGCCGGAGGCACCCGCATGGGTTCATCATACCGTCTGGAACCGCGTAATCCTGCTGGCCCGGTGGCTGCTGTTTTCAGTGATCACCGGCGGCTGTCTGGGATTGACGGGAACCTTTTTCGGAAAAAGTGTGGCTTATGTGACGGAACTGCGGACGGCTCATCCCTGGATTCTGTTCGGACTGCCTTTTGGAGGACTTTTGATTGTCTGGATGTACCGCTGGGAGACAAAGCAGGAGCGCAGCAGCACAAACCGTGTACTGGATGCCATTCATGCGGAAAAGGAAATTCCCATAAAGACAGCTCCCCTCATTTTCGTATCTACGGTTCTGACACATCTTTTCGGCGGCTCTGCCGGAAGAGAGGGTGCGGCCCTGCAGCTTGGAGGGAGTATCGGGAATTTTCTGGGAAAATGTTTCCGGATTGACGAGAATGACAGGCGTGTGGTGATTATGTGCGGAATGAGCGCCGCCTTTTCCGCTCTTTTTGGAACCCCCATGGCCGCAGCCGTATTTTCCATGGAGGTGGTCAGTGTGGGAATTATGCACTATGCAGCCCTGGTTCCATGTGTTCTGTCCTCTTACATAGCCGGAGCAATCGCCGAATCCTTCGGCATGACGGGAGAGCATTTTGTCATTGAGGAAATTCCGGAGCTTACTGTGATAAGCGGAGGAAAAATTCTGATCCTGGGCTTCCTGTGTGCGGCGGTCAGCATTCTTTTCTGCGTGGTCTTACATAAAACAGAGCATCTCTTTCACGATAAGATTCGCAATCCTTTTCTGCGCGCCTTTGCGGCGGGATGCCTTATTATCGCTCTGACCGTTCTTCTTCGGACAACGGATTATCTGGGATCCGGAATGCACATTATTGAGGAAGCTATGGAGGGTGATGTAATCTGGGCGGCCTTTCTGCTCAAGATTATCTTTACGGCGGTTACTTTGGCCGGAGGCTTTAAGGGCGGTGAGATTGTGCCCACATTTTTTGTGGGAGCTACCTTCGGCTGTCTTGCGGGAAAGCTTTTGGGGATTTCCCCTTCCCTGGCAGCGGCGTGCGGCATGACGGCCGTTTTCTGCGGTGTGACCAACAGTCCTGTTTCTTCTTTGCTGATTGGTCTGGAAATGTTCGGATTTGAGGGGGCGCCTTACCTGTTCCTGTCTCTGTCCGTCAGCTATATGCAGTCCGGGTATTACGGCCTCTATCACAGTCAGAGGATTGTGTACTCGAAGGTGAAAACAGAGTTTATTAATCAAAATACGAAAGAGTAGAGTTTTGCGGCATGTTTGGACGGGCATCCAGGTGCTGCAAAACCGGAATGGAGGATTTGAAATGACATTTTATGAAAAAGTAAAGGAATCGGCAGAGTATGTGGAAAGCAGATGCGGGGAGAAACCGTCTATAGGCATTATTCTTGGAAGCGGACTGGGCGGTCTGGTGGATGTGATGGAGGATAAGACGGTGATTCCTTATAAGGATATTCCGGGTTTCCCTCAGTCCCATGTGGCAGGCCATGCGGGAAATCTGGTGATTGGACGGATCGGCGCACAGGTGACAGCTGCCATGCAGGGAAGATTTCATTATTATGAGGGTTTTGAGATGAAAGAGGTCACTTATCCGGTGTATGTGATGAAGCTTCTGGGTATCAAAAGCCTGATTGTGACCAATGCCTGCGGCGGCATCAACCGGAGCTTTGCACCAGGGGATCTGATGATTCTCACTGATTACATCAATATGCTGGGAAGAAATTCTCTCATAGGGGAAAATGACGAGCGTTTCGGAGTACGGTTCCCGGATATGTCGGAAGCTTACTCTGAAAAACTGATTGAGAAGGCAGAGCAGGCGGCAGGAAAACTTAATATTCCTTATAAAAAAGGTGTTTATGCTCTCTTTTCCGGCCCCTGTTATGAGACGGCAGCGGAGATTCGTGCCTATGAGACACTGGGGGCGGATGCCATCGGCATGTCCACAGTGCCGGAGACCATTGCGGCTGGTTATCTCGGCATGGAGGTGGTCGGAATTGCCTGCATTACGAATATGGCAACGGGAATTGCCGTGAAAAAGCATACCCATGAGGAAGTTGTGCGGATTGCGGGCGAGAGCAGCAGTAAGCTCTGTGCCTGGGTAAAACAGCTTATTCTTGACTGGCAGGAATAAGGAGACTGTCTGCCCGGAAACGGCTGCCGCAGAAAATATGTAATGTATTACAAAGTGTCTTTTGGATATATTAAACGAAAGAGAGTGTGTATGTTATATACAGCGCCTGCAAATCAAGACTGGAAGGAGAATAAAGACTATGAAAGAAATCGTATACCAGGTAACAAATCCCATGGGAGTACATGCGCGTCCCTGCGCATTGCTGGCTCAGTGCTGCGTGAATTTTAAAAGCCTTGTCACAGTGACGGCCAATGGGAAAACTGCTGACGGCCGCAATGTGCTTGATCTTCTGGCTTTGAGGGTGAGAACAGGAGATACCTTAAAACTGGAGGTAAGCGGTGAAGATGAGGAACAGGCCTGTAAAGCTGTCCGTGAAGTGATTGACCGGGAATTCAATGAGAAGAAGGCAGCGGCCCTTTTAAGAATCGCCTTTTTCGGTGCCAAGGATTATGACAGGATCTTTTTCAGTGAACTCACAAAAGACAAGGGCGAAGGAACTTATAATTCCGATATCAAATATTTTACTTCAAATTTAGGGCCGGAGACAGTGAATCTGGCAGATGGGTTTGATGCTGTCTGCGTGTTTGTCAATGACAATGTGTCCCGTCCGGTGGTGGAACGTCTCAAGGAATGCGGCATACGGCTGATTCTTCTGCGCTGTGCCGGTTTTAACAATGTGGATCTGGCAGCGGCCAGAGACTGCGGCATTACCATTCTGCGTGTGCCTGCTTACTCACCTTACGCCGTAGCGGAGCATGCCATGGCCATCGTCCAGGAGGCCAACCGCCGCCTCCATAAGGCCTATAATAAGGTGAAGGACAACAATTTTGCCCTAAGCGGACTCCTGGGCCTGGATCTGCACAATAAGGTGGCGGGAATCGTGGGTACAGGTAAGATCGGGGTCTGTATGGCACAGATCTGCAAGGGCTACGGTATGACTGTCCTGGGCTGGGATGCCTACCCGAATGAGGAACTGGAAAGAGACGGAATCCTTACTTATGTGGATAAGGAAGAGCTGTTCCGGCGCTCGGATTTGATCTCGCTTCATGCCCCTCTGTTTCCGACTACGCATCATATTGTCAATGAAGAGAGCATCGCCCTGATGAAGGATACGGCCATGCTGGTGAATACGGCAAGGGGAGCTCTGGTTGACAATGAAGCCCTGATTGCTGCCCTGAAGAAGGGCAAGTTCCAGGCAGTGGCTCTGGATGTCTACGAGGGTGAGGATGAGAATGTCTATACGGACCGCAGCGACAAGGCGATTACGGATGATATCACGGCCCGTCTTCTGATGTTCCCGCAGGTGGTTCTGACCAGCCACCAGGCATTCTTTACGAGGGAAGCCATGCAGGCCATTGCCGTGGTTACTATGGAAAATGCCCGGAATTTTAATGAGGGGAATGATTACGGCCAGGCAGAGGTGAAGGCCTGACTTTACGGCCGTGCAGAAAAAGAACAGACTGTCAATCCTGATTGTATTGGAAGTGCTGCAAAAGGGCTGTTGCAAAATAAGGCATCAGATGTTTCCGTATTTTGCAACAGCCCCCTTGGGAAGACATTTCCAATATCCTTATTTCATAAAGCTTTTGGCCAATTGTACCATCTGCTCCATCCGTGCAACTTCCTCCGGAGATTTTCCCTGTTTTAATGTGTCGAAAATCTGATTGAATTCCTCCTGGGACATCTGCTGATTGGAGTTTTTCGCTGCGTTCATTATTTTCTGAAAATCATTTGGATTCATGGTTTCACTCCCTTCCGGCATGGGTGGCGGGGAAAACGGATCCGGATTCGTGTCCTCCCCGGATTGATTCTGCATATGTGACATATCAAAAAAATCCGACATACCGGGCATCATACTGGAATACTGCATATAGGCAGTCAGTATTTCCATAATCCGGATAATGGAATCAATTTTCTGATTTAATTCATTGCATTTTCTTTGGACATCGTGAAGAACCCTGTAGCTGTCTTCTGTGAAATTCATAGAATTTTCCCCCTCTTCTTATTCAATATATGTACTCCCGCAGAAAATATGAATATCATAAAAGTGAATTTGTTTTTCATATTTTTTTCGGGCTGCAGCCCGGGCTGTAATGTGCAGGGGCTGTATGCTGCCGGAAGAGGAGGTTTTTATGGGACGTTTGATCATAGATGATACGACGATCTACGAAATCGATGAAGAATGTATGCGGCAGAAAGAGCAGAAGGAAATAAAATTTAAGACAGCAGGCGGAAAAATACCGAAGGCTCAGTCTTCCGAATCTGCCAGAGCGAAGGAAAGGCCGGCTCCGTAGAGCCGGCCTTCCGGGATGGCTGATTAGCAGCCGCATCCGCCGTTGTTGCCGCAGAAACCGTTATTGCCGCCGCAGCAGAACAGGAGCAGGATGATCCACAGACAGCTGTTGTCTCCGCATCCGCCGTTGCCGCCGAAAAAGCCGCCGTTGCCGCCGCATCCGCCGCAGCAGGAGAGCAGGAGAAGAATCCAGATCCAGGAACAGCAGTTGTTGTTGCCGGACATTTCGTTACATCCACATCCACAGTTTGTAGCAGTCAAATCACTCATGAGAAATCCTCCAAAATAATTATTTACAATCCCATATTATGTAGAAGCTGGGAAAGTGTGAATTTCTATCTTTTTTTCTTAAACGTATTTCGAGTGGAAAATATTTACTTGTACAAATCCGGCCTTTGTGAGAGAATAAGAAGGAGGAAATGCAGATACCGGAAGGAATCGTAATGACAGCCTCATAACAAGAAAGAAAGGACTGCGGTCTTATGCAGCCTGCAAAAGCCGCAGTGACAGGGATAAAGCTATGCCTGCAACCTATGCACATTATCAATTCGGCAAGCTGGTTTTTCGTGCGCTGCCGAAGGAGATACGGACCATGATCAAAGAAAACAGGGAGGCCTATCTTCTGGGGCTCCACGGCCCGGATCTCGTCTTTTATTACCGGCCGGTAGGGAAGAACCCCGTGAATCAGCTTGGAGTGCGGATGCATAAAGAGCCTGCTATTGAATTTTTCGAAAAAGGAAGGCAGAAGTACCAGGAGCGTCCCAGCAATGTACTGTTATCCTATCTCTGCGGTTTTCTCTGCCATTTTATGCTGGACAGCGAGTGCCACCCTTATATTAACGGCTACGGGAAACATTATAAACTGGGGCATCTGGAGATTGAGACGGATTTTGACAGGTTTCTTATGGAGGCGGAGGGCAGGGATCCGGTGCGGCAGAACTGTACAGCCCATCTGTGCAGGGATTATGATACAGAGGAAGCTGCCGCTTCTATGTTTGACGGCGTGACCTCCAGGCAGATCGATCAGTCAATCCGGGGCTTCCGGCGCTGCATCCGCTTTTTTCAGTGCCCATGCAAAGGCAAGACATTGTTTTTGAAAGCAGTCTCCAGGATCGTAGGCCAGGACAAGAAGCTTGGGGGCCTGATTATGGACGGAGTGCCGAATACTGCCTGCAGAAAGAGTAATATTTATCTGAGGGAGCGCCTTTACGGAGCAGTGATTCCGACGGCGGCGGTGATTGAGGAATATGTTTACGGAATTGCTACCGGAGAGGCATTGAGTCCGCGGCTTGCCCGGGACTATGAGAAAGCTCCGGGAACAGAGGCACAGGGTATATCCTCTTGACAAGAATGCATTGACTGTGTTCTGCAAAACGAAAATCAGAGGTGAAGAATGGATAAATTGACAAGACTGGAGAAAAATTGGATTCTATATGACGTGGGCAATTCAGCCTTTGTGCTTCTGGCTGCCACGATCATTCCCATATATTATAAAAATATAGCTGAGGCCAGCGGAATCAGCTCTGCAGATTCCACTGCATATTTCAGTTATGCCACTTCGGTTGTAACCATTATTGTTGCAATTCTCGGTCCTGTTCTTGGAACACTGGCGGATACAAAGGGCTTTAAAAAGCCGGTGTTCACCTTTTTTGTAATGATGGGAGTGCTTGGATGTGCAGGACTTTCTGCACCAAAGACCTGGCTGGTTTTTCTGATAATATATGTACTTGCAAAAGTGGGTTTAAACGCCAGTCTTGTTTTCTATGATTCCATGCTGGGGGATGTGACCACGGACGAGCGGATGGATGTGGTCTCGGCTCACGGTTATGCCTGGGGTTATATCGGAAGCTGCATCCCGTTTGTTTTCAGTCTGGTTTTTGTCCTGTGCTCCGATACCATCGGAATCAGCGGCAATGCGGCTATGGCCATTGCGTTTCTTATCAATGCGGCCTGGTGGCTTCTGGTAACTCTGCCTCTTTTGAAAAGCTATGAGCAGAAGCATTATGTGGAGCGTTCGCCCCATCCGGTGAGAGACAGCTTCGGCCGTCTGGCCGGCATCTTTTCAGAGATCCGCAGAAAGCCTGACGTCTGGTATTTCCTTCTTGCCTTTTTCTTCTATATTGACGGAGTGTATACGATTATTGATATGGCGACTTCTTACGGCAAGGATGTGGGAATCAGCGATACAAATCTGCTGCTGGCGCTGCTGCTCACCCAGATAGTGGCATTTCCGTGCTCCATCCTCTTTGGTTATCTTTCTAAGCGCGTGTCCAACACGGTGCTGATTCAGGCATCCATTATCGGGTATTTTGGTGTGGTGCTTTTTGCCTTACAGCTTGACAAAACATGGGAATTCTGGTTTCTGGCCGTGTGGGTGGCTGTGTTCCAGGGAGCAATTCAATCCCTGTCGCGGTCTTATTTTGCAAGGATTGTGCCAAAGGAGAAGGCAGCGGAATATTTCGGGTTCTTTGATATTTTCGGCAAGGGCGCGGCCTTTATGGGAACGCTGCTGATGGGAATTTCGACACAGCTTTTCAACACCTCCCGGGCGGGCGTGGCGATCCTGGCAGTGATGTTTGCAGTGGGATTTGTTCTGTTTCGAAAGGCGGTAAAAATTCGGTAGATTTTTCCGGAAAACAGCTTGACAAACTATAGGGCAGCAGATATACTATTCTAGTATGTGTTAGGAGAGTACTATGCTCATTCATTTAAATGATGTTTTGTCCTGTGAAGAGAAAGTGATTACCAGAACAGCAGATCTGGAGATGAATTCTTTTGATTCCGTCCTTGGAAGCTTTCCTTTTATCAAAAAGGAACCTGTGGAACTTACCATTACGAATCTGGGTGAGGAGAAGCTGAGGATTGAGGCAGAAGCAGAGCTTACTGCGGCAGTCCCCTGTGACCGCTGCCTGGAGGAAGTGAAGGTGCCTTTGAAGCTTTCCGTCAACAGGGAAGTGGATATGAAGCAGACGGCTGAGGGACGGATCGAAGACATGGATGAAACGGATTTTGTCATTGGATACAACCTGGATGTAGACAGGCTTGTCTACAGTGAGATTTTGGTGAACTGGCCGGATCCAAGAATGGCCGTAATAGCCGAGATATTTAAGAACAGTAATTAGAGGAGGTGTAACCGATGTCTATTTGTCCCAAGAATAAATCTTCCAAAGGAAGAAGAGATAAGAGAAGAGCAAACTGGAAGATGAGCGCAGTGAATCTGGTAAAGTGCAGCAAATGCGGCGCCTTGATGATGCCTCACAGAGTTTGTAAGTCTTGCGGCTCTTATAACAAGAAAGAGATCATTTCCGTAGACTAAAGACCGCGGATTTCGGATGCAGAAAAGGACTTTCCGGATAGAAAGGGAAAGTCTTTTTTTGTACCCTGAATAACCCGGAAAATGAGATTTTGTGTCTGAAACCGAACATATGATTGAATTTTTCGGCACCCTGTGATATGATAGCAGAGAATAACGGAGGAAACGGATATGATTTCATATATCAGAGGAACCCTTGCTTACCTGGAACCGGAGGAAGGACTTGCGGTGGTAGAGACGGGGGGCGTGGGATACGGGATTCTGATTTCCGGAAAGGATCTGGATCTGCTGCCAGGCCATGGGGAAGAGATCCGGCTGTACACGTATCTGCAGGTGAAGGAGGACGGACTACAGCTTTACGGCTTCCTGACCAGAGAGGATCAAAAGCTGTTCCGGATGCTGATTGGTGTCAGCGGAATCGGACCCAAAGGAGCGCTTGGAATTCTGACGGCCCTTTCGGCGGACGATCTGCGTTTTGCAGTGCTTGCAGACGATGCCAAGGCTATTTCCAAGGCGCCGGGAATCGGACATAAGACGGCGCAGAAGCTGATTCTGGAGCTGAAGGACAAGCTGAAGCTTGAAGATGCCTTTGAGGCGAAGCTTGCCAAGGCAGAGCTGCGGACGGAGGCAGAAGCTTTTGGATTATCAGAAGCTAAGAACGAAGCAGTGGAAGCTCTGACAGCCCTGGGATATTCTGCATCGGATGCATTGAAGGCAGTTCGACGGGCAGAGCTGACAGAAGAGATGGGTGTGGAAGAGATTTTGAAGGCGGCATTAAAGCAGATGTCGTTTTAGGCCGGATTTCAGAGAGTAATAGAGGATAAAAGGCGGTTTCGAGGTAAGGCAGATGGGAAGAAGGATTATCACAACAGAGGCCATAGAGGAAGATGTGCGGACAGAGTACAGCCTTCGGCCGCAGACGCTGGATGAGTATATCGGACAGGAAAAGGCCAAAGGAAATCTGAAGATTTACATTCAAGCGGCAAAAGAACGGGATGAGGCTTTGGATCACGTGTTGTTTTACGGACCGCCGGGACTTGGAAAGACGACTCTGGCCGGAATCATAGCGAATGAGATGGGGGTAAATATGAAAGTGACCTCCGGCCCAGCTATAGAGAAGCCGGGAGAGATGGCTGCTATTCTGAATAATCTGGCAGAGGGCGATGTGCTTTTTGTGGATGAGATTCACCGTCTGAACCGCCAGGTGGAGGAAGTGCTTTATCCGGCTATGGAGGACTTCGCCATTGACATTGTCATTGGAAAGGGAGCGGCAGCCCGGTCTATCCGTCTGGAACTGCCACATTTTACGCTCATAGGCGCTACTACGCGGGCAGGCCTTCTCACAGCGCCTTTGAGAGACCGCTTCGGGGTGGTGCATCATCTGGAGTTTTACACGGAACAGGAGCTTCAGACGATAGTCATGCGCTCGGCACAGGTGCTTCATGTGGAGATAGAGCCGGGAGGGGCTCTTGAACTGGCCAGGCGTTCCAGAGGAACCCCCCGGCTGGCAAACCGGCTTTTAAAGAGAGTACGCGATTTTGCCCAGGTAAAATATGAAGGGAAAATTACGGAAGAGATTGCGGATTTCGCCCTGGATCTCCTGGAGGTGGATCGCTACGGGCTGGATCAGACAGATCGGCTTATACTGAATACAATGATTGAAAAGTTTACGGGCGGCCCTGTGGGGCTTGATACTCTGGCGGCAGCTATCGGTGAGGATTCGGGAACCATTGAGGATGTATATGAGCCATATCTGATCAAACGCGGTTTTCTCAACCGGACTCCCAGAGGGCGCACAGTGACGGAATTGGGATATCATCACCTGGGACTAAAGTTTCAGCCATGATCCGCTTGCTTTTTTATCCATATCCGATATAATATACACAAAGGCAATGAGCAGTGCCAAAATGCAAGATGGGAAATTGCCTGCTTGCAGGCAGATTTACCAGGTTGCATTTTGATAGGGCGAAGCCCGTGAATTCGGGAAACCAAAGGTTTTCCGAATTCGCACTGCGGGGTAGAACAATA
>JAETRR010000012.1 GCA_021770065.1 Lachnoclostridium sp. | reverse complement strand
TCTGAAAAGTACCGACCAGAGAATTCTTGACGCTGCCTTGGACTATGGCTTTTCAAGCCATGCGAATTTTACACGGGCTTTCAAGGAAACGTATGGGATTACGCCTGAAAGCTACAAGAGGGATTTACCAATGCTCAATACATTTGACAAGCCGGAAGTTTCCATGAATTATGTTTTAGTAGACGAAGGGGTTCCGCTGGTGGTAGGAGATATCGTCTTGGAGATCCAGAGAAAGACATTGGAAAAACCGGAAATTTATTTCGGATTGGAAACGGAAGTTCGTATTTCTGAACAAATGCCGGTTGGTGAAAGCACAGGTGTAGATGTGCCAGGACAGCTTTGGAAGCGCTACCACATGGAGAAGGCCTCAATCGCAGCCAATCTAAATACTAATGTAGAAATGGGAATGTCCCATGCGAAAGGTACTGCACAACCCCTTTTCACTTATTTTGCAGGCGGTCTTGTTCAAAATATTCCGGACCGGCTGCAGGATGGTTTTGTTAAGAGAGAACTTTCGGCAGGAGAATACATCGTTTGCAGAGTCGAAGCAGAAAATTTTGAGGATTTGGTGACGGTAGCTTTGGATCAGGCCGGCAAGTACCTTTTTGGTACATGGTTGCAGCACCACAGCCTGACCACAGAGCCCTTCTCTGCAGAGAAGTATTACAGAGATGCGGAGGACATGGCCTACATGGAAATTTGGGTTAAACCCTTGCCGCTGAAAAATAAAAGCTAAGGAGGAAAATAAGAATGGATTGGAATTTGCTCTATTCAAATGTAACGCCGCCTACGTGGGAGCAGGTCACAGAATATATCGGCAGTCCGTTATGGGCGGAGTTTAATGAGCGTATCCAGTCCGCCTATCAGATCAAGCCCTGCATGGAACACAGCCGCTGTTCCATGCAGGCTGGCTGGAATATTAAGTATAAAAAAGGTGGAAAGTCTCTTTGTACGCTCTATCCGATGCAAGGCTACTTTATCGCTCTCGTGGTTGTAGGAAGTCGTGAACTTACGGAGGCAGAGCTTCTTATGCCGCTATGTTCCGACTATGTGCAGACGGTATTCAAAAACACGAAAACCGGAAATGGACAGAAGTGGTTGATGCTGGATGTAAAGGATAGAGAAATTATGGATGATGTATTTAGCCTCATCAATCTCAGAAAGCGCATACAGTCATAGAGGTGACTTATGGATAACGCTGGCAGTAGAATTGATTTTGACGAAAAACTTAACAACAGGAATATTAGTTGATGGTAAAAGAATAAATACCCACACTACGGAAAGGGGGCGGCGACATGGGAAATTAGCTGTATTTGATATGTCTGAACCGGGCGGTAGAATTCCGAAATTTATAAGGTGCAGACAGTCATTGATGAACCGTTCACAGAGCTTCAAATGAACGATTTATATTTCTGCCAGGAACGACGGCTTGTATGTATTGGCGAGCAGGTAATTGAATTAACCGCTAAGGAATTTGACATTCTTGCTTTGTTGATCACACACCCGAAGCGGGTATTTACTTATGAGCTGATTATGGAATTGGTCTGGAATGAGGATTATTCCTATTACTCCCGCAAGGCAGTCAATAATCATGTGAGTAATCTGCGGAAGAAACTGAAAATTACGCCGGATTCCCCGGACTACATCAAAAGCGCTGTTGGCGTTGGATATAAATTTGAAGTTCCGTAATTTAAACTATGAAATCAGATGGCAGTTAAATGTGTTTAAGATGTGGCTGTGGTAGCTATCTGCTTCGCTTAATGTAGGTAATCGTCAAGATTAGAAGTAAGCTCCCTTGACGATTATCTGTGATTATGCTGACGGCAAAAGTTGAAGATGGGGTAAAATTGCTGTCCTGTTGGTTTGCGCTGTCTATGTCGTTGTTGATAGCGATAAACCGCACACCCTTTTCTTTGAACATGACTTCGGTATAAAAACCGACTTTCAGATAATCACGCCCAAAGCGGCTCATGTCCTTTACGATAACTGTGCTCACATTTCCGGCTTCAACCTCCGCAATCATGGCTTGGAAACCCTCACGCTCGAAAGTTGTTCCGCTCACTCCGTCATCTGTGAAGTGCCGGATAGGGGAATAGCCGTTTTTATGGGCGTAGTTTTCAAGAAGCTGTTTCTGGAAAGAGATTTGTCAAGGGTGATTTCGTTATAGCGTTCTATAGTGGTGCGGACAATAGAGGATTAAGTGTAAGACTGCCGAAAACGTAGTTGTGGGTCAGGTTAAGGATTTTTCATATTGAAAAGCTAATAAGAACCACCACCTTAGCAGCTCTCGCCGACTTTTTCTTTGACTTGGTTCATCGAATTTTCACTTTGCAACAGGCACCCATTTTAATTAATAGTGATATCGTTGTTTATACACTGTAAACATGATGAATGAAAGGACAAGTGCCATGAGTTTTGCCACAGATGTTGCCAACCAAATCCCGGTCACGCCCCAGACGGCTGGAAGAACAATCAAAGCAATCAGCATAAACACAAAAGAACGTGAAAAAGCAAATATAGCAGATATAATTATTTATCACACCATCAGCTCATCCAATAATTCTGAATTCTGTGGGGGACTTCAAGGCTTATTCACCTATATTTTGAATTGCTTCTAACACGATCCCATCCGGGTCTTTAAAATATATTGCTCTGCTTTTTCCAAAACCATACTTTGTGAAATCAAAAGATTGCGGCTCAGATAAGCACTCTATATGATGCTCCTTCAGATGCCGATATAGT
The DNA here is from genome assembly GCA_021770065.1 of Lachnoclostridium sp. Taxonomy (GTDB): domain Bacteria; phylum Bacillota; class Clostridia; order Lachnospirales; family Lachnospiraceae; genus Laedolimicola. The sequence goes on along the minus strand of JAETRR010000012.1, from coordinate 67,887 downwards.
TTGTCAATATCCTCACAGTGAAAGCAAAGTTCGGAAATAGAAGTCTTGCGCAGATCTGGGTGCCCCATTTCAAAGCGAGGAGCCAAAAACTGAATCAATTCTACCGACGGGGCAAAGAGCTCCGAACTCCCATTCAAATAGGCGACCCGAACTTTGCAGCCGGACAAATGGAACAATGTATCGGTTTCCGGTCCCTCCATCATCAATTCGCCCTTATATTCAAGACCCAAAATATCTCTGTAAAATGAGATGGAACGCTCCATGTCGCTGACCGTAATTCCGATATGCACAATCTCATTCAGCATGGCAGTATGTCCTTCCTTGTAATCAATCTTCACTATCAGAACATTGCGGATTCGTCATGACAAAACGGTCATCAATGTTCTTTTCGCCCCACACACACATCAGTTCCAAAATGTGTTCCAAAGATTTTCCTTTTGGAGTAATGGAATATTCCACCCGTGGCGGAACTTCCGCATATACGGTACGGACAATCAAGCCATCCGTTTCCAGCTCACGAAGCTGGTTTGTGAGAGTCCTTTGAGAAACCTGAGTGATCTTCCGCATCAGTTCACTGAACCTCTGTGTTCCATTGCGGATTAGGCTGTCTAAAATGAGTGGTTTACATTTTCCACCAATCATTTTCAATGTAACTTCCATCTCGCAAGTGACCATGATTTTTTCCATTTATCTCACCTCCATAGTGAAGTTTTTTTCACTTTCTAAAAATAATGTGCGTACTTGTTGCAATTTGCAAAGAAATATATAATATAAGTATAGCGTATTTTTTCAATAATGCAAGATAATACTTTTTCTTTTTAAGGGGGGTTCCATGGCAAAAACCGTCGAACCGATGACGAGCGGTTCGATTTCCAAACGTATGATTTTCTTTGCTTTGCCTCTCCTGCTGGGGAACTTGTTTCAGCAGCTGTACAATACAGTCGACTCCCTGATTGTAGGCAATTTTCTGGGAAGCAGTGCGCTGGCGGCAGTCAGTTCATCTGGAAGTCTGATTTTTATGCTGATCGGGTTCCTGAGTGGCATTTCATCCGGTGCTGGTGTTGTTGTGTCCAGATATTTCGGAGCAGAAGATAAAAATGGTGTTCTCCGTGCCGTCCATACGATGGTAACCTTCGGTCTTGTTGCCGGGGTGTTGATGACTGCGACAGGTGTCTTGCTATCCCCACAGATCCTAATATGGATGGGAACGCCGGAAAGTGTCATGCCGGAATCAGTTACATATTTACAGATTTATTTTTCCGGTTCCCTTGGATTTGTCATGTACAACATCTTTGTGGGTATTCTGCAAGCGATTGGGGACAGCCGCCATCCACTGTGTTATCTGATGATTTCCTCGGTGATCAACCTGGTGCTGGATATCCTGTTCATCGAAGTTTTCCACACAGGTGTTGGCGGAGCAGCGTTGGCTACTGTAATTAAAATCCGGTTTGATTCCAAAATGCTGGGACAAATCATACGCATTGGGCTTCCCTCCGGAGTACAGAACTCCATCATAGCGTTTGTCAACGTTGTGGTACAGTCCTATATCAATGCCTTTGGTGAAATGGCAATGGCGGGCTATGGAGCTTACAGCAAAATTGAAGGCTTTGCTTTTTTGCCGATCAACAGCTTTACCATGGTCATGACGACCTTTGTAGGGCAAAACCTCGGTGCTGGACAGACAGAGCGGACAAAAAGAGGCGCACGGTTTGGGATTTTGACAACGGTCATTTTGGCGGAACTGATTGGTATTGTGGTGTTCTTGCTGGCTCCGCAGCTGATTGCCGCATTTGATTCCACGCCGGAGGTGATTCTTTTCGGGGTGGAGAAAGCAAGAACTGCTGCGCTGTTTTATTGCTTACTGGCTTACTCGCATTCTGTTGCCTCCATACTCCGTGGAGCAGGAAAAGCGGTTGTACCTATGATCATCATGATGGCTTTCTGGTGTGTGATTCGGGTCGCATTTCTCGCAATCAGCATACCCTTGACCCATGCCATTCAGATGGTATATGTGGTCTATCCGCTGACATGGGGGCTCAGCTCTATTGTGTTTTTCTTTTACTATAAACAGGCAAATTGGATGAATCAGATCAATATGAACCGAAAGGAAGGTTGAATGATGAATATTTTATTTCTAAACGGAAGCCCGAGGCACCATGGCAATACCCATGCTGCTCTCCAAACGATGAAGGCGGTGTTGGAGGACGGAAACACTGTTGAATTTTTGGATGTCTGTAATATGAAGCTCAGCGGCTGCTGTGCGTGCGATAGCTGCAAAAGGAATGGTGGGCATTGTGTTTGTCCGGACGAATCCGACGCAGTGATTCAGAAAATCGCACAGGCAGATGCAGTGATTTTCGGCACGCCGGTCTACTGGTGGGGCATGTCGGCCCAGTTGAAAATGGTTGTGGACAAGTTCTATTCTCAGGATCCTCAGTTCAAAACTATGAGCAAAAAGATCGGCGTTGTGGTAGTCGGCGCCAATGAGCTGGACAATCCGCAGTACAGCCTGACCCATGAGCAGTTCTACTGTATCGCAGAATATCTGCACTGGGATTTGGCATTTTCCCTGTCCTTCTCCGCATACGAGCCGGGCGAGCTGATGACGCAGGACGGCGCATCCGAACAGCTGAAAGAGGCCTGTGATACCATTACAAACCAGAATTGAAGGGAGATTTTATGATGAAGAAATTAGTTGTTGTTACCGGAGCCAGTTCCGGTATCGGTATGGAGTTTGCCAAACGTTTTTCCAGCGAGGGACATCCTGTCCTGATGCTGGCCAGAAGAAAAGAAGTGATGGAAGAGCTGAATCTGCCCAACTGCCTGTGCCGCAGTGTAGATGTCACCGACCTTTCCGCTATGCAGGCTGCGATCAAAGAGGCAGAAGAGTTGTACGGAAAGACGGATCTTCTCATCAACTGTGCTGGTCTGATGCTGCTGGGCTATCCGGCGGAGCAGGACTTCGAGGAATGGAGCCGGATGATCGACGTCAATGTCAAGGGCGTTCTGGCCGGAACAAAGGCTGTGCTGGCTGACATGATGGCCCGCAACGAGGGAACCATCATCAACATCAGCTCCATTGCCGGAAGAAAAACTTTTGACAACCACTCTGTTTATTGCGGGACCAAATATGCGGTTCACGCCATCACCGAGAGTATGCGCAAAGAGGTTTCCGGCAGCAATGTCCGTATGATCGTGATTGCCCCCGGCGTTGTGGAGACACCACTTCTCTCCCATACCTCCAGTCAGGAGATCAAGGACAACTACAATCTCTGGAAGCAGAGCATTGAGGGCGGACTGGAGCCTTCCCAGATTGCGGACTGCGCCTGGTTTGCCTATCATATGCCGCAGAATGTCTGTGTCCGTGAGATCGTGATTGCAAAAACAAAGCAGGAAGACTAAAGCAGGCGGATTGCCGCAGCAGATTTTACAGGTCTGCTGCGGCAATTTCAAAACCAAAAGAAAGGTGAAATTCAGCTTATGAAATACAGAACTTTGGGACGAACCGGATTAAAGGTCAGCGAGATCGGGTTGGGCGGCGAGTGGTTCAACGGCCTGACCGCCGAAGAAAGAACAGCAATCGTTGATGCGGCACAGGAGCATGGGATCAACTACATCGACATCTTCATGCCGCAGGTTCCCACCCGGGATAACCTTGGCATTGCCCTGAAAAGCCGTGGAAAGCGGCTGGATCGACGTTCTGATGTTCAGCATCAACCCCGCCTACGATATGGAGGCAGCCGACACTGATATTTACGACCTAATGGAATTTAAGGGCATGGAAAAAACCGGCCTGGTGGTAGATGAAGCACGTCAGAAGCTGTATTCCGCCTGTGAAGCCAAGAGTGTAGCGATCACCGTTAATGAAGCCCCTGGGCGCCGGTACGCTGCTGAAAGCGGAGAGCTCCCCCTTTGGCGTGGCCATGACGGTTCCTCAGTGTATCCAGTATTGTCTGGACCGCAACGGCGTAAAAGTTGCGATCGTTGGCTGCCACACCGTGGAAGAAGTGCTGGAAGCGGTAAAATATTACGATGTGACCGAGGAAGAACGCAGCTATGCTCAAATTTTCAGTGGAGGAAATACCATTCACATGACCGGGCGCTGTATGTACTGCAACCACTGTCAGCCCTGTCCTGCCCATATTGATATCGCCGCCGTGACCAAATTTCTGGATCTGGCAATCCAACAGGACACTGTACCGGAAACAGTGGCGCAGCATTATTGGGCGCTTTCGGCTACGGCGGACGATTGCCTGATGTGCGGACGGTGCGAGCCTAACTGTCCGTTTGGTGTCAAAATCCGGCAGAATATGAAAAAGGCCCGAGAGATTTTCAGCCGTAAATAATCAACAACAGATTATATGAAGAGAGTAGTAAAGAGCAGGAATCATCGTTCCTGTTCAAACGAAGCAAGGCAATACGACAGAAAAGTATTGATGGAGCAGGCCATTTATGGAAGTGAGGTCGGCTGCGCTGTATTGGGAACCGGTACGGATCTGATTGTTAGCGAAATTGATCAGATCAATCTGAAACATGGTTTTTTTAAGATTCATCAGGAAGCACAGCCTGAAAAGGGATCTGAAAACGCAACAATTCAATTCCCGGCTGACCTGCCGGCAGAGGTAAGGAAACGGATTCAGGAAACGGCTAAGAAAATTTATCAGGTACTTGGCTGCAGAGGGCTGGCCCGCATTGATTTGTTTTTGCGGGAGGATGGGCAGATTGTTCTCAATGAAATAAATACCATGCCTGGTTTTACTTCGTATAGCCGCTATCCCCGCATGATGACTGTGGCAGGCTTTACCCTTTCGGAACTCATTGACCGTTTGATTGGACTGGCTCTCAGGAGGTAAACACCATGGAAAAGAACTTTGTTTTTTAGATGAAATGCTGCCCGGTGTCCGTTGGGACGCCAAATATGCTACATGGGATAATTTCACAGGCAAACCAGTAGATGGATATAAAGTAAACCGTATTGTGGGAACGAAAGAGTTGGGAGCTGCTTTACGCAAAGCTCAAAAACTTGCCAGAAAACAAGGATATGGTCTACTCTTATGGGACGGTTATCGCCCTCAGTGTGCCGTAGATTGTTTTCTACACTGGGCGTCACTCCCGGAGAACAATCTGACGAAAAAGCGGCATTATCCAAATATAAAGAGGAATGAGATGGTTACAAAGGGATATGTGGCTTCACAGTCCAGCCATAGCCGCGAGGGTTCCGGCATCAGCTCCGTGCATGAAGGAATCCAGCGCGGACTTCGGCGTTTGAAAAAAGTTTTAGAAAAAATGGATACAGACCCCATCTTCACTCCTTTAATGCCGAATACCAGCACCCGGTTGATCCTGAAAAAACCAAAGACAGATTCCAGTATTCGTAAAGTCTGGCTGCCTAAGACAGTCGCCTACATTCTTCGGGAATGGAAAAAGTCACAGGAAGAATTGAAAGGTTTTCTCGGTGATGAATACCAGGACTTCGACCTGGTGGTAGCTCTGCCAAATGGCCGCCCTTGTGAGAATCGAATTATTGAGAAAGAGTTTTCGCTGCTGAAACAAAAAGCAGGGCTTCCAAACGTCGTATTTCACTCTTTGAGACATTCCAGTACAACTTATAAGCTGAAACTCAATCACGGCGATCTGAAGGGCACACAGGCCATGCAGAAATTGATATGATTACCAAAGTCTACGCCCACATTCTCGACGAGGATCGCAAAATCAATGCACAGAAATTTGAGAGGGCTTTCTATGCAAAATCTGATTTGAGAAATGTAGAACCTCCACAGGAACAGACCCAGGCGCAGACATTAGACCTGGCAGCGTTGATTGAACAGCTTCAAAAATCGCCGGAACTTGCAAGTACCCTGGCAGCTCTGATTTCAGGTCAAAAAGCGGTCTGAAATCTCAAATTAGCAAAGAGGCAGTTTTTATTAGCAAGGCACAGATTTTTGTTCGTTTCCAATTAGCAAAATATACATCGCAACTCATAAACAATCAACTACCCTCCAACCAAAGGAAGATGGTTTTGTCCAAGGATTACGGCTGAACAAAAAAAGCTGTAAACCCTTGAAAACAAAGGCTTACAGCGTTGTTTCTGGCGTCCACGAGAGGATTTGAACCTCCGACCCCACGCTTAGGAGGCGTGTGCTCTATCCAGCTGAGCTACGTGGACATCTGTAAAAATATGAACTTGTATTCCTAATTTAGACTCGAACCATCTACCGCTTAGGAAGCGGTCGCTTTATCCGGCTGAGCTATAGCGACATTTATAAAAACTATGAAATTGTAGAACCCGTAACATTTTACCTGCTTGAAAAATCTCTCTTGACTAGCTTTCAGTTAAGAGTGTACCATAAAATAAATAAGTACACAAGTAAAAAGTGAAGAAAAGACAGTAGTTCTATTATACGAACTGCCGCAAGAGAAATATATTTCCAGAAGGCAGTAGCAATTACGGATAATAGAATAATGAATAATAAGATAAAGGAGAACCGGGATGGAACGTGAAATAGACATGAGAGAAGTCTCAGACGGACGGTTTTACGGCCTGCGCGATATGGTGAGGGCAGACTGCGGCGGCTGCCAGGGCTGCTCAGACTGCTGCAGAGGAATGGGAAGCAGCATAGTACTGGATCCGTATGACATATTCCGCCTGACTACAGGCCTGCATCGCCCCTTTGAAGATTTTCTGGAAAAGGAGATTGAACTGAATCCGGCAGAAGGAATTATACTGCCCAACTTAAAGATGACAGGCTCGCGGGAACAGTGCGGCTTTTTAAGCCGGGAAGGCCGCTGCTTGATTCATTCTTTCCGTCCGGGCATGTGCCGTATCTTCCCGCTGGGCCGTTACTATGAAAATGAAAGTTTCCGGTATTTTCTGCAGGTACATGAATGCAGAAAGGAACCGAAGACAAAAGTAAAGGTGCAGAAATGGATTGATACGCCGGAGGTAAAAAAGAATGAGGCTTTTATTATAGAATGGCACTATTTCCTGAAAACGCTGTCTGGGCGTCTGGAACATACGGAGGAGGGAAACTATCAGAAGAGTCTGAGTATGTATCTGCTGAAAACATTTTATTTAAAACCTTATGAAGAAAGCAGGGACTTTTACGAACAATTCCGGGAACGAATGGCGGAGGCTCGGAAAATATAACAAAGACTAAAAAATCGTTACAGAATCAGCCGGCTTATTACAAATAGAGACAGCGGCAGTCTGTAACGATTTTTACAATTTACAGATCTAAATCCGAATACGGAGAATTCCGCTTTTTAGGCGTCCGCTGATAGCGGTTTCTTGGAGTCACCCGGCGGCGTTTTTTGCGTTTACGGTGTTTTTGCAGACGAAAGCGGCGCAGCTTTCCCATAAGATCCCACTGTTTTGACAGCTTGCGGATTGCAGCAAAGAGCAGAAGAGCCGCCGCAGCAATGAGAACACCTGTCAAAACCAGACGGATATTAATCTGAATAAATCTCTTCGGTGCGGTTTCGCTGGAACTATCTATATCCGGGGCTGCCGGATCCCCTGTTTCCCGATCAAAGGAAAAGGCCTGGATTTTTGACTGGGCAAGCTCTATGGAGGCGGAGCCTACAGGCTGTCCCTGCCAGGTATAAGCCAGGGCTGCAATAACGTCGGAATCTTCCGCACTCTGAAAAGTCAGTTCGGGTGAAGCCTCCGTAAAGGGGACATCATTGGGAAGGACAATGTAATCATTTTTATTAATTTCAATCAAAGATTCCGTCTGTCCGAAAATAGAGCTTCCGGTATGAAAAAAGCCGGAGCTGTTTACAGAAAAATTTGTTTCGTTTGCAGCTACATTGATTTTGCTGAAATTTTCCGAGGCATAGTCAAGAAGCAGGGCCGTATCCGGGAAAAGAGGGATTCCTCTTTCTGAGTTCGGATCCGATCCGGTCCGCATAGTAACAACAATCAAAGTCAGGCCGTTTCGCTCTGCGGCAGTAACAAGTGTATTCTTAGCTGCACTGGTTCCTCCGGTTTTACCGGCAATTACCGTATCATCAAGGTACTTGGTGACGCCCCTGTAGGGGCCGATCATATAGTGATGATTTTTCATATATACGATATCATCACTCTTATTGGTAGCGCGCAGTTCATAATTACCCGTTCCGGAGATGCGGACAAAGTTTTCATTCTCAAGTGCGGCTTTCATAATCAAAGCCATATCATGGGCGGTAGTATAGTGATTTTCGTCGTGAAGTCCATGGGGATTTACGAAATGTGTTCCCGTACATCCAAGTTCCGCCGCTTTTTCATTCATCATATCTGCGAAAGCTTCTACAGAGCCGGCTATATGCTCTGCCAGGGCATTGCCGCATTCATTGGCAGATTCGAGCAAAAGTGCATAGAGAGATTCTTCAACGGTAAGCTCTTCCCCTTCTGTCCGCCCGATACTGCTGCTTCCGGCTTCAATGGAATGAGTGGCATAGTAGGAATAGGTAACAATTTCATCTAGAGAGCAGTGCTCCAATGTAATGAGCGCCGTCATAATCTTGGTAATGCTGGCGGGATAATTGCGCATATCCATATCCTTATTGTAAAGGATTGTACCTGTATCCGCCTCCATAATAACGGCAGACTCCGCATAAATCTGCGGTCCCTGGGGCCAGTTTTCTATCTGATTGGAATCAATGGCTTTGTTATAGGCATCCTGTCGTTCCTGTTCCGCCTGCTCTGCCGCGGCAATCTCTGCAGCCGTAGGTCCGCGTTTCTTTTTGGCCGCATCTGCATTAAGGGGGTGAAAACAGGCAGAACCAAAGAGAGCCAGGCCCAGAGCCGCAGCTAAAAATCTATGTGAAAATTTCATATTTTGCCTCCTGTAAAATACAAGTATATGTTATTTTTTTTACAGGCGCAAGGTCTATTATAAAAAGTTTACAATTCGTTAAGAAAAAAAGTTACAGTTCGCAGCTGCCGCCCGAACTGTAACAAAAAATGTAATAATAAAAAAGGAAAACGGAATTAGACCGAAAACATTGACAAACCAAGCAAAAGCAAGTTATACTAGTGAACGATAAGTAAAAGCGAAGACGAAGAGAGTAAGATTTATCCGAACGGCAAAGCGATCCGGGGAGGGTGGAAGCCCGGTGCAAGTAGGATTTTTCCGAAGATCACTTCCGAGCTGCAGGCTGAAAGAAGATGGCTCCGTCATTTTCTTAGGCACTGACGGTTTTCCTCCGTTAAAAGGAAACGCATGTGACAGCATGTTGTAACAGGTGGTATAACAGAAGCGGGGCTTCCGTCCTTTTACAGGATGGGGGCTTTATTTTATAAGGAGGCGTTACGATGTATGAAAAAGTATCACCCAATCTTAATTTCGTAGAGAGGGAAAAAAATGTGGAAAACTTCTGGAAGGAAAACCACATTTTTGAAAAGAGCATGGAAAACCGCAAAAACGGCGAAACTTATACCTTTTATGACGGACCGCCCACGGCAAACGGAAAGCCCCATATCGGCCATGTACTGACCCGTGTTATCAAGGATATGATCCCAAGATACCGTACCATGAAGGGCTACATGGTTCCAAGGAAAGCCGGCTGGGATACCCATGGGCTTCCGGTAGAGCTGGAGGTGGAGAAACTCTTAGGACTTGACGGAAAGGAACAGATCGAGGAATACGGCCTCGACCCCTTTATCACAAAATGTAAGGAAAGCGTCTGGAAATACAAAGGCATGTGGGAGGATTTTTCCGGTACCGTAGGCTTCTGGGCCGATATGGACGATCCTTACGTAACCTACCATGATGATTACATCGAGTCCGAATGGTGGGCTTTAAAAGAGATCTGGAAAAAAGGCCTTTTGTACAAGGGATTTAAGATTGTGCCTTACTGTCCGCGCTGCGGAACGCCCTTATCCTCTCACGAGGTGGCACAGGGCTATAAGGCAGTGAAGGAACGTTCTGCCATTGTACGCTTTAAAGTGAAGGGGGAGGATGCCTGCTTCCTGGCATGGACCACAACCCCCTGGACTCTGCCCTCGAACGTAGCGCTCTGCGTGAATCCGAATGATACCTATGTAAAGGTAAAGGCGGCGGACGGTTACACTTATTATATGGCAAAAGAGCTCCTTGACAAGGTGCTCGGCTCTCTGGCCGAAGAAGGACAGGCAGCTTACGAGATTCTGGAGACCTTCAAAGGAACGGATCTCGAATACAAAGAATACGAGCCCTTATTTGCCTGTACCGGAGAGGCAGCCGCAAAACAGAAGAAAAAAGGCCATTACGTGACCTGCGACACTTATGTAACCATGATAGACGGTACGGGAATCGTTCATATCGCACCGGCTTTCGGTGAGGACGATGCCCAGGTAGGCCGCAGGTACGATCTGCCCTTTGTGCAGTTTGTGGATGGCAAAGGCGATATGACAGAGGAGACCCCTTATGCGGGAATGTTTGTCAAGAAAGCGGATCCGGAGATTTTAAAGGATCTTGATAAGGAAGGCAAGCTGTTCTCGGCGCCGAAATTTGAGCATGACTATCCTTTCTGCTGGCGCTGTGACACGCCTCTTATCTACTATGCAAGGGAATCCTGGTTTATTAAAATGACTGCGGTTAAGGAAGACTTAATCCGCAACAATAACACCATCAACTGGATTCCCGAAAGTATCGGCAAGGGCCGGTTCGGTGACTGGCTGGAGAATATCCAGGACTGGGGCATCAGCCGGAACCGTTATTGGGGGACGCCTTTAAATGTATGGGAGTGTGAGTGCGGCCATCAGCATGCCGTCGGAAGCCGTCAGGAGCTTATGGAAATGAGCGGCAATGAAAAGGCTCTCACTGTGGAGCTCCACCGTCCTTACATTGACGAGATTACTATTAAATGCCCGGAATGCGGAAAAGACATGCATCGTGTACCGGAGGTTATTGACTGCTGGTTTGATTCCGGAGCCATGCCCTTCGCACAGCATCACTATCCCTTTGAAAATAAAGACTTGTTTGAGCAGCAGTTCCCAGCTCAGTTTATTTCCGAGGCCGTAGACCAGACAAGAGGCTGGTTCTACTCCCTGCTTGCCGAATCCACGCTGATTTTCAACAGGGCTCCTTACGAAAATGTTATTGTACTGGGCCATGTGCAGGACGAGAACGGACAGAAGATGAGCAAATCCAAAGGAAATGCCGTGGATCCCTTCGATGCACTGGCAACTTACGGTGCAGATGCCATCCGCTGGTACTTTTATGTGAACAGCGCTCCCTGGCTGCCCAACCGTTTCCACGGAAAAGCCGTAATGGAGGGACAGCGCAAATTTATGGGAACGCTCTGGAATACCTATGCTTTCTTTGTGCTGTATGCCAATATTGATGATTTTGATGCTTCCGCATATGAACTGAATTATGATTCCTTAAGTGTCATGGACAAATGGCTTCTTTCCAAGCTGAATACCGTTGTGGGCCAGGTGGACGATAATCTGGAAAACTACCGGATTCCCGAGACAGCCAGAGCTCTCCAGGAGTTTGTGGATGATATGAGCAACTGGTATGTGCGCCGCAGCCGGGAACGCTTCTGGGCAAAGGGGATGGAGCAGGATAAGATCAACGCCTATATGACCCTCTACACTGCTTTGGTAACCATCTGCAAGGCAGCGGCTCCTATGGTACCGTTTATTACCGAGGACATTTACCGGAATCTGGTGTGCAGCATTGACAAGAGTGCTCCGGAGAGCATCCATCTCTGTGACTTCCCGGAGGTAAAGACGGAATGGATTGATAAAGAGCTGGAGAAGAACATGGACGAGGTTCTCCGCATTGTGGTGATGGGCCGGGCATGCAGAAACGCAGCAAATATTAAGAACCGCCAGCCGATTGCCGATATGTTTGTGAAAGCACCCTATGAGCTTGACAGCTATTACAGGGAAATCATCCGGGACGAACTGAATGTAAAGGCCGTATCCTTTACGGATGATGTGCGCTCCTTTACCACTTACAGTTTCAAGCCCCAGCTTAAGACCGTAGGCCCCAGATACGGCAAATCTCTGAACGGCATCCGCAGCTGGCTGGCAGAGGTGGACGGCAATGCGGCCATGGATGAACTGAAGGAAAAAGGAAGCCTCACATTTGACGTAAACGGTGTTTCTGTGGTATTATCAGAAGAAGATTTGCTGATCGACATGGCGCAGACCGAGGGCTATGTATCCGACGGAGACAATGAGATTACGGTGGTTCTTGACACCAGACTGACGCCGGAGCTGATCGAGGAAGGCTACATCCGGGAGATCATCAGCAAGATTCAGACCATGCGTAAAGAGGCAGACTTTGAGGTTATGGATAAGATCACAGTTTATTGCCGGGGAAATGATAAGATTGCAGAGCTTCTTACATCCCATAAAGAGGCCATTCAGTCAGAAGTGCTGGCCCTTGATGTGAAGATTGGAGAAACAAAGGGTTATGTAAAGGATTGGAACATCAACGGAGAGAATGTGACCCTTGGGGTTGAAAAAGAAAAATAAGAAACGGGAGGGATTTACCATGAGTAAGAGAGCCTTTGATAAGGAATTCTTTAAGAGAAGCGTTGTCTACAATGTGAAAACGCTTTACAGAAGAAGTATGGAGGAGGCAACACAGCAGCAGATTTTCCATGCGGTAGCGCTTGCCACAAAGGATGCCGTTATCGATGCCTGGCTTGCAACCCAGGAAGAGATGAAAAAGAAGGATCCGAAAATCGTCTACTACATGTCCATGGAATTTCTGATGGGCCGCGCCCTGGGCAACAATCTGATCAATCTGACCTTTTATGACGGAGTAAAAGAGGCGCTGGAAGAACTGGGCTGTGATTTGAATCTGATTGAAGATCAGGAGCCGGACGCTGCGCTTGGAAACGGCGGTTTAGGCAGACTGGCTGCATGTTTTCTGGATTCGCTTTCTACGCTTGGCTATATTGCCTATGGCTGCGGAATCCGTTATCATTACGGGATGTTTAAGCAGAAGATCAAGGACGGCTACCAGATCGAGGTGCCCGACGAGTGGCTCAAAGACGGCAATCCTTTTGAACTGCGCCGCGCAGAGTATGCCCAGATTATTAAATTCGGTGGTTATGTAGAAGTTGAAACAGATAAAAACGGCAGGAACCATTTTGTACAGAAGGGATATCAGAGCGTCCGTGCGGTTCCCTGTGACCTGCCGGTCGTAGGATACGGCAATAATGTGGTTAATACCCTGCGTATCTGGGATGCAGAGCCCATGAATTCCTTCCATCTGGATTCCTTTGACAAGGGAGAGTATCAGAAGGCCGTGGAGGAGGAAAACCTGGCAAAGCTTATCGTTGAGGTTCTCTATCCCAATGACAACCATATGGCAGGCAAAGAGCTCCGCCTGAAACAGCAGTATTTCTTTATCTCCGCAAGTGTGCAGAGGGCTGTTGCAAAATATAAGGATACCCACAAAGATATCCGCAAGTTCTATGAGAAGGCAACTTTCCAGCTTAATGATACCCATCCCACAGTGGCTGTGGCGGAGCTGATGCGTGTGCTCATTGATGAGGAAAATCTGGATTGGGATGAGGCCTGGGAGGTCACCACTAAGACCTGTGCTTATACAAACCATACGATTATGTCCGAGGCTCTGGAAAAATGGCCCATTGAATTGTTTTCCAGACTGCTTCCCCGTGTATACCAGATCATTGAGGAGATCAACCGCCGGTTTATCCTGGAGATCCAGAAAAAGTACCCGGGCGACCATGAGAAGGTGCGTAAGATGGCCATTATCTACGATGGGCAGGTGAAAATGGCGCATCTGGCAATTGCCGCGGGCTATTCTGTAAACGGCGTGGCAAGGCTGCACACAGAGATTCTCAAGAATCAGGAACTCAAGGACTTCTACCAGATGATGCCGGAGAAGTTCAACAATAAGACAAACGGAATCACGCAGCGCCGGTTCCTGCTTCACGGCAATCCGCTGCTGGCATCCTGGGTAACGGAGCATATCGGCGACGAGTGGATTACGGATCTGTCCCAGATCGGAAAGCTTAAGATTTATGCGGATGACGAGAAGGCCCAGCAGGAGTTTATGAACATCAAGTATCAGAATAAGGTGCGCCTTGCAAAATACATTCTGGAACACAACGGGGTAGAGGTAGATCCCAGATCTATCTTTGACGTGCAGGTGAAGCGTCTCCATGAATATAAGCGCCAGCTGATGAATATTCTTCATGTAATGTATCTGTACAACCAGATTAAGGAGCATCCGGAGATGCCTTTCTATCCAAGGACTTTTATCTTCGGTGCCAAGGCGGCGGCAGGCTATCACCGCGCAAAGCTGACCATTAAGCTGATTAATGCAGTGGCGGAGGTAATTAACAATGACGCTTCCATTAACGGAAAGCTTAAGGTTGTGTTTATTGAGGACTACCGCGTATCCAATGCAGAACTGATCTTTGCTGCTGCCGATGTGTCCGAGCAGATCTCCACGGCCAGCAAGGAAGCTTCCGGTACGGGTAATATGAAGTTTATGCTGAACGGCGCTATTACCATCGGAACGATGGACGGCGCCAACGTGGAGATGGTAGAAGAGATGGGTGAGGAGAATGCCATCATCTTCGGCTTAAGCTCTGACGAGGTTATCAATTACGAGCAGAACGGCGGTTACAATCCCATGGATATCTTTAACAGCGATCAGGATATCCGCCAGGTGCTGATGCAGCTTATTAACGGCAGCTATGCGCCCAACGATCCGGAGCGCTTCAGGGATATATATGATTCTCTTCTGAATACCAAGAGCAGCGATCGTGCGGATACTTACTTTATTCTGAAGGACTTCCGTTCCTATGCGGATGCCCATAAGAAGGTAGAAGAGGCTTACAGGGATGAAAAGGGCTGGGCAAAGAAGGCCATTATGAATACGGCTTCCTGCGGAAAGTTTTCCTCTGACCGGACGATCAAGGAGTATGTGGATGAGATCTGGCATCTGGATAAGATTACCGTAAATCTGTAAATGATTGAAAAAGCCAGACAGAAATTGATGATTATATAACTAATAAGGATTGAATCCCTTTTATCGGATTCAGTCCTTTTAGTTTGTACTGTTATAAGTTTGGAAATAATGCATAAAAAATTTAAAATTTTTTATGCATTATTAAGATTGTAATTTAAAATAAAAACAGGTAAGATAAGAACATAAAATGAAAAGGGTGTTAGATATGTCATTAAAGAAAAATCTGGATATCGTTATTTACGAAAAAATGTATGAAGAAATTATCTGCGGAAAATGGGAACCCGGCCAGATACTGAGTCCCGACGAATTTGTAAGCCGTTACGGAGTGAGCCGCACCCCGGTTGTGCAGGCACTCAAGCGTATGCTTACATTAGACATGATATCGGTTTTGCCGGCAGGACATTTTTATGTCCCTACATATACAAAAAAGCAGGTTGAAGATCTTTTAGAAGTCCGCGGACTGCTGGAACGTCAAGTGATACTGGATATGGAACGCCAGGAACAAAAAGCCGATTTAAATGCCATGAAAAAACTGGCTGACAGCTGCGCAGCCTTAAATACGGCGTGTGAAGTTGTAAAAACGAGAAAAGCGGATCTGGAATTTCATCGTTTTATGGTTTCACAGGCTCATAATCAGTATTTGAGCAAATTGTATGAAGAAATACAGGGACAGTTCGTGGTTGTGAATTATCTTCTGGCAGAACATACGCCGACACAGCAGCAGGTGGCTTCCGATGATCATGTAAAGCTGGTTAAGGCATTAGAACAGGAGGATTATCAGAGAGCCTGTTCCATTATAGATCTGCATATTAACGGTGCAAGAGATAAAATTCTGGATAAGATGAACTTGAGTAAGGCGTATACAGCATGAAGTATAGCTGCATTTTATATTAGCCGGGCTTTCGTGGAGACATGGATTTTGCTCGGCAGGTACATAAAATGCATGCTCAAATTGTTTATTATCTGAATTAAATTTAAAATTTTTATTTAAAATTTTAAATTTAATATAGCAATTATTCTACGAATAAAAAGAGAAAGGGGAAGAAAAATGAAAGTAAAAGAGAGTGCAAAGAAACCGTATGGCATTTGTCCTGCATCCATGACTATCTGGAATGCAGATCAGAGCTATAACAGAAAGGGGATGGAAAAATATCTGACATGGCTGCTTGATAATGGTGCCCAGTCCATATCGATCTGCGGAAGCACAGGCGAGAATGTAGCTATGAATATGGAAGAGCAAAGGGAGATTATCGGCCATGTAGCCTCCTTTTTAGGAAAAGAGGTGCCGTTAATCTGTGGTACCGGGCGTTATGACACATTGAATACCATCAGAATGAGCAGGTATGCACAGGATTGCGGCGCTGACGGCGTAATGGTAATTCTGCCGTATTACTTATCGCCTTATAAAGCGGCAGTTATACAGCATTTTAAAGATATCCGCGAGGCTATAGATATTCGTCTGATGATATATAACAATCCGTGGTTCGCTGGCTATGAAATGACTGTACCGGAAATTATCGAATTAGTTGAGGACGGAACGATTCAAGATATTAAGGCGGCGCATGGAGATCCGGACCGCATCCATAAATTGAAATTCTATCTGGGAGAAAAATTGAATGTTTTTTATGGGCATGACTATTGTGCGGCTGAGGGCCTCTTAATGGGTGCGGATGGATGGCTGTCAGGTTTTCCGGCTATATTGCCGAAGCAATGCCGGGCAATTTTAGATGCAGCCCAAAAGGGAGATGTGCAGGCTACAATTAAGGCACAGCAGAAAATCCAGTTATATATCGATTACTTTTTTAACGAAAAGGTAAACGGCGTTCCCCATTGGCAGGAGATTTGCAAATATACGCTGCGTGCGCAGGGGCTGGATGCGGGCACTCCCAGAAAACCGCTGGGCGATCTTGATGATAAGAATAAGAAAAGGATTGAGAAACTGTTATCAGATATGGAGTAACAGTCAGCTTGGGGGTAAAAATGGAATATTATTATGAAGCAGAAAAAAGAGTACCAGTGTATGGGGAATATGATGTTGTTGTAGCCGGCGGCGGTACGGCGGGATTGTTCGCGGCTATTGCGGCAGCCAGAACAGGAGCAAAAACACTCGTTATTGACAGGCTTGACTGCCTGGGCGGATTGCTGACGGCAGGTATGATGTCTGCCTCCTGTGGAATCAATGACATGGAGAAAATAGTTGTGCGGGGAATTCCGCTTGAGTTTTTTCAGCGAATTGAGAAGCAGGGCGGAATAATTGACGCGCAGATGGAAAAAGAAGCATTCGTTTTCTTTGATGCAGAGATTGCAAAGCAGACTGCGTCTGAAATGGCAGGGGAAGAGCAGAGACTGGATGTATTATATTATACGTGGATATCCGGAGCGATTATGGATGGAAACTGTATCCGGGGCTTATTAATTGAAAATAAGTCAGGACATCAGGCGGTCTATGCAAAATGTGTTATCGATGCCACCGGCGATGCGGATATTGCATATTATTCCGGAAATGATACGGTTACAGCAGATCCCCGGAAAACCCACCCGGTTACGCTTCTTGCGAAAACGGGCGGAATAAATAAAGATGTGTTGTTGAAATACTACAAAGAAAATCCGGAATTTATGGGAAGCTTTACAAGAAATTGGCCTGTCACTCCATTTCATACTTATCGCATTGACAGAGAACTCAGAAATTATAAACTTCCGGAAGAATTAGAGTATTTACGGGACTGGTTTATATTGTTTTATGAAACAATAAGAGACGGTGAATTTATACTGAATATATCCGGTGCCACAGAAATAGACGGGACGGATGCAGATGCCTTGTCGGGGGCAGAGGATTTAAGCCGCCGCCGTATTGCCGAATGCATTCAGGTATTTAAAAAATATATTCCGGGCTGTGAAAATATGTACTTAATTTCTACGGGTTCCACACTGGGGGTACGGGAAAGCAGACAGATTACAGGCCGTTATACAGTTACCCAGGAAGATCTTCTGACACATAAGCATTTTGAAGATACAGTTTCATGTGCGTGTGCTCTGGTGGGAAACCATACATCGGACGGCAGGGATGCTTCATTTGAAGATATTGTACCGGGGCATCCGTTTTATATGCCATACCGCTGCATGCTGCCAAAAGATGTTGAGGGACTGATCGTAACGGGCCGCTGCATTTCTGTCACACCGGAGGCTGTGGGAGGAACCCGTATTATGCCGGTCTGTATGGGGCTTGGACAGGCGGCAGGGACGGCGGCGGCTTTGGCGGCTCTTAAAGGAATTCTTCCGACGGAACTGGATATACAGGAGCTGCAGCAGCAGTTAAGAATGGCTGGGGCATTTCTGGATTAAGATGCAAGGGGATTAAGAAAGGAGTCAGGTATGAAAAAAAATAATGTATTGCTTTTAGTGCTGGTATTTATTCTGATATGTGCAGCAGGGTGCGGCACCCGGACAAAAGAAGATACAGATATACCTTCTGAAAATGTAACCACAGCGGAAGGAGCATCAAAAGAGGAGCAGCCGGAATCGGTGGTTTCATCGCCGGAATACACTATGACTTTCGCATATACACATAATGAAGGAACCTTTGGTTCGGATATGTGTGTAAAAATGGCAGAGCTCATCGAGGAAAAGTCAGAAGGACGTATCAAGGTGGAGCTGTATCCGGCAGGGCAGCTGGGCGATATAGTTGCTAATCTGGAAGGACTCCGTACAGGCACAGTTGATATCTGCCAGTGTGCAGCAACTAACATTTCAAGCTGGAATAACCGCTGGAGCGTATTCAGCCTTCCGTTTATGTTTTCAAATTATCAGGAAGCACAGGCGGCCTTTCAGGATGAAGCGGTTCGCGGATTACTGGACAATGATTTACAGGAGATCGGCATGAAACTTCTTGGTGTAGAGGATGCCGGGGCACGTTCTGTTATAAATAAGATCCGGCCCATAAATGAACCGGGCGACTGCAGCGGAATCACGATCAGATGTCTCCAGGATGTTTATATCGCAAAAGGATTTGAGTTATGCGGCTTTAATCCCGTGGCGATGGGATGGACGGAAGTATATTCTGCTATTCAGCAGGGAACAGTTGACGGCGCAGATAACTCGGCTGTTTATCTGTATGACGCACAATTCCAGGATTTGTGTAAATACGTTTCTTTAACAGAGATGGTCCGCCAGCCGGGGTGTATTATGATGAGCCACAATGCTTACAGTAATTTGCCGGAAGACCTGCAGGCAGCGATTGATGAGGCCGGGGCGGAATGGGAAGTATGGCAGTGGCAGGCATATGAAGAATACGAAGCAGAAGCGCTTGAAAATTTAAAGGCAGCCGGGTGCGAGGTTAATACAATTACAGAAGAAAACCATCAGAAATTTGTAGATATTACGGCACCTTTATACGATGAATTTTTTAAAGAGGTGCCGGATGCGGAAGAATTGTATGATGCAATGATGGCTGCTGTAGGAAGGTAAAGCTGTTACTCCGCCAGAGATTTGAAAGAATAGCTGGCGGAGAATCTTTCTTTTAAGGAGGTACTATGAAAAAAATAGAAAATTTTATATTATTTCGGATACTCCACCAGCTTGAGGATGCTGTTCTGATTATTGCTACTGTTGCCATACTGATTATGACGATTTTAAACATATTGATGAGATATGTTTTTTATTCCGCAATTATCTGGAGCGATGAATTTATCGGATTCGGCATGCTGATTATCGGACTGATTGGGACTGCAGGCTGTGTACGGGATAAGCTGAATACCAGCCTTGACGGACTAATGTGTAAGCTGCCGCGAAAACTCCAGACAGCAGGGTACTTTCTGATAAATATCATGGTTCTGGTTTTATTGTTTTATTTCTGCGTGGCCGGATTTCGCTTTCTGGGCACCGTCGGCGCGCAAAAATCAACGATGCTTAAATGGCCTATGGTATTCTTTTATGGATTAATACCCGTGTCCTGTATTTTATATATCATAGAAACCTTGTTAAATATAGCCAAAGATATCAGAAATAATGAATGTCGCTTTATACCGGTTGAGGAACATATGAATTCCGTATCTGAACAGGATGGGGGTGAGTAAGATGACAATTGTATTTTTGATTCTGCTGCTGTTTCTTTTGATTTTTTTAGCAGTTCCGATTTGCTGGGCTATCGGGATAGCAGGGGTGATCGGGCTGATTTTTGTTGATGGGAATCCGATGACGATGATACCTCAATGCTTATATTCAGGAATTAACTACTATACACTTATTGCGGTTCCGTTTTTCGTGTTTGCCGGAGAATTGATGAATAAAGGAGGGATAACAACAAGGCTGATCAAGCTGTCAAAGCTGATTATCGGCCGTATTCCTGCAAGCCTGGCTCATGTAAATATTCTTTCCAGCATGTTTTTCGGCGGAATTACGGGCTCGGCGCAGGCGGACACTTCCTGTGTCGGAGGCATTCTGATTCCGGCAATGGTGGAGGATGGCTATACAAGGGAAGAAGCGGTTGCCGTTACTGCGTCTTCATCCTGCATTGGCCCTATAATTCCGCCAAGTATCATTATGGTGCTGTATGGCAGTACAATGAATGTATCAATAGGGGAAATGTTTATGGGGGCCTTGATTCCCGGCGTAATGGTCGGCTTAGGACTGATGGGTGTGGTTATGATACGTGACAGAAAATATCATTTCCCGCGCTCTGCAAAAAAATATACCAGGGAAGAAGCGAAAAAAATTATTATTGACGCACTGATTCCGCTTGGAATGCCCATTATTTTAATGGGAGGCATTCTTGGAGGCATTTTTACAGCGACAGAGGCGGGAGCAATTGCAGTACTTTATTCTCTGATTATAGCTTTATTTTTTCTGAAAACAGTCACCTGGAGGGATGTCATTGGCATGCTGAAGACTTCCGGTCAGACGACAGCATCGATCCTTATGATTGTCGGATGTTCAAAAATTCTCAGCTGGGTCATGGCGCTGCTGCACATTTCAGAGATAATAGGCACATTTTTTCATACCTTTGTCAGCTCTAAAATACTTTTTTTGCTTTTGATAAACATTTTTTTGTTGATGGTAGGAACCTTTATGGATGCATCCGCTTCCTTAATTCTCTTGGCACCGATTTTAGCTCCCCTTGCGGCAGCCTATGGGGTTGATCCGGTTCATTTTGGTATAATCATGTGTATAAATCTGGTCATCGGGCATGCCACGCCTCCGCTGGGGCTGTGCCTTTTTATAGGCTGTAAAATTGGGAAAGTATCTCTGGCGAAAGGAGGCAGGGCGATACTGCCGTATGTACTTGGCGAGATTGTTATACTGCTCTGCGTGACATATATACCCCAGCTGACATCTGTTTTACCAGGTTTAATGATGTAAGGAATTAATACAATTTAAAAACGGTTTATTTTGGGGGTGACAGTATATACAACAAAATATGCGATGGGTAAAATAAAAGTGTTTATTTTTTCGGCCTGTTCATAAGATGTAAAATGAGAGAAAAAATAAAGACAGGAATATCCATATTTATTATTTTAATACTGCTTCCTTATGTAGCTGTGGTTTTTCGCACAGGAAATATGAGAAGAGAGGGAAAAGCAGCCGAAGTACCGGGCCTTGAAGACTATGTGGCAGGAATTCTGCCGGGACAGATACCCGTTTCCTGCCATATAGAAGCACTCAAGGCCCAGGCTGTGATTATACGGACGAACCTTCTGAAGAAAAGTATAGAATTTTATGGAACAGACAGTATTCAAGAGGCGGCAGAAGCTGTCAGGCAGAGCGATTTGAAGGCTATGGGATTTTCCTATGCTTCGCCGGAGGAGCTTGAGCGGCTCTGGGGCTATGAACAGTGGGAGGCATATCAGGAAAAGATCTGGCAGGCAGTACAGGCAACGGAAGGGCAGATATTGACCATTGACAATATGCCGGTGGAACTTCCCTATCATGCGGTGAGCGCCGGAAGAACCCGCAGCGGCGGGGTTCTGGGGGTGGGATATTCTTATCTGGAATCCGTGGACTGTCCGGGGGATGTCGAGTCGGCGGATTATCTGAATATTCAGTTTCTGACGCTTTCGGAGCTTCCGGAGATTACGGAGCGGGATGATGCGGGATATGTGACAGAGATCCGCATGGGAGAAGAGTATCTGGCCGGAGAAGAATTTCGCAGCCGTTTCTCCCTGAATTCCAGTAATTTTACACTGGAGCAGACAGAGGAAGGAGTTCGCGTGGTCACAAAGGGGCTTGGACACGGTCTTGGTTTAAGTATATTCCAGGCCAATCGGCAGGCACAGGATGGACGGCCCTATCTGGAAATATTACTCTATTTTTATAAAAATGTGGAATGTATAAGCTTCTCCTAAAGTGGCTATCCTATGGTTAGCAGCACAGAGAAACGTGTGAAATCTAGTATAGAGGTGAAGCTTATGACAGTAAAAAGAAAGAAAAAAGGTACATTTATGGGAGGCCGATCCGTTACAGCTGCTTTCAGTCTCTGCCTCCTTGCCGTTGTTGCTATGATTGGTATGTATACGGTGGGGAAAAGCGAGCAGAAGCAGAATGAGATTGAGCAGAAGGTAGCGCAGGCCGAGCAGAAAAAACAGGAAGAGGAAAAGGCAAAACAGGCGGAGGCACAAAAGGTTCAGGAGCAGGAAGAAGAAAGAGAAGAAGAGCAGCGGCAGGAGGCGGCGTCCGCCTCGGCAAAGCGTGATACGGAAACGGACAAGACAGATAAGGCTGTAGATACAAAAGTGATTAATGAGGCGGAGTTAGAAAGCGAATTTCAGTCGGAGAGTGCAGAGATTGCCGAAAATGTTGTGATAGATGAGATGGAAGAGGCGTCGTCGGATGCTATGGCAGAGGAGCCGACTCTTTCTTTTTCCGCAGAGACAGACAAGCTTTTCTGGCCTGTTGCGGGAAATGTTATTCTGGATTACAGCATGGACAAGTCTGTTTATTTTTCTACTCTGAATCAGTATAAATATAATCCGGCGGTGATTATACAGGGAAGTCTGGATGCCTCTGTAATGTGTGCTGCGCAGGGAAAGGTTACATCCATTGAGACTTTGGACGAGACAGGGACTACGGTTACTATGGATATTGGCGATGGATATGAGCTTGTTTACGGGCAGCTTAAGGAGCTTACGGTGAAGGAAGGGGATTACCTGAAGGCCGGTGAGACTATCGGGTATGTGAGTGAGCCTACGAAGTATTATGCCCAGGAGGGGTGCAATGTGTATTTTGCAGTGCGTAAGGATGGGGAGAGTGTTGATCCTATGACTTTGCTGCAGTAGTGTTTTGATAGTCGTGGTTTTTTGAACTGATAAGCCGTTCCTTTTGGGGGCGGCTTAGTTTTTTGATGGCGGCTTCCCGGGACATGGCTTCTTGTTTGGTTTCGAAGGTTTCGTAATAGATAAGGGTTACCGGGAGGCGGGAACGGGTGTATTTGGCGCCTTTGCCCTGGTTGTGGGATTTCAGGCGTTTGGGGAGATCTGTGGTCCAGCCGGTGTAGAGGGTGTTGTCGGAGCATTTTAGGATGTAGGTGTATGCTTTCATGGGAGAATTTTGCTTCCTGGGGGGACGGTCCGGCCGTGAAAGAAGCCGGCATGCTTTTCCATATCCAGCAATAAGGAATCCTCCCACTTTGTGGGTCCCTCCTTATCACAACGGTTCGGACGGTTCTCGTACACCCTGTCTGCTCTGTACGAACATTGCTCTATGAATGTATCTGCAAATCAGAAGATATCTTGGACAATGTTCGTCCATATCAGACAGGATGTACGCGAACAGCTGGACACTTGATATCGGAAAAGCATGCCGGCTTCTTTCACGGCCGGACCTGGTTTTGGGGGTGTGAGGGTTATTTTGTGAAAGAACCTTCCTGTTTAAAATTGGGAAGGTTCTTTTATTATAAGGGGTTTTATTGTTTTTGGCAATTGGTTATGATGTGCTGGTATAGCATTTGATAAATAACAGAAGCAATTACGTCGAATGCTGTTTGGTTTAGGACGCTGAATTAGATTGGCATGGGGGCTACGAATACGTACATCATAATGAAGTGGCAGATGCTTCCGCCCATGACGAAGAGGTGGAAGATCTCGTGGGAACCGAAGTACTTGTGGCGTGCATTGAAGAGGGGAAGCTTCAGTGCGTAGATGATGCCGCCTATGGTGTAGATGATTCCGCCGGCCAGAAGCCATCCGAAAGCGGCAGGAGAGAGGGAGTTGAGGATCTGGGTGAAGGCCAGCACGCAGACCCAGCCCATGGCAATGTATAGTGTGGATGAGAACCATTTCGGGCAGGTGATCCAGAATGCTTTTATCAGGATTCCGGCCAGTGCGATGCCCCATACGAGCGCGCACAGGCTGTAGCCGGTTCTGCCGCCCAGTACGATCAGACATACGGGGGTGTAGGAACCTGCGATGAGGATGAATATCATCATGTGATCGATCTTTCGGAGAATTCGGTTGGAACGCTCGGAAAGGTTCAGGGTGTGGTAGGTGGTACTGGCTCCGTAAAGCAGGATCATGCTTCCGATAAAAATGGCCAGTGAGATTAGATGGATGGTATCCGGCTGCCTGGCAGCACGGATCAGTAAGGGGGTTGCGGCAAATGCGGCCATGAGCATGCCGATAAAATGAGTGATGGCGCTGCCGGGATCTTTGATTTGAAATTCAAACTTCATATGGACATCTCCTTTTTTGAATAACTATATTTCAACATGTAGTTTTAAATACTATGTGTAGATACTGATATATTATACCATGGAAATAGAAATGTCAACACTTGGGAATGATTTTATGCATATTGGGAATGGAGCTGGTAATGTGGTTAGGAATATTTTAGGCAAGTGTAAGAACGAAACGAATATCCGGCATGTGCGTAAAATTTTCTTTATTAATAGTTGTAATTGTTGACATTACAACAAAAAGGTGCTATTGTATAGTTATGAGCTGTAATGATTATAATTACATCTGGTGAACGGTTAAATACCAGGAAGAAGCGGCGCGGTGCAGTGCGAAAAGGGGTTGATGGATTATGAAGCAGAGTCAGAAAAAGAGAATTAATGGTTCGCGGATTTTAAACGGTGTGCCTGCCGGAGATTACATTTTTCAAAATATTCCATATGCGGAGCAGATGGAACATGTGTCCGCGCTGATAAAGGCGGCTGATATCATACTGATTGGTGCAGGGGCAGGAATGTCTGCTGCTGCCGGACTTACTTATAGCGGGGAACGGTTTACCCGTAACTTTGGTGAGTTTATAGAAAAATATGGTACTGCGTATATGACGGATATGTATGCGGCGGGTTTTTATCCGTTTCCCACACAGGAGGCAAAATGGGGTTACTGGTCAAAACACAGCATGATAAACCGTTTCCTTCCGCCTGCACTGCCTTTATATCATCGGCTTTATGAAATTGTAAAAGAAAAAGAGTATTTTGTTTTAACAACGAATGTTGATCACCAGTTTCAAAAAGCCGGGTTTCGGACGGAGCGTATTTTTGCAACACAGGGAGATTACGGTAATATTCAATGTGAAAAGGGGTGTCATCCGAAGATTTATGATGCAGAGGATTTATTCCGCCGGATGGATCGGGCGAGGCATGACTGTCTGGTGCCTTCTTATATGGTGCCGAAATGTCCCGTATGCGGCGGCAATATGACAATGCACCTTCGCTGTGATCAGTATTTTGTGGAAGATGAAAACTGGCATGAGGCAGCAGGACGATATAACAATTTTCTGAAAAAAACGGAGCAGAAAAAGGCCGTTCTGCTGGAACTCGGTGTCGGGTTTAATACACCCGGGATTATAAAATATCCGTTCTGGCAGATGACGGCAGCGAATCCGAAGGCAGTTTATGTCTGTATCAATTATGGGGAAGCCTATGTACCCGAGAAAATTGCAAAGCGCTCCGTCTGTATCAATGCAGACATTGGAGAGATACTGAAACAATTATAAGACAGCAGATTTATGTGCTTACTGGCTGGTTTTCAGAGAGGACGGCTTTTGATGTTAATACTCGCCCTCATTTGCGAGCATAATGAAAATATCAGGTCAAATCAGGATTAGGTCACAATCGTGTCATGCGCATTGACCCGATTGACCCGATTTGATATAATAAGCCCGGCGAATAGGTAAAGGAGATGGCATTATGCTTTTTCAGGAAAGTGAAACCGTAGAGCTGAAGGAATGACCGGGACATTATATGAGGAAAGTATGGTGGCAGCAATGAATAGAGCAGAAAAGACAGAGGTTCTTCTGGAAAAATTAAAAGCAGACTCGGTGGAATACAAAGAACTTGAAACCGGGGAATACAGTTTAGAGGAAAAGAAAAATGCAATCCGTTCTCTTATGAATATCCGTATGCCGAGAGAGCTTCCCGATGAATTGACGGATTTACAGGACGAATATCTGCAGGATGAGCGGGAAGCAAAGGGAATCGTAAAACTGGCGGATATTCCGACAATAAAGGAAGCATTTAACAGTAAGTCTCCTTATGGGAGGAAAATATCACTTTGGCAGGGAGATATAACGAGACTTGAGGCCGGTGCCATTGTAAATGCCGCTAATTCACAGCTGCTGGGCTGCTTTGTACCCTGCCACAGGTGCATTGACAATGCCATTCACAGTGCGGCGGGAATGCAGCTTAGAGAAGAATGCAGCCGTATTATGAGCCGGAGGCGGCAGAAATATGGCAGGAACTACGAAGAGCCGACAGGCACGGCTACTTTAACAAAAGCCTATAATCTTCCCTGCAATTATGTGATTCACACAGTGGGGCCGATTGTATACGGCCGGCTGAATGATATGCTCTGCCGGGATTTGCAAAATTGTTATGAAAATGTCCTGCAATGCTGCCTGGAACATGATATCAGATCTGTTGCGTTCTGTTGTATTTCAACGGGGGAATTTCATTTTCCAAATGATAAGGCGGCGGAAATCGCATGGAAAACGGTAACGGCTTTCCTGGAAAAGCATGGCGATTGTATGGAACGGATCATTTTTAATGTCTTTAAAGACAATGACTTAGAGCTTTATAAAAAAATTTTGGTCTGATTTGGCGGCATCTTCCGATTAACAAACCGGATTTTTTGGAGGTTCATTATGGCAGGAACATATGAAAAGATTGAGCTGCTGAAGAAAATTGCGCATCAATTCAATGAATCTAATATTGTCTGGGCTTTGGGTGCGTCAATGCTGCTCTATTTCAAGGGTATTGCATCAGATTTCAATGATATTGATTTGATGATTGCAGATTCTGACGTTGAATGCGTCAGAAGAATTTTATCTGAAATGGGAGAAATCAAGCCGCCGAATCCCGATTCCATGTATCAGACAAAAACATTCATGGAGTTCATTATAGATTATATTGATGTTGATGTCATGGCCGGATTTTCTATTTTGAAAGATGGCAAACTTTTTGACTGTTCACTGAAAGAAGAACAGATCATTGAATGGATGCCTTTGGATGGTGAAAAGATTCCGCTGCAATCTCCGCTTCTGTGGTGCGAATACTACAAGCTGATGCAGCGAAAAGAAAAAGCAGAGATGATTGAAAAAGCTTTCTCAAAGAGATAACTTCCGGTTTGCCTATTGCAATACCTAAGAAAAATAAGGGTATGCAGGATTGCTCCAACATACCCCTAAATCCTCAAAACATTGACCCTTGCGGCATTTCTGATTAGCCGAAGTATCTCTTCAGAAGTCCCTCGAATGCCTTGCCGTGTCTTGCCTCGTCACGGGCCATCTCATGAACGGTGTCATGAATTGCATCAAGGTTAGCAGCCTTAGCACGCTTTGCCAGATCAAACTTGCCGGCAGTAGCGCCGTTCTCAGCGGCAACTCTCATCTCCAGGTTCTTCTTGGTGCTGTCGGTAACAACCTCGCCCAGAAGCTCTGCAAACTTAGCAGCATGCTCTGCCTCTTCGTAAGCTGCCTTCTCCCAGTAAAGTCCGATCTCCGGATAGCCCTCTCTGTGAGCAACTCTCGCCATAGCAAGATACATACCAACCTCGGAGCACTCGCCGTTGAAGTTAGCTCTTAAGTCCTCAAGAATATCCTCGCTGACACCCTTAGCTACGCCTACTGCGTGCTCGGCAGCCCAGGAAAGGCCCTCTGCCTGCTCAGTAAACTTTTCCGGTCCAACACCGCACTGGGGACATTTTTCGGGAGCAGAATCTCCTTCGTGAACATAGCCGCATACCTGACATACAAATTTCTTCATGGTTTTATTCTCCTTTTCTTATACAAATGTTTTGTGCTCTAAAATAGTAATGATTACTGTTATTAAGATATCACAAATCAGAACAAGCGTCAAGCGATATTTTTAAAATTTTTAAAGTAAAATTTTTACTTATCCAGACAATTGCCGCAGATGCCGTAATACTGTACCGTATGCCCCTCAATCCGGCCGGAAAATTCCTTCTGTGCTTCGGTGTTGATGAAATCTTCATTTTTCATATGAATATCCAGAAGGCTATGGCACTTTCTGCAGACAAAATGTGAATGCGGTTCCACATGAGCATCAAAACGGTCAGCGCCGTCGGTAGTGATCTTGATAACTTCTCCTAAGTCTGTCAGAAGAGCAAGATTGCGGTAGACGGTTCCAAGGCTGATGTTGGGAAATTCTTTTCTTACATTTATATAGATAGTATCCGCTGTGGGGTGATCGTATCTGGAAAGAAGAAAATTTTTAATACATTCCCGCTGACGGCTGTGCTTCAAGACTGTCATAAAAACCTCCTTTCATTAATTCGCACGGGTTTTTTGTGCATAAAGGTATACCCGAAGGGTGTTTCATTGATCCGCACAGTTTTTTCGTGCATAAATTCACATATCGTTTTAATAACGATAACAATTATTGTTTTTTATATTTTAGCAAAAAAACTGGAAAAGTCAATAGAGAACCATTAGCAGTTTATGGAAAAGGGCTGTCTTGCTGCCGTTTGAACTGTTACAAATTATTAAATATAAAAAATCTAGAAAATTGTAGAAACGGTTGACAACAAGTATTCATGCTGTTATAATTCTTTCATAAGTCTTAACAAATTTGTAATAATTGAGTTGAGAAGCTTACGGAGGATAGCTAAAAAATGAGAGTATATAAATTGACAACCCTATGTCTGACCGGTGCGCTTTGTTTCAGCTTTGGAGGACTGAGGGCGGAAGCCAGCAATCTTTCCGCTTTCGGAGAAGAAGGAATTGCATCCGTAATGACAGAAGCACATACAGCAGACCCTGCCGTAGATGAAAAGGTGATAGAAGAATTGACACCTTCCGAATTTGACGGTATCTGTATTGCACAGGTAAATGATTATGTAAATGTAAGAAGCCTGCCCAGTGAGGAAGGCGAGATTCTTGGAAAGCTTTATGACGAGTCGGCAGGAACCATAGAGGAGGATGTGGACGGCTGGTTCAAGATTACTTCCGGAAGCGTAACCGGATATGTAAAGAGTGATTATGTAGTTACAGGCGACGAAGCGGAAGCTTTGGCGGCGGAAGTGGGAAAAAGAGTTGCCACCGTTACGACGGAAACCCTTCGTGTAAGAAGTGAAGCCAGTACGGAGTCCAGTATCTTAGGTCTTATCGGAGAAGAGGAAGAGCTTACGGTAACAGATGAGACAGACGATTGGGTACAGGTATCCATAGAGGAAGGCGATGGCTGGGTATCCAAAGAGTTCGTGGACCTTCGGACAGATTTCGTCCAGGCAGAGTCCAAGGCCGAGGAAGAGGCCAGACTGGCCAAGGAAGAGGCAGCCAAAGAGGAAGGAAAGCGTAAGGCGGCAGCAGCGGCAGCCAAGTCCGGCAGCCAGAATTCGGCTTTGGGCAACGGCGGCGGAAGCAGCAGCGGAAATGCAGTAGCATCTTTTGCAAGCCAGTTTGTCGGCAATCCTTATGTATATGGCGGAACCAGCCTTACAAACGGCGCGGACTGCTCCGGATTCGTAATGAGCGTATATGCGAACTTCGGCGTAGGACTTCCCCATTCATCCAGCGCAATGCGCGGTGTGGGATACGGTGTGAGCCTTGCAGATGCACAGCCGGGCGATATCATCTGTTACAGCGGCCATGTCGGCATTTACTGCGGCAACAATACCATCGTACATGCAAGTACGGCAGCCACCGGAATCAAATATACTTCACCGGCAAACTACAAGCCCATTCTTGCAGTAAGAAGAATTTTCTAAAAGAATAAGAGAGCAGGAGCAGATAAAGCTCCTGCTTTTTTGATCACACGATGCAGCAGTTCAGACAGCGTGTACGTGAACCGGCCAGACACAGATATGGAAAAACCCATCGGCCTGCGCCGCTGCCGTCTGAACTGTTGCCTTCGCAGAATAATCTCCAAAACAATATTGCCATACCGGGTAGTAATTCCCGGGACTTTATAGTAAGATAAAGAAGTTGAGAACAACGGACAGGAGAACGCTATGAGTTTAAACCAGACACCTTCATCGGAACGAATCCACATCGGCATTTTCGGAAAACAGAATGCAGGCAAATCCAGTCTCATCAATGCGATTACCGGACAGCGCGCAGCTCTTGTATCAGAAAAAAAGGGGACAACTACGGACCCCGTGTATAAGGCCATGGAACTTCTGCCTCTGGGACCGGTCCTGCTTATGGATACGCCGGGCCTTGACGATCAGGGGGAGCTGGGGAAGCTTCGGGCGGCGAGAAGCCGGGAAGTGCTGGAAAAAGCAGATCTGGCCCTTCTGGTAATTGACGGAGCAAAAGGAGCGGACAGCCTGGAACAGCAGCTGGCGGAAGAATTGAAAAAGCGGCAGACGCCGTTTTTGACTGTATACAACAAGTGCGATCTCGGGCCGGATGCCGTTCTTTCCGGGGAGCCGGACGCAGTCTGGGTAAGCGCCCTGACCGGGCAGGGAATTAGGGAGCTTAAGGAGCGGATGGCAAAAATGATTCCCACAAGGGATCCCCGGAAGCGCCTGGTCGGAGATTTGCTGGCTCCCCATGACACTGTGGTACTGGTGGTACCTATTGACAAAAGTGCGCCCAGAGGCCGGCTGATTCTGCCTCAGCAGCAGACTATCCGTGACATTCTGGAGGCCGGAGCAGTTTCCGTTGTAGTAAAAGACACGGAGTTTAAAGAGACGCTTAAGCTTTTCAAAAAGAAGCCCGGAATTGTGATTACCGACAGCCAGGTATTTGAGAGAGTGAATAAGGAAACGCCAAAAGATATACTTTTGACCTCCTTTTCCATTTTATTTGCCCGGTATAAGGGCAGTCTTCTGCAGCTTGTACAGGGAGTCCGGGCATTGGAGGAGCTGCAGGACGGGGATCGGATACTGATTGCCGAAGGGTGTACCCATCACCGCCAGTGTGAGGATATCGGGACGGTAAAGCTGCCCCGGTGGATAAGAGAATATACGGGAAAGAAGCCGGAGTTTGAGTTTGCCTCCGGAAATGAATTCCCCCGGGATCTTGAGCGGTACAGTCTTATTGTCCATTGCGGCGGCTGTATGCTGACGGAACGTGAGATGCAATACCGTCTTAAGACGGCGGCTGAAAAAGGGATACCGGTAACCAATTACGGGATTCTGATAGCCTGCATAAAAGGAATTCTAAAGAGAAGTCTGGAGCCGTTTCCGGAAACGGCATTTTTGCTGAATGGAGAGACAATGTGACAGAGACAAGAGATGAAAATACATTCAAGGGTCCGCTGTATGAGAAGCTTTTAGATTACGGGGAAGCGGATTACTGCGGATTTCATATGCCGGGTCATAAGCGGCACATGGGAGATATGGTAAGTCCCTGCCGGATAGATATTACAGAGATAGACGGATTTGATGATCTGCATCATCCCAAGGAACAGGGGATTCTGGTACAGACCCAGGAGAGGGCGGCCGGACTGTATAAGGCGGAGGAGACTCATTTCCTGGTAAACGGCAGTACGGCAGGTGTGCTGAGTGCCATATCGGCCTGTGTCCATCCAGGAGGCGAACTTCTGCTTGCAAGAAACAGCCACCGGAGTGCGTACCATGGAGCGGGGTTAAGAGGACTGAAGGTCTGGTATCTTTATCCGCAGATTCTTAAAAGCCTGGGGATAAACGGCGGAATTCTGCCGTCGGATGTGGAAAACGCACTGGCAGAGCATCGCGGGATCCGGGCGGTATTTGTGACGTCGCCGACCTATGAAGGCATCTGCCTGGATGTAAGGGCTATTGCAGAGATTTGCCACAGGCAGGGAGTGCCGTTGATTGTGGACCAGGCCCATGGCGCTCATTTTCCATTTTCCGGTTATTTTCCGGAGGATGCCCTAACGGCGGGTGCCGACATTGTGATTCAGAGCGTACATAAGACATTACCGGCGCTGACACAGACAGCGCTTTTGCATATACAGGGGAGGCTGGCAGACAGAGAGAGACTGCGCTATTATCTTTCCGTGTATCAGACCAGCAGCCCTTCTTATGTGCTGATGGCTTCCATTGATAACTGTATGGAGCAGCTTAAGAGGCAGGGGAAGGAGCTGTTTGCAGCCTATGTTGAGAGGCTGGAACATTTCCGGAGAAACTGCGGAGATCTGAAAAAGTTAGGGCTGATGGGAAAGGAATGTATAGGAAAAGCCGCGATATGGGACTTTGACTGCTCCAGGCTGGTGATTTCCACCCGGAAAGGGGGCATTTCCGGGTATGAGCTTTTAAAATGCCTGAGGCTTAAGTACCACATTCAGATGGAGATGGCGGCAGATTCGTATGTGACCGGGATCTCCGGCGCGGCTGACAGAGAGGAAGATTTTGAAAGGTTAGATTATGCGCTTCACCGGATAGAAAATTCCCTTAAAGAAGAAAGCGGGCAGATACAAAACCCGGACGAAGAAGAGAGCGCAGTGCAGGCAGCTTTGGAAGCGCCTTCGGCAATGACTCTGGGCAGGGCGCTGGAGCAGAAAAAGGAATGGCTGGAGAGAACGCATTGCCTGGGACGCATCAGTGCAGCATACCTGTATCTGTATCCTCCGGGAATTCCGCTGGCGGTTCCCGGGGAGATTCTTACGGAGGGAATCTGCAGGAAAATAGAAGCGGGCATACGTATGGGTCAGGAACTGCACGGACTTGACGGGGACGGCAGAATAGCCGTGCTGTCGGGATCTCCGCACAAAATGTGCGGAAACACCTCGCGGAACAGTGACGTGTGAACAGTAACATAATCGGTGCAGAATGCCAAAGGAAGTCCGGATGACAGAGTATAATTGAGAAAACAGTCTCAAAGGACAGGGGGAGGAAAGAATGGGAAAAATATTTTATATATTCGGAAAAAGTTCAACCGGAAAAGATACCATTTATAAAAATCTTATGGAAAACAGGGAGCTGAATCTCCGCCCGGTCGTTCCCTATACCACCCGTCCCATGAGGGCAAAGGAGACGCCGGGGGTGGAGTACCATTTTACGGATGAAGAAGAGCTGGCACAGATGCAGGCGGCCGGTAAGGTTATAGAACTGCGGGCTTATGAGACTGTCCACGGGGTTTGGAAATATTTTACGGTTGACGGGAAGCATATCGATCTGAAAAACCATAACTATGCTATGGTAGGGGTTCTGGATTCTTTTCTGGCAGTCCGCAGATACTACGGAGAGGACAAAGTAATTCCGGTTTATATTGAAGTAGAGGACGGAGAACGCCTTCAGAGAGCCCTTGACAGGGAGAGAAGCCAGGAGCAGCCGCGGTATGCGGAGATGTGCCGGAGATTCCTCACGGACAGCGCGGATTTTGCAGAAGAAAAGCTCCTTGAAGCAAAGCTGGAACGGAGATTTCCGAATAATGATCTAAAGGAATGCATACAGGAAATCACAGTCTACCTCCAGGAACAAATGGAAATGTAAAAAATTTGTCTTTTGCAGAAGAAATGTGGTATACTACACGTAGGCACAGCTTAGTATAGTCCAGCTTTACCCTTTAGTGCCATCGCGCAGCGATTTTAAATAGTAGGAGGGGAGATCCCATGCCCGATTTTAAAGATATCATAGGCCATGAAGAAATCATCAGCCATCTTAAGAATGCAGTCCGCCTGAAAAAGATCTCCCATGCTTACATTTTTGACGGTGAAGAGGGGTCAGGAAAGAATCTTCTCGCCCAGACTTTTGCCCAGACTTTACAGTGTGAAAAAGGCGGTGATGCGCCCTGCGGTGCCTGCCGTTCCTGTAAGCAGGCAGTCAGCGGCAATCAGCCGGACATTATCTGTATCCGCCATGAAAAGCCCGGTTCCATCGGAGTAGAAGATATCCGGGAACAGCTCTGCGGCGACATTCAGATTCGCCCGTACAGCAGCCCGTACAAGATATATCTTATAGATGAGGCCGAAAAAATGACGGTTCAGGCGCAGAATGCCCTCTTAAAGACCATAGAAGAGCCTCCCTCTTATGGGGTGATTCTTCTGCTGACCACGAATTCCGAAAGTTTTCTTCCCACCATACTGTCCCGGTGTGTGACCTTAAAGCTGCGCCCGGTAAAGGACAGCCAGATCAGAAGCTATCTGATGGAACAGCTGCGGATTCCCGATTACCAGGCAGATATCTGTACTGCATTTGCCAGAGGGAACGTGGGAAGGGCGCGTATGCTGGCGCTGTCCGAGCATTTTGGAGAGCTTAAGGATCATGCGATTCATCTGGTGCGTCATATGAATGACATGGAGCTTTGGGAGATCACCGAAGCAATCCGCAGGGTGTCGGACTACAAAGCAGATATTAACGATTATCTGGATCTTCTGGAACTCTGGTATCGGGATGTTCTGCTCTTTAAGGCTACAAGGCAGGTAGACAGCCTTATATTTTCGGATGAAATCAATTATATCAGCCTCCAGGCAACCAAGATATCCTACGAAGGCCTGGAGCAGATTATAGAAGCGTTAGAGAAGGCGAAGATGCGTCTGAAGGCCAATGTGAATTTTGAGCTGACCATGGAGCTTCTCTTGCTGACCATAAAGGAGAATTGAGATGGAAAAAGTAATCGGAGTCAGATTCCGGAATGCGGGGAAGGTTTATTATTTTTCTCCCGGAAAGCTGAATATCCCCAAGGGAAAGCATGTCATAGTAGAGACAGCCAGAGGGATAGAGTATGGATATGTTGTAGTGGGAACCAAGGAGGTTGAGGCAGACAAGGTTATTCAGCCTTTGAAGCCGGTTCTTCGGATTGCTACGGCAGAGGATGACGCAAAGGAAGCAGCCAACCGGCAGAAGGAAAAAGAAGCTTTTCAGATCTGTCTGGAGAAGATCCGAAAGCACAAGCTGGATATGAAGCTGATTCAGGCGGAGTACACGTTTGACAACAATAAGGTATTGTTTTACTTTACGGCGGACGGCCGCATTGACTTTCGGGAGCTGGTCAAGGATCTGGCAGCCGTCTTTAAGACACGGATTGAGCTGAGACAGATCGGCGTCCGGGACGAGACAAAGATTATAGGGGGAATCGGCATCTGCGGCAGAAGCCTCTGCTGCCATACGCACTTGTCGGAATTTATACCTGTTTCTATCAAAATGGCCAAGGAGCAGAACCTTTCCTTAAATCCCACCAAGATTTCCGGTGTCTGCGGCAGGCTTATGTGCTGTTTAAAGCATGAGCAGGAAACGTATGAGGAGCTCAACAGCCGGCTGCCGAATGTGGGAGACCATGTGACAGCCGCCGACGGACTGAGGGGTGAGGTGCAGAGTGTCAATGTTCTCCGCCAGAAGGTAAAGGTGATTGTAACTCTGGAGGGAGATGAGAAGGAGATCCGCGAGTACAAGGTGGACGAACTTAAATTCCGTCCCAGACGCAGAAAGGAAAAGGGCGACATTGCCGATAAGGAGCTGAAAAAGCTGGAGGCACTGGAGCGCCAGGAAGGAAAATCAAAATTAGATGACAATTGAGCTTAGGGA
This sequence comes from Lachnoclostridium sp., assembly GCA_021770065.1. Lineage (GTDB taxonomy): Bacteria > Bacillota > Clostridia > Lachnospirales > Lachnospiraceae > Laedolimicola. The sequence goes on along the minus strand of JAETRR010000012.1, from coordinate 32,108 downwards.
GGGGGAGCGTCTGGACGAACTGCACAGAAACGGATATCGGATCATCCAGAATCCCCGGAAATTCTGTTTTGGCATGGATGCGGTTCTGTTGTCCGGTTTTGCAAGGGTAAAGCCGGGGGAACGGGCACTGGATCTGGGAACGGGGACAGGGATCATCCCCATTCTGCTTCGGGGAAAAACCGAAGGACGGGACTTTACCGGACTGGAGATTCAGGAGGAAAGCGCGGACATGGCCAGGCGGAGCGTGGCATACAATCATCTGGAGGAATCGGTTTCTATTGTAACCGGAGATATAAAAGAAGCGGCAGCTCTTTTTGGAGCTGCTTCTTTTGATGTAGTTACCTGCAATCCCCCCTATATGACGGGAAACCACGGTCTGGTAAATCCGGAGCAGCCAAAGGCCGTTGCCCGGCATGAGATCCTCTGTACTCTGGAAGATGTAGTAAGGCAGACGGCAAAGGTGCTCCGGCCGGGAGGACGTTTCTATCTGGTTCACCGGCCTTTCCGGCTTGCGGAGATTCTGGCCCTTCTGGTGAGCTGCAAGCTGGAGCCGAAACGGATGCGCCTGGTGTACCCTTTTGTGGATAAGGAGCCCAATATGGTGCTTATTGAAGCCTTGTCCGGAGGAAAATCACGCATTACGGTGGAAAAACCTCTGATCGTGTATAAAGAACAGGGGGTTTATACGGACGAGATTTATGATATCTATGGATATTGATGGTATATACGGCAATTAGGGAAAGAAACAGGGGCTGCGCAGGCGTGCCTGCCTGCCGGGCGGAGGAAATGGATTGAAGAAAGCAGAAATTCTTGTGCCGGCCTTAACACTGCTTCTGATAGTGCTTATGGCCGGACGAGTGAGACAGCCGGAAGCAGAGGTGCCGGCCGTAAAACAGGCCGTTCCGGAGGCGGAGAAAACGGAAGAGGCAGCCGGAGGCGATGAACAGGCAGAACCTGAAATGCCAAAACAGCCGGAACAGAAAATGCCGGAAGCCCCGGACGAGGCTCCGGAGCCGGAGACGCCGCAGAAGGATCTGCCGAAGGTGAAAGGCATCTATATCACCGGCCCCATGGCGGGCCATGAGGGAATGGCGGATCGGGAGCAGCTTGCGGCAGATACGGAGCTTAACGCCATGGTGATTGACATTAAAAATGACGAGGGCATTGTTACGTATAAGATGAACCAGCCCACAGTGGAAGAACTGGGTGCCGGTACGGCATATATACGGGATCTGCCGGAGCTTAAAGATCGCCTGAAGGAACAGGATCTTTATCTGATTGCCAGAATCGTTGCCTTTAAAGATCCCCTGCTGGCCGACAAGCATCCGGAGCTGTGCATCCGCAGAAAGGACGGTACAGTCTTTCGGGATAAAAACGGTCTGGCCTGGGTGAATCCTTACAAAAGAGAGGTATGGGAATATCTCGTAGATCTGGGAAGGGAGGCCGCCCGGGCAGGTTTTGACGAGATTCAGTTTGACTATATCCGTTTTCCTACAGAGATTACCGACGGGGAAGCGGATTATGGAGCAGAGGCCCGGGGAAAATCCAAAACGGATATTATTACCGAATTTACGGCATACGCCTATGAAAAGCTTTCTCCTCTCGGAGTACAGGTATCGGCGGATGTATTTGGAACCGTGATTGACAATGAGAATGATGCGGCCCTTGTGGGGCAGGATTACGGGGCCATGGCAAGGCATCTCGACTATATCTGTCCCATGGTCTATCCTTCTCACTACCGCGACGGAGTGTATGGCATCGAACACCCGGATCTAATGCCGTATGAGACGGTTGCGGCGGCGCTCAGGGCCTCGGAGGAGGTTCTTAACAGGATTCCGGAGGGAGAGCACAGGGCGGCTGTACGGCCATGGCTCCAGGATTTTACGGCTGTCTGGATTTCTCACCACCAGAGCTATGGAGGAGAGCAGATCCGGGAGCAGATACAGGCAGTCTATGACAGCGGCTGTGAGGAATGGCTGCTGTGGAATGCAAAGTGCTCTTACACGGAGGAAGGGCTTTTGAGTGAGGATTAAAGGATGCAGGGAAAATTATATTTATGCGCCACACCCATTGGAAATCTGGAAGATATTACCCTCCGGGTGCTTCGGACTTTAAAGGAAGCGGACTTGATTGCGGCGGAGGATACAAGAAACAGTATAAAGCTTCTGAATCATTTTGAGATTCATACGCCTATGACCAGCTACCATGAATACAATAAGCATGAAAAAGGAAGAGAGCTGATTGCAAAGCTTCGGCAGGGAAAGAACATTGCCCTGATCACGGATGCCGGAACGCCGGGAATCTCCGATCCCGGGGAAGAGCTGGTGAAAATGTGCGTGGAGGAGGGAATTGAAGTAACTTCCCTTCCGGGAGCTTCTGCCTGTATTACGGCGCTGACACTCTCAGCTTTAAGTACCAGACGCTTTGCATTTGAGGCTTTTCTTCCCGCAGACAAAAAGGAGCGGCAGGCTGTGCTGAAGGAGCTGCAGGGAGAAACGAGAACCATTATTATCTATGAGGCGCCGCACCGGCTTAGAAAGACATTAAAGGAGCTTTATGAACTCCTGGGCAACCGGCGCTTGACCGTCTGCCGGGAACTTACGAAGAAGTATGAAACGGCGTTCCGGACAGATTTTCAGCAGGCAGTTCAATATTATGAGGGAGAAGAGCCCAGGGGAGAATGCGTGCTGGTTATTGAGGGAAGGAAGGCGGAGGAGATACGGGAGGAGCAGAAGAAGGCCTGGCAGGAGCTGGGCCTTGAGGAACATATGAAGCTTTATGAGGAACAGGGATATACGCATAAGGAGGCCATGCGGCTGGCAGCCAGGGATCGGGGGGTATCCCGCAGGGATATTTACCAGGAGCTGCTGGAGAGGGAATAGAGACTTGGTTATGGCCGGAAAAACCGGGCTCCACAGCTGTGGGCCCGGTCTGTACTTATGTAAAAAATCAGCAGCTCAATAAAATTGTTTTTCAGACTACGGATATTTAAATCAGTTCAGCAAGCTTTGCAAGCTCCTCGATAGTTTTTCTGGATACCATCTTACCGCGGTATTCGATCAGATCCTCCCGTTCTCCTGTGAAAATATCCGTTGGTGCATACTTTTTTAAAATGATTTTGTCATCTTCAACATAAATTTCGAGAGAATCACGTTCTTCAATGTTAAACACTTTTCTCAATTCCATTGGAAGCGTGATACGTCCCAGTTCGTCTAGCCTTCTAACTACTCCGGTATTTTTCATTGTGTCTCCTCCTTCTGCGATAGTAGCACGTTCTTGTTTGTTAGTATAACAAAAAGTCCGCAAGATTCCAATAGGAATTTTTACAAATATTGCGCAAAAGTTAAAAATAAATTAGGTGGAAAAATTTGCTGAAAAGTGCAAAAAATGTGGAAAATTAAGAAAAATATTCCTTTAAAACATGGGACGGGACACAAGAGAATATATTGATCGTAAAAGGAGAAAAAACGGTGTAAAATGTTAAATTATTTATGGGGAGTGATGCTGCTCATAGGAATTGTATACGGAGCATTTCAGGGAAGGCTTCCGGAGTTGACAACAGCGGCCCTTGATTCTGCCAAGGATGCGGTGAGCCTGTGCATCACTATGACCGGCGTGATGTCTCTGTGGGTAGGTCTTATGGAGATTGCCCGGAAGAGCGGAATGATCCGCCAGGCAGCAGGAAAGCTGCAGCCTTTTATCAGCTTTATGTTTCCCGGGATTCCCAAAGGACACAAAGCAAGAGAGTACATAACCACCAATATTATTGCCAACATCTTCGGGCTGGGCTGGGCGGCAACACCGGCAGGGCTCAAAGCCATGGAGGCGCTGGAGGAACTGGAGGAGGAACGGAGAAAAAATGGAGCGGCGCATACGGGCGGCAGAGGTATCCGTCCGCCTGTACCGAAAGGAACGGCGAGCAATGAGATGTGTACCTTTCTCATTATCAATATCTCGTCCCTGCAGCTGATCCCGGTGAATATCATCGCCTACCGGAGCCAGTATGGCAGCGTAAATCCGGCAGCGATCGTCGGACCGGCAATTGCAGCGACTATGGTGAGCACAGCGGCTGCGGTTGTTTATTGTAAAGTGATGGACGGGAGGCGGAGAGTGTAAAGCCTCTTCGCTTTTTAAATATTGTTTTTAAATAGATTATGATGTCTCCCCGGCCGGCCGATAAATCTAATATACGGATAAATACCTGCAAAAACTTACCTTCAAAAGCTGTTTTCAACAAAAGGAGGCATCCTCTATGATAAACTGTACCTGCTTTCATTCCGCACCGTCCCAGCCAATCCGTCCCTGGAGGGAGCAGATTTCCCCGGAACAGGATGCAAAGATAAGAGAACAATTCCAGTCCCGGAAGCCCATGAACGAAGAGCCCCTGTCGCTTCCTGCGGATACCGCTCCCGGCGCGCCCGTGGAACGCCGCCCTGTGGTGATTGAAACAGGACCGGTGAGACCGTTCTATACGGGTTATGCCCGGATCGACAATGCAGTCACCGATGCACTGAAGGAAAAAAGCCAGGAATTAAAGGACGATGTCTACCGGATTATCCGGGATGATTTTCTCCCCCATAACGTCCACGGCCTGGAGGAAGCGGATCGTCTGGCCAAAATCGGCCTGGGGGTGGAAAAGGCACAGTATCTGGCGGATCAATTTATGGACGACAGGACGAAATCCTCCTTTATGGAAGCCATGCGAACCATTGCCAGGATTGGCACAAAGGGGACACGTGTGAGCGCCTGCGAGATGGAATACCAGGTAAAGAATGTCATACAGATAGACGGGGACGGCTATGTGCATGAGAATCATTCGGAGGAATTTCTCTATGCCATGAAAATGAAAGCGCCTAAGGACTATGAGACTTATCAGAAGCTGAAAGAAAACTCCCAAGACGTGGAGGCGGCCTTTTTTTCCGTTCGATGGGCCATCAAAAATCTGCTTCTCATCAACAACAACAAAAAGAATTATAAAAAGAAACAGGAGGAGCAGTACGAGAAGCTTCAGAAGGCAGAGCTCAATCAGACCTTTGCCGGAGCCGATACCTCAAGCAAGGAGAGTTTTCTCGCATCTGTTCAGGCAAAGCTTCAGGATAACAAAAGTCTGCAGATCAGCCTTTTCCTGGAGCAGATATCGAATATGGCAAAGACCCCCGGAAGTTATTTGTCCGGAAGAAGACAAGTGTTTACGGCACGGGCATAAAGCAGTGATATGGGTGAAAAATTACTTTTCTGCTGCCTGTCCGAGCTTCCGGTAATCCGAAGGCGACATACCCTTCTGTTTGCGGAAGATCCGGCTGAAATACAGGGGGTTGTCATATCCCACAATCTGTCCGATTTCTGTAATATTATAATTTGTCGTCTCCAGCAGCATCTGTGCATTGGTAATGCGTCTCGATACAAGATACTGCATGGGCGTGGTGTGCGTATACTGCTTAAAGCTGCGGATAAACCAGCTCACACTCATGCCCCTGGCGGAAGCGTACTCCTCAATATTCACTTCTGTATTATAATTGTCATTAAAAAACTGCATGGCAAGAGCCATTTCTTCTTCCAGATAATCGTTTTTCCGTGTATGGTCTCTGGTAAGCTGCCGGTGAATCAGAATAAAAAGCTGCCTGAGCAGCAGGGTTAAAATCTCCGGGTAGTGAGTCTGGCACCGCTGCAGCTCATAAATCATCTGTTTGAAAATCCGGGCATAGTCCAGAGAGGTTCCGGTGGGAAGCACACGCATATTATTTGTGATGCCATAGCCCGCAAGAATCTTTTTTACACTGCTTCCGGTGAAGTGTACCCAGTACACTTCCGTCTGTTCATTTCCGTAATACACATACCGCTGGGGCTCCTTAGGTCTGTAGAGCACCATATGTCCGGCCGGTACAATCGTGTCTTTTTCCTCATTATCAAAATAAAAATGCGCAATACCCGAAGCAATGTACAGTAGCTGAAAATCCAGCCGTCCCTTGGGGCGATAGGTAGGAAGCTTCGGCCTGGTATATAAATGATACGTTCCGCAGCTTCCCACTACAAGGGGCCTGCTCTTATCCTGGAAATCCACCAATGAATTATTTAAATATGCGGAATTAATATACATACTGCAGTCAGCCTCCTTTTTATAATTTAGAGCCGCAGGCTCATATCCGTTTGGCGCTTCCTGTGATGAACAGAGATGCTTGTAATAATTGTATCATTTTGTGCATGTTTTGTCTAATGCAGTCTATGGACGTTTTGTATGCGGATCACTATAATAAGGATTAAGATAAGAAGAACGGAGAAATTAATTGGAACAGGAGGAGCTGCAATTTATGATTGTACCAAAACACTACGAAAACGTAAAAATCCTGCATGAAAACACCATGCCGCCCCGGGCTTACTACATCCCGGCATCCATACGGATGGACACTCTGGCGGAGAGCCGTGAAGATTCGGATCGGTTCTTACTCTTAAACGGAGACTGGCGCTTTTCGTACTACCCAGGCATCTACGACTTGAAGGAAGCATTTTATGAGACAGGCTTTGAAGCCTCATCCTTTGACAGGGTCAAAGTACCGGGCAACTGGCAGACGGCAGGCTGTGACACCCATCAGTATATCAACATTCGCTACCCATTCCCCTTTGATCCGCCCTATGTTCCCCAGGACAATCCGTGCGGAGCCTACATAAAGGAATTCGATTATCAGAGGGATGAGGAGGCGCCGATGGCTTTCTTAAACTTCGAGGGCGTGGACTCCTGCTTTTATGTATGGCTCAACGGAACCTACATCGGCTACAGCCAGGTATCCCACTGCACAAGCGAGTTTGACGTAAGCGGCGCCATTGCCGAGGGAAAAAACCGCCTGGCCGTACTGGTTCTGAAATGGTGTGACGGAAGCTACCTGGAGGATCAGGACAAATTCCGTATGAGCGGCATTTTCCGGGATGTATATATCCTAAAGCGTCCAAAGCAGGCGGTTCGTGATTATTTTATAAAGACCGATCTGGGAGACGGGGCTGCAAAAGTAACGGTAGAACTCAGTTATTTCCGGAACCCGGTACCGGTGAGCGCATCTCTCTATGACAGGGAGAACCGTCTTGTGGATTCCGGAAAACTTAAGGGATCGGAAAGTCTGCTGCTGAATATACCGGATCCGGTTCTGTGGAATACGGAAGAACCGTATCTCTATACCCTGGTGCTTGAGACAGAACACGAGGTTATCACGGATTACATAGGATTGCGCAAGATAGAAATAATCGGTAATACGGTTTATTTCAATGGAAAACGACTGATATTCCGGGGCGTGAACCGCCACGATTCCGATCCGGTGACCGGATCTGCCATAAGCAGAGAACAGATGATAAAAGACTTGACACTGATGAAGCAGCACAACTTCAATGCAGTCCGCACAAGCCACTACCCCAATGCCCCGGTGTTCTGCCAGCTATGCGACAAATACGGTTTTCTGGTAATCGCAGAGGCGGATCTGGAGAGCCACGGCCCGTCGGAGATCTATTACAGGGACAATTCCGAGGCCGTAAAATTCGACCGCTGGAACGAGCCGATCGCGGACGCGCCCATGTGGGAGGAATCCATTCTGGACCGGGTGCGCCTTCTGGTAGAGCGCGATAAAAACCGCCCCTGCGTGGTTATCTGGTCCATGGGAAATGAGAGCGCTTACGGATGCAATTTTGAAAAGGCCCTTAAGTGGACAAAGGAATACGAAGCCTCCAGGCTGACCCACTATGAGAGCGCCAGATACCGGAAGAGCGGAAAAACCTACGATTATTCCAATCTGGATTTATACAGCCGGATGTACCCGGCCTTTGAGGAAATAGAAGAGTATCTGACTCATAACCCGTCAAAGCCGATGATTCTCTGCGAATACAGCCATGCTATGGGAAACGGCCCGGGAGATCTGGAGGATTACTTCAAGCTGTTCCATGAAAATGAAACCATGTGCGGCGGCTTTGTGTGGGAGTGGTGCGACCATGCCATAGATCATGGAAAGACGGCAGAGGGCAGGACCGTCTATTACTACGGAGGAGATCACGGAGAAGTCATTCACGACGGAAACTTCTGCATGGACGGCCTGGTTTATCCGGATCGCCGTCCCCATACGGGACTTCTGGAATACCGCAGCGTATACCGCCCGGTGAGGATCGTCTCTTACGATCAGGAAGCCGGAATGCTTGTGCTTCAAAGCTTCCTGGACTTTACCGATGTGAGGGAGGAAATCGAAATCAATTATGAGGTAAGCTGTGACGGCGTATGCCGGCAGACAGGAACTCTTCCGGTCTGCTCCATAAAGCCGGGGCAGACAGGAAAGATTCCCTTACAGATTGCTCTGCCGGAATCGGGCCGTGTATATTTGAAGCTCAGCTATTACCGGAAAAAAGAGGCCCCGTTAGTTCCGGCCGGCTGCCTGCTCGGTTATGAGGAGATTCCTCTTAAGACAGGGGATAACAGGAATAAGACGGCCCGGAAGCTGATGAATCCGCAGAGAGCCCAGGGCTTCGGGACACCGGTAAAGGCTGAAGAGACAGCAGAGGCCTTTGTACTGGAAGGAAAGAATTTTTCCTATTGCTTTGATAAGCGGACAGGACTGTTTTCCGGGCTCCGGTTCGAGGGGCGCGAGTACCTGGACCGCCCTATGGAGCTGAATATCTGGCGCGCGCCGACGGATAATGATATGTATATCAAACAGGAGTGGAAGCGTGCGCAGTATGACAGGGCCTTTGCGCGTGCCTATGATACAAAGCTTTGCCAGACAGGGCACGCAGTGGAAATACGAAGCCGCATGTCCATAGGGGCAGCCGCAGTACAGCCCATGATGCAGATAGAAACCCTCTGGCATGTGGAGGCGGACGGAAGCCTTGAGGCTGCTTTTTCTGCAAAGCGGAACATGGAATTTCCCGAGCTTCCAAGGTTTGGAATACGTCTGTTTGTGCCGAAGGAACTGGATCAGGTGTCATATTATGGCATGGGGCCCAGTGAGAGTTATCGGGATAAGCACAGGGCCTGTGTCCATGGACTGTATCAGTCCCCTGTTTTAAAGCTCCATGAGGATTACATCCGCCCTCAGGAGAACGGAAGCCATATGGACTGTGACTATGTCATTCTGTCGGGCGGTTCCTGGGGACTGGCGGCAGTATCCGGGAATCCGTTTTCATTTAATGCATCTGTTTATACACAGGAGGAATTGGAGAAAAAAGCACACAATTATGAACTGGAGGCTTCCGGCAGCACTGTTTTCTGCCTGGACTATGCCCAGAACGGAATCGGCTCCAACAGCTGCGGACCGAAGCTTTTGGAAGTCTATCGGTTTGATGAAGAGACATTTACATTTCAAATAAAGCTTGTACCATTTCAAAAGAAGTAAGTTACAATTCACTTTGTGAATTGCAGCAGAATAAAGGAACATCATTTCCCGGCCCGGGTATCTTAAGCATGCAGAATCCGGAACCGGATACCAGGGTAAGGGAGATGAAAACAATTGTTCCAGGCAGCACCGCTCAGGCGGTGCGGATCTAAAATAGAAAGGAGCAGTTTATGCAGGAAAAAACGTATTTAAAATGGTACAACAAAGTGGGATATGGTTCCGGAGATATTGCAGGAAATGTGGTATATGCATTCCTATCCTCCTTTGTAATGATTTACCTCACCAACACCGTAGGACTTCATCCCGGTGTGGTCGGAACACTGATCGCGGCTTCCAAGCTTTTTGACGGAGTGACGGACATCTTTTTCGGGGCCATGATTGACAAGACGAAAAGCAGGCTCGGAAAAGCGAGGCCCTGGATGCTCTACGGTTATATCGGCTGCGCCGTTACGCTGGCCGCCATTTTCGCCATCCCTCTGGAACTGGGGAAAACGGCTCAGTATGCATGGTTCTTTATTGCCTACACCCTCTTAAACGCGGTGTTCTATACGGCCAACAACATAGCCTACTCAGCCCTGACCGCCCTTGTAACAAAAAACAGCAAGGAGCGTGTACAGATGGGATCTTACAGGTTCATCTTTGCATTCGGCACAAGCCTGCTGATTCAGTCCGTTACCATCCGGGCGGTAGCTGCCTGCGGCGGCGGTGCGGCCGGATGGAGAACGACTGCCATTATCTATGCGCTGATTGGTCTGATCGTCAATACCGTCTCAGTCCTCTCCGTAAAGGAGCTTCCGGAGGAAGAGCTGAATGAGGAGACAGAGGAGCGCAGGCCGGAGGAAAAGTATGGGCTCGCCACGGCCGCGGGGCTTCTGGCCTCAAACCGATTTTATCTGATGATCTGTGCGGTGTATATTCTTCAGCAGGTCTACACGGCCATGTTGAATATGGGCATCTATTATATGACCTATGTATTGAGAAATGAAAATCTGTACGGCGTATTTTCATGGGCCATGAATATTCCGCTGATTGCCGCACTGGTGTTTACGCCGACGCTGGTAGCCAGGTGGAAAGGCATGTATAAGCTGAATCTGAGGGGCTATATGCTGGGCACCTTTGGAAGGGGTATGGTGGTTATAGCAGGTTATCTGGGCAGTGTTCCTCTGATGCTGCTCTTTACGGGAATCGCAGCCTTCGGGCAGGGACCCTGGCAGGGGGATATGAATGCAGTGATTGCCTCCTGCTCCGAGTATACCTATCTGAAAACGGGGAAGCGGGTGGACGGAACCATGTACTCCTGTACTTCACTGGGGGTAAAGCTGGGCGGAGGCCTTGGAACAGCCATTGCAGGCTGGCTGCTTGCCGCAAGCGGATTTGACAAGAATCTGGCTGTTCAGCCGGAATCCTGTATGCAGATGCTCTATTTTATGTATCTGTGGATTCCGCTGATTATCAATCTGGTAATTACTCTGGTGCTTTCCGGGATGAATGTAGAAGCTGCCAATGAGAAGCTGAGACAGGAGAAGCAGCAGACGGATAATACATACTGGATAAGATAAGAATAGGGGCATTGTCCTGTAGAGAATACGGCTATAGGGCAATGCCTTTTTAAATCCGGGGTTTTTAAGCATGATATACATGGCTGAAATAGTCCGCATAAAAATCAAGAAGCTCATTTATAAAATTTCTGATTCGGTTCATGGAAATCCTCCTTTCTCTCTGTGTGAACTTATCATAGCAGAAAAAAGGGCGGATTACGTGCCGGATGAGAACGAAAAGCAGACATTTTTTGCAGAAAGGGAAGAAAAATGCATCCTTTTTATGAATCCGCAGAGGAAGAAATCCGTGTCATTGACAAGGAGCCGGAGCATACGGCGCCCCATTTACACAGAGCGATGGAATTTGTCTATGTGACAGAGGGAAGTCTGGAACTTGGAACAGGAAGGGAACTCTACCATATGGAGGAAGGGGATTTGGGGATTGTATTTCCGGATACGATTCATCATTATCAGGTCTTTTCCAAAAAACCGGGCCGGGCCTGCTACCTGATTGCGAATCCCGGGATGTGCGGCGTCTTTGGGGAGGAACTTTCAAAATATGTTCCGGAAAATCCGGTGCTGTCCAAAGACCGGGTGTCCAAAGAGGTTGTCAATGCGGTGGCATGTCTTACACAGTCTCAGGAGCCGGCTGCAGGCCGGGCGTATGTGCAGATTCTCCTGGCAAAAACCATTCCCCTGCTTACGCTCAGGGAGAGGGAAAAGCCGGGGAGCGGGGATATCGTAGATCGGGCGGTGGCCTATGTGGCTTCCCGCTTCCGGGAGCCGATGTCTCTGGGAGAGATGGCTTCGGATCTGGGGGTCAGCAGGTACGTGCTGTCACGGGTATTTTCCGGAACCTTTCACACAAATTTTAATCAGTATATCAATGAAATCCGGCTCTCCTATGCCTGCGAACTGCTGGAATATACGGATCGAACCATCACGGAGATCGGCATGGACGCAGGCTTCGAGAGCCAGCGTACCTTCAACCGGGTGTTCCGCGAGGTGCATCGCATGACGCCCAGGGAGTATCGGAGAAGGAGGTACAAATGAGAGCAGGCTTTTCGGATCCGATGCCGCAGAATATTCCCGATCCCGGCTTCATAAAATAGAAATAAGATTTCTACAGAGGGTCGGCTCATGCAGGCGGCAATTCGCATTCTTCTTTATACTTCGGATTTACTGGTTCCCTTTTTGATTTTTTATGTAGTTGCATATGGAATTCTTATGAAGCGCCCGGTCTACGATGATTTTGTCCGGGGAGCGAAGGACGGTTTTCAGACGGTGATTCAGATCATGCCTACACTGATTGGACTGATGGTGGCTGTGGGAGTGCTCCGCGCCTCCGGATTTCTGGACTTTCTGTCCGGAGCGCTGAGCCGTGTGACGGATTTGATTCACTTCCCGTCGGAGCTTGTGCCGCTGGCTGTTGTCCGGATGTTTTCTTCATCGGCGGCTACGGGGCTGGCGCTGGATATTTTTCAGAAATACGGAACGGATTCTCGTCTGGGCCTGATTGCATCTATTATGATGGGGTGTACGGAGACCATATTTTATACCATGAGTGTCTACTTTATGACGGCCAAGGTGCGAAAGACCCGCCACACGCTGGCAGGAGCCCTGCTCGCCACGGCAGCAGGAATCGCCGCCAGTGTGGCGCTGGCAGGGATGATGCAGTAAGGATATTACAGAAGCTGATTTAGGCAAAGGTGTATCGGAAGGATATTACGGAACTGGAAACAGTAATATCCTGACGATGCACAAATCAGCTTACAGACGTATGTTTGTACGGCTGGAAGCTGATTTAGGCAAAGGTGTATCGGAAGGATATTACGGAACTGGAATGGAGGAAAAAAATGGAGATTTATGTGGTTCAACCGGGAGACACACCGGAAAGTATTGCGGCTATGTTTGGTGTATCTCCCCAGAGGTTAATCTATGACAATCAGCTGTCAGAACTTCCTTATCTCCCGGCAGGGATGGCAATACTCATTTTAATTCCGTCCCTGATTCATGTGGTAACGGAGGGAGAGACAGCAGAAGCAATTGCAGCGTCTTATGGCATTACGCCAAGACAGCTCTATCAAAAGAATCCTTATCTGTTGGAGCAGCCTTACCTCAGAACGGGACAAAGCCTGGTGATTCGCTACCGGGGACAGGAGGAGCGTAATCTTACTGTGACGGGTTACGCATATCCTTTTATTGAGGAGGCGGTTTTGAGGGAGGTTTTACTGTATCTTGATGAGCTTTTGATCTTTTCTTACGGCTTTACAACGGCCGGTACCTTGATTCCGCCGCAGATACCCGAAAATTGGATGATTTCTCTGGCATGGCAGATGGGTGTCCGGCCCATTCTTGTCCTGACTCCGTTTTCCGAGCAGGGGAACTTTAACAATCAGCTGGTAAAAGCAGTGTCCGAGGATCTGGAAATGCAGCAGGTTTTAATTGAAAATCTCCTGGAAACTGTAAGAGAATCAGGATATGCAGGGGTGGACGTGGACTTTGAATATATTCTTCCGGAGGATCGGGAAGGCTACGCAGCCTTTGTGGGAAATCTTCGTGAAGCAATGAACCGGGAAGGATACCAGGTATCCGTGGCTCTTGCGCCGAAGACCTCAAGGGAGCAGCAGGGGCTCCTTTACGAAGGGATGGACTACGGCCTCCTTGGAGCCAGCGCGGATCAGGTATTTCTGATGACTTATGAATGGGGGTACACTTATGGCCCGCCGATGGCAGTAGCGCCCCTCAATAAAGTCCGTCAGGTATTGGATTACGCCGTTACGGAAATCCCGAGGGATAAAATTCTGATGGGAATTCCCAATTATGCCTATGACTGGCGTCTGCCTTTTGAACGGGGGGTGTCCAGGGCCGAACTAATTGGAAATGCAGAGGCTGTCCGTCGGGCGGCCGTAAACGGAGCTCCTGTCCAGTATGATGAGACAGCCCAGAGTCCCTGGTATACCTATGAACGGGACGGAGTAACTCACGAAGTCTGGTTTGAGGATGTGAGAAGCATCCAGGCTAAGCTTAGGACGGCCATCTCCTACGGATTTCTGGGTATTGGATACTGGAATCTGATGCGTCCCTTTCGGGCAAACTGGATGCTGCTCCAGATGCTGTCGGGAAGGTCATGAGGCCACAACATGTGACCTCATATTCCAAACAATATTTTTATTGCTTTGACAGCCATTCCTCCATATAATCCTCAATCACCGGAAAAGGAGCCGGCCCCATAGACAGGAGGAAGGTATGAAAATCCTTCAGCACAAAACGCTCCGAAAGAGCAGTCTCGGCCTGTTCCCTTAATTTAAGTATTTCTGCCGCTCCAAGGTAATACTTCAGATAATTTCCCGGATCCTGAATCACAGCCTGGTAAATCTGATACACCGTATCCGGATTGGTAACGCCATATCCGGCAAAAAAAGCTTCCGTATCCTCAAGGGACCATCCTTCATAGTGAATTCCCACATCCGCCCGGGCATGAAGTCCCAGGGACACGGCACCGTTAGCCGACAGAAGCTCTGCCATTTCCGCATCCGGAACCGCATAAGCGTAGGAAAGCCATTCCACATAGGTAGCCCACCCTTCCGTATAGCCCCCGAAATTAAAAAGATTCCGCACCGGATCAAACCCACAGGAATTTTCATAAAGAGTCTGATAGAGATGGCCGGGCCACCCCTCATGGGCCAGGGTCGTAAAAAGGGAAAGACTGTCATAGTTATTGGCGGGGTTGATATAGATCACATGCTCATTCATCCGATCCAGAGGCGGCGTCAGATAAAAAGCCGGACTTAAATATTTTTCAAGAGAGGCATCCACATATTTGACTTGACAGGAGACAGAAGGCACTGGAGGGAAATCCGCTCCGATCTGCTGTTCCAGATTTTTCAGAATGACGGATGGCTCCGAGCTCCCGGTCTGCCTGGAGACAGATTTTACAATTTCCGGATTCCGGCTGACAAGATAAGCGACCGTTTCCAGATCCGTATCCAATTGTTCCTCAATAAGCAGCAGAATTTCTTCCATATTTCGTCCGGTTCCCGTAACGGCGGCCGCCAGTGCCTCATAATAATCCGCTCCGTTTTCAAAATAGCAGAGCCCGCAGGAGTTTTTCCCGGAGCCCTTCAGCGCAGTCATTTCCCGAATCAAAAACTCATAAGCCGGAACCACGTGGCCGAAAAACAATGCCCGGTTGGAATCAAGATACTCCTGTGTCTTTTCCTCAGAAAGAAAGTCCGCAGAATCAATCCGCTCTTCAAAGGTGGAAAGAAGAAAATGACTGCCGGGATTGGATAGAAAAGCCCGGCACTGGGCAATCACAGCGTCAGCCGTCTCGTCCGACATAAACAGCCCGGCTTCTGCCTTTTCCCGTTCATAATCCATAAGGCTTTCGTAATACACATCCATCTGGGAGAGAAGGGCAAGATAATTCCGAATATCATCCTCGGTCCGAAAAGCGTATTCGGCAAGGAGAATGGGCAGTTGTGCCTGGGTACCCAGTGTAGGACTGAAAATCTCTTCATAGTATGGAAAATCAAGAAGGTCTGTCTGTTTTTCCAGCTGATAGGATAAAATATCATAGGTAAGACGGTTGGAATCGGAAAGCTCCTCCCGGGAAAAGGCAGAAAGCGCCTGCCGGGTATTCTCCAGAGCAGCGGCTGCGGCATCGGAAGTGTCTTTGGAATAGAGATGAAAAGCCGAAGGCACATCCGCAATCCCAAAATTCTCCGGTTCTGAGAACGTGTAGTGAAGCGTCAGAGAATCGGAAGATATCTCATCCACAAACAGGGTATGTGTAAAGCGCTCAAAGGCCTCGTCCGCGGTTTCCGTGGAATCCTTCTGAAACCGGGAAAGCAGGAAAGCGCTGCAGCACAGAAAAAGGAGCAGGAGCAGGCCTGCAGGCAGAAGTTTTTTTCGTTTCATATACTCACCAGAATCATTGTTGGTGTATTCTATGAGAAAGGCCGGGGAGAAATACATAAGAAATTCCAACCTTGACAAACAAATTTCCATATGTTAGGATTTCCCTATGCAATAGGAAAACGCAGTGAAGAAAAGAGTAGGCCTGATGGATTTTCTACAGAGAATTCCCGGTTGCTGAGAGGGAAGGAAAGAAGCTGGCTGAAGATGGTTTCAGAGCGGCGCGGATGAACGCATGCAAGCGATAAGCCGCGACAGGACTCCGCCTGTTATAGCGGAAGAGTATGAAGGTACTCGCAGAGGTCTGTTTTCGCGAGAGGCAGACGAACGGAAGTGGTAACACGGGAATATGCCCGTCTTCTTTGATGATAAAGAAGACGGGTTTTTTATGCACAGGCCCGTGCAGAGGAAGTATGCCGCTAAAGTGGCGCACGGGCCGCGCGGCGAGCAGGGAAGAGGAGCCTTCCCTGCTTGATTACACAGGCCCGTGCAGAGGAAACTTGTAACAGAAAGAGAGGGATTCAAGAATGGAAAAGCAGAAATATTATATCACCACCGCTATTGCCTACACCTCCGGCAAGCCCCATATCGGCAATACCTATGAGATTGTACTGGCGGATGCCATAGCCCGGTTTAAGAGAATGCAGGGCTATGACGTA
Organism: Lachnoclostridium sp.; assembly: GCA_021770065.1. Lineage (GTDB taxonomy): Bacteria > Bacillota > Clostridia > Lachnospirales > Lachnospiraceae > Laedolimicola. Next base: position 15,632 of record JAETRR010000012.1, on the reverse strand, counting down.
TTTTTCCAGACCGGGACGGATGAGCACGGACAGAAGATCGAGGAGAAGGCAAAGGAAGCCGGTGTAACCCCAAAGGAATTTGTGGATAATGTGGCAGGAGAGATCCGCCGCATCTGGGATCTGATGAACACCTCCTACGACAAATTTATCCGCACAACCGACGAGGACCACGAAAAGCAGGTTCAGAAGATTTTCAAAAAGCTCTATGACCAGGGCGACATTTACAAGGGGTACTATGAGGGCATGTACTGCACCCCCTGCGAGTCCTTTTTCACCGAATCCCAGCTGGTGGACGGCAAATGTCCCGACTGCGGAAGAGAGGTAAAGCCGGCCAGGGAGGAAGCCTATTTCTTCAAAATGAGCAAATATGCGGATCGGCTGATTGAGCACATCAATACCCACCCGGAATTCATACAGCCCGTTTCGCGGAAAAACGAGATGATGAACAACTTCCTGCTTCCGGGCCTCCAGGATCTCTGCGTGTCCAGAACCTCCTTTAGCTGGGGCATTCCTGTAAGCTTCGATCCGAAGCATGTAACCTATGTCTGGCTGGATGCGCTGACCAACTACATTACCGGAATCGGATATGACTGTGACGGGGAATCCACAGAGCAGTTTAAAAAAGACTGGCCTGCGGATCTGCACTTGATTGGAAAGGATATTATCCGCTTCCATACCATTTACTGGCCTATTTTCCTTATGGCTCTTGATCTGCCGCTGCCCAGGCAGGTATTCGGCCATCCATGGCTCCTGCAGGGAGACGGAAAGATGAGCAAGTCCAAGGGAAATGTGCTCTATGCGGATGAACTGGCAGAAATGTTCGGCGTAGACGCTGTGCGCTACTTTGTGCTCCACGAGATGCCTTTCGACAACGACGGCGTCATCACATGGGAGCTGATGGTAGAGCGTATGAATTCTGAGCTTGCCAACACTCTGGGCAACCTGGTGAACCGGACCATCTCCATGTCCAACAAGTATTTTGGCGGCGTGGTGAGCAATCCGGGCTTTATGGAGCCTATGGACCGGGATCTGCGTGAGACGGCTGTAAGTACGGCTCAGAGGGTGACGGATAAGATGGAGGAGCTTCGGGTGGCGGATGCCATGACGGAGATCTTTGCCCTTTTTAAGCGCTGCAATAAATACATCGATGAGACGATGCCCTGGGCTCTGGCCAAGGATGAGAGTAAAAAGGATCGTCTGGCTACGGTGCTTTACAATCTGGTAGAAGGAATCAGCATCGGCGCTTCCCTCCTGGAACCCTTTATGCCTGAGACCTCCGCAAAGATTCTGGCCCAGCTGGGCGCAAAGAAACGCTCCATTGAGGTGATGAATATGTTCGGCCTCTATCAGTCCGGCCAGAAGGTGACAGAGAAACCGGAGATCCTCTTTGCCCGTCTGGATGTGAATGAGGTGCTGGCAAAGGTGGAAGAGAAGAAAGCGCAGGAGGCGCAGCCGGAGGTTTTGGAAGAGCCGGTGATTGATCTGGAGCCAAAGGAAGAGATTACCTTTGACGATTTCTCAAAGCTTCAGTTCCAGGTGGGAGAGATCATTGCCTGTGAGGCGGTTAAGAAGTCAAAGAAGCTGCTCTGCTCCCAGGTGCGGATCGGCAGCCAGGTGAAGCAGATTGTGTCCGGCATCAAGGCCCATTACACACCGGAAGAGATGGTAGGCAAGAAAGTGATGGTGCTGGTGAACTTAAAGCCCGCAACCCTGGCAGGAGTGAAGTCTGAGGGAATGCTCCTCTGCGCAGAGGATGCGGACGGGAATCTGGCGCTGGTTGTGCCGGAGAAAACGATGCCGGCCGGAGCGGAGATCTGTTAAGACATCCGATGAAGATAAAAGCGGGAGACCTAATAAAAAACGGGTTATAAAAAACAGGACCAGAGGATTTAAAAGATCCGGGGTCCTGTTTTTATAATCTGATTTCTCAATTTAGAAAAACGTCTGCAGATCCATCTGCTTCGCCTGCTCCAAAAGAAACTTATATCGCTTCTGCACAGAATAGATTTCATAAGTATAACAGTCGATGAGATCGGGGTCCACCACTGTCTCAAAATTGGCGTAAGCGGTTTCCAATGCATTTTTGGTAGAATGAAGATCTTCCAGAAGCTGCCGTCTGGTAAAGGAATCCTCCGGCGGCGCCGGTTCCTTTCGTAAAAACCCCATGCTGCAATCCCCCACTTTCCGTGATAAGTATTTGTCTTGTAGTAAAAGTATAGGCAGAATAACTGGCATTTATACTAAAAAATAGAATATATTGGATCAAATATCCATATAATGGTAAAAAAAGATCGGGACAAAGAGATGAAGGTATTAAATTTTCTGCTCCGCATGGTATTTGGCGCAATCGGCATCCAGATCATCAATGCAATCCTGATTTCTCAAAATATTGCAGTATTTGTAGGATTAAATATACTGACCCTTTTGACAGTCGGAAGCCTTGGCATCAGCGGACTTGGGCTGCTTTACGGAATTTCGGCCTTCGGAATTTTGTGAAAAATTTACAATTTACAAATAAAGGGATCGGAACTATAATCTAACACAAGATCGATTAATCTTTCCTGGCTGCTGCCGAAGACGGCACAGCCAATATCTCAGGTTTGAGTCAAACCATATTTCCGGATTTACTTATTGATGTAGAAGGAGGTGGCAGTTTGGTATCCATGCTGCAGTTTATGCGGAAAAATCAAGGCTATTGTCTTCTGGCCCTGGCCTTTCTGGAATTACAGATGCTTGTCTGCCTGCTGGCGGGGGTGCTGTTCCTCAAGGGAGGACTTTGGTGAAGAGAAAACAAATTGCGGTCTGCGATGAAGAACGGGAATACACGAAGCGGTTTGCAGAGTATGCCGGCCGGAATCGGAATCCTTTGTTTGCAGTCCATGGCTTTACCTGTCTTAAAGAGCTTTTAGAAGATACAAAGGAACACCCGGCAGATATAGTCCTGCTCTCAAAAAAATATGCAGAGAATCTCAAAAAGGAAGAATGCCCGGGACAAATCATTTGTCTGTCAGAGGAAGAATACCAGGAGGAAGAGCCGGAATATCCGATAATCTACAAATACCAGTCGTGTCCGCAGATTTTAAAAAGAGCCTATGACATTTATGCCGAGCGCTCGCCTGCAGGCCTTGGAACCGCCCTGCGCCTGGGGCAAATGAAACGTATCGGTATATTTTCCCCCTTAGGTCGTATAGGCAAGACAAGCTTTGCCCTGGCGCTGGGAAAAGAGCTGGCAAAGCAGAGACGCACCCTGTATCTGAATATGGAAGATTTCTCCGGCTTTGAGGTTCTTTACCCGTGCAGCGATCAGACCCTTTCGGAACTTATCTGTTTTATGAAACAGGGAAAAAAGGCTTTTGCATGCAAACTGGAGAGTATTATAGGGAAAATAGGGAGTTTAAGCTTTATCCCTCCGGTCAAATCGCCCGCAGAGCTAAAAGATATCAGAAAAGAGGACTGGGAAGAACTTCTTGAAGCACTGGAAAAGGAAAGCAGATATGAGTTTGCGATTCTGGATATGAGCTTCGGGGCAGACGGGCTGTTTGAGCTTTTGGAGCGCTGCGATGCAATTTATATGCCTGTTGCCGCGGACGAAACGGCCGGGGCAAAGCTGTGGCAGTACCGGGAGACTTTAAAGCTTCTGGAACTGGAGGAAATACTGGAAAAGACAAAAGAGATTGCCTTCCCGGATATGGAGCAGCTGGAAGGATATGCAAAGGCAGAAGGAAAGAGGTGGAGTAAAAGCTGAAAAGGAATTGGGAAAATCTGCGGACAGAACTGCAGGAACGGATACAGCGGCAGATGGATCTGTCGAGAGAATTGACGGATGAGGAAGTAAAGGAGCTGATTCTGCAGGAGGTTCTGCGTTTCAGCAGCAGGAATTATCTCCTTTTGGAGGAGAAGCTGCGCATACAGAAGGAGCTGTTTAACGGAATCCGGAGACTGGATATGCTGCAGGAGCTTATTGAAGACCCTCTCGTAACGGAGATTATGGTAAACGGCCCCGAAGATATATTTGTAGAGAAGGGCGGACGGCTGTTCCGATGGGACAAGCAGTTTACATCGGGACAGAAGCTGGAGGATGTGGTTCAGCAGATAGTAAGCTTCTGTAACCGGAGCATTTCCAAGGCGAATCCCATTGCAGACGCGAGGCTGTCAGACGGCTCCAGGGTAAATATTGTACTGGATCCCATTGCACTGAACGGGCCGGTCATTACCATCCGGAGATTTCCGGAGCATCCCATCCGGATTGCCCGGCTGATAGAGTGGGGTTCCGTAACCAGGGAGGCGGCGGATTTTTTAAAGGAGACGGTTGCGGCCGGATACAACATCTTTGTAAGCGGCGGAACAGGTTCCGGGAAAACGACCTTTCTCAATGCGCTCTCGGAATTTATTCCGCCGGGAGAGCGGATTATTACCATAGAGGACAATGCGGAGCTTCAGTTGGTGACGGCGGAAAACCTGGTGCGCTTAGAGGCCAGGAATGCCAATCTGGAGGGAGGGCATGAAATTACCATCCGGGATCTCATACGCACTGCGCTGCGGATGCGGCCCGACCGCATTATTGTGGGAGAGGTCAGGGGTGCGGAAGCCATTGACATGCTTCAGGCAATGAATACGGGGCATGACGGTTCTTTAAGCACCGGGCATGCCAACAGCCCGAAGGACATGCTGAGCCGTCTGGAAACTATGGTACTCATGGGAATGGATCTGCCTCTGACAGCCATCCGCAGGCAGATTGCTTCCGGTGTGGATCTGATTGTGCATCTGGGCCGTTTAAGGGACGGAAGCCGCAGGGTTCTTAAGATTGTGGAACTTGACGGAATAAAGGAAGGCGAGATTCTCCTCCATGTCCTGTTTTCTTTTCAAGAGGAAGACGGTTCAAAAGAGCAGGTCCGGGGACGATTGGAACGACAGGGAGAGCTGCATCATACGGGAAAAATGAAAGCGGCAGGAATCGGGAGGGAAGCAGGTGGATTACAGGCATTATCACCCGAATAGAAGAGAGAGGATTCTGCTTGGTCTGGAAGCCGCAGTTCTGACCGGAATCATTGCCCTGTGTTTTTACAATTCCCCCTGGGCGGCCGCAATATATCCGCTGGTGCTTCTCTGGCTCCTTCGGGAAAAGGGCCGGACGTTGGGGGAACGCCGGAGAAGGGAATTAAAGCTGCAGTTTAAAGATGCGGTGGAGGGGATTGCCGCGGCTCTTGCAGCGGGATATTCGGCGGAAAATGCCGTCCGGGAAGCGAGAAAGGATCTACAGCTTGTCTATGCAGGGAACCCGGATATGGTTCGGGAACTCTCTGCCATGGAACGGAAAATGGACGCCAACCAGACGGTTGAAGCAGCCATGGAAGATTTTGCAGAGCGAAGCGGACTGGAGGAGGCAGAGACTTTCGCGGAAATTTTTGCCGCAGGAAAGAGAAACGGCGGGGATCTAATTGGAATTATGGAGGATACGGCCCGGACGATCACGCAGATTGTAGAGACAGAACGCCAGGCATCCATGGCTCTTGCTTCCAGAAAATATGAGCAGAAGGTGATGACTCTTGTTCCATTTGCCATGATTCTGTATCTTCGGACGGGATGCCCCGGATTTCTGGATCCGTTGTATGGAAATCCGGTGGGAATCTGTGTGATGACCGGCAGCCTGGGACTGTATCTTCTGGCCTGGCATATGGGAAAACGGCTGCTTGATATTGAGGTATGAGAAATGAAACTGAGCAGACATATTTGGAATAGAATCAGGGGAAGGATGCCGGGGCAGGAGGCCGTGCGGCAGAATCTAAGGCTGCTCCATGCCGGAACGGACGGAGCAAAGGAGGAGGAGCTTTACTATACGGAAAAAATCAGTCTCTTGCTGAAAGTTCTGGCGGCAGGGCTGTGTATATCCGTCTTTGCCGGGGTGCTGTCTCTGGGGGAACACAGCCTGACAGACGGCCGCTTCCTGCCAAGACAGAAGTACACTTACCACAGGGAGCTTCTGGTGACACCGGAGGAAGGCGATACGGAAGAAATGACCATAGAGGTGGAGCCGCAGAAGCTGTCTCTGAAGGAAAGCCGGGAACTGCTGGATCGGACGGCTGAAGAGATGGCAGACTATATTCTGGGAGAGAATAGTTCTCTGGAGGAGGTGCGCAGCAACTTAAAGCTTGTCCGGAAGATAGAGGGACTTCCCATAGATATCGATTGGGAACTGGATTCCTATGAGGTCTTAAATCTGGACGGAAGTATCCGCCCGGAAAAGGTTAAGGAAGAAGGAAGCATTGTAGAACTGACTGCACGTCTGACCTGTAATCAGGCAAAGATCGTCCGCCGGATTTATGTAAAAGTCCTTCCGCCGGTTTTAAGCGCAAAGGAGGAGTTCATGCAGGAACTTGCCGGAAAGCTTGAAGAGCTGCAGGAAAAAGGAGAAGAGAAGGAGCAGAAGGAGCTTCCTGTCCGGATAAACGGAAGGCGTCTTGTCTGGGAAGAAAAAAAGTCCTCCTCTTCCATACTGATATTGATTCTTACCCTGGTGTGTTCGGCCGCGCTTTATGGGGCAAAGGATCGGGAACTGATACAGAAGACAAAGGAACGGGAGCAGCAGATGCGCAAAGATTATGCGCAGATTGTGAGCAAGCTGGTGCTGCTCATGGGTGCGGGGGCAGCAGTGCGCATAGCCTGGGAAATGATAGTCCGGGACTATCTGGCCAAGCGGGACCGGGAAGAGATGCCGAAGCGCTATGCCTATGAGGAAATGGCCCTGGCCTTAAGGGAAATGCAGAACGGAGTTGCGGAAATCAAGGCCTATGAAAACTTCGGCCTGCGCTGCCGGATTCCCTGTTACCTTAAGCTGTCCGTGCTGCTGGAGCAGAACTTAAGAAAAGGGAATCATGGTCTGACGAGGCTCCTTAAGAGCGAAGTACAGGAAGCCTTTGAGCAGCGCAAAGAGCTCGCAGTACGGGCAGGAGAAGAGGCATCCACACGGATGCTGCTGCCTATGATTCTTATGCTGATCGTGGTAATGATTCTGATTTTAGTACCGGCAGGAATGTCAATGCAGATGTAAGAAGGTGTGTCGAAGCGACTTTACCCTTTAGTGCTGTCGCGCAGCGACTTTGAACGGTAAAGTCGCAAAGGCGCACGAGAGGAACTTTCATGAGTGCCCTTTCGAATGAAAGTTTCTCTCACTACCAGTGTGTCGAAGCGACTTTACCCTTTAGTGCTGTCGCGCAGCGACTTTAAATAGGAATGGAGGATTAATATGAAGAAGTTATGGTGTCGGTTTTGGAGAGAAGAGGACGGTATCGGAGTAGTAGAAATGATACTGATTTTGGTGGTACTGATTGGCCTTGTGATTATTTTTAAGAGCCAGCTCACAACCTTAGTAAACACGATTTTTGAAAAAATCACAAGCCAGAGCGCTACAATATAAGTATGAAAAAAGGTGAGGTTACAGTATTCTTAAGCCTTATGATGGCAGTTCTGCTTTTCTTTTCTCAGGCGTGCCTTCAATCTGCCAGGCTGGCCTTTCTCCGAAGTCAGACCCAGGAGGCTCTGGAACTTGCAGAATATTCCGTTCTTTCCGAGTACCATCGGGAGCTTTTCGACCGCTATGGTCTCATCTATGTGGAGCTTGGATACGGAAGCGGCCTGGAGGATACGGCATATCTGGAACAGCGGATTCGGGGATTTCTGAATGAAAATCTGCCGCAGGGCAGCGTGACGGCTCTGGAGGCCTGGGACTTTTCGCGGGCCACAGACGACAGGGGTATGGCCTTCTATGAACAGGCAGTATCCTATATGAAGCAGAAAACAGGTGCGGCAATTCTTGATCGCCTCCGCTTCTGTGAGCAATGGGAAAAGCAGGCGGAGGAACAGAGCGCCGCATACGAGGAGACAAAGGCGAGGGAAGAGAAAAATCTGGAAGAGTTACGGCGGCGCCGGGAGACGGAGGAACAGGTACATACACCGGATCCCGTATCATCCGTCAACACGCTGCAGGGAGGGAGCTGTCTTCATCTGCTCCTTCCTGACACGGGCAGTGTATCCGGGAAAAAAGTGATTCTGGAGAACATGCCTTCTAAGAGGAACTGTCTGATCGGAAGCGGCGCCAGAGGGATACACGAGGGAACGGTGGGAAATGATCTGTTCTTTCACGGATATTTGCTGGAGAACCTTACGAATGCCGTGGATTTTCTGGCCGGAGAGACAGAAAGCAGTCCCTGGCTTGACTACCAGGTGGAATACCTCATTGGAGGAAAGGACACGGACATTGCAAATCTCGAGGCAGTATGTAAACGAATCCTGGCAATACGGGAGGGTGTAAACTATGCATATCTGCTGACTGATTCCGCAAAACAGGCGGAATGTGAGGCGCTGGCTATTGCTATGGTGGGAGCCACGATGATTCCGGGACTGGTGGAGGCCGTAAAACAGGCATTTCTGCTGGCCTGGGCATTTGCGGAGAGTGTGGCGGATGTGCGTGCTCTCTTAAATGGAAAGAAGAGCGCCTTCTGGAAGGGAGACGGCGTCTGGCGGACTTCCCTTTCGGGAGCGTTGGATCTGCAGAACTCGGCCTCTGGATTTGACAGGGGTGAAGATTCGGGCGGACTTTCCTATAAAGATTACTTAGGGATGCTGCTGGCTCCTCTGGGGCGTGAGAAAAAGACAATGAGAAGCCTGGATGTAATAGAGGGCGTGATACAAAGGCTTCCGGGCTGCGGAGGCTTTTACATAGACCAGTGTACGGACGGCTTCCGGATTCGGACCATTCTTTTTAACGGAAAAGAATGGATGTCAGAGCGGACATTCTGCTACGAGTGGTAGCAGTATACGATCCGGACTTCGTTTCTGAAAAAACCGTCGAAATAAACAGGAGTAAAAAAGACTCCGGAAAGTGAGGGGTGTACCATGATGTTCTTTTGCGGAGAAGAGTCTCTAAGAAAAAAGAAAGCTCTCCAGGCAGTTGCAAATGATTATACCGTTAGTTCATCGGATATTCCATATAATGATCAAATTTCTTCCTGCAAAAGAATATCATGGTGCGCCCCCATAAGCTTTCGGGGCAGTATGACCGTGGAGGCGGCTCTTGCATTTCCGCTGTTCCTTTTTGCATTGACCGCTCTTTTGTATCTGTTTGTACTTCTGCGGATAGAGACAGAGGTTGGGCGTGCACTTACGGACGCTGGCAGAGAGATGTCGCAGAATGCATCCCTTATGGACGGAACAGGAAGCTCTCTTCTGGCAGGGGCGGAAGGGAAGCGGAAAGTAAAAGAGTACTTGAGCGGACAGCCAGGAGTGGAAATCATAAAGCAGGGGGCGGACGGGATATCCCTGGCCGGAAGCGGATGGAGTACACAGGACTTTGTTCTGACGCTGCGGGCATCTTACCAGGTGCTTCTTCCGCCGGGGATTTCCTGGTTTCGACCCGTCAAAATCACTCAGATAAAGGTTGTCCGGGGATGGACCGGCTTTGGGAAAAGGCAGGCGGTTTCGGGACAACAGGGGGAAGAGATCGTCTATGTAACTGACTATGGAACCGTATATCATCGAAGGTTAAACTGCAGACATTTAAAGCTTTCCGTTCAGCAGGCGGCCTTGGCGCAGACGGAAAGCCTGCGCAATGGGAGCGGAGGAAAATATACCCCCTGTGAGCGGTGCTGGAAAGACGGAAGCCGTGTAGTTTATATTACGAAGGAAGGGAACAGATATCACGCGACACTGAATTGCTCCGGACTGGTGAGAGGGATTCGGACGGTTTTGATTTCGGAGACGGGCGGACTGCCGCCCTGCTCTGTATGCGGAGGATAGAAAAGATTAATTTATGGAAGCAAAAATAATAAAATCGGCCGTTTTCCTGCTGCTCCTTATTAACGGCATACTGGACTGGCGAAAAGGCGAGGTAAGCCTTGTCAGCCTTTTGAGCTTCGGGGCAGCCGGAATCGGCTTGAATGTATGGCTCGGCTATCAGAGCCTGCTTGAAGCAGCGGGAGGCGCAGGGCTTGGGATTCTGCTTTTGCTGACAGCGTTTCTCACAGGGGAAGCCATTGGCTTTGGAGACGGTTTCCTGCTCTGTGTTACCGGGATTTATCTGGGATTCTGGGAGAATCTGAACCTGTTATTTCTGGGGGCGGTCTTAAGTGCATTGATTCTGGGGGCGGGCGTTTTGGTAAAAAAGGTGAAGCTTAAGGATCGGCTTCCGTTCGTTCCGTTTTTACTATTAGGATTTATAGGGAGGTTGTTTTTGTGAGAAAAAGATTACAAAAAGGAAGCTTTGCAGTGGAGGCATCCATGCTGATTCCGTTTTTGATTCTGCTTATATTCGTATTTCTGTGTCTGTGCCTGTATCTCCACGACAGAAGTGTTTTGTCTTCCTGTGCCGCAGAGCTGGCAGGAAAGGGAGCTGCAAAAAAATATCAGACAGAAAAAGAACTGGAAGTCTGGCTTCAGGGACAGGCGGCTGGACTGGCAAGAGGAAAGCTTCTCTGCCTGAGGGAACCGGAAGTATCGGTAAAAGTTACAAAACAGCGCATTTCGGTGAGTTATTCGGGAAAAACCGGCCTTCTCGGGGGCTTAAAAGCGGTGGAAGAAGAACAGGCAGTCCGCCTGAATCCGGCCAAGAGGCTTCGAAGCATCCGGGAACTAAAGAAACTTTAAACATGTAAGGGATATTACGGAACTGGAAACAGTAATATCCCGGAACTGGAATAGAGGTATTGTATGAAAACGTCTTATAAGAGAGAACTCGATCACAATTATCTGATATTGGAGCAGGAGGAATTTCAGAGTAATTATCAGGCCGGCATGCTTATAAAAAACAGAATTCCCGGCCTTTTGGAATGCACCTTAAGCAGAATGGACAAAGATGCGGCGTTTTATTATGAAATTACCTCCCGGCAGAATCTCTGCCTGGTACTGGAGCGCAGGCGTCTGACGGTTTTTCAGTTAGAAGCTCTGCTTGACGGGCTTCTTCGGACGGCAGAAAGCTGCGAAGAATATCTGCTGGATACCCGGGCGCTGCTGCTGGATCCGGATTACATTTATCTGGATCCGGATACATGGGAATTTTCCTTCTGTCTGTTTCCCTGTTATGAGGGAGATATGAAAAGCGGACTTTTGGAACTGGCAGAATATCTCCTGGACCGCCTTGACAAAGAGGATCCGGGAGCTGTAGCTCTGGGATATGAGTTCTACCGCATGGCAGGAGAGGAAAATACTTCTTTAGAGCAGATCCTTACAAAATGGAAGAGTACAAAGAAGCCGGAAGAAAAAACAGAGGAAGCAGGGGACGAGACAGAAGAAGTAAAAGAGGCGCCTGGAGCAGAGCCGGATGTACAGGCGGCACAGATACAGGCAGTTATGGAGCCTTTGCAGCATCACAGTGAAAGAGGTGAAACCACATTTTTAAAGAAAACCCCGGGTCTGGTACTGCGCAGTGAGAACCCTTCCTATCCAAGCATGGAAATCACAGGGGAACAATTTGTGATTGGAAAGAAAAAGGACGTCGTTGACGGCTTCATCAAAGCAAGAGGAATTTCACGTTTTCACGGAAAGATTTCAAAGGAAAACGGCATTTATTATCTGACCGATCTCAATTCCACCAACGGCACCTTTCTAAACGGCGGCCGCCTGGAAGTAAACGAAAAAGCACGAATCCGCTCCGGCGACCATGTGGGCTTCGCAGACGTGAAATATGTGGTAGATCTTTCGGGGGAACTCCTTTATAATAAGAACGAAAGGGAGGAAACTTTTTCGGGTTTAATCAGCAGGACAGCGGGTAAGGAGAAGCAAAATGATATTTGAAAGCCATGCACATTATGACGATACAGCGTTTGATGCCGACCGGGAGGAAATATTGAACCAATGCCGGGAACAGGGTATAGAGACGATAATAAATGTCAGTGCCAGTCTGGATTCGGTAAAAAGCACACTGGCGCTTGCGGAGAAGTATCCTTTTATTTACGGTGCGGTAGGAATTCATCCGGACGAGACGGGAGAGTTAAGCGAGGAGGCATTTGCGTGGCTGTGCGGGCAGTGCCGCCATCCGAAAGCTGTCGCTGTCGGTGAAATCGGCCTGGATTACTATTGGGATAAGGAAAAGCATGAACTTCAGAAATATTGGTTCCGCCGTCAGATGGAGCTGGCGAAGGAGCTGGGACTTCCCATAATCGTACACAGCAGGGAAGCGGCGGCAGATACCTTAGAAGCAGTGCGTGCCGCTCATTCGCCAAAGCTCCGGGGGGTAATTCACTGTTTTTCCTACGGGCCGGAGCTTGCCGGGGAATATCTGGATATGGGATACTATATCGGAATAGGCGGCGTAGTCACTTTTAAAAACGCAAAAAAGCTGAAAGAGGTTGTGAAGATGCTGCCTTTAGAGCGGATTCTCCTGGAGACGGACTGCCCGTATCTGGCTCCGGAGCCTAACAGAGGGAAACGAAACACCTCTTTAAATCTTCCCTATATTGCGGAAGCGATAGGGCAGCTGAAAGGGATTGAGACGAAAGAGGTTATCCGCGTGACCAATGAAAATGCCAAAACCCTGTATTTTGGAGGGCGATGAGCCGTGCGGACATGTCGGCATATTCGTATGCCTTTCGGGAAGGAGAGCTTTTTATGAACAGGCCGGTTCCGGTTTTGGGGAATCCTCAAAATACAATTGCCGTATTGAATCAATATCGTTTTGTGTTTCAGAAAAAATACGGACAGAATTTTCTGATTGATACGCATGTACTGGATAAAATTATTCGTGCGGCCCGGATTGGGCCGGAGGATTTTGTGGTTGAGGTGGGGCCGGGGATAGGAACCATGACCCAGTATCTGGCCTTTGCGGCAGGCCGGGTGACGGCTATAGAGATTGACAAGGCACTGATTCCCATTCTGGAAGACACCTTAAAGGAGTATGACAATGTAACCATTCTCAATGAGGACGTTTTAAAGGTGGACCTCTTCCGTCTGGCGAAGGAGCAGAATGGAGGACGGCCCATAAAGGTAGTGGCGAACCTTCCCTACTATATTACAACACCTATTATTATGGGGCTTTTTGAAAGTCATGTGCCGGTTGAAAGCATAACAGTGATGGTACAGAAGGAAGTGGCGGACCGAATGCGGACGGGCCCTGGGTCAAAGGACTACGGAGCCCTTTCCCTGGCTGTGCAGTATTACGCCCGCCCGGAACTGATAGCCAATGTGCCGCCTAACTGCTTTATGCCAAGGCCGAGGGTGGGATCGGCCGTGATACGGCTGACCAGGCATGAGAAGCCCCCGGTCCGGGTGGAAAATGAGACATATCTGTTCCGGCTGATACGCGCCTCCTTTCAGCAGCGCAGAAAGACCCTGGTAAACGGCCTGAACCATGCGCCGGATATTCTGGTATCTAAAGAAGCCTTTGAGGAGGCTCTGAAAAAAATGGAACTTTCACCGGGCATACGAGGGGAGGCATTGACCCTTGCCCAGTTTGCAGAACTTGCAAATCGGACATGGGAGATGCAAAAAGCTGCAGAACAGCCATCATAACCAGAGCAGTTAAGAAGTTTTGTCGGATTAGACATGAGAAAGACAAGTCGGGCATAGAATATTTCAGAGAACGCAGTTCTGCGAATGGAAATCCTTTTTCAGAGGAAATTGCGGAACGGGAGAACAGCGAGTTTCTGGAATGGAGGTAGCTTTTTGTCTGACTATAAACGATTTATTTCCTATATCTATGAGTATGTCCAGGGAGAAAAAAGGGAGAGCCTTGGATTCGTAAAAGTAAATGCCCGGGACGGAATCTGCAAAATCCATATTCACATGCGCGGCTTCTATACCCGGGGGCAGAGACCCTGCGAAGCATATATATTTACCCAGAAACGGGAGCGTCTTTTGGGACTGCCCCTGGGGGAACTGGAAGATAAAAACGGAGCCCTGGAGTGGAGCGGAGTTACAGTGACGGACAATCTGATGAAGGGCGGCTTTGGCCTGGAAGAAAGCCAGGGAATCTATATAGAAGGGGAAGACCATATCTACGCAGCACAGTGGAACGATTTTCCGGTAGATGTGGAAAGGTTTGAGCCCCTGAGGAGGTCGGTCAGGCAGACTGTGGGCGGAACATCTGAAGGAACAGCTTCGGAAAAAGAAAGAGAGCCGGAGGAAGCAGTCCGGGCGGCGCAGATAGCTCTGGAGGCATCTGCAGAGGAACCGGCAGAACAGGAAATGACGGAACCGGAGAAACCGGTGAGGAGGCCGGATTCCCGTCAGGAACAATGGGAATATCTTACCAGACATTTTCCGGTGGTGCAGTATGTGGATGGAGAGGGAGCCGTCATGTCCAGTATCCGTCTGGATCCCAAGAGTCTTACAAAGGTGCCCCGGGATAAATGGGAGCTTGGCAACAACAGCTTTCTCCTTCACGGAATCTACCATTACCGCCATCTTCTTCTTCTGCGGAGGCAGACGGAAGAAGAAACTACTTATTACATAGGCGTTCCCGGAGTTTACAGTGATCAAGAGCAGATGATGGCCTCCATGTTCGGGTTTCAGGAGTTTCGGATGCTGAAGGAGCCGGGAGCGGGAAAAGGTGCTTTCGGATATTGGTGCCGTACTCTGGGAAATTAAGTTTAAAGAGTGACCGGCAACAGGAGAAATACCATGACAGAGGATGAAAAGTATATGAAGGAAGCCTTACGCCAGGCCGGAAAAGCAGAGGCTCTGGAGGAGGTACCCATAGGCTGCGTTATTGTAAAGGAAGGGCGGATTATTGCCCGCGGATACAACCGCAGGAATACGGATAAGAATACACTGTCTCATGCGGAACTGATCGCCATTCGGAAAGCAAGCAGAAAGACAGGGGACTGGAGGCTGGAGGACTGTACGATGTACATCACCCTGGAACCCTGTCAGATGTGCGCCGGAGCAATTGTACAGGCACGTATGGGACGTGTGGTGATCGGAGCCATGAATCCGAAAGCAGGCTGTGCAGGTTCGGTTCTGAATCTTTTAGAGAACCCTCAGTTTAACCATCAGGCAGAGGTGGAAAGAGGGGTGCTGGAAAAGGAGTGCAGCGAAATGCTGAGCGCTTTTTTTCAACATCTGCGGGAAAATCGAAAAAAAGAAAAAAACCTGTTGACAAACAAGTAAAGGTCAAGTATAATAACTTCTGCGTCACAGGTGACGTAGAAAAGAATATCGTTTGAAAGATAGAACTTCAGGAGAAATACTCAAGAGGCTGAAGAGGCGCCCCTGCTAAGGGTGTAGGTCGTGAATAACGGCGCGAGGGTTCAAATCCCTCTTTCTCCGCTTCTTTTCAAAAGATATTTTTTTTGCCCCTTCCAGTCATTGACAGAATAGGGACAAGATGATATAATATAATTCCACCGCGTCGGTGAAAAAGTTTTTGAAAAAATACAAAACAAGGTATTGACAAAGCAAAAGCGACGTGGTAAGATGTCAAAGTTGCGTGTTGAACGCAACACAAGCGAACCTTGATAACTAAACAGTGTGAAAACCTTGAAAATTCTAAAAGAGAATCATGGATAAAGGTTTTGGTTCTGAAAGGACCAAAGCAGTTATCATTCAAGAACAGCTTAGAGATAAGCGACCTGAAAACAGTAAGAACGGGAAGAAATTACCAGCAGTAGTTTCTGACCAGACAAACACTTAAACATGAGAGTTTG
>JAETRR010000067.1 GCA_021770065.1 Lachnoclostridium sp. | reverse complement strand
GAGTTTTTCGGAAAGTTTTACGAGGGTGGAGGAAGACCCTTCAACCCATTTAATATGAAAACAAAATATGTAGATATTAAGGAGGAAAATTAATTATGTTAGGTCAATTAGGAGGCGTTTACGCATTATTAGGAGCAGCAGCAGCAGCACTTCTGGCAGGCATTGGTTCCGCAGTGGGCGTTGCAATCGCAGGTCAGGCGGCAGCAGGCGTTGTAACAGAGGATCCGGCGAAGTTTTCCAAGGTTCTGATTCTGCAGCTGCTGCCCGGTACACAGGGTATCTACGGTCTTCTGGTAGCTTTCGTTACACTGTCAAAGACAGGCCTTCTTGGCGGCAATATGGCAGCGATTGATGTTCCTACCGGACTTATGATTCTGGCAGCCTGCCTTCCCATCGGTATTGTAGGTCTGATTTCCGCTATCAACCAGGGCAAGACCTCTGTGGCATCCATCGGCATCGTTGCAAAGAAGCCGGAGCAGTTTGGTAAGGCTATGCTGTTCCCCGCTATGGTTGAGACCTATGCGATCCTTGCACTTCTGGTTTCCATCCTGGCCGTAAACTCTATCCCGGTTTAAGCAACAGACGGAAAAATCCCAGAAAAGGAGAGCTGATTGATGACTGGATTAGAGAAAATGGTAAGCCAGATTGTGGATGAGGCAAAGGCGGAGGCCGAGAGCCGTTTGAACACGGCCAGAGGGGAAGCGGATAAAATTGTCTCGGACGCAAAGGCGGAAGCGGATAAGCTCTTAGAGCAGAAGTCCGAACAGTCAGAGACAAGCGCCGCCAATTACCTGGAGCGTATCAAATCCTCCGCAGATTTGCAGCGCAGAACTTTAATTCTGCAGGCAAAGCAGGAGGTGATTGCCTCCGTTCTGGAAAAGGCATACGCATCTCTGAATACGATGGACGAGGAAGCATATTTCACCATGATACGAAAGATGCTGGAGAAATTTGCATTACCGGAAAGCGGAGAAATCTATTTTTCCGCAGCAGATTTAAACCGCCTTCCCGCAGGGTTTGAGAAAGAGATCTCAGACATTGCAAAGAAGAAGGGCGGAAGCTTGACCCTTAAGAAGGAAAGCAAAGGAATAGAAAACGGATTTATCCTGGTATACGGCGGCATTGAGGAGAACTGTACCTTCCGGGCGCTGTTCAACACCCAGAGGGATGCCCTGCAGGATAAGATCCACCAGGAGCTGTTCGCATAACACGCATAAGGAGGTTACAACATGTCTGATTTAGAATATACCTATGCGGTTGCGCGAATTCGTACCAAGGAGTTATCCCTCTTCTCGGCAGCTACTATTGAGCAGCTGCTTGCCCGTAAATCTTACGAGAACTGCCTGCAGTTTCTCCAGGAAAAGGGCTGGGGAGATTCGGATACTCCTCTGGAGGCAGAGAAGATTCTGACCAGAGAACGTGAAAAAACATGGGAGGACATCCGGGAGCTTGTCAAGGACATGTCCGTGTTCGGTATTCTGGATTATCCCAATGTGTTCCATAACCTGAAAGCGGCTATCAAGGAAGTATGCACGGAAGGACACAGCGCCAATATCTTTTATAAGGATACGAACCCTTCCGCTGAGGAAATTCTGGAAGCAGTGAAAACCCGGGATTTTACCAGCCTTCCGGGCTTCATGGCAGATGCCGCGGCAGAGGCGTTTGAAACCCTGCTTCACACAAGGGATGGTCAGCTCTGCGATGTGATTGTGGATCGGGCGGCGCTTGATGCCATTTATCAGGCAGGCAGGGCGGCAAAGGACGAAGTGATCCGCGCTTATGCGGAATCCGCCGTGGCCGTGGCCGACATTAAGATAGCAGTTCGTTCCCAGAAAACCGCAAAATCTTTGGAGTTTATAAAAAGAGCGCTTGCGCCCTGCGACAGCCTCAACGTGGAAGCTCTGGCTCATGCGGCCCTTAGCGGCCCGGAAGCCATCCGGGATTACCTGGCAGGCACAGATTATGCAGAGGGCGCGGAGGCATTGGCCGTATCGCCGTCCGCCTTTGAGCGCTGGTGCGACAATCGGATTATCTACACCATCCGTCCGCAGAAATACAACTCATTTTCCGTAGGACCCATTGTGGCCTATGCCCTGGCCCGGGAAAATGAGATTAAAACGGTAAGAATTATCCTGTCCGGGAAGCTCAATGGCCTGTCGGATGATTCCATCCGAGAAAGGGTAAGGGAGATGTATGTATAGGATTGCAGTGCTGGGAGATTACGACAGTATATACGGCTTTGCTACGCTGGGACTTGATACATTTCCTGTGACAGAACCCGTGGAGGCCGCGAAAAAGCTGCACCAGCTGGCGTCTGGCGAGTATGCCGTGATCTATATTACGGAGTGCCTGGCAGCCCAGGTTGAGCACGAGATTGCCAGGCTCAAGGAACAGGTGCTTCCTGCGGTGATTCTGATTCCGGGCGTGTCCGGCAATACGGGCAGGGGAATCGAGGGCGTGCGCAAATCCGTGGAGCAGGCCGTTGGATCGGATATTTTATTCAGTAATAACTAATACAGAAAGTGGGTGATTCGTCCAAATGAGTATAGGAACAATAAAGAAAGTAGCAGGACCGCTGGTCATTGCAAGCGGAATGCGTGATGCGAATATGTTCGACGTGGTTCGTGTCAGCAATCAGCGTTTGATTGGCGAAATCATAGAGATGCACGGGGACGAGGCGTCCGTTCAGGTTTATGAGGAGACATCCGGACTTGGACCCGGCGAACCCGTAGAATCTATGAATGTGCCCATGTCCGTAGAATTGGGACCGGGGCTTATCAGCAGCATTTACGATGGAATTCAGCGTCCGCTGGATGACATTATGAAGCTGTCCGGAAATAACTTAAAGCGCGGTGTGGAAGTTCCTTCCTTGAAGCGCGATCTGAAATGGAATTTTGTGCCCGTTGCCAAGGCAGGTGACGAGGTAGAGCCGGGAGATGTACTGGGTACCGTACAGGAGACAGCCTCCGTGACGCAGAAAATTATGGTGCCTTATGGTATATCAGGTACGGTGAAAGAGATCAAGGCAGGCGAATTTACGGTAGAAGAAGTGGTAGCAGTTGTCACAACGGCTGACGGGGACAAGGAGCTGACCATGATGCAGCGCTGGCCCGTTCGTAAGGGCCGTCCCTACCAGGAAAAGCTGCCGCCGGAGATGCCTCTGATTACCGGCCAGCGTGTCGTAGACGGACTTTTTCCCATTGCCAAGGGCGGCGTGGCGGCCGTGCCCGGACCTTTCGGTTCCGGTAAGACGGTTATCCAGCATCAGCTTGCAAAGTGGGCCGAGGCGGATATCGTAGTTTACATCGGCTGCGGCGAGCGTGGAAATGAGATGACAGACGTACTGAACGAGTTCCCGGAGCTGAAGGACCCGAAGACAGGCCGTTCTCTGATGGAGCGTACCGTGCTGATTGCCAATACCTCCGATATGCCCGTTGCGGCCCGTGAGGCATCTATTTATACGGGTATTACCATTGCGGAGTACTTCCGTGATATGGGTTACTCCGTAGCATTGATGGCAGACTCCACCTCCCGCTGGGCAGAGGCTCTCCGTGAGATGTCCGGACGTCTGGAAGAGATGCCCGGTGAGGAAGGCTACCCGGCATACTTAGGATCCCGTCTGGCACAGTTCTATGAGCGTGCGGGACGTGTGGTTTCCCTTGGAAAAGATGCGCGCATCGGTGCCCTCTCCGTAATCGGTGCCGTTTCACCGCCGGGCGGTGATATCTCCGAGCCTGTATCCCAGGCAACCCTGCGTATCGTAAAGGTATACTGGGGACTGGACTCCGCCCTGGCTTACAAGCGCCATTTCCCGGCTATCAACTGGCTGACCAGCTACTCTCTGTATGTGGATGATATGGCAGACTGGTTCAACAAAAATGTGGCCGAGGACTGGATGGAGCTGCGTCAGAACCTGATGTCACTTCTTCAGGAAGAGGCAGAGTTAAATGAGATCGTACAGATGGTAGGTATGGATGCGCTTTCCGCACCGGATCGTCTGAAGATGGAAGCTGCCCGGTCTATCCGCGAGGACTTCCTCCATCAGAACTCTTTCCATGAGATAGATACCTATACTTCTCTGGAGAAGCAGTATCTGATGATGAAGCTCGTGTTGAAATTCTACGAAGAAGGTGTGGAAGCACTTGACAAGGGCGCTGATGTGAACGGACTCATTAAGATGGAAGTCCGTGAGCGTATCGGCCGTTTCAAATATACGCTGAATGACGACATTCAGAAGGAATATGATGCAATCACCAAGGAGCTTGCGGCGGAGATTGCCAATTTACTCGGGAAGGAGGACTTCTAAATGCCAAAGGAATATAGAACAATACAAGAAGTTGCCGGCCCGTTGATGCTGGTTCAGGGCGTTGAAAATGTAACCTACGATGAGATCGGCGAGATTGAGCTGGCAAACGGGGAAACCCGTCGGTGCAAGGTTCTGGAGATTGACGGAAGCAATGCACTGGTACAGCTTTATGAGAGTGCAACCGGTATTAACCTGTCCAACAGTAAGGTGCGTTTCCTGGGAAGAACCCTGGAGCTGGGCGTGTCTGCGGATATGCTTGGCCGCGTATTTGACGGTATGGGACGCCCCATTGACAAGGGACCGGAGATTCTGCCGGATGAGCGCCGCGACATCAACGGCCTTGCCATGAATCCGGCAGCCCGTGACTACCCCAATGAGTTTATCCAGACGGGTATCTCCGCCATTGACGGACTGAATACCCTGGTACGTGGACAGAAGCTTCCCATCTTCTCTGCTTCCGGTCTGCCCCATGCACAGCTTGGAGCCCAGATTGCAAGACAGGCAAAGGTCCGGGGTAAGGATGAGTCCTTCGCCGTAGTATTTGCGGCTATGGGTATTACCTTTGAGGAGTCCAACTTCTTTATTAACAGCTTTAAAGAGACGGGTGCCATTGACCGTACCGTTCTCTTCATCAACCTGGCAAATGACCCGGCCGTAGAGCGTATCGCAACTCCGCGTATGGCTCTGACGGCAGCGGAATACCTTGCATTTGAGCAGGGCATGCATGTACTGGTTATTCTGACGGATATTACAAACTATGCGGACGCGCTCCGTGAGGTATCCGCAGCACGTAAGGAGGTTCCGGGCCGCCGTGGTTATCCGGGCTATCTGTACACCGACCTGGCTACGCTGTATGAGCGTGCCGGACGTCAGAAAGGCAAGGACGGAAGTATTACTATGATTCCGATCTTAACTATGCCCGAGGGCGATAAGACTCACCCGATTCCTGACCTGACCGGATACATCACCGAGGGACAGGTAATCTTAAGCCGTGAGCTTTACAGTAAGGGTGTAACGCCGCCTATCGACGTACTGCCGTCCCTGTCCCGTCTGAAGGATAAGGGTATCGGCGAAGGAAAGACACGTGCCGACCACTCCAACACCATGAACCAGCTGTTTGCCGCTTACTCCCGCGGTAAAGAGGCCAAGGAGCTGATGGTGATCTTAGGTGAGGCAGCCCTTTCCGACATTGATTTGATATATGCGAAGTTTGCGGATGCATTTGAGAAGGAATACGTATCCCAGGGCTATCTGGCGAACCGTGATATTGAGGAAACTCTGAACATTGGCTGGAAGCTTCTTTCCATCCTGCCCAGGTCCGAGCTGAAACGTATCGATGACAAGTATTTAGACGAGTACTACGGAAAGTTCTAGGGAGGTGATTTGATTGGCATCTACCCAGGTAACTCCAACCCGAATGGAGCTGACCAAGCAGAAGAAAAAGCTGGCCACTGCAACCCGGGGACATAAGCTTCTGAAGGATAAGCGAGACGAGCTGATGCGTCAGTTCCTTGAGATGGTTCGTGAAAATATGGCGCTTCGTGAAAAAGTGGAGGCCGGCATCAAATCTGCCAACAAGAATTTTGTCATTGCCAAGGCAGGCATGTCGGAAGAGATTCTCAGGGTGGCGCTGATGGCGCCCAAGCAGGAGGTCTATCTGGAAACCTCTACGAAGAATGTAATGAGCGTGGATATTCCGGTGTTCGAGTACAAGACACGGACTGCGGATACAAATGATATTTATTCTTACGGCTTTGCTTTTACTTCCAGTGATCTGGACGACGCAGTAAAGTCTCTGGCAGATATTCTGCCGGATATGCTGCTGCTGGCAGAACGTGAGAAGGCCTGCCAGCTTATGGCAAGCGAGATCGAGAAGACGCGCCGCCGTGTAAATGCATTGGAGCATGTGATTATTCCGCAGGCTCAGAGCAACATCAAGTATATTACGATGAAGCTGGACGAAAACGAGAGAGGCTCTCAGATCCGCCTGATGAAGGTAAAGGATATGATGCTGGAAGAGAAGCATCATTACAAGGAAAAGCAGCAGCAGAGAGCACAGGCTTAAATGAATTGAGACAGGGTAAAACCAGACAAATGGCTGGCTTTACCCTGTTTTACTTTTGTCGGTTTTTAGAAGTTTTTTGTGTTCGAAAAATACTTGATTAAACGAACGCTTATGGTCTATAATAAGGAAAAGAGATATGTATAAAATCAGAGGGAAAGCTGAGGTGTGCATATGACAGAGCAGGAAAAACAACAGCAGGAGATTGAACGTCTGCAAAAAAAGATAAAAGCGTTGTCAAAGGCATATAATGACACCCTGGAGGAACTGGAGCAAAGAAAGCAGGGGGAAAAAAAAATACGTAAAAAAGGCCGTCCATCTGTAGGTACGGAAAAAAAGGCCCAGGTTCTTGCTCTGTGCCGCCAGGGGAATTCCATGCGGACGATTGCTGCAAAAACGGAGCTGGCCCTTAGCACGGTTCATAAGATTATTACAGAGGCAGCCCGGGAATCGAAAAGAGTCTATGTCTATATGGATCGGGACAAACCGGCAACGGTTATTGAAGCCTGCTGGATTACGCATAAGGTACACATTATAAATTTTACCGATGACATGCTAAGCCGGGCCTTTGGTATCAACGAAAATCCGAATTGGGAGGACTTCAATGAATTTCTGGAAAGCCGCTGTATGCCCCGGACACGTTACGGCATTCGGGAGGAATTGAATTATATGGGAATTGATGTCTATGATCCCTTTCAGATTGTGGAAAAAACCTCCGGCCGTGTACATGGGGACGGACAAAGCCTGGAACGCATGAATCCCGAATGGGTAAAAAAATATGATGAGATCCGAAGGAATGTAAAAAATAGTGTGGAGCAGAAAGAGCAGCTTAAAAAGCTTTTGGAGGGAAACAAAGGGAGGTGGATGAGCTATGACATTGATTACGAATGAAATGCAATTGGCAGGGCAGGAAGCGGAATGGACATCCTCTAAAGGGAATCAGAATAAATGGTTTAAAGACGGCATGTGGTATAAGGAGGATGGCCTTGGATATGAAGCTCTGGCAGAGATACTCGTATCGCGGCTTCTTACAAAGACAAATGCAGGAGGCTTTGTCGCTTATGAATATGAAGAGGCGGAGAGAGGAGGCAGGCGGTATCATGGGTGTAAATCCGCTGATTTTCTTCTGCCGGAGGATGATAAACTTATTTCGGTAGAAAGGCTGTTTCAAGCCTACAGGGGAGAGAGTGCAGCCCGTGCGATAGTCCGGTTCGAGACAGCAGAGGAACGGATTCGGTACATTGTACAAAATATGGAGCAGATTACAGGGCTTAAATATTTTGGAAATTATCTTCGTAAGGTATTGACGGTAGACGCTTTGTTCTTAAATGAGGACCGGCATTTTCATAATATTGCAGTCATTCAGAAAAAAGACGGCACATTTCGGGAGTGTCCCCTTTTTGATCATGGGGCCTCGCTGTTTTCTGATACAAGAGATGATTATCCTTTGGATATGGCTTTGGAGGATTGCTTTACAAAGATTCAAGCAAAGCCTTTTTCACGAAGCTTTGACGAGCAGCTGGATGCCTGTGAAATATTGTTTGGAGGCTTTCCGTTTCACGCTTTTTTTACCATGAAGGATGTAGAGGCACTGTTAGCGGAGTTCCAAGATGTTTATGATAAATTGATTCTGGATAGAGTTTGTGAAGTCATGAGGCAGCAGATGAGAAAGTATGCATATTTATTTTAACAGAGTGGTTACTGGTGACAGAGTGAACAGCAACCAGAGTGTACCGCTTGTGTCTAAGACTTAAAAAACCCTCTTGACAAATCTTTCCGCAAATGTTACTTTAATTTTAGTGATATAGTATGTAACTGTTCGGCAGGCATTAACTATGCATGAATATTTTGGATGTTTATGCACGTTAATGCTTTTTTTGCGTAAAAAATAGGGAAATGCGGTATAGTAAGGAAGCAAGATGTGGATAAAACGTCCGGAAAACGAAACAGCACTATAAGGGTAGTGCGGAATTTCAAATAGGAGGGTTTCAGTATGAAAGACAAAATTTTTGGTGTGCTGCAGCGAGTGGGACGTTCTTTTATGCTTCCAATCGCAATCCTGCCGGTGGCAGGCCTGCTGCTTGGTGTAGGCGGATCCTTCACCAATGAAACAATGCTTGAGGCTTACGGCCTGATGGGAATTATGGGTCCCGGAACATTTTTGAATGCTATTTTGAAGGTAATGAGTGCGGCGGGGGATATTGTATTCGCCAATCTTCCCATTATTTTTGCCATGGGTGTCGCAATCGGCATGGCAAAGAAAGAAAAAGAAGTTGCTGCTTTGGCAGCCGCAATCGCATTTTTTATCATGCATGCATCCATCGGCGCCATGATTGGGAATCACGGCGGTGCGGAAGCTATGCTGGAAGGCGCAACTACTTCTGTTGTGGGAATTACGTCCCTGCAGATGGGTGTGTTCGGCGGTATCATTGTCGGACTTGGAGTTGCGGCCCTTCACAATCGTTTTTATAAGATTGAACTGCCTCAGGTATTGTCCTTTTTCGGAGGCACCCGGTTTGTTCCCATAGTCTGCGGCCTTACCTATACCCTGGTAGGGATTCTGATGTTTTACATCTGGCCGGTGATTCAGCAGGGGATTTATGCCATAGGCGGCGTAGTATTGGAATCCGGCTATGCCGGAACCTGGGTATATGGCTTGATGGAGCGTGCGCTGATTCCCTTCGGCCTTCATCATGTATTTTATCTTCCTTTCTGGCAGACAGCCCTTGGCGGAACTATGGAGGTTGCAGGCCGGATGGTAGAGGGTGCGCAGAACATTTTCTTTGCACAGCTTGCGGATCCGACAGTAGAGCACTTTGCAGTATCCGCAACACGGTTTATGGCCGGTAAGTTCCCGCTGATGATCTTCGGCCTTCCGGGAGCGGCCCTTGCCATGTATAAGGTGGCTAAACCGGAGAAGAAGGAAGCCGTTGCAGGTCTTTTGCTGTCGGCGGCCCTGACCTCCATGCTGACGGGAATTACGGAGCCTTTGGAGTTTACTTTCCTTTTTGTGGCGCCGTTACTGTATGTGATTCACTGTGTATTTGCAGGCCTGGCTTATATGCTGATGCATGTATTCGGCGTTGGCGTGGGTATGACATTTTCCGGCGGCCTTATTGATATGTTCCTGTTCGGGATTCTCCAGGGAAATGCAAAAACAAGCTGGATTTGGATTGTAGTGGTAGGCGTGGTCTACTTTGTTGTGTACTATTTTCTGTTCTCTTTCCTTATTCAGAAATTGGATCTGAAGACTCCCGGCCGTGATGACAGTGAGGAGGTAAAGCTTTACCGCAGAAGTGATGTAGATGCGAGGAAAAAGGGCGGACAGGGAGCACAGGACGGCGGCGCTTCCGAGGAGGATGCTCTGTCGGCCGCCATTTGCCGGGGCCTTGGGGGTAAGAAAAATATTTCCGATGTGGACTGCTGTGCAACAAGGCTTCGGTGTACAGTCCACAAATCCGAGCTTGTGGACGACGCTCTGCTGAAATCTACAGGAGCTTCCGGAGTGGTTCATAAAGGCAATGGCGTGCAGGTGATTTACGGTCCCCGCGTAACAGTGATTAAGTCTAACCTGGAGGATTATCTGGAATACGCACCGGATGAAGAATATGTTCCGTCACAGCCGGCAGAAAATGATCCGGCAGCAGAGCAGAAATCAGAAAAAGCAGAGGGTAAGGTAGTGGAGAGCATTACCATATACAGCCCGGTAACAGGTACGGCAGCCGATCTTTCCGAGACTCCGGATGAGGCATTTGCAGGACGGATGATGGGTGACGGCGCCATGGTAATTCCGGAGGAAGCTTCCGTATGTGCGCCGGATGATGGGGAGGTCTGCTTTGTGTTTGAGACGAAGCATGCCATTGGCTTCCAGACCGCATCGGGAATTGCCATGCTGCTGCATATGGGAATTGACACGGTAAATTTAAACGGTGAAGGCTTTGAGGTTTTAGTAAAGGATGGAGATCAGGTGAAAAAGGGTGATGTGCTGATGAAGCTTGATCTGGAATATTTAAAGAGCCATGCACCGTCACTGGCTTCTCCGGTCTTATGTACAGAGCTTGGGGAGAATCAGAAGATCCGGCTGCTTACAGCGGGGCCGATAAAGGCAGGGGATGCTTTATATGCCGTAGAGACCTATGAGGGATAAGAACAAATATTTTAAACTCTTATAATTTTGCAGAGAACGAAGAATAGCCTGCTGCAGGGCAGGGTATTCTTTGTTCTCCGTATTAAGGGGAAAGAGTGCAGGAAGTATGATGAATAATTGGGGGCAAAAAGGATGTTCAGAGTAAAAAAAGCACTGAATCACAATACAATCATCGCCATTAACATGGCAGATAATCGGGAATATCTTCTTATCGGAAAGGGTCTTGGCTTCGGGAGAAAGGTTAGTGAGCGCCTGGAAGCCCCAAAGAGCTGTACCATATATTCGCTTCGTGAGCATACGGAGCGTGGAACTGCCATGGACCTGGTGAAAGATATGGATCCGATTTTTCTGGAAATCGCCGAGGAGGTATTGAAAGAAAGCGAACGGACCTTTGGACGCATCGACTGGAGCATTCTATTCCCTATGGCGGACCACATTGCCTTTGCGGTCCGCCGCATACAAAATAATGAGCAAATCAGCAATCCGCTCACCAGCGATATCCGGGCATTGTTTCATATGGAATATAAGACGGCTGAGTGTATCCGGCCGATTCTTAAGGAACGCCTGAATGTGGAGATTGACGAGCATGAGGTGGGATACATTGCTTTACATATTCATTCGGCCATTGAGGATGAAAATGTGGCCCTGTCTATGCAGATAGCCCAGACTGTCCGGGAGTGTATACAGATGGTGGAGGATGCCACCGGGCAGACTATAGATGTCATGTCCCTGTCCTACAACCGTCTGATGAATCATGTACGCTATATGGCGGCCCGGGCAGTAAAGGGGGAAAAACTAAAGCTGAACATGAATGATTATATGTCCACAAAATTTCCTGAAGCCTATGAACTGGCATCCCAGGTGTGCACGCATCTGGGGAATTATCTGCATAAAGCTTTAGATGAGTCGGAAATCGGCTATCTGGCGATGCATATTGAACGTGTGGCGGCTCAGGAGGAATAGGGATGCTCCCGTCCGCCAAAATACACAGGAAAAGCGATTTCGCATATACTATTGAAAAAGGATTTTTTTATGAGCCCTTATTATGAGCAATACGTACCGGGACAAAACCCCTCCTCCTTTTACGAAGCGTATAGGCGATACCCTTTTTGCCCTTTCAGCCCATGGGAAGATGAAAAAGCGCGAGATCAAAGAAAATTTAGGGAACTCTATCCGGCTCTTGCAAGACAGATTCAACCGCTGGTAGAGGAAGAATGCGACCGGATGGAGTACGACGGAAGCTTTATGTTCGACGAATATCCGGATCAGCTCCAGATTCGCCGGATCAGCCGCAGGGTTTATGACAGGCTGAATAAAAAGGATTATCAGGACGATCTGATGATGCAGGAGACAAACGGGCGGAACTGGATGGAGGATTTCGTCACAATGATGCTTCTCAATGAGATGTACCAGCGCCGCTGCCGCCGCAGAGACCGGCGGTGCGGCTGGATGTATTAAAGATCAGAAAACCGGAAATGTGTGGTTCCCTGCACATTTCCGGTTTTTACTTTATCAGTTACTGTTCGCTCTCAATGTCAGTAACTTAACAGGATTCTGGATCATTTATCCAGGATACAGTTTTTCCACCGCTAACTAATATTTTCAAATATATACTTGACAATTACCTCATCTTGTGCGGCCTTTTTCTGACTTGTCAGAAAAAGGCCCTTTAATTAGGAACTGTTTACTTTTA
>JAETRR010000122.1 GCA_021770065.1 Lachnoclostridium sp. | reverse complement strand
CAGAAGGGGCGGCGGGATTTTTGCCACGGGAAGGAAACCGAGTATATGCACCAGGAATGAAGCGGCAGGCGGTGGAAGAGTATTTGTCAGGCAAAGGGAGTCAGATGGAAATAGCAGCAAAGTATCATCTGCGGTCAGAAAAGCAACTATGGAATTGGGTAAGGGTGTATAATGCTCATGGAGATTTCAATTCCGTAAAATTTTCGGGAGGCGGAAGCTACATGAAGCAAGGACGGGAAACAACACAGGCGGAACGGTTGGAGATCGTAAAGGATTGCCTGAGTAGCGGGAAGAACTACGGTTTAATGGCACAGAAGTACAAGGTGAGCTACCAGCAGGTACGGAGTTGGACGCTGCGGTTTGAGGAGTTGGGGGAGGCAGGGCTGGAGGACCGGCGGGGAAAACGGAAAAAGGATCAGACGCCAAGGACAGAATTGGAGAAAGCCCAGATAGAGATTGAACAGCTCAAACATAAGCTGTACCTGGCGGAAGGAGAGATTGGCCTGCTAAAAAAATTGGACGAGATCGTGAGGAGGGATGCCTCTGGCAAGTAAGACAGGGCCATCTCTACCGAGCGATCCGGAAATACAATACCGAGGAGGGTTTTCCCATTGAGCTTGGGTGTGAGTTGCTGCATATATCCCGCAGTGCATACCACAAATGGGCATCCGGCAAACTGAGCAACAGAGCTGCGGAAAACGAGAAGATTGCGGAAAAGATAGAACAGATTCATGAGGAAAGCCCTGATAAGGGCCACCGGAGGATCCGGGACGAACTGGAGCATGACCATGGGATCCATGTAAGTGACAAGCGGGTCCTCCGGATCTGCCGGATCAGGCACATCAAGTCCACCATCAAGTACAGCAATCATGGCTGTACCAGATCCTCCAAGAATCCCCAATATACCGCTGAGAACATCCTGAACCGCCAATTCCATGCGGACAAGCCCAACGAGAAATGGTTGACTGATGTGACGGAGTTCAAGTGGTACAATGGTATTGAGGTACACAAGGTCTATCTTAGTGCCATCCTGGATCTCTATGACTGGCGCATTGTGGCCTATGTGATTGGGGAACACAATGACAATCCCCTGGTATTCAAAACCTTTGACAGGGCGGTAAAGGCCAATCCTGATGTCCATCCCCTGTTCCATAGTGACAGGGGCTTCCAGTACACCAGTCGGGTATTCCATGCCAAGCTAGAACGGGCCGGAATGACCCAGAGTATGTCCCGAGTAGCTCACTGCATTGACAACGGCCCCATGGAGGGCTTCTGGGGCATTTTGAAGAGGGAACGCTATTACGGCAGACGTTTTACCAGCAAAGCCCAGCTTGTGCAGATGATCCATACCTACATCCATTACTACAACACCCAGCGAGTCCAGCGAAATCTTGGTGTCCTCACACCTTTGGAAAAGCACCGTTTGGTTCTGGCAGCATAAAGAATGGGCAGCAGCTTCCGCTGCCACCCATTCCTCTAAAAATTTTATATTTTTTCTCTGTCCTCTTGACGGGGTGCGGTTCA
>JAETRR010000121.1 GCA_021770065.1 Lachnoclostridium sp. | reverse complement strand
ATTTAATCCTGCACATGCTTTATGATGTCTATGTCCCTGACAGCAGTGGAAGGAGACATCATGAGTAAATATATTCCAGGTAACCATAAGCATCTTACTGCTGCAGACAGACTTTATATTGAACGTCAGCTGAATGCCGGTTCCTCTTTTAAAGACATTGCCCGTTATCTCTGCAAGGATCCCAGTACCATTTCAAAAGAGATCCGTGCACACCGTCTGTCTGACTTCTATCCCGGCAGGGGGCTCTTCCTGAATGCCAAAAACTTCTGCATCCACCGCTTCCACTGCCAGAAGAAGAATGTCTGTGGCAAGATCATTCTCTGCGGCATTAAGTGTGCTTCCTGCCCCTCATGCAACCAGCACTGTAAGGATTTCGTGAAAGAACGCTGCCAGAGACTTGACAGGGCACCTTATGTCTGCAACGGGTGCGATAAGGGGCATGCCCGCTGTACCATTCCCCATAAATACCACTATGACGCCCTCTTTGCTGACCGCAGGTACAGGGAGACCCTCCGTGATTCCAGATCCGGCATCAACCTCTCAAGGGAAAATCTCCACCGCATTGATGCAGTCATTACCCCTTTGATCTGGCAGGGTCATTCCCCCTATCAGATCGTTGTGGAACATCCCGAGCTCGGTCTTTCTGTCCGTTCCATCTACCAGTACATAGAACTCGGACTGCTTACCGGCCGCAACATCGACCTGAAACGCAAGGTTAAGTTCAAAGCGCGTAAATGCCATAAAACACAGATCACTGACAGGCAGGTGTTTTCCGGCAGGCTTTACAGCGATTTCCAAAAGCTCCCTCCTACACATGTAGTCGAAATGGATACCGTCAAATCCTCAAGGGATTCTAAAAAATGTATCCTGACTTTCTATTTCCGGGATGAGAAGCTGTTCCTTGCCTATCTTTTGAACCGCTGTACCAAGGGCGCTGTCCGGGCTGTCTTTGACCGTCTGGAAAAACGGCTTGGCACTGTGACTTTCAGCATCCTTTTCGAAACGATCCTGACTGACAGGGGCGGTGAATTCGGCGATCCCGAGGCCCTGGAGACTGGTATGGATGATTACCAGCGTACCAGCATTTATTACTGCGATCCCATGCGCAGCGGTCAGAAAGGCGGCATTGAAAATGCCCACACAAAACTGCGCGAGATCCTTCCCAAAGGCACCAGCTTTGAATATCTGACCCAGTGGGATCTGAACCTGATCGTTAATAACATCAATTCCGTCCCGCGCCAGAGCCTTCTTGGCCTTACTCCATACCGGGCGACAAAAGAAAACTTCGACATGGATGTCCTGTTAGCACTTCAGCTCAGGCCGGTCGATCCCGATCAGATCAACCTGACACCTGAGCTGATAAAGTAACCTTTAAATCCAGGCAAAAATCTGTTGTCAGGAGACGCTGCTTTTAAATCTTCATAAAAACCAGACATCACTGGCAGAATTTAGTCCTGCACACGACGTTTTCTGCCGGTCTGTTTGCTATGCCCTGTTTTAGAAAATCTGCCCGGATTTAGATTTATTATAATTCAATTT
>JAETRR010000120.1 GCA_021770065.1 Lachnoclostridium sp. | reverse complement strand
ATTTTCACGGCGTTTGTGGCAAAACCCAGCGAGTCCGGCAGCGACACTTCTCCCTGGAGGCTTAGCTTTAAGGATGACGGGGCCTACACCACATGGCTTTCTGAAATGGCGGGCCGGTCTGTCATTGAAACCGATGTTACGGTGACTTCCAGTGATAAGGTGCTGACCCTTTCCACCTGTACGCCCGGAGGCGCGAGCCGCTTCATCGTCATGGGAAAACTGGCGGCTGTAAACGACTAACAAGAATATTGGAAACCGGTGCGGGGGCAAAAGCTCCCGCACCCGCTATTTAGGAGGATTTTTTTATGGTGAATGCCATTGTTTCGATACCCGGCTACGTCCATCTGTACCGTTCCCTTTTGCGGTTCTATGATATGCCGGAAAATGAGGTCCGGGAAATGCTCTATCTTCTGAATACGGCGAACCTGGATTGCTACGAGTATTACCACCCGGAACGTGATGTGATCCAGAGCGGACCGGTGGCTTTTAGCGGCTGGCTGGAACATATGGACTGCCGCCCTTACCGGACGGAGGTACAGCTTTATAAATCCCTGCTGTTCTTAAAGCGCAGCATTGACCGGGATTTGATTGTGACCTCACAGCGGGAGGCGCTGCAGACGCTCCGCTGTATCATTTCCAACCTGGAATACCGCTTTTATAAGGCGTATGGCATGGAGATTGAGGACAAACGGACCGTGTACGGGGAATGTACCTACCGCTTGGTTCCCAGAGAGGACGAACCCAGCGTGTGCCTGATGCACGACTGGATTTACCTGCCGAGTGCCTAAAATGTCCCGAATAATACATAAAATCCGGGACAATCCATTTTTCAAAGGAGGGATGCCATATCACACAAACGGAAGTCAATGCTGCCTTTGACGAGCAGGTGGCTTTATGCAGGGAAATCCTGCAACGGAAAACCAAAGAATATACCGGGGACGATACGGACCGGCTGGGGGCTTTTAAGGCGGCGGCAGCTTTGCAGCACACCACGCCGGAGCGCGCCCTTGCCGGGATGCTGGCGAAGCATATCGTCTCTCTGTATGACATGTGCTTTGACGGTGATGCGGATTACGACATAAGCACATGGAATGAAAAGATCACAGACAGCCTCAACTATCTGTTCTTACTGAAAGCCATTGTAAAGGAGGGACATACCAATCAACCGGATTGAAGTAAAAATATTAAACTGCCAGGCGGTTGCAGAGGCCGAGAAAAATATGGTCTTTGCCGCCCGGCTTACCCAAAGGGGCCACCGGATCGCCACAATGGACGACCAGCGCGTCCTTACAGTACAGCAATTATGCGGGGCAGGCGGATTTTGCCGTACCCTATGAGATTCTGGCCGCCCCGGCTGCGGTCCGGGAACTGTACTTAAAAAGCTGTCACGAAGGCATGGATTGCTATGAGCAGTTATGCAATGCCGGCGTGGGCCATGACGCGGCGGGATATGCCACACCCCAGGGGCTTCGGAATGTGTTGATGATCAGCGCCACACCCTATCAGTGGAAACACATCATCGGCCAGCGGGTATGCCGGCGCAATACGGACGAGACCCGGATCGTGCTCCTGAAAATCTGGCAGGAGCTTTATACATTAAGCCCGGCTCTGTTTGCCCCTGGCCTTACAGGGCCGTTCTGTCAACAGGACAAATGCCTGGAGGGGAAAATGACCTGCGGCAGAAAGATAGACGCGGACATGATGCCGGAGGATCTTCTGAAAGCGGACTATCCGGCGCTTTTGGAAGGAGGCGGCACATGAAGATCAAACTGATTGACTTTGGCGTACCGGAGAGCCGCCGCCCATTCCGTCCGCATGGGAACGATGCCGGTGCGGATGTTTATATGCCCTATGACTGCACTTTGCAGCCGGGCGAGATTGCAAAGGTTCCTCTTGGGTTTGGAATTGAAGTGCCGGACGGATATGCAGGTTATGTATTTCCACGCACCAGTATGGCGGTAAAAGGGCTGGTCTGTGAACTGCCGCCAGTGGATTCCGGCTACCGCGGGGAGATCCATGCGATTATCAGCAATGTAAGCAATCAGACACAGGAACTTGTCAAAGGCACCCGCGTGGGACAGCTTGTGATTACACCGGTTGTGATTGCAGACTTTGTTTCGGAACTTGGCAGTCAGCGCGGCACAGGCGGATTTGGAAGTACGGGAGAATAAAAAGGAACATATTGAGAGTGATTCTTGGATTATCGCCGGTAGTGGAAAAGGACATATCCGGGGCATTACAGGGTACAATAATAAAAGAGACATAGCAAAAGCGGTACGCTATGACGGCGTACCGCTCTGCTGCTTAAAACTGTTTTAATATGTCGTGATGCCCTACGTCCACCAGAATAATCATTTTGTCGCCTTCGTAATACCAGATAATACGGATGTCCATGTTGACGCTGCACTCAAAAAGGTCCGTGGTTCCTTGGATGCGTTTGGTGCGCAGCGACGGGTGGGAAGGATTTTCAGCCAGAAGTTCCAGCTTGTTTTTAAGCTGCTTCTTCTCCTGTGCGGTCAGGCCCTTAAAATGCTTTTGGAAACG
>JAETRR010000119.1 GCA_021770065.1 Lachnoclostridium sp. | reverse complement strand
CTGGGCCGTTCCCGGAGAAGAAGGGGCGTCCCTGACCCGCAGCAGGTTAAAATCCTGTTCGCTCTGCCGGGTGTCTATCCGTTCCTCCGCATGGGAATCACGGACCGGCATCCGGGTATCTTTCTTTTTCCTCTGAAATTCTTTGTCCCGCGGCACTGTTATCACCTCCAGTCATTTTTATTTTTCGGGAATTTACGCACCTGCCACTTCATCAGGCCGTGTTGTAAGTACGCTGTATAACAGGGTGTCCTTCGGGAAATGATCGACAAAGGGGATAATCACATTCCCAAAGAACAGAAGCCCCTCGCCGGGGCCGGAATGGGTCACATAGGAAAGCTGGTGCGGGGAAATCCCCAACTGCTTCGCCAAAATCTGCCGGTCTCCCTGTGCCT
Organism: Lachnoclostridium sp.; assembly: GCA_021770065.1. Taxonomy (GTDB): domain Bacteria; phylum Bacillota; class Clostridia; order Lachnospirales; family Lachnospiraceae; genus Laedolimicola. Next base: position 1,183 of record JAETRR010000119.1, on the reverse strand, counting down.
GGTTCAGCATGTAGATAAAATCCGAGTTCTCAAAAATATTCTCAATCTCACGGGAGGCCAGCAGATCCTTTACATTCTGCGTCAAGCCGCTGGGTATGCCGCCCCATTTCCTGAACCGTTTCCATATCTCCACGCTGAAACTTCCGGTCTGGCCTTTCAAAAGGAGATGGAATTCGTCGATATAGAACCAGGTCGTCTTGTGCTTCGAGCGGTTGGCGGTAACACGGTTCCATACGGCATCCTGCATAATGAGAAGCCCGATCTCTTTCAGGGCCTTGCCCAGAGATTTGAGCTGGAAGCAGAGTACCCGGTGGTTGTTCATGTCAATGTTAGACCTATGGTTGAACACATTCAGGGAACCATTGACGTAGATTTCCAGTGCCGTGGCGATATTCTGTGCCTCCGGCTCCGCCTGTTTCAAAAGCAGCTCATACAAGTCGCCCAGGACCGGCATATTCTCCGGGCGCGGGTCCTGCAAATAATCCCGGTACACAAGCCTCGTGCAGCGGTCAATAATGGTCCTCTCAATCGGGGAAAGCCCTTCCTTGCCGCCGATAATCAGGTCACACAGCGACAGGATAAAATCGCTTTTCAACGTAATGGGATTTTCATCGTCCGAATAGTCCAGGTTAATGTCCATCGGATTGATATAGTTGGTGGAAGTCGGGGAAATATCAATGACCTGCCCCTGGGCGCCGAACTGCTGTACCAAAGGCCCATACTCATTTTCCGGGTCCGCAATAATGATGTCATCCTCCGTTAAAAGGAACACGTTGACGATCTCACGCTTTGCAGAGAAGGACTTGCCGCTGCCGGGCGTTCCCAGGAACAGGCCGTTTGGATTCTTTAAGTTCTTGCGGTTCGCCATGATCAGGTTGTTGCTTAAAGCGTTAAGGCCATAATAAAGCGCCTCGCCCTCCTGGAACAGCTCGCAGGTCGTAAACGGCACGAAAATGGCGGTGCTGCTTGTCGTAAGCCCCCGCTCAATCTCAATCTGGTTCAACCCTAAGGCAAGAGAGGACATAAGCCCCTGCTCCTGCTGGAAGTCCAGACGTTTCAGGGCACAATTATACTTCTGCGCAATACCGGAGGCAGACAGAATATCATTAAACAGCTTTTGCCGTTTGGAAGCGATATTCTCCACCAGCACCGTCACAAGAAACATGCGCTCATTCCGGCTCTG
>JAETRR010000118.1 GCA_021770065.1 Lachnoclostridium sp. | reverse complement strand
TTACTGTGAAACAAAACCTTCCGGGTAGCCAAAAAAGCGCAGACTGCCCCTATCAAGCTCTAAAACGTTCTTTTTGAGCTTCACTGACAGGCTCAGGCGGCAACTGCCGGAGCTTCCCAGCCAAGCGCTTTTAACTTTTTCAGGTACGCATTGATCTTGCGTTCTTTATTGAACTGATTATAATAATCGGCTCCGAGATCCTTGAAAACAACGCCATCTTTGAGGATGTGGTATATCGCTATGAGCATGGAATGGGCAACTGCAACATATGCGCGTTTCGCCCCCCGGTGGGCGCTGATCCTCATAAACTGTGCATAAAAGTATGACTTTTTGTTCTTTACAGCGGCATGCGCACAGGTAATCAGCGTCGTTCGCAGGAGTACATTCCCTTTCCGGGTCTTGCCAGATTTTCGCTTCCTGGCACTTTCATTATCACCAGGGCACAATCCTGCCCAGGCAGAAATATGCCTGTCACTGGGAAAGCGGCCCATATCTGTCCCAATAACGGATATGATGGCCTGTGCGCTGGTATTGCCAATGCCTGTTACCTCCTGGATTGCGTTTGAAGCCTGCTTTTCCCCCGGCTTCATGAAATTGTCAATCTCATCATCCAGATTCCGGATATGGGCGTTGAGTTCGTCCAGATGGGCAAGAAGCTCTTTCATCATCCTGCGCTGGAGAGGGGTCATAACTCCGTTCAGGTCATCCATGATCTGTTCTTTTGTAGCTTTGAGATTATGCGCGATGATTTTCTGCTGATACATTTCATCGTATTTTGCGCTGTCGATGGATTCTCCGGTAAGCAGATATTCCAGAATGTTCCTGGCACTTTTGCCATTGATGTCTGACACCGTGCCGGAAAGCTTGATATTGGCGCCTTCCAGCATTTTCTGAAGACGGTTCAGCTCCCGGGTGCGTTCACCTACAAGGCTCTTGCGGTAACGGACCAGTTCCCTCAGCTCGCGCTGATCCTTATCCGGGATATAGCTTGGCTGGAGAAGTCCGTGCTGAAGAAGGTCGGCGATCCATTCCGCATCTTTCACATCTGTCTTCCGGCCCGGAACCGCCTTCATATGGTGGGCATTGACCACCATGGCATTCAGGTCAGAAGATTCAAGGATGTTGTACAGAGGCTTCCAATAGGAGGCCGTGCTCTCCATGGCGACCATCTTACAGCCGCCCGCTTTGAGCCAGTCAGCCAGTCTGAGAAGTTCTCTGGTTGTTGCACCAAACTCACGCACTTCCTGCTTATTGCCTTTTTTGAAGCAGGCTACAATGAGCTTTTTGTGCACATCAATACCACAACAATTGTCGTAAATTTTATCCATAATGGCGCCTCCGTGGATGAATTTACGGCACGGTACCCTGTCTGTTGTCATTTTACTGTACGTCCTTTTGCCACTGGCGGCTGGACAGATGGTGGTGCAAATGAGAGTACCTGAGATCAGTTTAGTTAGCGGGCTACAGGCCCAAAATAAACACAATCTTTGCCGTTAGGTATAGTATAGATAATGGCAGGAACAAATTCAATACCCTGTCGCCCCCACAGTTTCATTTATGGTGGTGCCAAGTGGGCGGGCATGGGGGTTTAGTT
>JAETRR010000117.1 GCA_021770065.1 Lachnoclostridium sp. | reverse complement strand
GTAAGCGCTCAATAAAATAATGGCTATCTTTTCACAAGGTATTCAACTATAGTTGAAGTAAAATACTCCAACTTCAACTTTTCGATTTGATCCGGCATCTCTGCTGTATCATTTCAGACCATGGCATCAGCTCTTCTATACCTTCGGGCTCATTTTTGTAGTCCGGCATATAAAGCAGTACTGTCTCCAGATATGCGTAGATGTTCAGTTTGTTGAGTTTGGCAGTTTCTACTAAACTGTAAATGACGGAACTGGCCCGGGCGCCTTTTACGGTATCGTGGAACAGGAAATTTTTCCGTCCTACCGCATAGGGTCGGGCGATATTTTCTGCGATATTGTTCGATATGGAGCACCGACCATCCAACAGGTAGTTCTCCATATATGGCTTCTGGTTTTTTACATAGGTCACTGCTTTGGCCAGGCGGCTTCCGCCAACTGGGTTCACTGTTTCAAGCCATGACCAGTAGGCCTCCCATATGGCAGGCTCAGTCTCAAGACGCTTGGCTTTCCGGGTGTCGGCATCCAGATCCGTATACTCCTTTTCCAGTTCGAATAACTGGTTGCAGTAATCAAAACCAATCTCTGCCGGAGTCTTATCCGGGGATTTCTTCGATTTCCCAGGAAGTGCCTCATGCCAGTACCGCCTCATGTGGGCAAGACAGCCGCAGCGGATGACATCCTTCAGCTTATTATAACCGCTAAAACCATCACAGGTAAGGTATCCTGAAAATCCTTTCAGGAATTCTTCCGCATGATATCCGCCCCGACTGGGCTGGTAATCATACAGACGGATCGGCGGCAACCCATCATTTCCGGAGCCATACAGCCACATATAGGACTTGGACTGTGCCGTTTTCCCTTCCTCCTTCAGTACCTGGCAGGGTGTTTCATCCGCATGGATAATGTCCCTCTCCAGCAGATGCTGGTGTAGCTGTTCATACACCGGCTCCATATAATCTATGCCGCATTTGATGACCCAGTTAGCCAATGTCGCTCTGGGGATCTTCACTCCCAGCTGTTTCCAGTCCGCCTCTTGGCGGTAAAGCGGGATGCTGTTTACATATTTCTGGTACATCACGTAAGCAACCGTGGACGGAGATGCGAGGCTGTGCTTCAGCAGGGGGCTTGGTGTTTCAGCCCCAACGATAACGGAAGCGCCGTCTTTCTTACATTCCGGACAGCCCAGCACTTCCTGGATATACTGGATCCGTTCCACTTTTGCGGGGATGATCCGCAGTTCTTCCCGCACGACCTTTTTCCCGATAACCTCCATCGGGGCATTGCAGTAGGGGCAGTTCCTGTCCTCATCCGGCACGGTGCAGGGTACTTCGATCACAGGAAGCCCTGCAAGGATCTCTTCCCTGGTGGCTTTCTGTTTCTTTGCCGTACGTTTATAACCACCAACAGCCTCCTCCAGAGTTGGTTCCGGGACAGAAGAATCCGCAGCGGCTTCTGCCTCATTGAACAGATGCATCTGTCCGGGGAATCCATCTTTTTTTGTTTTTTCACTGGAAGATGCGAACAGCTTTTTCTTCAGATACTCAACCGTTTCATTGAGATTTGCAATCGTCTGGTTCAGCTGTGCGGTCTGCTCCTCATGGCTTTTGGTCATCTGCTC
>JAETRR010000116.1 GCA_021770065.1 Lachnoclostridium sp. | reverse complement strand
TGGGAACTGGAAATCAAGGACAGCGGCTATCTGCCGGAAAAAGGAAAGCCGACAGAGGAAACCGTCTGCTACAAAATCGGCGGCACCTACTATGAAGTGTCTACCTCCTGCGGCGGCTCGGAACGGCTCCGCGACAAGATGATACGGCTCATAAAATCAGAAACCGTCAAACCGCCCAATGACAAACAGGGATAAGTACGCTATAATAAGGTTAGCACTACTGTTTGTCGGGCGTTCATTACAGGAGGAATGAACATATGACAGCAAATACATATAAGCCCGAACAGATAACAGCATTATACGCCCGTCTTTCACAGGAAGATACGTTAGAGGGCGACAGCAACAGCATTGTGAACCAGAAAGCAGTCCTCTCCAAATATGCGGCGGACAACGGCTTTTCCAATCCCGTTTTCTTCATTGACGACGGCGTATCGGGTGTGACGTTTGACAGACCAAATTTTAACCGTATGATTGCAGAGATTGAAGCCGGAAATGTGGCGACGGTTATTGTCAAGGATATGTCAAGGTTGGGACGTGATTATCTGAAAGTCGGCTACTATACGGAAATCTTTTTCGTGGAGCGTGATGTGCGTTATATCGCAATCAATGACGGTGTAGATAGCGCAAAAGGCGACAACGATTTTACCCCGTTCCGCAACCTGTTCAATGATTTTTACGCCAAAGACACAAGCAAAAAGGTACGGGCAATCAAACGGGCGCAGGGACAGGCGGGGGAACATCTGACAAAGCCGCCCTACGGCTACATGGTAAGTCCTACCGACAAAAAGCAATGGATTGTAGACGAGGAAGCCGCCGCTGTGGTGAAACGGATTTTTGATTTATGTATCGGCGGGAAAGGCCCTATGCAGATAGCAAAAATCCTCAAAGAAGATAAGGTGCCGACTGCCAAAACCCACTACGCAAAGAAAAAGGGGAAAGCACTTCCCGAAAATCCCTATGACTGGAGAGATAGTACCATTGTCGGTATTTTGGAGCGTATGGACTACTGCGGGCATACGGTGAACTTCAAAAGCTATTCCAAATCCCACAAGCTGAAAAAACGGATTCCAACCACAAAGGAACAGCAGGCTATCTTTTTCAATACCCATGAAGCGATTGTAGAGGACGCAGTTTTTGAACGGGTGCAGGAACTAAGGGAGAATAAACGCCGCCCCACAAAAGCGGACAGACAAGGATTGTTTTCCGGCTTGGTATACTGTGCGGACTGTGGAAGCAAGCTACATTTCGCCACTTGCAAAAGTTTTAACGGCTCACAAGACCATTACCGCTGTGCAAAGTACAAAAGCAATACGGGAAGCTGTACGGCTCACTTTATCCGCGAGGAAGTGTTGAAGCAAATCGTATGGAGCAGAATATTTGACGTGACCGCTCTTTTCTTTGATGACATCATGGCTTTCCATGAAATGATGTATCAGCAACGCTCTGCTGAAACAGAAAAGGAAATGAAGCGCCGGAAACGGGAAGTCGGACAGGCACAAAAACGGATAGCGGAACTTGACCGTATCTTCAAGCGGATTTATGAGGACGATATAAGCGGCGCAATCAGCCACGACAGGTTTTTGAAGCTGTCCGCAGAGTATGAAGCGGAACAGCGGGAACTGGA
>JAETRR010000115.1 GCA_021770065.1 Lachnoclostridium sp. | reverse complement strand
GGTAGTGTAAAATAGTTTGTGTCTTTGGAAAAAAATACCTCTTTTTTGGTAAGAATCAAGATATGACAATTCTTATCGAAAAGGAGGACTTTTTATGCCTGCAACAAAGGAGCAGATCCGACAAATCATTGCAGATAACGACCTAAACAGTGTAGCTGATGTCTACAGCCTGCTGAAAGACAGTTTTAAGGATATACTGCAGGAACTTATGGAAGCGGAACTGGATGCTTCCCTTGGTTATGAAAAGAACCAAAAGGGAGATGTCTCCACATCCAATAAGAGAAATGGTCATTCCCCAAAAACATTGAAAAGCCAGTATGGTGAATTCCAGATCAATGTCCCAAGAGACCGTGAAGGGGAATTCGAGCCAAAACTTATCCCTAAATACCAGAGAGATATTTCCGGCATTGAAGAAAAAGTGATCTCCCTTTATGCAAGAGGTATGAGCACAAGGGATATCCATGACCAGATACAGGAGCTTTACGGGATGGAGCTGTCAGCAGAAATGGTCAGTAAGATAACTGACAGGATCCTGCCGGAAATCAAAGAATGGCAGTCACGCCCGTTAAATGCGGTCTATCCGTTTGTATTCATGGACTGTATCCATTATAAAGTAAGGGAAGACGGACGTATCCTAAACCGTGCAGCTTATATTGTGTTGGGCATCACTGTGGAAGGTTATAAGGATATCCTTAGCATTACTGTCGGAGCCAATGAGTCCAGTAAGTTCTGGCTTGGGATGCTGAATGACTTAAAGAACCGGGGTGCAGAGGATGTGCTGTTTTTCTGTGTGGACGGGCTTGCAGGTTTTAAGGAAGCGATAGAGGCAGTCTATCCAGATGCCAAGATACAGAGGTGTGTCATCCATATGCTGCGTAATTCTTTCAAATATGTAAACTACAGCGACCTGAAGAAGTTCTCATCCGATTTTAAATCAGTATATAATGCACCAAATGAATCGGCAGCCCGTTCAGAACTGGAAAAGATCAAAGAAAAATGGGGACGGAAATATCCCTATGCGATAAGCAATTGGGAGAATAACTGGGAAGATGTCAGTTCCTTCTTCCAGTTTTCCGATGATATCAGGCGTATCATGTATACGACAAACATCATAGAAGGACTGAACCGCCAGTACAGAAAGGTGACAAAGACCAAAAGCGTATTCCCGAGTGACAGTTCACTGGAAAAGATGCTCTATCTTGCCAGCGGAAATGTGATCAAAAAGTGGACACAGCGTTACCGGAACTGGGATCAGGTGCTTAACCAGATGATTGTTCTTTATGGGGACAGGATCACCCAGTACCTTTAAAAAGAAAAAGCCGGGACAACATATCCTATCAAGAATGTCCCGGCCTTATTCCATCGGCATTAGCAGTATTGCCAGAAATATCCAGCCTTATTCTGGAGGCCGGGTGTGGGCAGCGCCCACATAAAATTTCCTTTCTGCTGATGCCTGATTGGTGTGCAAAAAATTTGATATATGTGTATAGGAACAGATAAACGGGCAATACTATTATCAGAAAAGAATTTCGACAGCATAAAAGTAATGAAATCTGACAGTGAATTTCTACATATCTGATTCCTATCAGGAAAGATTTTTCCCCATAGACACAAGATTTTTTACAGCCTC
>JAETRR010000114.1 GCA_021770065.1 Lachnoclostridium sp. | reverse complement strand
TGCTGCTGTATGAGTTTTAAAGTTTCCGGGTCAGCTCCCTGCTCTCTCAGGAACTGAAGGGTATTGTCAAGAGTAAGAACAACTGGTTTTTGTTTTGGTGGATGGATGGTGGCTTCGTAGTCATCCGGATGGAAATCCTCGTTATCTGACAGCATATGATAAATGCTGGTAAGCATCATCCTTGCAATAGCAATGATCGCTTTCTTCTTGCCGCGCCGCTTGGAGAGACGCTGGTATTTGATTGCAAAATAAGGTTCTTTCTTACTTTTTACAGCGGCAAGGGCGCACTGGATGAGCAGAGGCTTGAGATATTGTCCCGCTTTGGAGCATCTGGTAGATTTTTTCTTGTTGGCACTCTCGTTATTTGCAGGAGTAAGTCCAGCCCAGGAACATAGATGTCTGTCAGACTCAAAGACGGACATATCGGCGCCAATCTCTGAAAGGATGAACAGTGCAGACAGTTCTGTAATCCCGGTAACCGTTGCGATCCGCTTGATCTGAAGGTCATACTGACGGCTTCGGAGGAAAAGTTCCGCTTCAATCTCGCCTATGGATTTGTTGATGAAATCCATGTGGGCTTTGGCATGGGCCATCTTGAACTTCTGCTCTTCCAGGATGTGGTATCCGTGAACGGCATCCATGACTTCGTCTTTGGAAGCCTTAACCCTGCGGTCAATCAGGGAACGGCATTTTTCTTCATCGAAGGGTTCACCGGAAAGCAGGTAGTCCATGATGCGTGTGGCGGAAAGCCCGAAAGGGTCTGACAGGACACAGTCGATCCGGATCCGGGAAATGGTCATGCTGTTCTGATAACGGTTCTTTTCTGCTGTGCGCATATAAGAAAGCTTCAGGCGGTAGCGGGACAGTTCACGCAAAGCCCGGATGTCTGCGGGAGGAATAAAAGAAGCTTTGACAATGTCGAAGCGGAACAGGTTGGCAATCCATTTCGCATCACGCTTGTCCGTTTTCCTGCCTTTGATGGCTTTCACATATTTGGGATGTGTGAGGACGACATGCATGTGCGGTTCAAGAATATTAAAAATAGGAATCCAGTATTTACCGGTGGATTCCATACAGACGTCTGGGCAGTCCTGTGCGAGAAGCCAGTCGCGCAGGGCGGCGATATCGGAATTAGTGGTGTTAAAGACCTTGGTTTTGTAAGAGGCCGTCAAAGTGACAGGGTCTGAGGTACAGACAGCGGCAACGACCGATTTTTTATGTACATCCAGACCGGCGCATTTTGGACGGATCACTTCAAGCTGCTGTGTATCCATAAAGTCCCTCCTTTCATATAGGGGTGAGAGCATAAAAAGAGGACAGCAGCATTGACTGTCACCCAAGCGAAAAGACTTATCTCAGAACCTATGGGTTCTGCCATCTTAAATGATAAGTGTACGGACTCGAAGTCTCAATTGTTTGTGCTTGAAAAGGATGACGGCACAAATAAGTTTTCGGGATAAGATGGTCTTTCGCCACTCACCACGCCGTGCTCTGTAGTGTACTGTTGCCCTCATGGATAGTATAGCACGGGAGAGGGATAAACGAAACTGTAAACTGGCGGGATTCATGCATTGTTTGTGCCGGAAGGAAGGCACGACGTAAGGAGGGCATGCCGCTCGGCATGTTTGGAAGTTTG
>JAETRR010000066.1 GCA_021770065.1 Lachnoclostridium sp. | reverse complement strand
GCGAATTGCCGCAAGCCCGGTAAAGATGAAGTGAAATAATAAGACTGGAGCAAATCTGTTTCTATCATACAGGTTTGCTCCGGTTTTGTATAGGTACGGACTATCTACCGTTTACTTATAATCTTTCAGGTATTCTGGATGAACAGATTCCTTTTGTACCGTGGACTATCAGTATCTATTGGGGATGTTTTGCGTTTTGGGCCGTAAACTATGTGATTGGCTGCAGGCAGGAACAGGAGAAGGCATTTCAATTTATAAGTGCAGATTTGCTTGCGAAAATGATATGTTTATTATGCTTTCTAATACTTCCCATAACAAATATCAGGCCTGTGATAAAAGGGACTTCCTTTTGGGATGAAGCGATGCGCATATTGTATCAGATGGATGCGGCAGACAATCTGTTTCCGTCTATTCATTGCCTGACAAGCAGCTTTTGTTTTATTGCAGTCAGAAGGAATGAGGCAGTGCCCGTATGGTATCGTGTCACATCAGGTTTTATAGCTGTAAGTATCTATATATCAACACTTACAACAAAACAGCACGTTTTAATAGATGTGATTGCTGCGATTATCATTTCTGAAGCAAGCTATCTGTTGGCGAAGAAAAGCGGATTTTCAAAATGGTACATGAATCACTTCATTTTCTTTTCAAAATGCAGGAAATAGTCTCCGCCATATGGATCTTTTCCGGTCTCCTGCTCTTCACAGAGCTTGGGGGCGGGATGGTATGGATTAATAAATTCCGTGATATGAAAACCGCATTTATTCACGTAAAAATGAATATTGCGTTTTTCAAAATAGGGCGTACAGGTTTCCCATACTTCGGTTTCCGGATGGAGCTGTTCGATCAAATGCCAGGCAGCCAGTCCGATCCCTTTGCTGTGTTCATTCACGTTAACAAATAAAAGAGAGAGGGCGTTGCGATTGGTATCAGGATGAATCTCGATGACTGTTCCGCCCACAATCTGCCCATTAGAGACAATATGGTAGCTTTCCGCACCTTTAGCGTGAAATGACTGTTCCACATCCTCTTTTGAGATAATTTCCTCATCACAGTCTCCGAATTCTTCAATAACCGCTTTTTTAAAGGCTGCCTGGATATCACTGATAAATTTTTCTTTTTCACTTTCTTTAAGAGGGACAAGAGAAACGTTTCTGTTTTTATTTTCCATAAATGTATCCTATTCCTTTCACTTGAAACGCAAAATGCCATAAAATAGTTTCATTTTCTATCTTGATTTTTTCTGGTTCTGTGTTCCGTTTATCTTTCACTATACCCGACCCGTTCCCCGATTGCAAGTCAGTTAAGAATTGTTAAGATTTGCGTCAGAAACAGTTAAGCATTTTCTGCCAAAGTAAAAGAAGAAAAATAGCTGACAACATTGGGAGAAACAAAAAAATGACATTTTTGGATTTGTTCAAAATGAGCTTAGACAATCTGCTGCGCCGGAAGCTTCGAACGGTGCTTACGGTACTGGGCGTTATTATCGGCACAGCCTCTATCGTAGTCATGCTTTCCTTGGGACTTGGCCTTAAGAGGAGCTCCCTAAAGCAGATCGAGCAATACGGCGGCATCACCACAGTAAATGTCTATGCAAGCGAGGGACAATTAGACGAAAAAGGACAGCAAAAGGAAGTAAAACGCCTGGACGATAAGCTTGTAACTCAGATAGCCCAGATTCCCCATGTAGAACTGGTTTCTCCAGTGCTTCAGATAGACATGATGGCCCGATTCGGAAAATACCAGTCCATCATTTCCGTAAAAGGAATGACGGGGGAAGCCTTGCGGAAAATGAATTTGAAGATTGAAAAGGGAGAGCTCCCACCGGAAGGAAGCCCTTTGGAGCTTTTCTTTGGAAATCAAGTACAAAATAATTTTTACACCTCCAGGGGGAACGGCACGGCTCCCGCAATTGACTTTATGAAGGACCAGATTTTTTATATCCTGGACACGGAAAGCTACTATCAATCTCAGAACACCCAGATCCAGGGGAATGGGGAGATGGCAGCCGGATCAGGCGAGAGTGTCAAACCAGCCGCTCCGCCGAAGAAATACCAGTTTCCGGCCAGCGGCGTCCTGGCAGGCGGTCCGGAGGAATACAACAATAACAGCTTCGAGGTTTATGCGGATTTGGAGGCGCTGAAAGCTCAGGTAAAAAAAGCTTTTAAAAAGAAGGCCATCCCCGGACAGCCCACCAACAAAAAGGGAAAGCCCTATAAAGAGCTGTTTTATAACAGCCTTTACGTTCGTGTGGAGGACATGAAATATGTGGAGGAAGTACAGAAAGCGATAAAAGCTCTGGGCGTGGAAGCAAACAGCAACATCGAGTGGCTCAGACAGACCCAGGAGCAGATGAAAACCATCCAGATGGCTATGGGAGGAATCGGCGCCGTCTCACTTTTTGTGGCCGCCATCGGTATTGCCAATACCATGATGATGTCCATCTATGAGCGGACGAAAGAGATCGGTATCCTCAAGGTCTTAGGATGCGAACTGTCCGATATACGGAAAATGTTTCTTATGGAGGCCGGATTTATTGGCTTTGCCGGGGGCTTTACGGGCCTGCTCCTAAGCTTTTGCATCTCGGCGATCATCAATATGGTTGCAAAGAATTCTGCCTACCAGGGTATTTCCTACATACCGCTGTGGCTCGTGGCAATGGCTCAGATTTTTTCGGTGCTGATGGGAATGATCGCCGGCCTGATGCCTGCTCTGCGGGCTATGAGCCTGAGCCCCCTGATGGCGCTTCGCAATGAGTAGAAATTTAGATTTGTTAAGGACTTGTTCAGAAACCATTAAGCAATGGAAGAGAAAATGGAAGTCATGGAAGGGATGTGAAAATACAATGGTAAAAAATGTACTGGAATACCTAGAGCAGACAGAGCAAAAATACGGCAGAAAAACGGCGGTGGAGGACGGCAGCACAAGCCTTACCTATCATCAGCTCCTGGAATGTTCCAGAAAAATCGGAAGCGCCCTGGCGGAGTCCGTGCCTTATCAAAAACCAGTGGTGATTTTCATGGAGAAGAGCTGTCTAACCCTGGCTTCCATGCTTGGCACTGTATATGCCGGATGCTTTTACGTGTGCGTCAACCCGGAACAGCCGCCAAAGCGCATTGGGAAAATCTTTGAGGTCCTTAAGCCGGCCGCTGTTCTGGCTATTGACAAACACCGGGAGGTCTTGGAGGAAGCCGGCTATGAGGGATGCTGGCTTGATCCTGAGAAGCTTGTGAAAGGCCGCATTCATCACAGGCTTTTGCAGAAAATCCGCAGAGCCACAGGAGAAAAAGATCTGCTTTACGGTATGTTTACTTCCGGCTCCACGGGCGTGCCAAAGGGAATCACAGTGAGCCATAGGGCAGTAATTGACTTTATAGGGCATTTTACGGAGCTCTTTGAAATTTCCGGGGAGGATCGCATTGGAAACCAGGCGCCCTTTGACTTTGATGTTTCTGTGAAAGATATCTATTCCTCTTTGAAAACGGGAGCCACCCTGGTTCTGATTCCCAAGGAAATGTTTGTGATGCCCTCTATGCTGATCGACTACCTCTGCGAAAAACGGGTAACCACCCTGATTTGGGCTGTGTCTGCCCTCTGCGTCGTTTCCGGCCTAAAAGGATTGGAATACCGGGTTCCGGAAACCGTGAAAAGGGTATTGTTCAGCGGAGAGTGTATGCCGGCAAAGCAGCTGCGCATCTGGCAGAGGGCACTTCCGGGGGCTATATTTGTGAACCTTTACGGTCCCTCGGAAATCACCTGCAACTGTACATGGTACAAAGTGGAACGGGAATTTTCGGATGAAGAGCGGATTCCCATTGGAAGGCCCTTTCCGGGCCGAAGCGTCTTTTTGCTGGATGAAAAGGGAGAGAAAATTTTGGGAACGGGAAAACCCGGAGAGATCTGCGTGTCCGGAGAATCTTTGGCAAAGGGATATTATAGGGATAAGAAACAGACAGAGGAACGGTTCGTCCAATGTCCGGCGGACGGAAGCCTTGGCAGGCGGATTTACCGCACCGGCGATCTGGGATATTACGGATCGGAGAGGCTCTTGTATTTCTGCGGCAGGAAGGACTTTCAAATCAAACATATGGGACACCGGATTGAACTGGAGGAAATTGAACACGCCATTTCCGGTATTGAGGGGGTCAGCCGGGGCTACTGCGTATATGACCCGGAGAAATGCTGTATTATGGCCTACTATGTGGGAAAGGTTGGGGAAGCCTGGGTACACGGCGAATTAAAGAAACGGGTGCCGGCTTATATGCTTCCGTCCAGGCTGATTCAATTGGAGCAGATGCCCGTGAATAAAAACGGTAAGACGGATCGAAATGCATTGCGGCAGAGTAGATGTACAAAGGATAAGGAAGAATGTGAAGAAAGGGCAGGTGAATCTATAAAATGACAGAAGAATTATTAAGAGAAGGAGCGGCTTACTATGAGACTCCGGCTTATATTTTCGATGTGGATGCCATAAGAGACCAGGTGGAGCGGTTTCGGAAACGGTTTGGGGAGGAGACGGGCTTGTGCTTTGCCATGAAAGCAAATCCTTTTCTCACGGAACAGATTTCTGAAATGACAGACCGGATCGAGGTATGCTCGTTTGGAGAATTCGAGATTTGCCGAAAACTTGGGATTCCCAAGGAACGGCTTTTGATCTCCGGTGTGCTGAAACGAAAGGCGGAGCTATTAACCATATTGGAATATTGCCGGGGAGAGAGTATTTATACCATTGAATCCGTTCAGCAGTTTCACATTCTGTCTGCCTGGTGCGAGGCAAACAATGAGGCGCTCCATGTACTGCTTCGTCTGACAAGCGGCAGCCAGTTCGGAATGGACGAGGCAACGGTAAGAAATCTTATCTCCGTGTCGGGCATGTGCCCTTTTTTAAAAATAGACGGATTACATTACTTTTCGGGCACTCAGAAAAGATCTCCTGCACGGTTGAAAAAGGAGCTTATCTATCTGAAAAACTTTGTGGAAGTGCTTTCTATGGAAGAACGCTATGAAATCCGGGAACTGGAATACGGCCCCGGCCTCTGGGTGCCATATTTTTCCGGAGAGGAAGAAGCTTTGCAGGAGGAACTTTTGGAGATTCTGTCGCAGGAGCTTAGCAATTTAAAAGGAGTCCTGCATGTGACGCTGGAGATGGGCAGGGCTTTCACGGCTTCCTGCGGCTATTACCTTACGGCCGTGGGAGATGTGAAGCAGAACAATGAGGAAAATTACTGTATTGTAGACGGAGGAATGCATCAGCTTCACTATGACGGTCAGATAAGAGGCATCTATGAGCCGAAAGTCCGGGTGATTTCGGATGGAAAGGCAGTGGGAGAATGTGAATACACGCTCTGCGGCTCCCTGTGCTCCGTAAATGACGTTCTGTGTCGGAAAGTACGGCTAAAGCGATTGGAACCGGGAGATATTCTTATCTTTGAGGGAACCGGGGCCTACTCGGTTACGGAAGGCATGGCACTTTTTTTGAGCCATAGTCTTCCAAAGGTAGTACTTTACAGTAAAACTATGGGGTGGCTCAAAGTACGGGACGGGCTGCCAACCTATATGTGGAATATGGCAAAGGAGATAGAAGAAAATGGATACGTTACTGGAAATCTTAAGAGGGATTGACTGCGACATTGATTTTGAAAATGAGAAAGGTCTGATCACGGATCGGCTTTTGGATTCCTTTGGGCTGATTATGCTTGTGGGAGAACTGGAGACGCACTTTGATATTCGTATTGAGGCTTCGGAAATGATGCCGGAGAACTTTGATTCGGCTGAGGACATTTACCGGATGATTCTGCGCCTTGGGGGAAATTCTTAGGATGGCATACCACACCCCGTTGTACCTGGCCCTCTTTTTTCCGGCAATTCTCCTTGGCTATCAGCTTGCCCCCCGGAAATACCGGTGGGCGGTGCTGCTGGCCGGAAGCTTTGGCTTTTATTATCTGGTCTGCGGACGGCTTGTGCTCTATCTGGCAGGAACCACGGTGCTTGTACACTATCTGGGAATCTGGATAGAGCTTTTGAGGCAAAAAAGCAGGATGGAAGGAGAGAGAGAACAGGAGAGAAACTGGAAAAAGCAGGGAAAGAAAATCTTGATTCTTGGAATCATAATTCTCCTGGCGATTCTTGTGAGCCGGAAATATTACAATTTTCTGGGACAGAATCTCAATGCGCTCTTAGAAGCGTTGGGCCTGCTACCCTATTTTCCGCCCAAGGATCTGCTCCTGCCTTTGGGAATTTCTTTTTACACCCTTATGGCCATTGGCTACCTGGCGGATGTTTACTGGGGAAGAATCCGGGCGGAGGGACACATGGGGTATCTGGCTTTGTACCTGGCTTATTTTCCTCAGATTATGGAGGGTCCTGTCTGCAGGTATTCCGATGTGGCGGCGCAATTTCGCCGGGGAGGGGATCTGACAGGTGAAAATCTGGCGGCCGGGGGAATCCGGATATTTTGGGGCCTTTTTAAGAAAATCGTCATTGCGGACCGGCTGAATGTACTGGTGGGGGAGCTTTTCGCTCCGGAGTCGTCCTACGGCGGAGTATTTATTCTGGCAGCAGCTGCTGCTTATACTGCACAGCTTTACATGGAATTTTCGGGATGTATGGATCTGGTTCTGGGAAGCAGCCGGATGCTAGGCATTGTCCTGCCGGAAAATTTCCGGCAACCCTTTGCGGCCCGGACAGTCACAGAGTTTTGGCAAAGATGGCATATCACCCTGGGAGTATGGCTGAAAACCTACATCTTTTATCCGGCATCCGTTTCCTTTCCGGCAAAAAAATGGAACTGCTTCGGAAAGCAAAGACTGGCGCCCTATTGGACACGGCTTGGGACAGCGGCCATAGCCCTCTTTCCGGTATGGCTTGTAAACGGCCTATGGCATGGTCCCAGATGGAGCTACATCTTTTACGGAATGTACTACTTTGTATTGATTATCCTGGGAATTGCGATAGAACCTATGAGGCTTAAACTTCTTAAAGCCCTTGGACTAAAGGAAGATGCCTGGTACTACAGGTGCATGCAGAGATGCAAGATGTGGGTGATTATCCTTACGGGAGAACTGTTTTTCCGGGCCGAGGGTCTTGCACAGGGACTGAAAATGTATGTAAGGATGTTTGAGAATTTTGAGTTTTCCCCTCTGTGGGACGGCTCCCTTTTAAACCTGGGATTGGGAAAAGGTGACTTCTGTATTGTGTTTCTGGGCTGTCTTGCAGTGGCGGCTGTGGGGCATGGCAGGGAGAGAGGAATTCTGTCTTATGCGGGGCTTCAGAGGCTTTGGCAGCCTTTTCGATGGGCTTTGTACTATGGGCTGATCTTATCCGTGATTCTTTTTGGAGCCTATGGAGAGGGATATCAGATCGTAGATTTAATATATGCAGGATTTTGAGGTAACAGAATATGAAAGCAAAAAGAACCCTTGTATTTTTTAGCCTGCTTGCGATCCTTGTATTTTTGCTGTCCGGGCTTTTTAACCCGGCATACTGGTTTTTACGGGGGAAAATACAGAACCGGAACCGTGCCCACGCAGGAATTGCTGCGGAGGAACCGGATACAATAGATGTGCTGGTCTTAGGAGACAGCGAGAGCTATACCTCAGTTTCGCCCCTGGAGCTGTGGCAGAGGACGGGGATTGCAGCCTATGTGTGCGGCCAGTCCTCACAGCGGATTCCGGAGACCTATTACATGCTGAAATCGGCATTTAAGAATCAGAATCCCAGGCTGGTGATTCTGGAGACCAATCTGCTGTTTCGAAACATGGAGCCGAAAAAGAATCTGGAAACGGCGCTGATGGAAGGGATTCAATATTATGCCCCTATTTTCCGCTACCACGATCTATGGAAAGCGGCGTTTCAAGAGGAAAGCGAAATGGGAAGCTTTTATAAAGGCTTTGAGTTCAGGGAGGAGGTGGTGCCCTATGAACAGGGTGAATATATGAAAGCTACGCAGAAAAAGGAACCGATATCTCCTTATGTGAAATGGTATCTTGACCGGATCCGCAGGCTATGTGAGGACAGAGGGGCAACGCTGCTTTTATTGAGCGCTCCCACGCCCAAGCATTTTACAGTTAAGAAATACAATGCTGTTTCGGAGTATGCGAACCGTCACGGTCTTGCATATCTGGATCTCAATCACCGGATTTCAAAGCTTGGAATTGACTGGGCAGTGGATACTATGGATGCAGGGGATCACTTAAATTTGTCAGGAGCCCAGAAAGTCACGGCTTATCTGGCCGAATATTTGAAAAGGGAATATCAATTAAAGGATCACAGAATGGAGGAGGCGTATAAAAGATGGAATGCGGAAGCGGCGTATTATCAAAGGAAAGCGGTAAAAGGCCTGGAAACTATCCGGAAAAAAACCGGCAAATAAAAGGAGGCATGGATTGGCAGAGGGCTCTGTCAGTCGGCGTCCTGCTGGTGTGCCTTTGCTTTACGGCGGTTCTCTTTAAGGCTTATCTGGACGGGAAATTTCATTCCGTGGAAACGTTAAAGACTTATGTGTCCGGCTTTGGAATTCTGGCGCCGGCAATGCTGACGGCTATCCAGGCGGCCCAGGTGGTGGTACCGGTACTGCCGGGATTTTTAGGCTGTGCGGTGGGAGCCCTCCTCTTTGGAAGCGCAGGGGGCTTCTGGTGCAACTACATTGGAATCAGCGCAGGCTCTATAATTGCCTTTCTGATAGCCAGACGCTATGGCATGGGACTGGTGAAGAGTATGTTTCGGGAGAAAACTTACGAAAAATGGTCGGAATGGGCCGGAAAGAGCCGGTATTTTTCCTGGAGCTTGTTTATGGCAATGGTGCTGCCTCTGTTTCCTGACGATTTTTTCTGCTACTTTGCAGGACTTACAAAGCTTAGCGCCAAAAAGTTTACGGTCATTATTTTTCTTGGGAAGCCCTGGTGTATTTTGGCCTACAGCTTACTATTTGCACAATAGTGTTTCACATAACAAATTATCAATAAAAGAGGGGAAGAAAAATGGAAGAAAAGAAAAAATTAGTTGGATTTTATAACTACACGGTGGTATTGACCTATTTGGGTATGCTGATGGGCTTTATGGGAATTACCCTGGTTTTGGACGGGAAAATACCGGAAGCCTTGCTTTGCCTGCTTCTGGCCGGGGTCTGCGACATGTTTGACGGAGCCGTTGCAGCCACAAAGGAGCGTACCCGGCATGAAAAATCTTTTGGCATACAGATTGATTCCTTAAGCGATCTTATTTGCTTTGGAGCTTTGCCGGCATTGATGGTTTACGAGCTTTCGGGAAGAAGCAGCTTCGGCTTTCTGACAGGAGCCCTCTATGTGCTTTGTGCCTTAATCCGCCTGGCTTATTTCAATGTGATGGAGGAAGAGAGGCAGGCAAAGGAGGGAGGAAGAAGGCAATTTTACCTGGGGCTTCCGGTTACGAACATTGCTCTTATTTTTCCTCTGTGCTATCTGGTGCAGGAGGGAATGCTGCCGGGGCGTTTTGTGTTTTATCCCTGGATGGCGGTTGGAACTGCCGCAGCTTTCCTGCTGCCCATTAAGGTAAAAAAGCCTTATCTTCCGGGAAAGCTAGGGATTGCTTTTATGGGAATTTTGGAGCTTGTCATTCTTGTTATGGGGACGGTGCTGGAGGTATGAAAAAAGAAAGTTTTGCGATACGCTTTTTATATGGAACCATTCCGGGCCGGTGCCTCTTAAAACTCCTTGTACTTCCGGGATTTTCCAGGGCGGCTGCCCGATATCTGGAATCCTCCTTTTCCCGGTGGATGGTGCCTTTGTATATTCGTAAGTTTGGGGTGGAGCTAAGGGACTGTGAAAGAAAGACTTACCGGTCCTTTGAGGATTTTTTTATACGAAAGAGGAGAGAGGAGAGACTGCTCATAGATCGGGAGGAAGGGCATTTAATCAGCCCCTGTGACGGACTTCTCAGTATCTATAGCATTGGAAAGAACAGCGCCTATTGGATTAAGCATGTGGAGTACGGCCTTTTAGAGCTTTTACAAAGCAAGAAACTGGCAGAAAAGTTCCGGGGCGGTATCTGCATGGTGTTTCGTCTGACGCCGGGGCATTACCACAGGTATTGCCATATTGATGAAGGCTGTATGGAGCCGGAGGTGCGGATTCCCGGAGTTCTTCACTGCGTACGGCCGATTGCCTTAAAAGCCGGTCCGGTGTTTCTTAGGAACAGCAGGGCTTATACGCTGATACACACAGAGCATTTTGGGGATGTGGTTCAGATGGAGGTGGGAGCGCTTCTGGTGGGAAGGATTCACAATCATCCATTGACAAAAAGAGTAGCAAGAGGACAGGAGAAGGGATATTTTCAGTTTGGAGGCTCCACGGTGATTTTACTCTTTGAACGGGGACGGGTGCTTCCGAACCGTCAGATTTGGAAACGCACGCAGTGGAAAAGGGAGACAGACGTAAGAATGGGGGAACGGATCGGAGAAGCCGCTTTCACATGCGAGGCTTGCAAAACCCATGACATATGAAGTAAAATGAAAACGGGAGAGGGGGCATATAAAAATGGATCAAGCTAATATTTTGATTGTAGAGGATGACGCTGACATCCGGGAGGGTGTGCGCATTTTACTGGAAAGTGAAAATTACCAGGTGGAGGAGGCGGAGAACGGGCGGAAAGGATTAGAGCTTCTGACCGAGAAGATCGATCTGGTAATTCTGGATATTATGATGCCCGGCATGTCGGGGCTTCGCACCTGCGAGGAAATTCGGAAAACCTCCAATGTGCCGGTGCTGTTTCTCACAGCAAAGGCTCAGGAATCCGATAAGCTTCTGGGACTGGTGGCAGGAGGAGATGATTATCTGCCAAAGCCCTTTTCCTATGGAGAGCTTTTAGGGCGTGTAAGAGCGCTTCTTCGCCGCTACTATGTATACGGAGGCAAGGGAGAGACGGCAAAAGTGCCGGAGGAGAATTACCTGGATCTGTCTGGTATACGAATTCATAAAGAATTTAACGAGGTCTTTGTAAATGGGGAGGAAAAGGAGCTTTCCAATATTGAGTATCAGATGCTTCTTTTAATGATGAGCCATCCCAGAAAGATATTTTCAGCCCAGAACCTTTACGAAAGCATCTGGAACGAGCCCTGGTTTTATACTTGCAGCAGCACGGTGATGGTTCATATCCGAAAGCTGCGGGTGAAAATTGAGCCGGATCCACAGAAGCCTAAATATATCAAAACCGAATGGGGAAAGGGGTATAAATTTGACGGGATACATTAACAGACGGGAATCCATCTATATCCGGCTGCTAAAGTTGTTGATACTGGCAGGAGCAGTCTCCTGCCTTTTCTTTTTTTGTATCAACCAAATAGGAGATCAGATGGTTGATCATTATTACCGGACTTCCAATTATGAAGAGAAGAGGAACGGGGAATATCTTTCCCGGCTCCAGTCTTATGTGGAGGCCAACCAGGTAGCAGCCAAAGATACAAAAATGCTGAAAGCCTGGGTGGACAAACAGAAAATCCTCTCTCTCCAGGTCTATCGGAACAACATGCTGCTCTATGACTCGGAATATATGGATTCGGATGCTTTGGAGGAGGAGATTGACTATGCCTCCTGGAAAACTTACTATATTTTAGATTTTGCCGACGGAAAGGCGGAGGTTTCCCTGTATGGATTTTATTCCTATCAGCTTTACAATTGGGTATATATTGGGGAACTTTTCTTAGCATTTGTTTTATTTATAGCGGTTGTTCTTCTGGGAATCCGGAAAACGATGAGGTATATCCGGCGTCTTAGCAGGGAGATTGAAATATTGGAGGGCGGCAATCTGGATTATGCTATTACAGTGACAGGGAAAGACGAGCTTGCGGCTCTGGCCCAGGGGCTGGAGGAAATGCGTCAATCATTCCGGCATAAGGTGGAGCAGGAGGCACATCTGGTTCGTACAAATCAGCGGATGATCACAGAAATGTCCCATGATCTGCGAACGCCCCTCACCTCCATTATGCTGTACACGGAGATTTTGAAGAAGCAAGTCTGCGGCGGCAAGGCAGATTTGAGAGAGACCAAAGAGAGCTCTTCAGGCGGAAATTTGTCAAAGCAGGAGAGGCAGTTCTTAAATTACATTGATAAAATTGCGGAGAAAACGGCCCGTATGAAGCAAATGGCGGAGCATCTCTTTGAGTATGCGTTGATTGCCGGGGAGACAGAAACCGAGCTTGATGAGCCGGCTTTGGTGAAACTTATTTTTTATGATCTTTTGTCGGAAACCTGTGCCTATCTGGAGCAGAACGGGTACATAGTTTCCTTGGAACTTTCCTGGGAGAATGAAAGGATTTGTGTGAATACGGACTATGTGCTTCGGATTATGGACAATATTACCTCCAACCTGTTAAAGTATGCGGACAAGGAGAAGCCAGTGTGCATCAGTACTCTTTATGCGGAACATAGAGTGGGATTTTTGGTGGAAAATGCTGTTCGGGTCTGTGAGGGAAAAGAGGACAGTACGGGAATCGGCCTGGGGAATATCAAAAATATGATGGCAAAGATGAACGGTTCCTGTAAGGTCCTGGAGGAGGACGGGCGGTTTGCGGTTATGCTGCTGTTCCCAAAGGTGAGAGATAATGGGATATTTTTGTGATTAGAAACAGATTAAGAATTGTTTAGATTCTCTTTAGGAACGATTAAGGTACATCCCGGATAATAAGAATCACCAGGAGCGGTAAGGCTCTTGGAAATACTTACCCCATAGGGGACAGAAAAATGAAAGGATGGAACACGTATGAAGAGATTATGGAAAAAGGGACTGGTATTTTGCTTAATGGGGATTTTGGTATTTTCCCTGGGAGCCTGCGGCAACAAGAATAAGAAAACAAATGAGCCTCAGACAAAGACAGAGACCAGTAAGAAGGACGACAAAAAGGACAACAAGAAAGGCTCAGCCTCCGCAGACAATAAGAAAAAGGATGATGCAGCCAAGAAGGATACAACGGCCAAGAAGGATGAGGCACAAAAGCCTGCTGACAAGAAGCCGGATGCCCAGGCACCGGCCCAGACACCCGTAAATAATAACGCAGACCAGAAAGCTCCGGTAACCACTACGGAGAATAAGGACCAGAAGAAGGACGAAAAGAAGGACGAAAAGAAAGAGGAAAAGAAAGAAGAGAAAAAGTCTGAAGAAAAGTCCGATTCTAAAAAGGACGAGAAGGGTGGGAAGACACAGAAGTCAGACAAGAACAATTCAACCAAAGATAATAAGAAAAACCGCTAAAAGTATAGAAGGACCTCTATTTCGGAGGTCCTTTTTTACTTTATAGGAAATTCCGAGTTTTGGAAACACAAAAAAGAACAGGAGTTTACCGAACATATGTTAGATAAACTCCTGTCTGGGGACAACAATAAGACGACACGGTTTA
>JAETRR010000113.1 GCA_021770065.1 Lachnoclostridium sp. | reverse complement strand
TCCATGCTTGCAGCGAAAACATATAAAGAACAAAACAGAGTATTAGATACCTGGTCTGTGGATTATCAGGACAATGCGCAGTATTTTACTAAAAGTATATTTCAGCCAAATAGTGACAATACGTATATTTATATGATGCGTGATTTCCTGGGCACGAATCATCATGAGGTTGTCCTGGATAACGGTGCACTATGTGCAGCATTGCTTCCTGCGACTGATGCACGCGATCTGCCCGGAATGGCGGATGTGGATTCGTCGCTGTTGCTGTTCTGCCGAGAAGTGCGGCGAGAGTTTACCGTTGTACAATCGGGCGAATGCGCTGATGAGTTGTTTGGCGGCTATCCATGGTATCACCGGGAGGAAATTTTATTTGAGGATACCTTTCCATGGTCACGGTCGGTGGATCTGCGGATGAGCCTATTTGCACCGGGTATTATCACAGGCGGCGAGTCATTTGTTAGAGAACATTATCTCAAAACATGCCGCGCTGCGGAAAAACTTCCGTCTGACAGCCGAAAAGATGCACGGATGCGGGAGATGTTTCTGCTTAATTTGCAGTGGTTTATGGCCTGCCTGCTTGAACGCAGTGTTGTAAAAGGATAGTGCAGAAATCCGAACAATTTCTGTGCTATCCTTTATTTATGGGGCTATAAAGTATCGTATATTTATCCGTACGCTTGCCATTCCAGTTGAATCATCAGCGTTTACTCTGACTATTTCGTGATGTAAAATCATAAATCGATTTCGGGCCAGTCGTCCTCCACATTTCTAAGCAGCTTTACTACAGCAAGTTTTTATCCCATTTGTAAATACAATAAATTAATAGTATAAAACACAACTTATTTATCCCTCAAACCTATGTTTTCCCTCCCCTAAAAGTTCTCTCATCATAGCTGTCAAGGTGTTTTTCCTTTATCCGCCCACTTTCATCGCCAATTGAGTGAACACCCTAAATTAGGGGTCTGTGGGCGGCATTCATGGCTATGAGAATCAGTGCAGCCTCAGTCTTGGCGGTTTCATCCAGTTTGGCAGCAATCAAATCCAACCCAAAGCGACGTTTGGCATTTCCGTTTCTGCCCTCAACCGCATTACGGTCACAGGCATCTTTGTAGATTTGGCGCTTTTGTTTTCTGTCGGTCTCTCCGGCTTTGGGACGGCCCAGAGCCGGGCCTGATATGCGGATGCCCTTTTCCTTACAGAATGCCCGGTTGGCGCGGGTCTGGTAAATCCTATCGGCCAGAACTGCCTCTGGATAACAGCCGAATTTCCGGAAATAGCCCTCAACCACCGCAGGCAGGTCACATCCCTCGTTATAGTTGCTCCAGCAGGTCTGTTCCAGAAATGTGAATCCATCTACCACGGAAAGATGCAGCTTTTGACCGAATTCCGTTGGATTCGGCCGCTTTCCCCGATGGATCGGGCGTACATGAGGCTGCTCCAGGCTGACAATTCGATTTTCACATTTGTGGGTGTGGTTGTCATACATCTCCTTCTGCTGCCCATATACCAGAGGGATCACCTCTAACCGCCTGTGAAGCCAGGTGGGGAACTTTTTTTCATAATCAGGAACCCGCGCTTTCAACTCTTCCAGACGCTTCATCGCTTGTTGAATGCAGCGAAGCTGGATGCCGATGGCTGCCCGGCATTTCGCTGCTGTCCATTTTTTACTTTTGGCCAGCGAAAGATAGGATTTTCTGGCTGCTTTTCGAGAATAGGGCAGTTTATGGCCCTTGTGCGGCACATCTTGCCAAAGAATGCTCACTGCATTTTCCAGATGTTCACGGGATTTGTTCAGCAGGTCAATGTCCGTGGGATACTTGATGTCCGCAGGGGCTACAGTGGCGTCCATGATGAGCTTCCCGCGATTTTTCTTTTGTTTTTTTGTCCGTTTTTTGGGAGCAGCATTCTTGCTTTTTTTGCCTTTTTTGCCGCTTTTGGAAGACTCCTTTTGTTTATTTACAGCAGGAGGCTCCTGGCTGCCCTCCGGCTCCTCTCCCTGCTGCGGTTCATCCTGCGTATCATTCCGGTCAACGTTTCGCTGCTGATCCGGCCATTTGCCGGTGCAGATGTATTCGTTGATCTTTGCCAGTTCCTCCACCGGAAAACGTTTGCGAAAGTGTACCATCATGGAAGCATCGAACAGAGGCTTCGTCTGAAACCCTGTAAGGCCCAGAAAGTATTGCATATACGGGTTTTCAGCAATAGCCTCAACGGTACCTTCATCGGTCAGATGATCGTTCTCTTTGATGAAGATAGCTCCAAACGCAATCCGGGAAGAAAGCGCCGGACGGCCGTTTTCTGATTGGAACGCGGCCATATAAATTTGCTCAATGTGTTCCCAAGGCATAATGGAAGCCAGTTTCACCCAACGGTTCTTCTTCAGCAGTTTCCCGCCGAACGGCAGAAAGAACTCCTCAATCGTAATTTGATCAGGATTGGATGAAATGTACATGAAAAATACCCCCAGAATGATGCTTATCTGCACGGATCGGCCGTTTTTGGCTGATTCCATTATATCATATTTCGGAAATTTTCCAACTATTTTCCCGAAATTTCTTTGCTAAAACTCATATTTCACGCGAATTTTAGACTGATAACTGTTTTTCAGCAAGCCC
>JAETRR010000112.1 GCA_021770065.1 Lachnoclostridium sp. | reverse complement strand
TCTGCCGATTGCGTACAGCATAAACTCTTTATATACTTTTTCCGTTGACCGATAGTTGAACCGCCGGAAATCTTCGTTTTCCTTTATGTCTCCAAAGTGGCCCTCCGTCTGGATTGAGCGTATCTGACGTTTTAAGATGCCCGTCTCACTCTGGATGTTCCCATTGGATTCTTCTTTCAGTTCTTCCCACCGTTCGTTGACCTTCATGACCTTGTTTCGGTCAGGGTTCTTTTCGGGATTGTATTTATAAAGGCACTTGGCTTTGTGCCCGCAGCCGCCGCAATCTGCGCATCCGTATACCTCTAATGTCTGGGTATATCCATCCTGTTCTTTGCTTTCTGTACGGATATGCCGCAGTTCCCTTCCGTCATGGCAGATGTAATAATGTTCATCTTCAAAGACGGCATATGTCATGTTGTAATACTTTCCGATGTCTTCTTTGTATGCCCGGGTCTTCCGTTTCTCATGGTCCTGGAGCTTGATATAGCTCTGGATTTCTTTCTCCCAAAGATGCGTCAGGTTTTTTTCACTGCAGTAGCCGCTGTCGGCGGTAACCGCCTCCAGTATGTCCCCGAATGCCCTCCGATGTTTTTCCAAAATGGGGATCAGCGTATTATAATCCGTCCGGTCGCTGCTCACATAACTGTGGACAATGAAGTAATTCTCTACTGCGATCTGGACGTTGTATGCCGCCTTTAACTGCCCGTTCAGCATATGATCCTCTTTCATCCGCATGAACGTTGCTTCCAGATCCGTCTTGGAATAGCTGTTGCGGTCTTTCCCCATGATTTCAAAACATTCCTTATATTCCATAAGACGCCTGCCGCATTCTTCCAGTTCCTCATAAAGCTTCTGGAGTTCCGGCTTATGCTTTCCCTTTCCGCTGACAAACGGGATCCCTTCGCCTTCCGCTATCCGCATCAGATTTTTCTGCAGCCTTAAGATTTCAAGCGGGGAACAGTTATCAATCTCAATAATGGTATTGTTCGAGATTTTCTTATGCTTTGTCAGCTTTCTCCGCCTGTTTTCTTCAATCACTTTTCTGACCTTTTCCATCCCCTCGATCACAAACATGCAGGCTTCTCCAAGGTCATACTTCGAGCCATATTCATTCTCTTGCAGAAATGCGTTGTACTTTGCGTAAAGGGCATCCAGGGTGTCCAGCAGACCGGCAAGATGATAGTTGACGCTTCCCCGCCAGACAAACGTGTACCGGTTTGCGTTCGCCTCAATCTTTGTCCCATCGATATAGAGCTCCTTCAGCGTAATGAGCCCTTCTTTTTGCAGGCGGCGCATAAACTGATAGTTCAACTCGTCCAGGATTTCGCCCGTCAGCTTTTTCCCGATGAAATCATAAAAAGCATCCCTCTGAGGCCTTTTCCCCTTAGTCAGCCAGATAAAGGCAAGATCCCTCTGGCACAGGTCCACAATACGGTCCACCGCCCTGACTCCCCGCATATTTGCGTAAGTAACCACAGAATACAACATGATAGGGTTATACCCGGTTCTCCCCTTATCTGAATAACGGGCCAGCAGGCCCGAAAAATCTAATTCCTCCATCACTTTTTTCAGGGTATAGACTGGATCGTCGTCGGGTAAACTCAATTCGTAGAAACTGAAGTTAATTTTTTGTTGCCCAATTTCAAAAAATTCGTT
>JAETRR010000011.1 GCA_021770065.1 Lachnoclostridium sp. | reverse complement strand
CACCGGTATTGAGAGAAACTTTCATTCGAAAGGCACTCATGAAAGTTCCTCTCGTGCGCCTTTGCGGCTTTACCAGTCGCTGCGCGACAGCACTAAAGGGTAAAGCCGCTTCGACAGAAACTATTTCTAATCCACATCATCCAGCTGCCGCCGCAGATACCGCCCTACCACGCCGGAAAAATTCATAATGTCGCGGATATAGGCAAAATCCCGGCCGAAAATCCGCCGTTCCGCCTGCAGATCCTGTTCCTCGCCCGCAAATACACCAAGGACGGAGATTCCCATAGCCCGGACTTTGCGCACCTCCGCCGCCGTGTCCCTCACTGCGTAATCACCGGAATAGGGCATGGGGTTCCGGCTGCCCGGCCGGTTTACAATAATATCGTTGGGACGTCCGTCACTCAAGACGATCAATACCTTGTGTTCCTCCGGCCTGTTCATAAGGCTGTCGGCCGCAGCCCGGACGGCCAGGCCGTCCCGGTTGTTGGAGGAAGCGTAAAACTCAAAAATCCGCTGATTGGCCTCTCTCGGATCATCGTAATCCCGGTAGCGCTGCATCACCGTATAATCCCAGAAGGTGCAGAACCCCATAACCTGATGGGGAATCTGCACAATGCTTAAGGCCTCGCTGATAATATAGCCCTGTAATGCCACCAGGCTCTGCCGCCGTTTCTGGGAACCGCTGGCATCAATCAGCACATACACCGCAAAGTCGGAACTGTCTTTGCGAAGCTCTCTCTCAAAGAGCTTTTTGTCCCGACTCCGTCCCACCTTCCAGAGCTTCGCAGGTACAATCCTGCCAAACTCCGATCGCAGAACCTCCCTTTCGCTGCGGGCCGTAAGAGCCCGGCGGAGCGTGTCGGACAAGTGCTCGATATTTCTTCTGGAAACGCGCATGCAGTGGCCGTAAGCCTTTAGGTTCTCCGACCTGGCACGCCTTGCATACTCCGACTGATAATTCTTTTTTACCATGCCGGAGAGAATTCCGTCCGTAAAATAAAGGCTGCAGTCAGCGTGCGCTCCCCGGCAGAGACTGCGGTTTACCCGTTCCTGTTCCGTTTTTGACAGATAGGATCTTCCGTAATTCAGCTCAATGTAGGAATACATTTTGTCCGCAGCTTCCTGATCAACCAGCACCCGTCTGGCACGAAGCCGTTTTTTCTCCTCTGCCCGGACCTCCTGATCCTCAAACTGTGTTGCCGCATTGGTTACCTGGGACAGACAGCGGTCAAAATCCTCCTCGTAAGCCTCTTCCTCCAGAAAATCCTGCCACCGGAACTCCTTTAATTCCTCCATGGTCACGGAAAGCACCGTCTCGAGAGAGCCGTGCTGCTCTTCAAAATGGGGATCGACAAGCCGGTTATAGAGAATATCCACAGTCCGGATCACCGCCATGGTATCTGTGGTATCCCAGAGCTTTTCCAGCATATCTGCCGCTTTTCGGATACGGCTCTGCATGGACCTGGGCCCCAGAACCGCCTCCTGCATAACAGAAAGCCGGATTTGACCGATAAAGGATGCCGCAAGCCTGGTAAAGTCATACTCCATCAGATCCTCAAATGCCTTTTTCCGGATCTCCAGAATGCCGGGCCGTTCTCTGCTGATTTTTCTGTAAACGGCACTGTCCACACAGAGCTGTGCCAGGCTGGTTAAGGACGCTTCCTCCGCCCCGTAATACAGCTTTTTCATCAGATAGAGTCCGAAGGCATCCCGGTCAAAATATTTGGAAAATGCGCCCTGTTTAACGGCATCGTACAGGGATACATAAACGGATTTGGTATAAGATATGGTATCCAGCTTCAAATTAAGGCCATAATCTCCGCTGACCGTCCAGCAGAGGTTCCGGAGCCGGTTTTCAATTTCAAATTGTCCAATCTCAAATGCCTCTTCTTCCATGAATTTCTCCTAACATACTGCCCGCCGCTCTGCACCCGGCAATTCCGGGCCTTAGTGCCGTCAAAAACCTAAAACACTTCCTCCCAGGTCCACTCCTCCGGGATCCGGGTCATTACGATATCGCCGATGATCTCTTTCTCAAAAATATCAAAGCTCTTATTGGTAATTCCCATGGTTACGGCCTTCCGGGGAGAAATGCCTGCCCGTATCGTCTTTAAGGCCCCTATCATTCCGCGCAGATCCATGGGCTTTGTAGAAATCTCGCTGTTCTGCGCTTTCAGCTGCAGATCCAGAAACAGGCCTGCAAAGTGTTTCAGGCCCTCTTCCTTTGCATCAGGGAAATTTTCCTTTAAAATCAGCATCAGCGTATCCTCCGCAAGCGGCGGCATGTCAATCACCAGAAAACGGGAAACCAGAGCCTCGTTGAGTTCCTTTGTTCCCGCATAGCCGTAATTCATGGTTCCGATAAACCGGGCAGCTGGGTGAAGTTCAATCTTGTCATAACCCGGCACATCTATAATCCGGCGGTAATCCAGAGTGGCATGGAGCACGGATACGGCATCATTTTTAGCCATATTGATCTCGTCAAAGATACCGAAACCGCCGTTTACGGCGCACTGATACACCGGCCCTTTACGCAGCCGCACCTCATTGTCCACAAAAGTGTCCGTTCCGATGAGGGAGCTGCTGTCCGTATTGACATTAAAGGAAATATTATAGGAAGGGCGGTTGAAAATCCAGGACAGGTTTTCTGCCAGGATGTTTTTTCCGGTGGCCTTGGAGCCGCTCAGCAGGATGTTTTCTCCCTGGAGCAGTGCAGCTATTGCCATCTCCAGTATTTCCTTTCCATAAAACGGGATCGGCGGTCTGGCAATACGGTTTTTTACATCCTCCGGGACCTCATAGGTCTCCTGGAATTTTTCAACCTCCCGGATAAGACCGGGAGATACCTGCTGTTCCTCTAAAAACTGTAATTCCTTCATTCTTGTTCCTTCCTCTGCTTTCACTCAGCCAATACAGCGTTTGAAACTCCCAATGTCCTGATATAAGGCACCAGTTCGTCGAAATGACCGATTTCCTTGTATTTCCCTGCCGGCTTTTCTGCTTCCTCCGAAGGCCTGATCCCTTTTGGATTATACCAGACGCCATGCATGCCGCAGGCAGATGCGCCGCAGGCATCTTTCTTGAAATTATCTCCCACAAAAACGCACTCCTCCGGCCGGGCATTTGCTTTTTTGATACACAGCTTCATAAATTCCGGATGAGGCTTTTCCACTCCCGCCTCCTGGCTGGTCACGATGTGGCTGATATACGGGGCAAACCCAAAGGCTGTCAGCTTCTCATACTGCATCATGGCTGTCATATCTGTCCCGATTCCGATGCGGATCCCCATAGCCTTCAATTCCTGCATACATGCAATGGCTCCCGGTTCCGGCCCGCTCGCTTTAAGAAGCGTATCCCAATAGATATGGTACATGGCCTGCACATGGGGAAACAAAGGCTTTTCCCATTTTTCCAGAAGATTTTGAAAACGGATACTCCGGCTGTGGATCGAGGCATTGTCTTTTCCCAGGCGGTCCGTAATCTCCCGGTTCGTCTTCTTTACCATTTCCATAAATTCCTCTGCATCCACCCCAAGCTGTTCTCCGGCATAATTACAAAGGGCCTTCATTCCCTCACCATGGCCCCTGTCATAGCTGTAAAGCGTATTGTCAATATCAAAAATTACTTCTCTAATCATATTGTTCTCCCATACCGTAAGCACTCTGACATCGTACCACAGGACTTACGGATTTATAAAAACTCCGCCAATACGTAATTACTCACATCAATTCCCAAATCCGTAAGCCGTACCCGGCCGTTTTCCCGAAGCAGAAGGCCCTGCCGTTCCAGCCTTGGGAATACTTCTTTATATATCTTTGAAAGCTCCTCTGTGAGCGGCACTCCCTCTGTTTTGCGAAGACCCAGAAACATCGTTTCCTCCTGTATCTCTTTTCTGGTAAGCCGCTGCACTTCCTCATGGGAATAATCACCGGCCAGGTACGCAGAAAGCTTCCCGTGATTTTGGTAACGCACTCCCCCGATCAGAGAGGATGCCCCCAGACCCAGACCCAGGTATTCCCTCCGCTCCCAGTAGCCCAGATTGTGGCGGCAGGCAAAGCCCGGCCTGGCATAGTTGGATATCTCATACCGCTCATAGCCCTCTGCTTTCAGCATGTCCCTGGCGTCATAATACATCTGCCGCTCCGTATCCTCATCCGGGAGCAGGTATTCTTCCCCGGCTCCCGGGCCGAAGCGGTCATAGAAGGGCGTTCCCTCTTCTATGATTAAGCTGTAGGCCGAGATATGCTCCGGTTTTAAGGCCAGGACCTGCTTCAGGGTTTTCTGCCAGCTCTCCCGGGTCTGTCCGGGAAGGGCAGACATCAGATCTACATTGAGATTCCCAAATCCCGTTTCGCGGGCCAGTAGAAAGCTTTCCAGGAATTCTTCATAAGTGTGGATCCGGCCAAGCATTTTCAGTTCTCTGTTGTCCGTTGACTGAAGTCCTATGCTCAGACGGTTTACACCCTGCCGCCGGTAACAGGAAAGTTTATCCTTTGTCAGTGTGCCCGGATTGCATTCTATGGTGATTTCTGCATGTGTATCT
Source organism: Lachnoclostridium sp. (assembly GCA_021770065.1). Lineage (GTDB taxonomy): Bacteria > Bacillota > Clostridia > Lachnospirales > Lachnospiraceae > Laedolimicola. The sequence goes on along the minus strand of JAETRR010000011.1, from coordinate 71,833 downwards.
ATCCGGAAGCTGTCATACACAGACTCAAGAAGCTCCGCTGTCTGTGTACCTTCCAGAATGGACGGCGTTCCGCCTCCGATGAAAACAGAAGTAACCTTTCTATCCGCTCCTAAGGCCTTCTGCCTGCGGATCTCTCCTTTCAGAGCTTCCACATATCCGGCCCTGACGGATTCATCCGCAGGCGCAGACAAAAAATCGCAGTAGGCGCATTTTTTTACACAAAAAGGGATATGAAGATACAATTCCAGCTCCGCCAGTCTCCCTTCGCTTTCATGTATATCCCTTATACTCCCGTTCATCATCATTATCTGTCATCCAGCTTCAGCACGCTCATAAACGCCTTCTGGGGAATCTCCACATTTCCAATCTGGCGCATCCGCTTCTTGCCTTCCTTCTGCTTTTCCAGAAGCTTCTTCTTCCGGGTGATATCGCCGCCGTAGCACTTTGCCAGCACATCCTTGCGCATGGCCTTTACCGTTTCCCTTGCAATGATCTTGCTGCCCACTGCCGCCTGAATGGGGATCTCAAAGAGATGTCTCGGAATCTCCTCTTTGAGCTTCTCGCACATTTTACGGCCGCGCTCATAGGCCGTGCTGCTGTGGACAATAAAAGACAGGGCGTCCACCTCTTCTTTATTAATCAGGATATCCAGCTTCACAAGCTCCGCCTGCACATAGCCCTTCATATCATAATCAAAGGAAGCATAACCGCGGGAACGGGATTTCAGTGCATCAAAGAAATCATAAATAATCTCGTTCAGGGGAAGTTCGTATTTTAACAGCGCGCGTGTTTCCTCCATATATTCCATGCCCAGGTAAATTCCCCGGCGCTCCTGGCACAGCTCCATGATGGCGCCGATAAATTCCGTAGTCACCATAATCTCCGCACTGACCATAGGTTCTTCCATATATTCTATTTCCGCCGGGTCCGGCAGATTGGAGGGATTGGTCAGCTCGATTACTTCTCCGTTCGTCCGATGCACCTTGTAAATAACACCGGGCGCCGTGGTCACCAGATCAAGTCCGTATTCCCGTTCCAGACGCTCCTGGATGATTTCCAGATGCAGTAATCCCAGAAAACCGCAGCGGAACCCAAAGCCCAGTGCAATAGATGTCTCCGGCTCAAACTGCAGGGAAGCGTCATTGAGCTGCAGCTTCTCCAGGGCATCCCTGAGATCCGGATACTTTGCCCCGTCCGCCGGATACATGCCGCAGTACACCATGGGAAGCACCTTTTTATAGCCGGGCAGCGGCTCCGCACAGGGATTTTCCCGGCTGGTAATGGTATCGCCCACACGGGTGTCCTTTACATTTTTAATGCTTGCAGTCAGATAGCCTACCATGCCGGCAGACAGCTCCTCACAGGGAATAAACTGTCCGGCGCCAAAATAACCCACCTCCACCACATCCGCCTCTGCTCCTGTAGCCATCATGCGGACAGGTGTCCCTCTCTTTACCGTCCCCTCCTTGATCCGGCAGAACACAATCACGCCCTTATAGGAATCGTACACGGAATCAAATATCAGCGCTTTAAGAGGCGCCTGTGCATCTCCTGCAGGCGCCGGGATCCGCGTCACAATCGCCTCCAGTACATCCCTCACATTCTGTCCTGTCTTTGCGGATATCTGGGGAGCGTCCTGGGCCTCAATTCCGATCACGTCCTCAATCTCATCAATCACACGCTGTGGTTCCGCACTGGGCAGATCGATCTTATTGATCACCGGCAGCACATCCAGATCGTGATCCAGGGCCAGATATACATTGGCCAGAGTCTGAGCCTCAATGCCCTGGGCCGCGTCCACCACGAGAATCGCCCCGTCGCAGGCTGCCAGGCTCCGGGATACCTCATAGTTAAAGTCCACATGTCCCGGCGTATCAATTAGGTTAAAAATGTATTCTTCGCCGTTGTCTGCCTTGTACACGGTGCGCACCGCCTGAGCCTTGATGGTGATGCCCCGTTCACGCTCCAAATCCATATTATCCAAGACCTGGGCCTGCATTTCCCGGCTGGTCAAAAGCCCCGTCATCTCAATGATCCGGTCCGCCAGGGTGGACTTGCCGTGATCAATGTGGGCAATAATGCAAAAATTTCTTATTTTACTCTGGTCCATGGATGCCATTGAATGTCCCTCCGTATTTTATTAAAAAATTTCTCATACACTGCTCTTCAAGTCATCCTCGCAGCAGTGCCCCCTTAAGTGGGGCAGACCCTCTTCAAATGGATATTACGAAAGTTTCCAGTCTGCTTCTGGCATGTTCCGACCGCAAGGTTTTCTTAATTATAAATACCCTCGTCTGACAAAACTCTTTATGTTTCTTGTCAATCGAGGGTAGTATAGCATAAACAGGAAGAAAAGTAAAATTCTTTCGATTCACAAATTACTCTGTTATTTCTAATGGCATTTATGCATCCACACAATTTCCTTCTTTATTGTTTTATAAGCACTGGCATCATTGACAGACAATCCCATATTGATAAGCATCTCATCCATTCTTGCATCATCTTCTTTTAAAGCGGCCAAATCCACAATATCAAAGCTGACTGTCAACTTTTCTTTTAATACATGATATAGCTTTAAATAATCATCCCCAGACATGACATGTGTACCCGATACTACAATATCTAAATCGCTGCTTTCTCTTGCCTGTCCTCGTGCATAGGAACCGGCATAGCCAAACTCATAGCCCAATTGCAAACTTTCCAAGGTGTAAAATACATCATCTATTTCCTTCACAGACAGCATGAATGCGCCCCCTAACTATTTCTATTCCGTTTATTTTCCTGGCAATATTTTATTCTGTCTCTCACCTGCTCAAAGCTGTTTTTCTGACAGCAATCCTGCACAAAAGAATACAATACCTGTCTGTTCAGCTTTATATAGTCATGAGCAATCATATTACGCACGGGAACCAGATTGCCTGTACTGATAAAGTTCACGGCTTCATAGGAATCTTTTGTAAGCTGTCTGCTGAGGCTGTCAATTTGCAGAATACAAAAGGAGCAGATATCCATGCAGTCCTCATTTTCCGCGAATTCTGCTGATGTCCTGCATTGATACCGTTTTAATACATTCTTCATCTTTTCTACATAGGTTAAGATTTTCAGCAGTATTTGTATATCCCTTGCCATACTTTTGCTCATGCCTTACTCCTTATCTTTCAACGGCTTTTCTTAATTTTAGCAGATTTAGATTTAATTATAAAGGAGATTTTTTCATAAGAGCAGCCTCTCTGCCGTCGCCGTATCGGTCACCAGAACGTTGACATACTTCCCAAGCATCGCAGCCCGGATTGCCTCTGCCTTTTCCGGCAGGCCTGCAACTCCGATTCGAACCGGGATGTTCATATAATCTTCTAATTCTACCGCAATAATCCTTTCTCTGCTGGTGTTCTCAACCGGCTCTCCATTCTGATCAAAAATGTGCGTGCTCACTTCCCCCGCCACTCTCTGCCCCTCTTTCAGACGGATGTTTTTGTTAATATCTACCCCTACAAATGCATAGTGGGGATCAATACTTTCATGGGAACCAATGCCTGCCACAGCAATGCTGCAGGAACGGATTACCTGATAGGTATCCTGAAAAGCAGGTTCCCTCTGAAGGGAAGCTTTCAATGCTGCATCACTCACAATAATCGGCGCAAACAGCATCACTGCCTTTGCACCCAGGCGGTTTGAAATATTATGAACGATCTCGTCGGCCGCCGTATTCTGGGGATCCTGGTTCCTGCTGCCGATCATCTGTACAACCGTAACATTCTTCCTGCGCACCACCGGCATCTGTGCCGCCATAGCAGCCAGAGTGCTTCCCCTGGTAAATCCAACCACATCCCCATCCCTTAATATCGTAGCCAGATACTCCCCGGCCGCATTCCCAAGATCTAAAAAAATGTCTGTCTCATTTACATTATCCACAATACGGATATCTAATAAGCCATACTTTTCTTTTAATCCGCTCTCCAGTTCCAGCAGCTTTGACTTGCTGTTTGCATTAATCGTAATCTGAACAATCCCGTACTCTATACAGGCGCTCAGGATTCTGTTCACTCTCTGCCGCGACATATTCATCCGCTTTGCAATCTGTTCCTGGGTGCTTCCTTCTTTATAATAATAATAGGCAACACGTGTATATTCTGAAATTTGTGCATCTGTCAGCTGATTGATATTCATTTTTTTGTCTCCTGGAAATTTTACTGCTTTACACCCTTCAGGTATCCCGTTCATTCATGTCCCTTCGGGACAGGCGGACTTTCTCCGTTAAGATTTATTTTAAACGAAAAACAGGAATTTGCAAGTATCCCTCTGCAAATTCCCGTTCTCTTCCTTTTTTGAAAGCCCGTCTATTAAAGCAATACACTCACCCGGAATTTTCCCGGAACAGCTGCCTCCGCAAACGCCTCTTGAATCCGGTCCAACGGATATCTGTTCTTCTCGATCAGGGCCGAAACCCGGACAACTCCCTGGTTCAGCATATCTGCCGCAGTACAGAAATCGGCCAGGTCAGCTCCAAATGTGCCGATCAGCTCCAGCCGGCGATAATGAATAACATTGGAATCTATTGATATTTCCGGTGCCGGATAGGCGGCCCCAAAATACAGGATACGGCCGTCCAGTTTTTTCACCAGTTCAAAAGCCTGCCTGTTCACCGCTGTCGCTGCCACTGCCAATATAACTGCATCGGCTCCTTTTCCGTCTGTAAGGCGCTTCACTTCTTCCACCGGATCTGTCACATTGCCGTCAATAACCTCAAATCCCATTTCCTTTGCTGTCTTTATTTTGTTCTCCATCAGCTCCGACACAATCACGCGGCATCCAAGCGCCCTGGCTGCCTGGGCGTTCAAAAGCCCCATCGTACCTGCCCCTACCACCACAATGGTTTCAAGGGGCCGTACCCGAAGCTTGGAAAGTCCTTTTACAACCGCGGCCAGAGGCTCCATAAAAGCCGCCTCTCCGGGGTCAAGATCTTTTCTCATTTTAATCAGCGCGCGGGCCGGGCGTACCGCATAATCCGCATAGGCAAACATCCCCCGATATCCGTCCCCGCTTACCTTTTTGGGGCCAATCTCATTGTTATTGCATCCGGTTCCCCGTTTGCACCCGTCACAGATTCCGCAGGTCACATAGGCTAAGGATACTCTGTCACCCGGCTTTAAATCTTTTACGTCTCTGCCTGTCTCAACCACAATTCCGGAGCTTTCATGGCCGCTTGCCATGGGATAACCCCGTCCTTCACGCTGTCCCAGCCATTGCTGATAATCTGTAGTACAGATATTGCATGCCTCCTGCTTTACCAGCACATCCTCCGGGCCCATGGGCGGCAGAGCCCGCTCACGGACCTCTGCATGCCCTTTTTCTGTCAATACTCCAAAACGCATTTTTTCTACTTTCATAATCCGATTCCTCCCCTATACATACCGTTCCATTCCGCGTCCAAAGATAATCTTAATTTTTCATTTGTCCCTCCTACGCCCTGCCTGCGGATCCAAACAGCCTGATATAATGCTCCAGTTTTCTTTGATATACTTCTGCACCGGCCATGGGGGCAGTATAGTAATTTTTTTTCTTACCGGAGAACATTTCCAGTGCCGCTGATATATCCGGGTCTTCACTGCTCTCTCCTCTCATATACAAGGCCATTGCTTCTCCTGCCGGATTTGCCATATCTGTAAACAAATTGATCTTCTGAATTCCGCAGGCAATACATTTCTTCAAATTCCCGTCCCCGGTTCCGGAACCTCCGTGCAGAACCAGGGGCACTGTTACAAGGGACGCAATCTCCCGTAAAAGCTCAAACTCCAGCTTTGGCGTTCCTTTATAAACACCATGGGATGTTCCCACTGCCACTGCCAGCGCATCCACATCCGTCTCCTCCACAAAACGCCGGGCCTCTTCTTTGTGCGTCAAGCCGCTGTCGCGCGTCTTGTCGTATTCCGTACCGGTTCCCACATGTCCAAGCTCTGCCTCCACGGAAACACCCATAGCATGAGCTATGCGCACAACCTCCCGGACCTCCCGGACATTTTCTTCAAAAGGAAGCTTTGAGCGGTCAATCATAACCGATGTATAACCGCAGCGCAGAGCCTGCATAATTTCTTCAAAGGGACCGCCGTGATCCAGATGAAGCGTTACAACTGCATCTGGATATTTCCGGGCATAGAATTTTACATTCTCCCCTGTTTCCTCCATATTTGTTGTCCCAAGACAGGACACGATAAGAGGCGCGTGCAGATTCTCTGCTGCCTTAAAGCACGCCATAACAGAACTGCTGCTGTAGGCGTCCGGCGCCGCCACTCCATAGCCTTCCCGTTTTGCTTTACCCAGAATCTCGTTCAATGTAGTCAGCATAATGTATGTATCATCCTTTCGCTATATCAATAAATCGTTTTGCCCGTTCGGGATCAACTTCATTCCAGAGAATCCCATCCTTCTTTACAAAGGTTCCCACAACCATGCCGTCCGAAATGCGCAGGGCTTCTTTCAGATTATCCGGCGTCACGCCGCTTGCAATCATTACCGGCTTATCCCGGAAACGGTTTTTTATCTGTTCTACTTCTGAAAAATCCGGGGCCAGCCCCGCATGCTGGCCGGGCACCAGTACGCCTGCCGGATCCAGTACGCTGAATGCGGTATCCGCCATATCCGACTGGCTTCTGGTATCCAGAGAGGTTCCTCCGTGAGCATCACAGTAGCAATAGATATTTACATTCTCTGCACCAATATTTCTGCGGAACCGCATAAGTTCTCCGGGACGATACTCCGTCAGACCGCACATATCCGCATAAACACCGCTGATATAAGCGCGGATAAAGCCCGCATCAATGGCCTTGGCTATTGCGATGGCCGCATAGGGATCTACCAGGACTCCGCATCCGTAAGGAATCTGTACTGCATCCAGAGCCTGGGACACAATCCTTGTATAAGAAGCTATGATTTCCGGTCCCACCCTGTTTAAATAAGGTCTGTCTCCTTCATTGGCAAATACAATTGCGTCAAAGCCCGCTTCCTGCAATGCCTTAATTTCCCGTTTTGCCCGTTCTACCTGTTCTTTAAAGCTGACTGACCCGTCATAGTGGGGCGTTCCCGGCAATGCCGTAAGGTGAACACAGCCGATAATCGGCTTATCTGTCTTAAAAACAGAACGATGCTTCTCCATTAAATTCATTCCAATTCCTCCTAATTAAAATCGCTGCGCGATGGCACTAAAGGGTAAAGCCGCTTCGGCACACTGGTATTGAGAGAAACTTTCATTCGAAAAGCACTCATGAAAGTTCCTCTCGTGCGCCTTTGTGGCTTTACCTGCCGCTGCGCGATGGCTCTAAAGGGTAAAGCCGCTTCGACACACTGGTATTGAGAGAAACTTTCATTCGAAAAAGCCTCATGAAAGTTCCTCTCGTGCGCCTTTGCGGCTTTACCTGCCGCTGCGCGATGGCACTAAAGGGTAATGCCGCTTCGACACACACCCTCGTCTAAATTACCCTAGGAAATTCAAAAATGTGAGGGCAAAACCAATCACAAACAGGGTAATCAAAATAAATACGGAAGATTTTCTTTTATTCTTCAATAGGTAAATCACAAGAGCCAGTACTCCAAGGGGAAGTAACTTGGGACAAATGCTGTCCAGCACATTTTGAAGCACCACCTCTGAGCCTCCGAAAGTACCGGCTGCAATCGTATTTACTTTGATATTGCCTGCTGCCAGTGCGCCGATTACAATCATACTGACAATCTTCAGTGCATCTGTCAGACTCTTCGTGCTGCTGGAGGCTAAAAGCTTTGTTGCCGCTCCCCGTCCCATGCGGTAACCGGAAAAAAATGTAATGTAACTGACTGCCAGTGCATAGACGGTAAATCCTGCCAGATAAAGAACCGGCCCTAATACATTTCCCTGGACAGCCAGCTCAATAGATACTCCAAGAAGAATCACCTTTACGATGGATTGCGTTATGGAATCACCGATACCTGCCAAAGGACCCATCAGCGCATTCTTCATGCTGTCAATTACATCCGTAGTCACGGAATGTCCCATAGCGCGCTCTTCTTCCAGTGCAACTGTTGCACCAAGAATCATGGCTCCCCAGTTGTTCTCCGTATTAAAAAAACGCATATGACGGCTTAAGGCTGCCGCACGTTCTTCTTTGTCCGGAAAAAGCTTTTCTATCACTGCACTGATTGCCTGGCAGAAACCCAGGCCCATCAGACGCTCATAATTGTAGCAGCGCTGTGCCCAGCAGATCCATCTTAACCAGGTGCGGATCAGATCGCGCCTCTTTAAAATCCTGTTTCCGTTTTCAGCTGTAACCATCGTCTTTTCTTCAGTCATTTGGAATCCTCCCTCCTGTCAGCGGCAAACATGTACAGTACTGCAATGCATGCCCCGAGAATTGCAATAAACATAATACTGAGATTCAAATATGCTACAAGGAAAAATCCTATAAATGCATACGGCAGGAAACGCTTGTCCCAGACATACGTAAGCAAGAGCCCGATTCCCAGAGCAGGAATCAATCCTCCCGTTACCCCAAGAGCTGTGATCACCTTTGCCGGGATTACAGCCATGAGGCTTTCAATGGCTTGAGAGCCAAAATACATAGCCAGAAAACCGGGAATGAAATAGCAAAGGAAGGGGACCACCTGGGAACCATACTGGTTCATAAGGCGGACCATCCGCGCATTTCCCTCGGCGGCATACTGATCTGCTTTATGCACAACAATGGAGTTCAGCGTCATATAAGCATTTCTGCACAGTAAACCAAGAGAGCCGAGCGCTACTGCCACTGTCAGTCCTGCCTCTGCGGACAGTCCCGCCGACATGGTAAGAGCCGTCCCAAGATAGCCTGCGATTGCCAGCTCACTGGGAAGGGTTCCTCCCACTGCAATAGCCCCCAGATAAGCAAGCTGGATCGTTGCGCCTACCTCCAGACCATATGTAATATCCCCAAACAAAATTCCACACACAAAGCCTCCTACCAGGGGACCTCCCAGGTAACAGGACCAGCGCAGGAACATCGGCATTGCTGTCGCCACATACCATGTGATGAACGCAATTACTAACGCAAGTACAACATGATTCATTCTTCAAACCTCCTATTCCAGTTCCGTAATATCCCTAACAGTACACTTTAGCCTAAATCAATTTCCAGCCGCAGATGCATGCGTCTGTAAATCGATTTGTGCACTGTGAGGGATATTACTGTTTTAAAATCGCTGCGCGATGGCTCTAAAGGGTAAATTGAATATTTCTATTATCTCTCAAATCTGCTTTTTGCATCATCCGGTAAAAGCTGCATATTTACCTTCCATCCCAAATTCTGCAGTTTTTCCAGCATCCCTTTCTCCTCTTCGCTCAGATAAGCATATTTTGTATACTTTTTCCGCCCGGGAGCTGTAGCTACGTTTCCTACAATCAATTCATCCGGCGTAATCTTTTCTTCCAGAGCCTTTAAGGCTTCAGCCGGACCTTTAAATAAGACAATCGTCCGTCCGGTGTCCGCATCCTCCGCCATCTCATGAAATTTTGCAGTGTCCACCACTTCTACGCGAAGCTGTGGTGCGGCAAGCCGGTAAATCTGTATCATAAACTCATCCTGTGCCGCAGTATCGTCTACAATCACAACCGTTTCTGCACCCGTTCTTCCCTGCCACGCAGTCATAATCTGCCCATGAATCAAACGCTCATCAATCCGATACAGTACTGTTTCCATATTCTTTTACCACCCCAATCTGTCTGTGAAATTCCTTCCTGTTGTCCGCCCGGCCCGCTGCCCACAGGAGTAAAGCATTGCTCATTCAGCCTGAGTTCCTAAGCTCTTCCATCAAATCATGGATACCTTCACGTCCGGCCCGAAGCGCCATTTCCTTTAATTCTGAGCAGGACAGATTCTCCGCAAAAGGAAGAATCTCCAACAGCATCGGCAGATTCAGCCCTGTCAGAATCTCAATCTGCTTTCCGGCCATCCTCGCTTCTCTGCACAGTGCTGCCGCCAAATTAAACGGAGTTCCACCAAATAAATCTGCCAGAATTAAAAATTCGGTCTCTTCACTCCCTATAACTTCTGATCTTAATTCATTTTTGAATTCCTCCAAATCAACACCAAGCCCAAGTACTGCCAGACCACTGCGTTCTGCAATAAACATTCCGGCTGTTTCATAAAAACTTTCGGCAAGTCCCCCATGTGTAACCACGATTACCTTTCCCATCTTTTCTTCACCTCCTCGCTGTTACATTTGTAATATTATATAACTTATGTCACATCTACAGTTTACGACTATCCTTGAAGCATGTCAATACAGTTTCAAATCTCAAACTTATTTTCTACATTATTACAGAAAATCATTCTTATTTTTTGTGCACTATTACCAGGTTTCTATTCCCTATTACCCATTCTGCTTCTTTCCCGACACCCCCCAGAGCATCTTTGAAAATTGCTTTTTGACAAATGTGCGTCACAATTTGCACCTAAAGGGCAAGATATGGGAAATTTGGGCCAAATAAAGGGCACATAGCGAGCTATGTAACCTAAATTGGGCCCAAAAATACTGAATAAAAGTATATTTTGTGCAATATATCCTTTTTCTTTTCTAATTATGTTTTATGAGTGAAACAAGATAGGAATAAAACCCAAAATTATGTTAAAGGTTTGTGATGTTCTCCATAGAAACAGCGTCATCGGATTATGTCGATCATAATCCCATTCTACAGCCGGGAGATAAGAAAATTTTCTGTGAAAGATGTGTTATATGATTTTTAAAAGAATCTCAGCCGGGGTAAGCACAGGAATACCAAAGCCCTCAAAGTCCCTTTTGTTTCGGGTAACAATATAATCGCAATGTATAGATTTGGCGCAGACAGCAGCAAGACAATCCTCAAAATCCTTTGCCTTTTTCTGAAATGCAACAAGAATATCATTGTTCGTAACGCTGCACACCTTGACAATTTCCAAAAGTTTTCCAACTGCCTTATAGGCCAGTTCTGTGCTATGAGTATATTTTCTAACAAGATAGAAGATGTCAGTAACAGAAGATGCTGATACAAAACCGTCTATTTTATGTTCTTCACAAAGCTTCAGAACCTTATAAGAATCCTCTACAAAAGGTTCTCTTTCCAATAATACATCAATGATTACGTTTGTATCACACATTATTTTCATACTTTAACAGACGCTCCTCTCGTAAAGAATCTCTGTCAACACCAGAAGAAATTCCGTTGAGCATTCCACGCAGGGAGTCCACAGCAGAAACTTGTGGATTTACAACTTTAGCAACCATTTTTCCATTACGGGTAATAAAGACATCTTCCTTAGTAATTAATTCAAGGTACTTTCCGAAATTAGCTTTAAATTCCGTTGCGGTAACAACCATGGCTAAATCCTCCTTTTATTAGAATTAATTTTATTATATGCGATTTTAAGGATAAAATCAACAAAATCGTGCGAAATAAGGAAAATAAATATCAAAATTCGTTCGATAAGATTTGGTCCAAAGATACAATAAAACCAAGTGTACAGATGGCAAGAATGAATTTTCAAACACGCTCTGGCTGCTGTTAAAAGAATCATACACGTTTCATTAAGACTTCAATAGCTTTTTGTGAAATATAATTACCAAATCCCGTACAACAAATACAAATATTTCACATATTAAGAATATTTTAATATCAATTTTTATAATGAACAGATATAAGATCAGTCTGTACAATATAACGAAAAGCAGAGAACTGCCTGCAAATTCGGCACAGGTGAATAAAAACAGATTCTGTGCAATATACCCCTTTTCTTTTCTAATATATTTTATATATAATATACCGGAAATTAACGCAGCTGCTGATAAACAGATAATAACCCATTCCAGACGAATCCCTGTTTCCTCCAGGAGCGCATATTTTACAGGGGAAATATTAACAGAGTACTCTCCGCATTCTGCATTTGATAACAGCTGCTTGATATGGCCGGATGCATATGCAAAATCGTCTATTGGGGATACAAGTATACCGCTTGTCCTATTGGCATAATGAATACTTAATCCCTTCATATTTTCGGGTAATTTTAATGCGTGGAAACTCGGCATGATTATATATTTATCTAAATATACAATTTGGGCCGGATTATAAATCTTTGAATTTTCTTCCAAAATTCCCACAACTTCAAATGTATACACATTATATAAATATGTTGCAGAAAATTGCGTTCCTAACGGCAATAAATTCCGATATTCATATCCGGCAATAATTGGAATCGTGCCTCCGTTAAACGAAAAATCCCCACTGTTCAAGAGCCTTCCGGCATAACATTTAAAATCACTGTCTTTTTGTAAATTCTCGCTGATTTGAATGCATAAAGCAGCCTCACAATTTTCAGATAAAACTTGCGTCTCATAATGAAAAAAGCTTTGCGAAGCAGGCAGCCCTTCCAAATACTGCAGATAGCATTCATAATAATCGTATCTTGAATTATCAGAGAGCCGGGAATATAATTCAGAATATTTTTCTAAAGGAACGGAAAAAGGACTGCTTTCCTGCTGCAGCGCAAAATAGACACGATTATTACCCATGCTTTCTTCATTTTCATTTAATATGTATAATTTAAAAAAGCCAGATAATAAAAGCAATATTACAAAAAAACCAGCCAGTCGGAAAGAAGAGTTTAATACTATTTTTACTTTTTTATTGATTTTAGAATATAGTTTTTTCATATGCCTTGTTATCCTGTAGTTATATCTGAGTTTTCATTTGAAAAATATTTTTCTAACCATCTTTGATAATTACAATTATAAAATCCTATTTTTTAAAGCTTTATTTTCTTGCGCATTGGATTTACCTCCCTCTTTTTATTTAAATATAATTATACAACTTAAACAAATATTATGTCAATATAAAAATAATATTAAAGCAAATATATTATAATAAAAAATAAATTTTAAGCTTTAATAATATAATAATGCAATACAAATGCACTTAACTCAACAGAACCTCAAAAATGACAGGAATGTACTTGCAGATATCGAAGAATTGAAAATATGCTAAAGAAGAAAAAATGGAGCATAAGAAAAAGCAAACATCATTTTAGAAAGGGATTGAATTGTAAAATTTACTTTACCCTCAATGCACAAGGAGTCATTTGCCCCTTGTACACTGAAGTATAAAGGTAAAACTGTAAGCATTTTTTGACCGCTCACCGGTCAAAAGCAAACCTCGCCGCTCCGAGCAGCGCTGCCCGGTTTCCGCATTCTGCCTTGACGAGAGGAATCTTACGGGTATGGACATTTCCCATGGCTTCATAGGTCTTTAACAGCTCCTCCCACCAATCCTCTGCCGTATCCGACAGGCCGCCTCCTATAAGAATCATTTCCGGATCAAAGAGATTTGCGCAGTTTACCGCACACTGCGCCAGGTCGTCCACAAAGCCTTCCAGTACCCGGGCAGCATCTGGATCTCCCTGTTTGTAAAGCTCAAAGAATTCATAACCGGACGTAATGGAAGATTCCGGGCAGCGTTCCCGGTAGATGCTCCAGAGAGCCGTGCCCGAAATATACTGCTCCGCACAGCCGCGCTGTCCGCACAGGCATCTGCGCCCTCCCCGATGTAAAATAACATGACCCACTTCACCCGTTCCGCCCCGGACGCCGCCAATGATTTTTCCCTCACTGTAGTAACCTCCGCCCACGCCGGTTCCCAGAATAATTCCGAAAATATTCCTGCAGCCCTTTGCCGCGCCCATCCACTGCTCTCCAAGGACGGCAGCCCGGCAGTCGTTGGTTATCCGGACGGGAAGCCCGAAGGCTTCTTCCATCCGGGCTTTGATTTTCAGTCCGATATAATTGCGGTAGATATCTACCGCGTACAAAACCGTACCCTTTTCCTCGTCCAGTCTGCCGCCTGCACCGATTCCAATGGCGGATACCGGGTATTCTTCCCGGAGGGTTTTTACCAGATCCATATAGGTACGCAGGATAAATTCGCCGTCTCTCTCCGTATTCGGGACGCGGATCTCCTTTAAAATATTTCCGGAATCATCTACTGCCGCTCCCACTATCTTTGTTCCGCCCGTATCGATCGCTGCTGCTATCGACATATTTTCTACCTCCTATTCCAGTTCCGTAATATCCTTGACAGTACACTTTAACCTAAATCAATTTCCAGTCCCCTAAAGCTGTGCCTGCAAATTGATTTGTGCACTGTTAAGGATATTACTGTTCAAAATCGCTGCGCGATGGCACTAAAGGGTAAAGCAGCTTCGACTTTACCGTCCAGCAAGAAATAATTTTTACAGATACGCCTGTATATTGTCAACAATCTTCTTTGTAATAATCTGAGGTCTTGTAATTCCTGCCCCGATCACCACATTATGGGCTCCTGCCCGGAAGGCTTCCGCGGCCAGCGTGTCATCCCAGTATCTTCCTTCTGCCACCACCGGAATTTTCACCCGTTCAGCCAGATCTCTTACCAGCTGCACATCCGGAGCCTGCAACTCAATGATACGGGTATCCTCATGATTCCTTGTGTACTCCGTATATCCGGCCAGCGTGGTAGACACCAGATCGCATCCAAGTTCCACGGCCGCCAGTCCCTCCTCCAGGGTAGACACGTCACCCATGAGCAGGACATCGGGAAATTCTTTCCGGACTGCCGTAAACAGCTCCTCCGTGGTCTTGCCTTCGGGCTTTGGAAGCTTTGTGGCATCTATGGCTATAATCTCTGCTCCGGTCATATATACGGTTTCCACATCATGGAGCGTAGGCGTAATATAACTCCAATATCCGGGATATACATGCTTGACAATCCCAATCACCGGTATTTTTACCATCTGCCTGCATGCCAGGATATCCGCAATCCCATTGACCCGGACGCCTACCGCGCCTCCCATCTGTGCCGCATATGCAAATCTTCCCATAATCGCGCTGTCTCTCATAGGTTCCTCTGATGTAGCCTGGCAGGAAACAATCAGTCCCTTTTTTAATTCCTCTATCTTCATATTCACTTTGCTCCTTTCTATTCCGGTTCCCGGATTCTGCTATTTTTTTAAACCGCCTTCTTCGCCCTCTTCTGGCTCAGCTTATCATAGCTGATCGCCATTAAAAGGACCACGCCCTTTACCACTCTCTGGTAATAATCGGATATATTCATAATTGTCATTCCGTTCAGCAGAACGCCGATCAGCAGAAGGCCTATGAGAACATTCACAATCTTTCCTTCGCCTCCGCTTGTGCTGACACCGCCTAAAACCACCGCCGTAATAATATCCATCTCATATCCTTCGCCGGCCTTGGGCTGTCCGCTGTTTACTCGGCTTAGAAGCACGACTCCCGCCAGTGCCGAAAAAGCGCCGCACATTCCGTATACCCCGTACATCACCTGGCGCACGCGGATACCGCTGAGTCTTGATGCCTCCATATTACTGCCGACACCGTATATGTATCGTCCAAAAGCCATTTTCTCCAGAATAAACCAGCCGACGGCAACGCATACTGCCATCAGAATGACCGGCACAGGGATGGGCCCTAAGTAGCCCTGTCCGACAATATTAAAACTTTTGGGCAGTCCGTACACCGGAAGCCCTCCTGTCATAATATAAGTCGCACCGCGCAGAATGGTCTGTACCGCTAGTGTGGCAATCATGGGAGGCAGTTCTATCTCATAGACAAAAAATCCGTTGCAGATGCCGATCACCAGGCCAAGCAGTAATACCAGAACCACAGCCGCTGCCGGCGGAAGCCCCGTTCCCATTAAAAGCGCACAGCCTACGGAAGCCACACCCATAATCGCTCCCACGCTGATATCAATTCCTCCGGTGATAATTACCATCGTCATTCCTACTGCGGCAATTCCGTTCACCGCAACCTGCCGCAGTACATTAAACAGATTTGTGGATGTCAGAAATCCGTCCGAGGCAACGGAAAAAAATACCATCAGCACAACCAGCGCAATCCATATGGCGAATTTTGACATCCCCTGTGTTTTTATTTTCTTTCCTTTCTTTGTGTCACTCACTCTCACTTACCCCTTTCCAATAGAAGCTCCTACGTTACTGTCACACACAGCAACGCTCTTACCCGTTCAAGCACAATATACACTGTTATTCCTACAGAGCTGCGCTAATCTGTTGCCAGGGTAAGGATTCCCTCCTGGGTCACTTCCTCCTTTGACAGTTCACCCATGATCTTTCCGCCGCGCATAACGAGAACGCGGTCGCTCATTCCGATCAGCTCCGGCATCTCGGAGGAGATCATAATGATCGCCTTCCCTTCCTGTGCCAGTTTCCGCATAAGCTGATAAATCTCTGCCTTTGCTCCCACGTCAATACCACGGGTAGGCTCGTCAAAAATCAGTACTTTGGAATTGGTCGCCAGCCATTTTGCAAGCACCACCTTCTGCTGATTGCCGCCGGACAGTGTCTTGGCTGTCTGCTCCTGGGACCATGCCTTAATATCCATGGCATCCATATATTCCCGGGCCATTTTCTTTTCCTTTGCACTGTTAATCACTCCCATACGGCAGACACTTCTCATGCTGGCATAGACGGTGTTAAAAGCAATACTCTTATTAAGAAGCAGCCCCTGGTTCTTCCGATCCTCCGTAATCAGGCCGATTCCGTAGCGAATCGCATCCTGAGGACAGTTTATCTTAAGTTTCTGTCCGTTCAGGAACACCGTTCCCTCCTTCACCGGATCCGCACCGAAAATCGCCCGGGCAAGCTCTGTCCTTCCTGCTCCGACCAGTCCGGCCAGTCCGACGAGCTCCCCGGCCCTTACGTCAAAACTGCAGTCGTGTACCCGGTTGTTGGTAATCCCTTTTACCGAAAGTACAATCCCGCCGGGTTCTTCCGTCCGCTCAGGGTAATCCTGCCCCAGCTCCCGTCCCACCATATGGCGGATCAGCCCCTGCTTGTCTATCTCCTGTATGGGCAGGGTAACAATATGCTTTCCGTCCCGGAGGATACATACCCTGTCTGAAATCTGGAACACCTCCTCCAGACGATGGGAAATATAGAGAATGGCAACTCCCTTTTTCTGAAGCTTTCCTATGATTTCAAACATTTTATCAATTTCATTGTTGGTAAGGGGCGCGGTGGGCTCATCCATAATGAGGAATTTGATATCATCCGAGACCGCCTTTGCAATCTCGACAATCTGCTGCTCTGCAATGGATAGGCTGGAAACCTTTGCCTGCGGATCTATTTCTACCCCCAGCTCGGCAATCAGCTCCCTGCAGCTTTTCTGCATCGCCTGCTTATCAAGAATCAGCCCTTTCTTTAATTCCTTACCAAAGAAAATATTTTCTGCCACCGTAAGCTGGGGCATCAGATTCAGTTCCTGATAAATCACCCCGATCCCCAGCTGCTTGGACAGCACCGGCGAGTTATGCTCTATACGCTTTCCCTCAAACCAGAATTCCCCAGAGGTGGGTTCATGCGCCCCTGTGATCACTTTGATCAGTGTTGATTTTCCTGCGCCGTTTTCTCCCACCAGTGTGAGGATTTCTCCCTGTTCAATCTCCAGGGATACGTCTGACAGTGCGGTAACGCCGGAAAACTTTTTTGTTATATTTTTTAATTCGAGCAGTTTTTCTGCCATCTTTTCACCCACTTATTTTTTGCGCACTCCCAAAAATCTGTTTTCGAGAGTGTTCTTTATAAATTCGGGCTGCCCCGAAACTTCTTTCAAGACAGCCCTTTCCCCTTAGGAGCCTTATTTAAAATAACCGTCAGGTTCCTTTTTCTTATTCATACCCTGCGGGTATCCCATTAACACATGCCCCTTCGGGGCTGGCGGATTTAATCTGTTAAGGTATACCCTTCGGGTACCCCATTAATACATGCCCTTTCAAGGCTGGCGGATTTAATCCGTTAAGGTATAATCGCCAATATTGGACGCATTCACAACCTTCATGGGAATTACAATGGTATCTTCGATGGGGCCGCTTTCTCTCACCTCAAGAAGCGTATCTACAAACAGCTTACCTGTCTCATAAGGCTGAATATCCACGGTTGCCCGGAAAATTCCACCCTCTTTGATTTTGTTGAGTGCTTCCGAAATGGCATCCAGTCCGCCGATGAATACCCGGTCGCTTTCCTTGCCGGCCGCCATCATGGCCTCATATGCGCCCAGAGCGCCCGCATCATTTACACAGGCAACCACTTCCACATCCGGATTGGCCTGGAGAATATTTTCCATATTGGTCATACCCTTCTCCGTACTGTTTGCGCTCTGTCTTGCTACGATCTCCGCATCAGGAGCTACGCTTAAGATTCCCTCTTCGATTCCGTTTCCTCTGTCAATGATGGACTCAAGCTCCGGATAGTCAAAAATTGCTACTTTTGCCTTTCCGTCCAGATTTTCTTTAATCCACTTTCCGGCTTCTTCGCCGATTGCAAACCCGTAATCATACTCCGGCACAGTTACAAATGCCTGGCTGCCTTCCACAAGCTGGTTTCCGGAAATAACCGGGATTCCTGCCTCAATGGCTGCTGCCACAGAAGGCTCTAAGGCTGTCTGATCAATGGGACTCACAATAATGCCGTCAATGCCCTCTGCTGTCAGATTCTCAAAAGCCGTAATCTGATTGGTAACATCTGCTCTGCCGTCCAGAATGTTTACTTCTATGCCCAGTTCTTCACACCTGTCTTTCACACCGTTTGCCACATCGACAAAATAGGTATTGGTCAGATCCTGGCAGGTGTAGGCGATCTTCAGCTTCTTTTCACCTTCGGGAGCAGTCTCTCCTTCCGGTTGTTCCCCACCGCCGTCCTCCGCAGCCGGTTCCGGCGCAGCAGGCGTCTCTGCCTCCTTCCCGGAGCCGCAGGCCGTAAAAACTAAGACAGTACATAAAACAAATGCCAGCAATAAACTTTTTCTCTTCATACTTTCTCCTTCTCGCAAAATTACGTATTGGATCAAGTACCTCTCCCTAAATCCCGCCCGAAATCTGTACCGTATCTGCGGAAGATTTCGGACAGATTCATTTTAGCTCTATGGTGTAGCGATACTGCTGGCCTTTATAATAACGGTAATTAAATTCAATGAGCCTGTCATTGCTGTAGGTAAGCCGGCATACCTTCAATGCCGCCGTTCCCGTTTCCATATTCAAAAGTCCGGCATCTTTCTCCATAAGCGGTTCGGCAAAAAAGGATTCCGTTGCACGATCCGGTGTGATTCCTTTTTCCCTTAGTACCTGATACAATGAATTGTTCTCCAATTCCTCGAATGTAATACGCTCACAGACAGAAAGGGGTATGTAGGAATGATCCAGGGCAATAACGCTGTCGTCTGCCATACGCAGGCGCTGGACAAAAGTTACGGCCGCTCCCTCCTCAATCCCAAGCGCCTCGCTGACCAGCTCGTCCGCCGGAACCACCTTAAGCTCAATAATCCTGGAAGAGGGTGTCATTCCCTGTTTTTTAACCTCCTCGGTAAATGAGTAGAAATTGGATAATGTGTGATCAATCTTTCTGCCCTGGACAAAGCTTCCTCTGCCTGGCAGGCGGTACAGATACCCCTCCCTCACCATCTCATCCAGTGCGCGCTTGGCAGTAATCCGGCTCACATCATACATCTCACACAGCTCATTCTCCGAATAAATACGATCACCCGGCTTCAGCTCCCCGGATTTGATCATACCCTTCAGCATCTCTTTAAGCTGAAAATACATTGGAATTGGACTTGTCTTGTCAATCATATCAATCACCTTTTCTATTATATTAGTATAACGGTATATTGATATATCAATATATTAGCTCAATTGCTTGTTTATGTCAATAGTTTTTTGAAAAATTGTAATATTGATATATCAATCAGATAATTTTATCATATCATAGAATTCTTCGATGTATCAAGCTTTTTCTCTTTCTTTTCGCGCTTCAGATTTCTTATAATTAGTAAAATCAAGATCAAGGGGCTCCCTAAAAACAGGGCAGCAGACATTTATTTCCGATATCCGCGTCCAGGTGATTCGCGTACGACGGATACCGGAAAAGCCTGCTGCCCTGTTTAGGGAGCCCCTTCTATCTCCTGTTTCTTATCTGTTATTGTCCCTTGTTCTCTCCAAGAGTCACTGTTACAACCTGTTCCTGATATTCTCCTTCTGCCGCCATGCTCACAGTAAGCTTCACCTGCTCGCCTTCTTTGTAATAAGAAAGCTGCTCCTTAAGTTCCGCCAGTGTGCTTACGCTGCTGCCGTCAAATCTTGTAATAATGTCCCCTTTCTTAAGTCCTGCCGCTGCCGCTCCGGAGCCTTCTTCCACAGAAGTAATATAAACTCCCTTCGGCATATCATAGGCATCTGATACTTCCGTGGTCACGTCCTGTCCGGTGATTCCCAGGAAGCCCTGTTCACCCTCCGGAGCCTTCTCTTCCCGTAAGGTCCGGTTCATAAGTCCTTCGATTATAT
The DNA here is from genome assembly GCA_021770065.1 of Lachnoclostridium sp. GTDB lineage: Bacteria > Bacillota > Clostridia > Lachnospirales > Lachnospiraceae > Laedolimicola. The sequence goes on along the minus strand of JAETRR010000011.1, from coordinate 51,459 downwards.
CCAGTACATCGTCCACCGGAATGGCATACCCCATACCCTCCACATTCGTGTCGGAATATTTTGCAGAGTTGATGCCGATAAGCTGGCCGTTCATGTTCAGAAGCGCACCGCCGCTGTTGCCCGGGTTGATGGCTGCGTCTGTCTGAATCAGTGTATTTGTGTTATTCTCAATCGTCACTTCCCGGTTAAGAGCGCTTACAATTCCTGTAGTTACAGACTGTCCGTAGCCAAGGGCGTTGCCGATAGCCACCACCTGCTCTCCTACCTTGAGTTCGGAGGATTTTCCAAGTTCTATTACACGAATCTCTTCCTTTGTTTTTGCGGGAATCTCTTCCATTTTCACAGACAGGACTGCCAGATCCCTGCCTGTGTCGGAACCTTTGAGCTTCGCCTCCGCTATCTCACCATCCACAAAACCCACACTGATTTCATTTGCACCATTTACTACATGATGATTCGTTACAAGGAGAAGTTCCGTATCTGTCTGGCCGATAATGATTCCCGTTCCCCGGCTTTCGCTCTCAAATGCCTGGGACTGTCCGAACAGACGCATTTCCTGTACGCTCTTGTTGGTGATAGAGACTACCGAAGGCATTGCCTGGCTGGCAATTCCGGAAATGTCCTTTGCTGCGCCTGCAGTGCTGCTCGTATTCACTTCTCCTCCTGCTGTCTGACCGGAAGTCTGATTCAGCTGAACGCCTCCCGTTATCTCTGTCTGCGCTTCTTCTCCTGTCCACTGCTCTATTAATAAATTACTTCCTTGAAATGCTGCGCTGGCCGTCACACCGAATACCAACGCCAGGGCTATGGTTTTTAATCCTTTTTTCATTTCTTGAGACCTCCTATTCCAGTTCCGCAATCTCCTTTTCAACACACCTTAGCCTAAATCAATTTCCAGCCGCAAAAAACTGCGTCTGTAAATCGATTTGTGTGTTGAAAAGGAAATTGCTGTTTCCAGTTCCGTAATATCCTTCCAGTACACCTTAGCCTAAATCAATTTCCAGCTGCAGAAAACTTGCGTCTGAAAATTGATTTGTGCACTGTCCGGATATTACTGTTTTCCAGTTCCGCAATACACAAAAATCCTGCTGTGTTTAAATTTGAACTTCATTTGTTTTACTGTGCTTATTGTAAGCAAAAATTATGGTGCAATTGTGGCGCTTCTATGGAAAATATGTGATCTTCCTGTGTTTTTTCTGTGTCCTGCCGCATGTTTCCACGCATTTTGCAAACAATAAAAAAATCTGAATACAGGAAAATGAATAGGAGATGTATGATGAAAGAAAAAAACAAAAATAACAATCAGGAAATAATTGAAGGCTACGACTACCTGGGAAATTCCTGCTCTGCCATGGATTGTACCGGCCTGATTCCAAGCGCGCCTGCGACGGAAGCCGAAAGGGAATCCTATGAGGAAGTCTATCATTACCAGCCCAAAGCCGCGCAAAAGCAATAACCTTCAAAAAGGGACTGCCTTATATCCCGGCAGCCCCTTTTTGGTATAACAGATAAGCCAAATCAAAATTTTCCAACGTATAAAATCTATTCTTCCTCCCCGCCTTCACCTTCTGTCTCAGGCGTTTCACTGCCGCCTCCTGTCACATGGTCAAACAGAATCTTCATATCTTTATACCGCCCCTCGTCCGTATCCTGCATCACGGCGGCCACGTAGCGGCGGCCGTCTGCCTCCAAAGCTCCCACCAGACATTTGGCATCATCAACACTGCCGGTTTTCAGACCCACAGCCCCCTCATAATAATAGGTATCTCCGGGACGGACAAGCTGATTGCTGTTCTGATAGGTAATATCCGCATTTTCAAAAAGAGCGCGGAAGGACTTGCCCTTAACAATCTCCATTATGGTCTCATTCCCCATGCAGGCCTTTGCGATCCGCACCATATCCCTGGCCGTGGTATACTGGTTATCTGCCTGGTCTCCGTCCGGTGTCACAAAGTTAGAATCCTCCAGCTCCAGTTCTGCCCCATACGCATTCATGGCCTCCACAAATGCCGCTACCGCATCGGCCGTGGAAGCATTTTCATCCCCCAGAATCTTATGTCCCGTATAATTGGCCAGGGAATAAGCCGCATCATTGCCCGAAGGGATCAGCATGGCTCCCAGGAACGTCCGGACACTCCCCCGCATTCCCGTTTTCAGGCTTGCAGTGGATGCTCCCTGGCTGATCAGGCTGATTTCCTCGCCTGCCGTCAGAACTTCATCCGCTCCGCAATATTTCAGCACCGTCAAAGCCGTGAGAAGTTTGGCGGTACTAGCCGGAACCACCCGTTCTGTCCCGTTTTTCTCATAGAGAATCATATCGTCATCCAATGAAAACAGGCAGGCCGTCCCTGCTTCCAGGGAAAGCTCCGGCATCTGATCCGACACCTTCAGCTTCTTGGCTTCTTCCTCTGCAATCCGTGCCTCCTCGGCTTCCTGTGCAGCCCTGCGCTCCTCTTCCTGCTTCTTTTCCAGCTCCGCCCGGGCTGCCTTTTCCTCCTTTACACGCTGAACCTCCATCCGGGTTCCTGTCGCCATAACTGCCGCAAACAGAAGAACCACCAGAAATTCCAGTTCCTTTTTCACTATAAAGGGAACGTCTCTCCTTCGTGAACGCTTTACTGTCCCCATACGCTCAATTTCACGAAAATAAATTCTTACGATTCCGAACAGGAAATACCCGAGAAAAATCCCTGCCAGGCTTAAAAGAAATTCATCCAGACTGGCCGTTACGCCTGTAAGAAAAATCTGGAACACTTCTATAATAAAAGATACTCCTCCGCACAGAAAAAGCACCTTAAAAAACCGCTGATAGCGACGGAATAAAAGGGGAATCAGAAAGCCGAATGGTATAAACCTGGCAACCGCCCCGAAGAGAGCCCCTATACCCTGGCTCTTTACCAAATCAATGCTTCCCTTTACAGGAATAAAAGAGATTGTCTTCCAATCCGGCTTTAAAGAAAAGCCAAGGGCCGGTGACACAGAGGATGCAAACAGGGCAAGGAACAGAAATGCAAGCAGGGCAAATCCTGCTTCGTGCAGAATAGGTACACGCATCTCTCCCTTATAATACAAAAGCCAGATAACCGCCCGAAAAACCAGATATGTCAGAAAGCCGGCCAACAGGTAAGGACCGGTGCCCATTACATAATTCGACAAAAAATCCCCTCCTTCCCGTTTAGATTATAACATGGAATAGGGAAAAAAGGGATTTTAAATCATTAATTTTTTGTGAATAAAATTGGAAGCAGACAGACCGGGCGCAGCGGCCCTCCGGCTTTTCCATATCTGTGTTCGGACGGTTCTCGTACAGGATGTCTGCTCTTATCGGACAAAAGTCCGCTAATATCAGACATCCTGTACGCGAACAGCCGGACACCTGATATCGGAAAAGCCGGAGGGCCGCTGCGCCCGGTCTGTCTGCTTCCAATTTTATCCGTTTGTCCTTCGCAGCTTCCTGCGAATCCGCTGCAGGGCATTGTCAATGGATTTCGGTTCCTTATTCAACCGCTGGGCGATCTCCGTATAGCTCTGTCCGTTTAAATAGGCTGTCAGAATCTCCTGCTCCAGGGGTGTTGCTACTTTAAGAATCTCTGCCTTGAGACTTTCAATATTCTCCTGATCAATGAGAAGTTCTTCGGGACTTTTTCCTTTCAGCCCCTCTGCATGCTCCCCGAGCTCCGGTGAAAGCTCTACATAGGAATTTAAGGGCGCATGCTTTAAGCGCCCTGCCGCCTGGATTGCACTGTAGAGCTGACGGGAGATACATAGAACTGCAAATGCCTCAAAGGAGTCCGATTTCTCCGGGCGGTAATCACGGATGGCTTTAAACAGCCCAAGCATTCCCTCCTGGATCAGATCGTCACTGTCTCCGCCGATGAGATACAAAGGCCTGGCTTGATTGCGGACTCGGCGCTTATAGCGTTCAATCAACACATCCATACAGGCATTCTCCCCTGCATTGATTTTTTCTATCAGCTCTTCATCTGTAAGCCGTTCTCTTTTTTCCATGTCCCTTTCTCCATATCCGGCACGTCCGCCGCTCACACAGTCTATTGCACCCTTTGCGCAGCTTTGCAAATTTTCCGATTGCTGAAAGCACGGATTTCATGCTTCACTCTTCGTTCATCCTCTGCCTCACAATTTCATAGGCCAGAACGCCTGCAGCCACCGAAGCATTCAGAGAATCAATATTTCCACGCATGGGAATGGATGCCGTAAAATCACATTTTTCCTGCACAAGGCGGCTTACACCGTCCCCCTCATTTCCAATCACCAGGCCGATGGGTCCTGTGAGCTTCAGGCGGTACATGCTCTCTCCCCCCATCTGCGCACAGACAAACCAGATGCCTTCCTTCTTGAGTTCTTCGATCGCTGCGGCCAGATTTGTCACCTTGGCAACCGGAGTGTAATTCAATGCCCCGGCGGAGGCTCTTAAAACCGCAGCCGTCAAGCCGCAGGCCCGCCGCTTCGGGATAATCACCCCGTGGGCTCCGGCCAGATTGGCTGTCCGGATAATGGCCCCCAGATTATGAGGATCCTCAATATTATCCAGAAGGAAGATAAACGGATCCTCTCCCTTTTCCCTGGCAGCCGCCAGAATATCCTCCACCTCTGCGTAAGCATAGGCTGCGGCAAAGGCAATCACTCCCTGGTGATGCCCTGTTTCCGATATCTGATCCAGGCGCTCTTTTTTAACAAAGTTGATAATTGTGTCCTGCTTTCGTGCCTCTCGCTTAATGGTATTTACAATTCCATCCTGGCATCCGTCCTGCACAAACAGCTTGTCTATGGTTTTTCCGGATCGAAATGCCTCTAAGACCGCATTTCTTCCCTCTATGGTCAGTTCTTCGTACCGCACAGTTCTTCCTCCAGTCCCAGTTTTACCAGCTCAAGCAGACGCTCCGTCTGTCCTGTAAGATACAGATACCCCATCAATGCCTCAAACCCGGTAGCCCTCCGGTAATCGGACATGGAGGCATGCTTTGCCATAGTGGCAGTATTGGCATTACGTCCACGGCGGAATATCTGCTGCTCTTCTTCCGTAAGCCGCTCTTTGATCCGCCCCGACATAGCCGACTGGGCCGCTGCATTGACCAGGCTGCTTGCCTTTTTGTGCAGTGCGGATACATGGGCATTTCCACGTCCCGCCAGAAGGGAGCGGATCACCAGCTCATAGATCCCGTCTCCGATGTAGGCCAGTACCAGGGGCGAATAGCTGCGGATATCCACGTCATTCAGAGCAAATGTCCTGCGGATCTCTTCCATCAGATTTGTTACGCCCGTTTCCATTTCACACCCTCGCGCGTATCTTCCAGTACGATGCCTTTTTCCAGAAGAAGATTCCTTATCTCATCGGCACGGGCAAAATTCTTTGCCTTCCTGGCTTCCTGGCGTTCTGCAATCAGGATTTCAATATCCGTATCCAGAAGCTCTTCCTTTTTCTCCACAATCAGGCCCAGAATATCGCAGAGTGTTTTTAAACGGTCGAGACATTTTTCCAGATAGTCCTTTGTATTCTCCCCGCTTGTGTGAGTATTCAGATATTTTACCAGTTCAAATACGGCAGCAATGGCATCGGCCGTATTGAAGTCATCATCCATGGCCTCGTCAAACTTTTTCACAAATTCCTCGGAAGCTTCATAGTGAGCCGTCTCGCTCTCGGTCATCGAACCCTCCGGTGCACTGCCAAGAAGATGTTTCAGATTCTCCGCCGCCGTCACAATCCGGTTAAGACTGTTCTTTGAGGATTCCATCTGCTCGGCACTAAAGTTCAGAGGGCTGCGGTAATGGGCGCTCAGCATAAAGAAACGCAGAACCTGGAGATCGTATTTCTCACTGATCTCCCGGACAGTGAAAAAGTTTCCCAGAGATTTGGACATTTTCTTATTATCAATATTTAAAAATGCATTGTGCATCCAGTATCTGGAAAATTCCTTGCCATTGCATGCTTCACTCTGGGCAATCTCATTCTCATGGTGGGGAAACACCAGATCCTCGCCGCCGGCGTGAATGTCGATCTGCTCACCCAGATATTTCTTAGACATCACCGAACACTCAATATGCCAGCCCGGCCGTCCCTCGCCCCAGGGTGACTCCCAGAACGGCTCTCCTTCCTTTTTCGGCTTCCAGAGAACAAAATCCAGGGAATCCTCCTTTTCATCCTCCCCGGACACCAAAAGAGAGCGGCTGCCGCTGCGCAGATCGTCCAGATTCTTGTGAGAAAGCTTTCCGTAGTCTGCAAACTTCCGGGTGCGGAAATAGACGGTTCCATTGACCGCATAAGCATAGCCCTTGTCTATAAGCTCCTGAATCATCTCCAGCATGCCGCCGATCTCCCGGGTAGCCAAAGGATGGGTAGTGGCAGGCTTTACATTCATCATCTCCATATCCTTTTTGCACTCGGCAATATAGCGCTCGGAGATCTCCTGGGCAGACACGCCCTCCTCAATGGCCTTTTTGATAATTTTATCATCCACATCCGTGAAATTGGACACATAGTTGACCTCATAGCCTTTATGCTCCATATAACGGCGGACAGTGTCAAAAACAATCATAGGCCTTGCGTTGCCGATATGGATAAAATTGTACACGGTAGGGCCGCAGACATACATTTTCACCTTTCCCTCCTCCAGAGGAACAAAAGGTTCTTTTTTCTTCGTTATGGTATTATAGATTTTCATTCTGTTTCTCCTTTTTTGCTTTTTCCTTGTCCTTTTTATCTTTTTCCTTTTTTTCTTTCTTTTTCTTCAATTCCGCCAATTCCGCATGAAGCCGCTCATTTTCACGGCGAAGCTCCGTGAGACTGTCCATAACCGGATCCGGAAGATCCACCTGGTTCATATCGCTTCTGGGAACTTTCACGTCTCCCCGTTTCACAATGCGGCCCGGAACGCCGACCACCGTACAGTTCGGCGGTACCTCCTTAAGCACCACAGATCCCGCACCGATCTTGGAATTCTCCCCGATGGTAAAGGAACCCAGAATCTTGGCTCCGGCGCTCACCATCACATTATCCTTCAAAGTAGGATGACGCTTGCCCTTTTCCTTGCCTGTACCGCCTAACGTCACTCCCTGATAAAGAGTCACATTATCGCCGATAATCGCCGTCTCCCCAATGATCACACCGGAACCATGGTCAATAAACAGACCCTTTCCTATCTTAGCCCCGGGATGAATCTCAATGCCCGTTTTCCGCACCGTTCTCTGAGACAGCCATCTGGCAAGAAAATAGTGCCCCCTCTCATACCACCTATGTGCCAGCCTGTAACTTAAGATAGCACGAAAGCTGGGGTATAGCAAGACCTCCATAGGACTTTTAATAGCAGGATCCCGTTCTGTAATCACCCTGAATTCTTCCTTAACATAGCAAATAATACCCATAATATATCCCTCCTCCATCTAATCGAGCAGGAAAGACCTCTTCCCTGCCCACCGCGCAGCCCGTGCGCCACTTTAACGGCATACTTCCTCTGCACGGGCCCGTGCATAAAAAACGGACTACCCCGTCTCCAAGAGACGAAATAATCCGCGGTTCCACTCTTCTAAAAGGGCAGACTGCCCTTCCACTCATCCGCTTAACGCGCGCCACGTACCCGGCTTATGTTCCCGCACTGCAGAATACCTGTCACAAAACAGCCCCTGCCGCCTTTCCACTCACCGGATCAGCTCCCGGATGCACTTCATCCATCCCTTCACAAAAGCTGCTTTCAGCCATCGACAGCTTCTCTCTGCTGCTTCGGAAATGAATTACTTTTCCGTTCTCCGCCTTTCCCTATTCCAATTTCATACCCACTATTTCCAAATACACTCTGCATCCATCTATGCTTTAGAATATGCAAAATCAGAAGATTTGTCAAGCACTTCCTGCAATCCCCCCAATACCAGTTCAGCCAGTCTGCGGCGGAAGCTTCTCTTTGGCTTTTCCAATATCAAGTGTCCGGCTGTTCGCGTACAGGACGTCTGATATTAGCGGACTTTAGTCCGATAAGAGCAGACTTCCTGTACGAGAACCGTCCGAACACTGATATGGAAAAGCCGGAGAGAAGCTTCCGCCGCAGACTGGCTGAACGTCCGTCCTACAAAGAATAAAACGCCCTAACCGCCCGCACCAGACTCTCCTGATCCGCCGTCCCCATCAGTTCCCTGCTGGAATGCATGGCAAGAAGCGGCACCCCGACATCCACCGTCCGAACCGGAAAAAACGCAGAAGCAATAGACCCGAGCGTACTTCCGCTGGTCCCGTCCGAGCGATTCACAAACTTCTGATAAGGAATCCCTTCCGCTTCACAAATCTGCTGCATTACTGCCACAGCCTCGCTGTCCGTGGCATAAGACTGCCCGCTTGCCTCCTTAATACAGATCCCTTTACCCAGAATATCCTTATTCGTAGGATCATTCTTATCCGCCTTATTGGGATGAAGGGCATGCCCCACATCCACCGACAGCATCATACTGTCAGCAAAGCTCTCAAAAAACTTCTCCCTGCCCCTTCCGTAGGACAAAAAGATTCTCTCCAGAACCGCCGGAAAAAGCACCGAACCGGCCCCCTGCTTGGTACGGCTGCCAATTTCCTCATGATCAAAAAAGGCGCCCACATTAAATCCGCTTTCCCTTTCCCCTGCAATCAGCCCCGACACCACCGCCTGCACAGAGGTCAGATTATCAAGCCTGGGAGAAGAAATAAACTCCCCGGAAAGACCCAGGAAATCCCCGGCATCCGAATTGTAAAGTCCAAGCTCATACTCCAGAATATCCTCCGGCTCCACCTCAAGTTCCCCGGCCAGATATTTCCGGAAATACACTTCATCCGGTTCTTCCCCGGAAAGGCCCAGAACGGGCAGCATATCCGTCTGTTTATTCAGCTCCACGCCCTTATTCACATCCCGGTTAATGTGAATGGCCAGATTGGGAATCGTCAGAAACGGCTTTCTGAAATCTATAAGCCTGACCTCCGGGTGAAAGATATCACCGCTACGCAGCACTGCCCTTCCTGCTGCGGACAAAGGCCTGTCAAGCCAGGTATTTAAAATGGCGCCGCCGTACACCTCTACATTAAGCTGCCGGTATCCGTCCTTCACAAGCTCAGGAGAAGGCTTCACCCGAAGCCCCGGAAAATCCGTATGTGCTGCCGCAATCCGGAAGGAATCACCAAACTGAAGCTTCCTCCCTATCGTAAACGCAATCAGACTGGAGCCGTTATGCACCACATAGTACCTGCCTCCATTATCAAGGCTCCAGTCATGTCCCATAGAGAGCTTTGTAAATCCTGCCTTCACAAGCTGCCGCTCCACACTGGCCGTCACATGAAAGGGAGAAGTTCCCTCCTCCACAAGCTGAAGCAGATCCTCTGCATATGTATTTGTATTCATCTTCAATTCCTTCCTTTCATTTAATATCTGCCCACTCCGTAACACCGGCAGCACGCTCCACAGTTTGAACACTTACGCGATTGCATTTCCGGCTGTTTCCATGTATACTAAAAACACCTTGTTCCGGCACCGGGAAAGCCTGTTCCCGTCCGGTCATAACACCAGCAGCGCCCAGGAGGTATTCTATGATATCACTGCAGATTAAAGACATCAAATCTTTTATGAACAGGCTGCTCCTTCAGCCTGACTTCGATGCCTTCCTGCTTGTGGAAGGCACAGTCACCACCTCAAACACCTTCCATATAGACGGACATATAAAGCCCGATTACTATTCAAAAGAAGAGCAGGAAGCCCTCGGCCTTATGAACCGCCGCTTTTCCCTCTGGCAGGAGATACGCCCTTTTTGTCTGGAACTTATCAAAGGGAAACGCACTCCTCTGAATTTCCGTTTTACCTTCCAGCTTTCCCCCGGCAACACCGAAAAGCTGCTGAAACAGACAGAAAGCGTCTTTTCCATACAGGATATAAACGGCCTGGTTCTCAACATCCACTATGATTCTGCAGGCCTTTTCTGCACCACCGCTGTGTCCTTAAGTCTTTTTACCATGGACAAATCTCTGGAACGTTCCTGGGATCAGATGGTTCAGAAGTTCCTGCTCCGGCAGAACATTGCTTTTACCCTTCTGTAGCACTCTGTTTCGGTTCCTCCAGGACAAAATGGAGCACATCATCCTCCAGAAAAGTATTGAGATTGTACAGAAACAGAATATCCGTAAATTCCTGTTCCTGCATAAAGGTATCCAGATTCCCATAGTAATACCTGGGATCCACCAATACTATCTCTCTGAAAGAGGAAGTCAGAAACGGCACAAAGCAGTTGGCATAAGAGTCCTTCAGAAGCAGAAGACGCCGTTCGCCCGGAGCCATGGTGCGGATCTTCACAACAGGATGGTTTCCGTCCAGAAACACACCGTATTTGTCACGGCCATTGAGCTTCTTTGAGGCGTACAGAGAAGGGGATTTCTTCTGTTCCTCCACATAGGTAACGACCAGCTGCTCTTCCTCCTCTGGCCAATAGACGGAAATCGTATCCGAAGGCACCTGATAGCCGCTTCTGGAAGCCAGTGTCCCCTGGAAGCGGTTTGTAACAGGATAAATGTTCATTTCCCGAACAGCCTCAAGATCCATCACCTTCTGTGCCTCGCAAAAAGCATACCAGGCTCCCAGTGTGGTCCAGTGGTGATCCGTCCGGTAATACAGGTATTCGGTGCGGTGTTCCCGGAGCGTCTTATAAACCGGAATTTCCCGGATCGTTCCATTGAGATATTCCCCGATCCGGCTTAACTGATCTGCCTGATCCTCCACCGGGGCAAAGGACGGCAGTCCCTCCGGATTCACCCCGGCCGCTCCCGGAACCAGAAGCAGGTACGTATTTGTCCCGTCATGTCTTCCGGCAAAAGCCTGTATGGAATCCAGATTCATCCACACCTGTTCTTTGAGCTGTGCCGGTTTCTCATAAAGCCGCTCATCCTTTCCCAGGTACACACCGCCTGATTCATTTTTTCCAAGAAAACGATCAGCTCCGGAACGGAATTTAATCCAGGTATCACGGGCAAAAAATTGATCCGTCTGATATTTTTCATAATTGCTCATGAACTTCCCGTCCATAATTCCTGCAAGCCGCAGGACGGGCCGCTGCTCCAGATAGCGGTTCTCTGCCTCGGAAAACACCCTGTCTTCACAGAGCAGATTCAGTGTTCCAAAGGAAACAAGGCAGATAAGGAACAACAGGCCGAGCCAGGAATAAGCAGACAGCTGTCTTCTCTCTCTTTTTCGTCTCAACTTCGTATCTCAGCTCCTCAAAATCGAAAATATAAAAACGGATTGTAGGTGTCGTGAATCAGATACGCTATGGCCGTCAAAAAAAACCCCATATGAACCGCAATCAGCAGAGGCGTGAATCTGCCCGGACGCTCCATACTCTCCCTGAATATCCGTGAGGCCGCAGGAACCGCAAAAATCCAGGAAAACCAGAACAGCACCAGGCTGGTGAGGAGGTAATACATGCCTGCATCATCCGTAATTCCCGCCGCGCCCGCTCCAAACATCATCCCCAGATAGCTGCAGGCCGCAGTGAGCGTAGGACTGAAAAAAAACACCCATCCCACAACTACAAGCAGCATGGTATAAATTGTTCCCAGAACAGGAATCCGCTCTGTCCTTTGTTTTAATACATATTTTTCCAGAATCAGAAGCACTCCGTAATACAGGCCCCACACAACAAAATTCCAGCTTGCCCCATGCCACAGGCCTGTCAGCGCCCACACAATCAGAAGATTTAAGATATGGCGGAACACTCCCGTCCGGTTGCCTCCCAGGGGAATGTAAACATATTCCCGGAACCAGGAGCCGAGGGAAATGTGCCACCTGCGCCAGAATTCCGTAATACTGCGCGCGCAATAGGGATGAGCAAAATTTTCTTTCAGGTCAAAGCCGAACATCTTTCCCAATCCGATAGCCATATCGGAATATCCGCTGAAATCGTAGTATATCTGAAAGGTATAAGCCAGAGCGCCTGTCCAGGCCGAGAGCACCGACAGGGAGGGCAGGGCTGTCACTGCCTCATGCACTGCCCCCAGATTATTGGCCAGAAGCACCTTCTTTGCCAGTCCCCAGATAAAGTACTGGACGCCCTGGCCAAACTTGTCCATGGACTCCTCCCGGTTTTTAAGCTGGGCGTCAATATCTGCATACTGGACAATAGGGCCTGCCACCAGTTGAGGAAACATGGAAATATACAGTCCGAAAGAGAGAATATTCCTCTGATGCTGTGCCTTTCCCCGGTATACATCTATCAGATAGGAAAGAGACTGAAATGTGTAAAACGACAGTCCGATAGGAAGAGGCAGGGTAAGCTTTGGAAACTGCCATCCTGTCAGCGCTTCGATATTTTCTGCCGCAAAACCGTAATATTTGAAAAATCCCAGAATCAGAAGATTGATCAAGACACCAAAAAACAGACTGATGCCTGCCCTTTTTCTCCCTGCCTTTTTTCTGGCAATGTCAATTCCGATCACATAGTTAAATAAAATGCTGTACAGCATTAAAAACAGATATACAGGCTCGCCCCAGGCATAGAAAAAGAGACTTGCCAGGAGCAGAATCCCGTTGCGCATCCGATGAGGCGCCAGGTAATACAGCGCAATCGTCACCGGAAGAAAAGTACAGATAAAAAATATACTGCTGAAAACCACAATCGCTGCCTTTCCTTAAGGTTCTTTCTGTTATTCATATAAGCCCTTTACAAATCCGGATTTGACTGCCTCTGCATTTTCCGAAATCACAAAAAGCAGGTAGGGATCCGACTCCCACAGCACATACTTTTCAATCAGCTTCAGCTGCTCCGGCCCATACCCTTCAAAATTGTTCTTCTGTGTTTCCGCCCGTTTCTCTGCAGCCTGGCGTATCTGAGACACCTGTCCCTCTTCTGCCGCTTCCACTAAGAGCAGTTCCTCTACATCCATATTATCCCGGGCCGTATAGAGGACCCAGTGCTTCAGCTCTCCTCCATTTAACCCGTAGAGCCTCCTGAGAAGCTGTTCATCTCCCTGCCGCATACAGGACAGATCCAGTTCCGCCTCCACATTTGCTTTCAACACGGCAAAATCCGGGTTCCGTGCGCTTCCCCGGATGAGGCCTGCCAGCATCACAACTAACAGGCCCGCCAGTAAAACCTTGGCCAGCTTTAGTAAAATATCCCATCTGTTCATCTATAGTCCTGCCGTTTCTTCCATCCGATTGAGCCACAGGGGATAAAACTGTGATTTCAGATGTATGGCATCCTTCTGATACCATTCCTCTCTGCCCTCTAAGAGATCGCTGCTGTCAATAAAGGTAAGCTTAAGTTCCTCACACATCTGCCGCAGGGCTTCATTGAATTCGTCCACATATCCCAGCTCCGCCTTTTCCTCCACCGCTTCCGGCAGGATAGGAAGAATTCCGTTGATATAGACAGGAAGCTCCGGAAATTCTTCCCGTATCTCCCGAATCCGTTCCCTGTAATATCTGACGAATCGTCCGCTGTCTCCCCGGCAGTACTCCAGATCGTTAAGGCCTATGGACAGAAAAAGCTGTGTCGGCTGCAGATCCAGCGCCTTGCGTATCTCCTCGCCCGCCGAGTCGGCGCGCAGTCCTTTTTCTGCTATAACGGAGTCCGCCTCCAGAAATTCGTAATCCAGGAATCCCTCTGCTACGGAATCCCCCACAATTATGGCAGAGCCCAGCCTGCGCCGCAGGCTTTGCCTGTCCATGGGTTTTTCCTCCGTCTCTTTGGGAGCTGATTCTTTAATCTGTTCTGCTGCTTCCTCCTGGTCACGTCTTAAAAGGGCCTGTTCAATCTCCCCCACATCGGAGCGCTCCTGGACCCGAATCCATTCTACTGCCGGGAAATCCTCACTGCCCGGGGAGCTGCCCTGCTCCAGATTTAATATATATCCTGCTAAAAGGGCCACTGCCAAAAGCAGATACAGAGCTCCTTTCCTACTCTGCCTCACCCTGTTCCTCCTATTCCAGTTCCGTAATATTCCTCACAGTACACTTTAGCCTAAATCAATTTCCAGCCGCAAAAACATGCGTCTGTAAATCGATTTGTGCACTGTGAAGAATATTACTGTTTTAAGTCGCTGCCAGGCAGCACTAAAGGGTAAAGTCACAAAATATAGTTCTCCGGCCTTCACGGGCCTGCCAATTTATATAATAACACCCCTCTACATGCAAATCCAGTATATTTCTATTAATTTTTTCATAATTTATAGTGCCCTCAGAAGGCAGTGGGATACAGTTTACATGTTCGGGAAAAGCGGACGAAAACAAGTGGCAGGCTCATTTGCAAGCCAGTCCGCATCCCGTTTTATAAAAATTTTAGAAAGTTTATAGAAATTTGTTAGCACTCGCTTCCATGGAGTGCTAATTTTCTATTGACTTTTTATTCCTCTCATATTACAATATGTCTCAGAATACGAAAACACATACGAAGGAGTGAACATTTATGGCTGAAATGCATGGAAGTCTTTCCATTAACAGCGAAAATATTTTTCCGATTATCAAAAAGTGGCTCTATTCCGACCACGACATTTTCTTCCGGGAGCTTATCTCCAACGGATGCGACGCGATTACCAAGCTGAAGAAGCTTAGTCTCATCGGCGAGTATACCTATCCCGAAGATTTCAAAAACATGGTACGGGTAGTAGTGAATCCCGAAGAAAAAACTCTGAAATTCATCGACACAGGTCTTGGAATGACTGCAGACGAGGTACAGGAGTATATCAACCAGATTGCCTTCTCCGGCGCTACGGATTTCCTGGAGAAATACAAGGATAAAACCAATGAAGATCAGATTATCGGGCATTTCGGACTGGGCTTTTACTCTGCCTTTATGGTGGCGGATGAGGTGCACATTGATACCCTCTCCTATCAGAAGGACGCTAAGCCGGTGCATTGGGAGTGCGACGGCGGCACGGAATATCAGATGTCCGAGGGCAGCCGCACAGAGGTCGGCACGGAAATCACCCTGTTCTTAAATGAGGACAGCCTGGAATTTGCCAACGAGTACCGGGCACGTGAGGTTATCGGTAAGTACTGTTCCTTTATGCCTGTTGAGATTTTCCTTGAGAAGGCAAATGCGGAGCAGGAATACGAGACCATTGACGAAGCGGATTTGAAGGATGACGATGTTGTAGTAGAGCGCATCCATGAAGAAGCCAAGACCGAGGAAGTAGAAAATGAGGACGGCACCAAGGAGACGAAGGAGATCTCCCCGGCCAGAGACCGTGTAAAGATCAATAAGCGCCCCGTTTCCCTAAGCGATACGGCACCTCTGTGGACAAAGCATCCCAATGAGTGCACCAGGGAAGAGTATCTGGAATTCTACCGCAAGGTATTTATGGACTACAAGGAGCCGCTGTTCTGGATTCATCTGAACATGGATTATCCGTTTAACCTGAAGGGAATTCTGTACTTCCCCAAGATCAACACGGAGTACGATTCCATTGAGGGTACCATTAAGCTGTACAACAACCAGGTATTTATTGCAGATAATATCAAGGAAGTGATTCCGGAATTCCTGATGCTTCTTAAGGGTGTCATTGACTGTCCGGATCTGCCTCTCAATGTTTCCAGAAGCGCTTTGCAGAATGACGGCTTTGTGAAGAAAATTTCCGATTACATCACCAAGAAGGTGGCCGACAAGCTTACGGGAATGTGCAAGACAGAGCGCGAGGACTATGAAAAATACTGGGACGACATTAATCCCTTTATCAAATTCGGCTGCTTAAAGGATGATAAGTTCTGTGAAAAGATGATGGATTACCTGCTCTTTAAGGATCTGGACGGCAAATATCAGACGATCAAGGATCTGGTTCCCGAGGAGGAGGCTCCCGAGGTTGACGTGGTGGAGAATCCCGACGAGTCCGGGGACGAAAGCGCTGAGGAGAAGGAGCCGGAAAAGACAACCATCTTCTATGTGACCGACGAGATCCAGCAGAGCCAGTACATCAACATGTTCAAGGAAGAGGGCAAGAACGCCGTTATCCTGAAGCACAACATTGATTCTCCCTTTATCTCTCATCTGGAGATGAAGAATGAGCATGTGAAGTTCCAGAGAATCGATGCGGATCTGACAGAGGACTTTGTGGAGACAGCCTCCGAGGAGGAATTGAAGGAGACAGCAGACTCCCTTACCGAGATTTTCCGCAAGGCTCTGAACAATGAGAAGCTGGACGTAAAGGTGGAGAAGATCAAGAATGAGAGCATTTCTTCCATGATCACACTTTCTGAGGAAAGCCGCCGGATGCAGGAAATGATGAAGATGTACAATATGTATGGCATGGATCCGAATATGTTCGGAGGCGGCGGTGAGACTCTGGTGCTCAATGCCAATAACCGGCTGGTGCAGTATATTCTGAATCACAGTGATTCCGAGCATGTGAACATGTTCTGTGAACAGCTTTACGATCTGGCTCTTATCAGCCACAAGCCGCTGGCTCCTGAGGCTATGACGAAGTTTATTGCACGAAGCAATGAGATTATGATGCTTCTGGCAAAATAGAAAAATATCGGGGCTGCCGGGAAATAAAACAGCCGGACACAGGGTATCAGAAAAGTCTGCTGTTTTATTTCCCGACAGCCCCAAACAATTCACTGAATTCTAAAGCCGGATGTCCGCCCGCAGGCATAATTACCGGCATTTGAATCAGAGCCGATTCATCTCTCTTACAGCTTCGCCATCTTCTTATACAAAGGAAGCATACAGTGATAAGCCTCATCAAAAACAGGCATCAGCTTCTCATATTCCTCCCTGTGCGCCTGCACCGGCTTTACGGTTTTCTCAAACTTCAAGAACCGCTTCACCTCATCAAACTCGTCAAAGACGCCTGCACCTACGCCCGCGATCACTGCAGCGCCGATGGCCGTGGCCTCCTCCACACAGTCGGGCATCCGAAATTCCACGTTCAATACATCGGATAATATCTGAGCTGCCACATCCCCCCTGGCTCCGCCTCCGGTGAGACACATCTCCCCTATCCCGGCCTGCTTCCGGTAGGATTTCAGAATCAGTTCCATATTCATGGCAATTCCCTCTATGACGGCCCGTACATAATCTTTTTTGTCATGCTCCGGCTTAATTCCCAGAAAGGCTCCGCTGGTATCCGGATTCCACCGCGGGCTGCGCTCACCCAGAAGGTAGGGAAGGAAGATGAGATTTTTGGCTCCCACGGGAGATTTTTCAATCATTCTGTTCAGTTCTTCATAGGGTGCGCCATCACATAAAGCCCGGCGGATGTAAGAATAAGAACTTCCTGCCGCCTGCATGGCGCCGCAGGGCATATATTTTCCGGGAATCACATGGGCGAAGCAGAACAGGGTCTGATCCTCGTCTATAAACGGGTCTGTGGTAGTCCCGCCGATCCAGGCGGAAGTTCCGAAGGTAAGATAGAATTCCCCGTCCTTAATGCACGCAGCGCCTACTGCCGAACAGGGGCCGTCGCCGCCTCCGCAGACTACGGGCGTTCCTGCCAGAAGGCCGATCTCGCCTGCCACACGATCCTCAATATAACCGGCTATGTCTGTGGATTTTTTCAGCTTCGGCAGCTTGTCCCGGTCTATTCCTGCCGCCTCTAAGATCTCCTCTGACCACTCCAGCTTTCTCAGATCCAGGGCGTTGGTTCCGGAAGCGTCGGAATAGTCTGTCACAAATCTTCCTGTAGCTCTTGCAATGATGTAATCCTTGGCCTGGAGCATCTTATAGGTTTTCTTATACACATCCGGTTCATTCTTTTTCAGCCACATCAGCTTTTCAATACTGTAGCTGGGGCTTACCCGATGGCCGGTGATCTGATACATTCTTTTTGCTCCGATTTCTTTTTCCAGATGCTCCGCCTCTTTTACGGCTCTCTGATCCGCCCAGATAATGGCATCGCGAAGGGGAACGCCGTTCTTATCCACTACCAGGCAGCCCTGCATCTGAGCACTGAAGGACATGGCGGCTACCCTGGACGGATCCTCTCCCTCCAGTACGGCTTTGGTGGCATCGCATACGGCATCCCACCAGTTTTCCGGATCCTGCTCCGCGTAGTTTCCGTTGAAGAAATGTACGTCATAGGGTACGGTGAAGCTGCGGATCTGCCGGCCCTTTGTCGTAAACAGAGTTGCTTTGTCTCCCGATGTTCCAAGATCGTGGGCAATGAGTAATCGTTCCATAATGTTTTTCTCCTTTCCTGCTGGTAATTGGATTTATATAAAAATCATTTTTCTCTGACAATTGTTTCCGGCTGCAAAAAATACTTATTTTCGGTGGAAGCAGCGGTCACAGACCTGGAAGGGCGTGCCCAGAGGCAGCAGCTTTCCGCAGTAGCGGCATCTAGCAATGTAGTCGGTCTTTCCTTTGGTTAGGTATTTCATAATCATCATTTCGGTACGGTTACGTTCTTCGTTCAGCCAGTCTTCCTCAATGACCTTCTGCATCCGGTGGGAAAACTGGTAGTAGAGGTCCAGCTGTTTGTAATAGGTCTCGTACTGCTGGATACCTTTTCGCCTGCCGTACTCCAGCCTGGGACGCTCTAAGGATACGTCTGCCGTGTAGTTTCTGCAGTAGGACAGCCAGAGAGATACCACTTTTTTATCCTTGATGTCGATGGGGCAGGTGATCATCCGGTAGAGGATGCGCTTGTCCTCGAAGCCGTCTATCTGATCCTTCCATTTCTTCGCTTGATCGTACAGGGTAAGAGCCTCGTCGATGTTTTCCTTCACGAAAGGAGCAGAGGGTGTTACGGAATGCCAGATTTTCAATATCTCGTCTAAGGGGCCGTCGATATCCAGAAGCAGCTGCGGGAAGCCTAAGTTCACTTCCTCTATGGGCTGCTCCCGGGCCTCATAGCTCTCCCGGATGAATTCCAGCTCTTCCTCACCCATGGCGTTTACGTAGCCGGAGTTGTAGATGCCGAACCGCCCGGCCCGCCCGGCAATCTGGCGCACCTCGGATACGGTTAAGGGACGTCTTCCGACACCGTCGAATTTTTCCGTCTGGAGAAATACGATTCTGCGGACGGGAAGGTTTAAGCCCATACCGATAGCATCCGTGGCGACTACGACCCTTGTTTTTCCTTTGTTGAACAGATGCATCTGACGGCGGCGTATCTCGGGCGGAAGGCTGCCGTAAATCACGCTGGCATCTATGCCCTGTTCCTCCAGGCGGCCCGCCACATCCAGGACTGATTTTTTGGAAAATACAATCAGGGCATCGCCGGACTGTACATCCTCGGGAAATGCAAAGGGCTGTTCCTCGCAGAGCAGGGCAGTTTTTCGTTCATACCGCTCTATCTCGTAATCGTCACCGCAGAGCTCAATCAGGTGCACCATGGCCGGCTCTGCCGACGGACTCATGCAGATGTGGATCTCCTTTGCACGCAGACCCAGAATGGCCTTGGTCCAGGAATGTCCCCGGTCGGTGTCTGCTACCATCTGTGCCTCGTCTATGACGGCAATGTCGTATTCCTCGTCAAAATCCGCCATTTCTATGGTGGAAGCCGTGATCCGGCTGTTCTCTTCCTCGATGTATTCCTGTCCGGTGAGCATGGTACAGGGAATGCCGTAAGCATTGATCTGCTCATAGACCTCTAAGGCAAGGAGGCGCAAAGGCCCCAGATAAACACCTTTTTCGGCTGTCTTCAGACGTTCCAGGGAGTGGAAGGTCTTACCGCTGTTGGTGGGGCCGATGTGGAGGATAAAATGGCGGCGAATCCGGCGCACTTCGGGGAATTCCATTTCCGGACGGGAAGGCACAAGCTCCAGAATCTTATTTTTCACCTTGTATTGACGGAATTTCGGGTACAGGGTGAAAAGGGTTTCCTGACAGAGGGCTCCCGGCAGCCTGCGTCTTAAGTAAGAAAGGAACTCACCATCGATCCGCTCTTTCTGCTCTTTCAGCAGAAGGCCCAGATCCAGATCCGTCAGCTTAGGAAGCAGCTCTGCGTTAATGACAAGGGTCAGATCCTCCCGTTTTTTCCGAAATGCATAGATACTCAAGTTTTTAATCTGACGGTGATAATCCTCCAGATTTTCCAGAGGGACCCGGGAAGGCCTGGCTCTTCTTAAGGCTCTCTGCAGATTCTTCGTCCGCCCGGAGACGTCTGTGAATCTGGGAATCTTTTTTTCTTTCTTTTTGCTTTCTTCCGCGTATTGTTCGATATAAAATTGTATCAGTTTTTTTCGATTAATCATAAATGTCCTTCTTCTGTCCTCATGTCCCGCCATTCCTTCCGGCAGAAAACCAGGCGGACATGCGCATGCAGGTATTTCTATTCACCCCGGCAGATTCTCCTTATCTGATCGAGAGGGAGCTGTGTTTTTTCCGAGACCTCTTCCAGAGACATTCCGGCTTCATAGAAGCGTCTTGCAACAAAATCCATGGCTTCTCCTACTTCAATGACATGGCCGTCGGGATCGCAGATGCGGACTACCCTCTGCCCCCAGGTATGTTCCATGGGTTTATGAAAATAACGGATCGGCTCCGGATATGCTTCCAGTTTTTTCAGAAAAGCATCCAGATTATTTTCTTCAAAGTACAGTTCCTTATCTCCGTCTCCATAGACGATTTCTTTTTGCACCAGGCGTTCCCAGACACGTCTGTCCTGTAAAGCAAGGCCCTCTGTCAAAACCACATTGCCATCAAAATCGGCTGTGGTTCTAAGACCAAACAGATCACGGTAAAATCTTTTGGAGCGCTCGATATCTTCTACTACAATTAATATGTTCTTTAGTCTCATATTTCTCTCCATTCCAATCCAGCAGAACTTAGCCGGTAGACTTTTATCTATAGAAGGCTTCTGCTTCATCTTTCTATTCTATAAAAACCTGCGTGAGAATGCAAGAAAAATCATACCCTTCGGGTACCCCTCTGCAGAGCCAAAACCAGAACCGGAAACCGGATTTCTCTTTTACCTTTTTATATACGGGCTTAATATTCTCTCATATCTCTGTTGACAGCATGGAAGCTTTTATATATAATCTATTTATATAAATCATTTATATAAATAGATTATTTTATAAATCAGCAGGAGAAACTATGTATGCCAAAACAAAGAATCACAAAGGAAATGGTTGTAGATGCAGCCTTTGAACTGGCCCGTACCGGAGGAATGGAACAGGTTCTGGTGAAGACAATTGCAGGGAAGCTGGGCTGCTCTGTTCAGCCTATTTATAGCTATTACAAAAATATGGAGGAGCTGCGCCGGGATATTGAGGCCAGGGCCAGGAACTTTATTCAGAATTACCTGGCCTCCCATATTGACCAGGAGGATTTATTCCGCAGTACGGGGAAGGCTTATATCAGCATTGCCCGGGAGGAACCGCATCTGTTCAAGCTCTTTATTCTGCAGCAAAGGGAACATATTTCTTCCATCTGGGAATTATATGAAGCGGAAGCCGGTTCCGAGACCGCTCCGGCCATCGCCAGACAGTACGGCCTCCCGCTTTCCAAAGCCCGGCAGCTTCATTTGAATATGCTGATCTACACCATCGGCCTCGGTACTGTTTTTTCCGTTTCCAGGCCCGGGATCTCGCCGGAAGAAATCTTTGGCATGCAGGAAGGCGCCTGCCAGGCATTTTTAGCGCAGATTTCAGAGGAGGATGAGGATATATGAAAAAGAAAACGCTGATTCTATACAAAAGCAAAACCGGATTTACGAAACGATATGCAGAGCTCATCGCTGCAGAAACAGGCGGAACGGCCATGGATATTAAAAAGGCAGCGCCTGCTGTCTTCTCTTCCTTTGATACAATTATCTTTGGCAGCCGTATGCATGCCGGCCGGATTGACGGTCTTGATGATGCACGAAATCTGTTCCAAAAATGCGGCTTAAAGCCCTCCGCCCTTTTTGTGACAGGCGCCATGCCAAATACGGAAACACAGACCATTACTAAGATGTGGGAGAATAATCTGACGGCAGAGGAATTAGCCGGCCTGCCTCATTTTTATATGCAGAGCGGACTTTGCTATGAAAAAATGGGATTTTTTGATAAAACTATGATGAAGATGTTTGCTTTTATGATGAAGCATAAAAAGGGGAAAAGTCTTGATGAGAGCCGCTTTGCCAAGAGCATTGCATCTTCTTATGACATCTCTTCCGAAGAATATATCCGGCCTTTGGTGAAATGGCTGCAAGATGAACAGGTTCGTTGAATAATAAGCCTTTTGAGGTGTCAGCCATTCGCAGGCAAAAGAAAGTACATCTCTAAAAATAAAAAAGAAGCCTTGATACTATCGGCTTCTTTTTTCTACTCCATATGCAGGAGATGGGACTTGAACCCACACAGCCTTGCGACTACAGGCACCTGAAGCCTGCGCGTCTGCCATTCCGCCACTCCTGCGAACAAATAGTATTCTACCGAATTTCAGTTCAAATGTCAACACCTTTTTCTAAAATTTTGACATTTTTTTATGAACTTAGCACTTGACTTTTTCCTTCGAAAATGGTAGTATAATTAAGCGCCTTGAGATAAGAACTTGAAGGCGGAAAGTTATGCGGAAGTGTCGGAACTGGCAGACGAGCAAGACTAAGGATCTTGTGGCATTCGTGCCGTGTGGGTTCAAGTCCCATCTTCCGCAGTGGGTTAGAGGACTGAAAACGTTGATTTTTCAAGGTTTTCGGTTCTTTTTCTTTTTGTGAATGGAATAATATTCTGGTCACTTTGAGCACTTTTTGTATAATTTTGAGATGCTAAAGCATTTAATACCTTGTTGTCCGGCATAACCGCAAAATCGCTCAATGCCTTTTATTATGCCTGCTCTTATGCAAAAGCGGACTGCTCTGTTTTTATGAATGTTACCTCAAGGCCGGCCCTGCGCCTGAGCCCGCAGGCAAAAGGGGCAGACCTGCAAAACATGGCCGCCGTCTGTCGATAGACAGCGACTTTATTCTTTCCAGCGAAAAGGCGAGCGATTACTATACGGGATACCGCCGAATAAAAGATTTTTTCCACAAACCACAAAGCAGATTAGAAGATCTCATATTTTCCATCATCCAAAAACCGCCGGAACACCTTATTCCTCACTGGCTCATGGAGTGGGTGGAACAATATCTAAACAAGCGCATTTTCCAACTACAACAGGAAACAATCAAACAAAATTGGAAAAATATATATCTCCAAAAAGCTGTTACCGAAATCCATAATAAACAGCAGGACATAAAAGAAGCACCTTCAGATGATTGATTCATCCGTTGGTACTTCATCTTTATCTTACAGCATCATAATGTGACCACATACGAACAATTTTTATTGTTCCTTCATATTTTACTCCATCAATAACAACCGGCTCATTATATACCTGATAAACTAATCTATGCTGGATATTAATTCTTCTGGAGTAATAGCCATTCAGATTTCCTAACAATCCCTCATATGGTGGTGGATCTTGAAAAGGATTCTCCGCTATAATAGCCAACAATTTTTTTGCTTTTGGGACAAGCCCTGCCCCCTTTAACAGTTTTTTATCTTTGTCAGCTTGTTTACTAAATCTGATTATATACATTTACCATTCCTCATCCGAATTATATACAGAGCATTCTTCCAGCGGCTCTTTTCCCGCTTCAATAATACTCTCTGTCATACCTGGTATGGAATTTAAATATAATGTTTCCTGAATTGCGTTCCAATCTTCTTCTGATATGAGAACACCATTTTTACCGCGATTATTAGTAATGGTAATTGGCTGACTGCTGCTATTAACTTCGGATAGTATTTGATATATATTTTCCCTTGCCTTTGTCACGCTAATTGCTGTCATATAATCATCTCCTTTCTTTATTTATTATACCGTACGCATTCACGTACGTCAATGGATTTCAATAGATTCATACTATCTTTTATATTAGTACGAAAATGCCCTCCAACTATTCCCATATTACAACTCTAACCTACATATACTGTCTCACATATTCCCCCCAAGAGCTCTGTCACTGCCCTCCTGAAAGGCGGGTATCGCAAGCTTATATTACCTGCCGCTAAAAAGCAGCTCCCTCACTTTCTTCTTTCCGAAACTCTTGCCCAAAATGCTTTATTCCATTCGCTTTGTTGCTCCGGATGTCAGCTTCAACTGACCGAATAATTTCTTTTTTCGGTATTTAGGTGTTACTGTTCACACGCCACTATTCCGTGAGGTATTTCCGCACATTTTTGTGCGGAAATACTGAGTTTTTCAGCGCGAAATCGCATCTTTTTGCGATTTCTGTGCATCAGTTATCATAAGGGGGACCAAGCTTTGCTTGGTGGATTCCTTGTGATCTTACGAAGCGTAACAGGGATATCAGCATTTAAAATAATTGTACGATTCCTTATAAAGATATGATATAATCAAATCGGTAAATCATAGTTCATTGATTCGATAAATCGGTATCTAAGGAGAGAAAGCAGCATGAGAAAAATTAGCTTATTTATTGCAATGAGCCTTGATGGATATATTGCGGACAGTAAAGGCAGTGTCGATTGGTTGAAAGGGCAAGGCAGCGATAATGAGAATATTGATGTCTATTCTGAATTTGTAAAAAATATTGATACAATTTTAATGGGGTGGAATACTTATCATCAGATTGTTACTGAACTTTCACCAAAAGAGTGGGTATATAAAGATTTTACGACTTATGTTATTACACATAATAAGCAGGCTTCCTCTGAAAAAATTCGATTTGTAAATATAGATCCTGTTTATCTGGTAAAAGAACTAAAAGAAAAAAACGGAAAAGATATATGGATATGCGGCGGAGCCAATCTTGTACAACAGTTAGTAAATGAGGATTTAATTGACAGCTATTATATTACTGTAGTTCCAACACTTTTAGGCGCTGGTATTCGGCTTTTTGAAAATGCAAAACAAGAGATTCCGTTAAGATTACTTAATACACAGTCATATAATGGTATGACAGACTTAATCTATACACGCAGATAAATTCCGGTTCACAGAATAATTCCAGGTAATCTTTCGGTAAAATTGCCTTTATCTCTGATTTTTTATAATCAATCATATTCCTTGCCACAATATATTCTGCTACATATGCTTTTGCACATTCCATCTGTAAACAGTCCTCAAAGCCAGAGAAATCTTCATTCCGAAGTCCTGACAGTAATTTATTCCTGTCTATCCCTTCAACATCAAAAATTGTACATAAGCCAGCCAATATTTCCCGTCTCTCTCCTTCATCATAATCTTTCCTTAATACAAAAAGATATTTGAAATAGAATGTGCAGCAATGCAGCCTTTTGCTTTTCCTTCTGTGCAGCTAAGGATAACTTCCTTTATCAAAATAATACCTTCTCTTGGAAAACAGAACAAATCACAATAAAAAACTGCCCCTCTAAACCCGCACCACCCGGTGCCCGGCCGCTTTAAGAAGCCGGTTCATAATCGCCTGCCCAATGGCGGCATCTCCGAAAGACTCCGAATAAATACAGTCCACATCCGTCTCGTCAAAACCTCTGAGCACCTCGAAAAGATGCCTGGAAATCTCCTCCTCCCGGCTGCGCGCCCCCAGGCTCCTCACCAGGCCCTTTTCATAACACCCGGCCGTCTCATCTGCAGCAATAATTCCAACCCGTTTTCCTTCTGCCTCTGCTTTGGCCGTCAGTTCGTTCACAGCCGCAACTACGGCAGCCGTCTCCCCCTCCACAATGGTCAGGGACGCTCTGGGCGCATAATGACGGTACTTCATCCCCGGAGCCTTCGGCCTCACATGGGAATCCGGCGCAATCACGGCCCGGTCTGTCTCCACCGGCCCGATTACAGCCTCTATCATAGTCCCGGTAATCACCCCCGGCCGCAAAATCACCGGAAGGTCCCCGCTCACATCCACAATCGTGGATTCCAGACCAATCACAGCCTGTCCTCCATCCAGAATCATCTCAATCCGTCCGTTCAGATCTTCCGCCACATGAGCCGCCGTAGTCGTACTGGGCCGGCCGGAAGCATTGGCGCTCGGAGCTGCCACAAAGCCTCCGGATGCCCGGATAAAAGCTGCCGCAATCTTATCGCTCGGCATCCGCACTGCTACCGTAGAAAGCCCCCCGGTAGTCTTATCCGGCACCAGATCCTTTTTGGAGAAAATCAGTGTCAGCGGTCCCGGCCAGAACGCTTCCATCAGACGCTCTGCCTGCTCCGGAACCTCCTCTGCTATCCGGTATACATCGGCCTTTTCCGCAATATGTACAATCAGCGGATTGTCCGAGGGCCGTCCCTTTGCCGCATAAATTTTCTCCGAGGATGCCGGATTCAGCGCATCTCCGCCCAGTCCGTATACCGTCTCCGTAGGAAATGCAACGAGGCCGCCCTCCTTAAGCACCCTTCCTGCCTCCTCAATCGTATTCATATCTATCGCTTCATAGTCAAGTTTTCTAATCTGTGTCTCCATTATCCACCTGTCTCTCCCAGCTGGTATCATAAAGTTAAGTTCCGCAAGCCTGCACAGGCTCCGGTCAGGAACCTCTGCCCTCACCGGGACAGCTTCCGAAATTTCCAAAAAAACAATATGGTGGTCGTGAGCGCTGCTATAGTATCCGCTACAGGCTCTGCCAGAAATACCGCAAACACCTTATCCGCAAAAAAATTCGGCAAAAGATAGATCAGCGGAATCAACACTATAATCTTCCGAAACAGCGCCAGGAACAGAGAAATCTTTGCCTCCCCGACAGCCACAAAGGTCTGCTGGCAGGACATCTGGGCACCCATCACAAAGACCATTCCCAGATAAATCCGGATCGCCCAGGATGCATAGGTAATCAGTTCCTCGTCCCCGGAAAACAGCGACGGGAAAAAACCGGGAACAAAAACGGCAATCAGCCACATCACCGCGGAAGCGCAGACAGCGCTGATAAACAGCAGCCTAAACGCCTCCTTCACTCTGGACATATTCTTTGCACCGTAATTATAGCTGATGATCGGCTGCGCTCCCTGCGCCAGGCCCTGGAGCGGCAGACTGCACACCTGCATGCAGCTCGACAGGATGGTCATAGCCCCAACCGCCAGATCTCCGCCGTATTTTTGCAGAGACGTATTAAAGCAGATATTCAGAAGACTCTCTGTACTGGTCATAATAAAGGGAGACAGTCCCAGAGCCAGTACCGGCAGAATCACCGAGCCTCGAACTCTCATATTTTCCTTTTTAATCCTTAAAACAGTCTTATTCCCCAAAAGGAACTTCAAAACCCATACCGCCGAAACCGTCTGAGCCATAATGGTGGCAAGCGCGGCCCCCCGGACACCCATTCCAAATCCAAAGATAAAAACCGGATCCAGTACAATATTGACCGCCGCCCCGATTACCACGGTCAGCATGCTGATCTTCGTAAAGCCCTGGGTAGTGATAAAGGCATTGAGTCCCAGGGAAAACATCACCGAAATCGTCCCCAGAATATAAATATTCAGATAATCCAGCGCATAGCCGATGGTATCCTCACTGGCCCCAAAGAGAAACAGAAGCGCCCGTCCGTTGAGGCGGAACACCACTGTCAGGACAACCGCCAGAATCATCAGCATAGTAAAGCAGTTCCCCAGAATTCTTTCGGCGCCCTCCGAATCCTGCTGCCCCATCTTAATAGAAGCCTGGGGCGCACCTCCCATTCCCACCAGGCTTGAAAATGCCGTCACAAGCATCAGCACCGGAAAACATAAGCCGAGGCCGGTAAGCGCCAGCGCCCCCTCACCCGGGATATGCCCGATGTAAATGCGGTCCACAATATTGTAAAGCATGTTTACAATCTGAGCGGTAATCGTGGGAATGGCCAGCCGCACCAGCAGGCGGCTGACCTTCTCTGTTCCCAGATCTGTTCTTGTATCTTCCATTTTCTCCACTTCTTTCTAAATCAGAACTTTTAAATTATCTTATTAAGGAATACTCCGCTTTACTTCCAGAGCAAGGAGCAAAACAGGCTGACGTCATACGCTATTTCGCCATCTCATAAATCTTAGCAATGTCTTCTTTCCCAAGCTTTCTGATACCGCCAATCGTCCTCTGATCCATATAAGTACATTTATAAGCCAGCTCCTTTATCTGTTCGTCTGTCAATTCCACTCCAAGCTCACGGATGCTCACCGGCATATGAATAGACCGGAAGAAATCCTCCATAGCCTCAATCCCCAGAAGAACCGTCTTTTCCGGATCCGCATAGTCATAAGCAATCCCCATCACATTCACAGCAAACTTGGCAAAACGGGCCGTATCGTCCTTGTACACATACCGGGCCCAGCTTCCCCACACAGCCGCAAGCCCTGCTCCGTGGGCCACATCAAACATGCCTCCCAGCTCGTGCTCCAGCTGGTGGCATGCCCAGTCACCGGAACGGCCGCAGCCGGTCAGACCGTTGTGCGACAGGCTTCCCGCCCAGAGGACCTCTGCCCTTGCATTGTAATTCTTCGGATCCTTTAATAGTACCTTTGCCGCGCGCATCACGGATTTCAGAAGGCTCTCCGCCATGCCGTCCACCAGATCCGTATCCATTTCATGGGAAAAATACCGCTCCATAGTGTGCATCAGAATATCCGTACAGCCGCTCATGGTCTGATATTCCGGTAAAGTATAGGTCAGCTCCGGATTCATAACGGCAAAACGGGGCCGGATAAGATCGCTGTGAAGTCCCCTCTTGAGCCATCCCTCTTCATTAGTAATCACGGTAGAATCGCTCATCTCGCTCCCCGTAGCGGCAATGGTCAGAATCACGCCCAGAGGCAGCGCATCCCCGGCAGAAGCCTTTTTCAGATACAGATCCCACACATCCCCTTCATACTTCGTTCCCAGGGCAATGGCCTTGGCCGAATCAATAGCGCTTCCGCCTCCCACGGCCAGAATAAAATCCACACCTTCCTTCTTACACAGCTCTATGCCCTCATACACCAGAGACAGCCGGGGATTGGGGACTGCTCCTCCCAGGCTCACATAAGAAATGCCGGCTGAATCCAGCGCCGCACACACGCGATCCAGGAGTCCGCTTTTCTTTACGCTTCCCGTGCCATAATGCACCAGAACCTTTCCGCACTTCTGCTCTTTTATCAGCTCACCGGTCTGCTTCTCCGTATCTTTTCCGAATACCACCTTCGTAGGGGTAAAATATTGAAAATTATTCATCCTTTTCTCCACTCCTTTTCCTGGCTTTTCCAAAAACCAAATTCCTGTCTTTTATTCTACCCCGAAACCGAATACAAGTCGAGCACTATTTTGCCCGACCTGCTTTTTTCCGGAAAAAGCCTCCAAAAGCTCTATAAGGCCTATCTGCCGGGCATTTGTATGAAGCGGAAAATAAGTTCCTGCAAAAAAAACTTCTGTTCTCCATCCATAAGAAATGCAGGGACATCAGTAATATATTTCCGGATTAATCTAGGTCAAATACCTCCAAATCCTCCGGCACATAAAGCTTCCCTAAAAAGCAGGGCTTCCCCTCCGCCAGATAAAGCTCTTTTCTCTGAGCGATGTTTTTATCCTCCGTGTGATACAGAACCAGGTTCTTCACCCCAAGCTTCTCTGCCGTCTCACAGGCATCTCTGACAGTGGTATGGCACTTCTCATAGGGCTTAAAACGCTCCCTCTCGCTGTACAGACAGAACGCCTCATGGAGCAGCCAGTCCGCATCTTTCACATATGTATACTCGCACTCCCGGTAAGGCTCATCCCCAGCAAAGGTGAAACGCTTCCCACTGTGCAGAGTCAGCGTAAATCCATACTGCTTTGCCTTCACAGACCGGATATCAAAGAACCGGATGTTATACCCCAGAATCTCCCTCTCGTCCCCGTCCTCCAGGGGATGAAGAAAAATGCGCTCGCCAATCAGCTTCACAAATTTTCCCTGAACCGTAAGTTTCACAATAGTCAGCAGAGTTTCCACCAGCTCCCGGTGACAGTAAAGATCAAGATTTCCTTCATACTTTCCCTGCTTCATCCTGGCCGCGATCATCCGGATCACCCAGACCATGCCGAGGATGTGATCCGTATGCTCATGGCTTAAAAAAATCTCATGTATCTCGTCAAGGGGGATTCCCGCCTTCTCAAGCTGAACCAGAATCCCGTTTCCGCCTCCTGCATCCACCAGGAAATACCCCCGTTCATTTTGAAGGGCCAGGCAGGTATTGTAGCACTTCGTCGCATTGGCATTTCCCGTGCCTAAAATAATTAATTTTTCCATATAGCTTCTCTCCCCTTACCTTTCTCAGGAACGGCCGCAGTCTGCGCAGGTTATTTTGAGACAGTTTTTTACTTCAAGAGCTCATCAATCTCTCCCAGGATCTCTTGATCCCCCTGTTCAAACAGAAGCCGCTGATTATACCTGTCATACCGCTCACAGGGATAGTCCTCCAGAAATGCCATCGCCGCCGGATCGCTGTTCAGCTCCGTGACAAAAACAGCCGTCTCCTGGCTGTCCCCAAAAGCCAGCTCCAGAAAATCAAAGACATTCTCCAGATAAGCGGCGCTCCTTGCCTTATCCTCCTCGTAATCCATCCGCTCCTTTGCAAACAGCTCCCTCAAGAGCTCCAGTGCTTCCTCTCCCGCAGCAGGCGACGCCTTTTTAAGCTCCATCCCATAGGCGTTCAAGGTCACAGACAGGCGTGAAAGCTCCCGTTCCTGCTCTCTTGTCAGAAGCTCCGCCTCCTTCTGCCGCTTTCTGTAAGCCTCATTCTCCCGGTACAGCTCCTCCAGAACCTCAAAGGGCATCTGTTTCCCCTCATGCTCACCTGTCAGAAGCCTTCTGGCCTCCTTCATTTTTCCAAACAGCCCTTCTACAAATCTCTTTTGAAGCTGCTCTTCCCGAAAGCCTGTCTTACATCCGGACAGCAACAGGCTTACCACGCTGAGACGCTCATCAAAGGAGGCATGGGCCAGTTTTTTCAGCATTGTCTCCCGGATCGTTCCTTTCAAAATCTCTTCTATTCCGTAATCCTTCTGATACCTGTGATAAAGCTCCAGATAATTAGCAAATTCCCCGGCAATCCGCTCATGCTGAAGATACTGGACGACCACCTCCCTGTCTACGGTCTTTCCAATCTGTTCACAGACCTCCAGCATCCGGGACAAATCTTCCCATCCCCTGGGTGTGGCAAACTGCCTGCCGTCCACCGTATTTTCCATCTGATAGAAATGAGACGGGCGGACACTGAGATAAGAAAGAATGGCCGGATGAACTCCCACGGAAACCGCGTATTCCTTCCAGACATCAAAATCCGGCTCCACCTCGATTTTGCGCACCCGATCCATAGTCACCACGTCAAACTCCCGGACGGATTTATTGTACTCCGGGGGATTTCCCGCTGCCGCAATGATCCAGCCCTCCGGCACCTTATGGGCCCCGAAGGTCTTGCACTGGAGAAACTGGAGCATGGCCGGAGCCAGAGTCTCGGAAACACAGTTGATTTCATCAATGAAGAGAATCCCTTCCCTTAAGCCCGTCTTCTCCATTTTCTCATAGACAGAGGCTATAATCTCGCTCATGGTGTACTCCGTGACCGCCTTTTTCCTGCCTCCGAAATCCTTTTCCTGAATAAAGGGAAGACCGATGGCGCTCTGGCGGGTATGGTGGGTAATGGTGTAGGATACCAGGGCAATGCCGCACTCCCTGGCAGTCTGCTCCATAATCTGGGTCTTTCCGATTCCCGGCGCCCCCAGAAGCAGAAGAGGCCTCTGACGGACGGACGGTATCTCATATTCGCCGCAGGCATCCTTCAAAAGATAGGCGCTGACTGTATCTTTTATCTCCTGCTTTGCCCGTTTTATGTTCATGTATCTGATTTCTCCTTCCTCAAACCAAAAATCCGTTTACCTATCGTAAATCAGTTCCTCCGGCCCTAAAATAAGCTTAATCGCCCAGGGCGGCACATCTATGTCCCGGTAATTGTCCTGTAAAAATACAAATGCCGTCTCGTAAGAAGGCATTTTCACGGGAAAGGTGCCGTATCCGTCGGTAAAATAAATCAGCCCCCGCAGGCGGTAAAACGCCTTCCTTTCCAGCAGCTCCTCCACATAGGCAAAGGCCGGGCGAAAGTCTGTCCCTCCCTGCCCCTGAATGGTCAGATGCTCCATATAATCCCGGAGGCCCTCCGCTCCGGTAATCTCCACATCCGACTGAACGCGATCGTCACACTGAAGAATCCGTATGTGAATACTCCTAAAAAAGCTCTCAGACTCTTTAAGAATACTGCAGGTCTCCTCCAGAAAGCGCCGCACCAGTGTGTCCTTACAGGACATGGAGGTATCGATCACGATTACAAACTCCTCTATCTTTTGAACTTCCTTTGTCTCCAGGGGCTCAATGAGGGGCATGTTTCCGTAAAGAGACATGCCGTAGTTATAAAAAATATAGTCAAAGGTATCCATATCTACCTGCATTTCTTCTTTTGGGACGGAAAACCGGCGCAGAAACTCCCGGTAATCATAGCGGCGGCGGTTTTCAATCCGAAGCTGATCTGCAAGCCCCCTGCTTCCTTCTGCCGCCTCCCTGGAAAATGTCTCCATGTCCATCTCCATCCGCTCGCGGAGGTTCTCCCACTGCTTCCGGCTCTGCTCCATCCGGGCCGGGGGCTGCTCCCGTTCCCAGAGAGTATGATCATCCACATGAAACGCCTGCTCCCACCTCATAAGCTCCGGCCCGCTTAAGTTCATACGGGACAGCTCCCGGTATATGCCTCCGGCCGTCAGCACGGAAATGTTCTCCAAAAGCCCGGCATACACAGACTGGCGGAAGGTGCCGGGGATGTGCACACATTTCAGCGCCAGGCCGTCCAGAATGGATTCTGCCGCAATGTCACAGGCCAGATTCCAGGTTTTCGGATCCCGTTCTTTCCGGTAAAACGGATGGCAGAACAGGCAGTGAAACAGACTGTGGAGATACAGACGTGTGACATGGACCCGGCCTGTCCGGTAAAGTCTTAACAGCTCCTCCGGGTCAAAAAAGAGGACGCCCCCGTCCGTACCGGCCGGATGAATTCCCTCTCCCGGGCGGACCAAAAGGCTTCCAAGAGCCAGATCCAGAAAACGCATATGCAGGTACAATTCATTCCGGGCCTGGCTTAAGATCCTGGCTCCGAGCATTTCC
Source organism: Lachnoclostridium sp. (assembly GCA_021770065.1). Lineage (GTDB taxonomy): Bacteria > Bacillota > Clostridia > Lachnospirales > Lachnospiraceae > Laedolimicola. The sequence goes on along the minus strand of JAETRR010000011.1, from coordinate 18,475 downwards.
TGCTTCAGATGCAATTCCTGTTCTCTGTAAATTACCATTGCCTTTCCCTTTCCTAAATGTCAGCATATTACCGTGAAAGATTGCTGCCCGTGTCCTGCATGGCAATATTAAAAATCAAACCTCTCTTCCCCGGACGGGAAGCGCTGGTGCAGTGTATCCAGAAGAAAAGCGTTTCCCTCCGTAAAACCCTGTTCCGATGCCTGTCCGAGAATACGGCGCAGAAGCTCTTTCTCTCCGGGATAATCTCCTGCAAAAAGAAATTCCCGGATAAGCCAGATCAGAAGCTCCATATCTCTCTGGTTCACCGCCCGCTGTCCGGCCTCCGGAAGGTGTTCCATAAGATAGCTTTCATACACCGCCCTTTCCTGTTCCCCCAGGCCAAGCGGAAAGCGCAGGCGGCCTATAGCCAGCTCCAGTACCAGCATCTCCCTCTCCTGGGCCTTTGCCCGGAAAAAGCAGTTGTCATAAGCATGGAAATCAAATCGTTTCTGATAAAAGCAGTTCCGGTAGTGCATGCCGCTTCCGTGCATCTGTGTCATCAGAATCCGGGCCGGTGTGTTTTCCACGCCCTCCTCGTAAAACTCCGGAAATACCAGCCTGGCCTCCCGTCCATCCCGGCAAAGGGTAAGACGCAGCTCTTCATTCAGTTCCATCAGGATCTCCTGGAGACAGGAAGTGCCCGTATGATCCAGGGTAAGCTTCAGCTGCCTCACATGATGACATCCCGTGAACAATCCCGGCCCTAAGTCCTTAAGACCGCCATGGAAAGAAAAGACTTCCAGTCTGCCGCAGTTATAGAAAGCATAGGCTCCTATTTTTTGAAGGGCCGGCGGCAGATGCACACCTTTCAGACCAGATCCGCACAGCGCGGGAGCCTCACTTCCCTCTGAGAGAAACACCTGTCCTGCCGCAATCCTTTTTTCCAGCTTCTGTTCATCCATATGCTCCGAGAATATATAAGGCGCCAGCTCCGTCACGGGATACCCTTCCAGGCTGCCCGGTATCTCTATTTCCTCTCCATAGTCAAAGCAGCGCCAGATTTTTGCCGTTTCATTTTGTATCTCATACGCGAATCTCATTGGTCTTATTTTCTCCTGCTTTCTTATGGTATATGATACCACATCTTTTTTCAACTATTATCCATAAGAAAAGTATAAAACTGCCGTTCTGATTACCAGTCCGGTTTCCAGAACAGCAGCTTTATTTTCTATAACTGTTAATTATCTGTATACTCAGGTAGTAATATACGTATTATACCCTTTTTCACGTACTTCCCGCTCCATGGCAATGGCATTGCTCAGACGGCTGAAGGCTCCCACCTGCACCTTATAAAGGCCGTCCTGGTACACAATAAAGGCCGGAAATCCGTCGTTTTCCAGAAGCTGCAGAAGATTATCCGCATTCTGCCGCTCCCGGAATGCTCCCGCCTGAACCCGGTAAAGCTCCTCCGGCTCCTCGGGCGGCATGGGCTGCATGGGAGGCATGGGGGGACGCATCATCGGCGGACGGTGAGGCGGACGATGCCGTTCTTCCACCTGCGGTTCCTCCTCCGGCACATTGCTTGAGGTTACACGGGTGCCCTCCAGCGTCTCCATGATTCCGTCTGCAATGGCCTGGGCCATGGCCTGGAAACGGCTGTCAAAGAGACGGTTATCCGTGTCACTGTCGATAAAGCCCGCCTCTACCAAAAGAGCCGGCATCTGCGTGCTGTTAAGTACAACCAGATTGGGACGGATGCTTACGCCTGCGTTCCGGAAGCCCAGCGCTTCCAGATTGGAATTGATATTTTCCGCCATCTGTTTTTTTATTCCGGAGTCATTATAAATTAAAGTCTGAATCCCCGAGTACTGCCCCGGATACTCCGCCGCATTCCGATGGATGGATACAAAAAGATCCGCTCCCTCCTCATTGGCAATTGCCGCTTTCTGCCCCACGGACTGGGTCACATCGCTTGTTCGCGTGTAGGTTACGTCATACCCGTTTGACTCCAGAATCTTTCCCACTGCCATTGCAAGGCGCAGAGCGTCATCGCTCTCCCTGCGGCCCTCAAACACGGCTCCCGGATTGCTTCCTCCGTGTCCTGCATCTACTACAATCTTTGTTGCCATAAGCTCTCCTTTTTGCATTTTTTCTTACGATCTAAGATATGCAGAGAGAAGAGTACGGGTGCTTATCTTGCATTATTTTCCGTTTGGCATTATAATAATCCCGGCGTCAGTTCCGGGAGGAGTGCGGATTCGTCCGTATCGCCGGTGTCTCGGTTCAAACACATTGATTATCCCGGAGGAACACGCGGCGGCTGATGTCTTTATAAGTGTACTGCTCCAATCAAATCTTTGATATCCCCTATTTGATATTTTTCCATATAGGCCTGGATTCCCTCTGCCGTCTCCTTCGCCGCATAGGGATTGTTAAAATTAGCCGTCCCCACAGACACTGCCGCTGCTCCGGCCAGAATAAACTCCATGGCATCCTCGCCATTGCATATCCCGCCCATACCGATAACCGGAAGGGAAACCGCCCTGGCCGCCTGGTATACCATACGCACAGCCACCGGCTTCACAGCCGGGCCGGAAAGTCCTCCTGTCTGGTTCGCGATGGCAAAAGTCCTCCTGTGAATGTCGATTTTCATTCCCGTAAGGGTATTGATAAGCGAAAGTACATCCGCTCCGCCGGCCTCCGCGGCACGGGCCATCTCTGTGATATCCGTCACATTCGGGCTGAGCTTCATAATCACCGGCTGCCTTGCATATTTCTTTACTTCCCTTGTCACTGTCTCCAAAGCCTCCGGCTTCTGCCCGAAAGCAATCCCACCCTCCTTGACGTTCGGACAGGATACATTGATCTCAAGCATGTCCACGGGCTGATCGGAAAGCTTTTCCACCACCTCGCAGTAATCGGCAATGGTTTTTCCGCAGACATTCACTATAATCTTCGTATCAAACCGGCGCAGAAAGGGAATGTCTCTCTCTATAAACACATCGATTCCCGGATTCTGAAGGCCGATGGCATTGAGCATGCCGCTGGCTGTCTCTGCAATTCTCGGGGTGGGATTGCCCGGCCAGGGGACATTCGCCACGCCTTTCGTGACCACTGCCCCGAGAGCCCCGAGATCGTAAAATTCACTGTATTCCGCACCGGAACCAAAAGTACCCGATGCTGTCATAACGGGATTTTTCAGCTCCACGCCTGCCAGATTTACACTTGTTCTGAATTCCATATACATCTCCTCTCGGTACACCTTAGCCTAAATCAATTTCATCCGCCGAAAATACGGGCCCATCTTTGCAGATCCGCTTATTCTTAACGTGGGTATGGGCATCCACATCCATCGAGCGGCACACACAGGCCAGGCAGGCCCCCACGCCGCAGGCCATACGTTCCTCCAGGGAAAGATAACAGTCCATCCCCTGCTCTGCCGCATAGGCTTTTAATGCCCGGAGCATGGGGGCAGGACCGCAGGCGAAAAGAGCCTGGGCAGTTAAATGATTTTCCCGGACGGCATCCAGCACATTTCCCTTTGTTCCTACGCTTCCGTCCTCGGAAGCAAGATACAGCTTCCCGTTTTTCTCCAGTTCTTCCTTCAAAAAAACCTCGCTGTTCCGGTAACCTGCTACAATCAGCTTTTCACCCGGCAGCCTTTCTGCAAGCCCTGCCATGGGAGGTATTCCGATTCCGCCGCCCACGAGAAAAACCCTGTCATATTCCCGATTGAGAGGAAAGCCGTTGCCCAGAGGCCCCACTACTTCCAGGGTATCCCCTTTTCCGTAGCCGGAAAATTCCTCTGTGCCCTTTCCGGCAATCCGGTATACCAGACGGACTCTTCCCTTCGTCCCGTCAATCTGACAGATACTGACGGGTCTTGGAAGCATTCTGCTTTTATCATGGCTGTACAGGGAAATAAACTGTCCCGGTACAGCCTCTTTTGCAATTGCATCCGTCTGAAGCCACATGCTGAATATATCCGGGGCTATTTCCCGCTGCTCTGTGATCACTGCCGTCTCTTTGTACTTCATAATCAGTCCCTCTTATTTTCCTTATCTTCCCTCCAGCGCCTGACGGATGTCAGCCGCCATATCCTCCACAGCTGCCCTGGAAGCGTCTGCAAAATGCTCCGGGCCGAAGGAAGCGTATTTTTCCTGCTTATATGCCGCGATAATTCCTCTGGAAGAATTCACGATTGCTCCCAGTCCGTCGTCATTGAAGAAATGAACGAGATCTTTACCGGTTCCGCCCTGGGCGCCGTAGCCCGGTACCAGAATAAAGGTTTTGGGCATCAGTCTGCGCAGAACTTTTCCCATCTCCGGGTAGGTGGCGCCTGCCACTGCGCCAATATAGCTGTAGGAATCTCCCATATGCTCTTCGCCCCACCGGGCAACCATTTCTCCCACATGTTCATAGAGAGGACGGCCGTCAATCAGCCGATCCTGGAACTCTCCGCTGGAAGGATTGGAAGTTTTTACCAGAACAAAGATGCCCTTATTCTCCTCCTGGCATACCTCGATAAAAGGCTTTACGCCATCACTTCCCAGATACGGATTCACAGTGGCAAAGTCCTCATTAAAAGCCGTATAGCATTTACTCCCTACCTGGATTTTCCCCAGATGTCCCGCCGCATAGGCGGCAGAGGTGGAACCGATATCCCCGCGCTTAATATCGCCGATGACTACCAGATCCTTTGTGTGGCAGTAATCCACCGTTTTCTGATATGCCTTAAGACCCTCGATTCCAAACTGCTCATACATGGCAATCTGGGGCTTCACGGCCGGAACCAGATCCCAGGTTTTATCCACAATCTCTTTGTTAAACTGCCAGACAGCTTCTGCAGCACCCTCAAGAGTCTCCCCGTATTCTGCAAATGCTTTTTTCCGGATATGCTCCGGAATATAGTTCAGCATGGGGTCTAAACCGATTACGATGGGTGCCTTTGTCTTTTCGATTTTTGCAATAAGTTTATTAATCATGACTTCTCCTATTCCAGTTCTATTCCAGTTCCGTAATATCCTTTCCAACACACCTAAGCCTAAATCAATTTCCAGCCGCAAAAATCTGCGTCTGTAAATTGATTTGTGCGTTGTCAGGATATTACTGTTTCCAGTTCCGTAATATCCTTTCCAACACACCTAAGCCTAAATCAATTTCCAGCCGCAAAAATCTGCGTCTGTAAATTGATTTGTGCGTTGAAAAGGATATTACTGTTTCCAGTTCCTTCTCAAAATTTACTCCACTGTTACTGATTTGGCCAGATTTCTGGGCTTATCTACATCACAGCCGCGGCCAAGGGAAATATAGTAGGCAAACAGCTGCAGGGGAATGATTGCCAGGGAATTGGTAAAGTACGGATTGGTTCTGGGTATATATATCACATAATCCGCATTTTTCTCAATCTCTACATTTCCCACATTGGTGACAGCCATCACGAATGCTCCGCGGGTGCGGACCTCCGCAATATTGCTGATCATCTTGGCAAACAGGTGCTCCTGGGTGGAGACGGCCGCTACCAGCGTTCCCTCCTCAATCAGAGAGATGGTTCCGTGTTTCAGCTCTCCGGCAGCGCACGCCTCCGAATGGATATAGGAAGTCTCCTTCAGCTTAAGTGAGCCCTCCATGGAAATCGCATAGTCAATGCCGCGTCCGATGAAAAATACCTCTTTGGCCGCCAGATACCGGTTAGCAAACCGCTGAATCCGCTCTTTATTTCCCAGAAGCAGCTCAATCTGCGCCGGGAGACGCTCCAGATCCGAGAGCATCTCCTTAAATGTCTTATCCGTTATGGTTCCCCTTACCCTTGCCAGCTTCATGGCCAGAAGGTACTGGGCAATAAGCTGGGTGCTGTACGCCTTGGTCGTGGCAACGGCAATCTCCGGTCCGGCCCAGGTATACATCACGTTATCCGCCTCGCGGGCAATGGAGCTGCCCACTACATTTACAATGGCAAGAACCTTCCTTCCCTGGGACTTTGCTTCACGCAGAGCCGCCAGAGAATCTGCCGTCTCCCCCGACTGGCTGATAACGACTACCAGAGTTCCCTCCTCCAGAATGGGATTACGGTAACGGAATTCGCTGGCCAGATCTACCTCCACCGGAACTCTTGCCAGTCCCTCAAATACATATTTGCAGGTCATGCCTGTATGGTAAGCCGAACCGCAGGCCACAATGCAGAGCTTTTTCACGGACAGCAGCTCCTCGTCCGTCATTCCCAGCTCTTCAATGACAATCTCCCCGTTTTTCAATCTCGGGCTGAAAGTGTCCCTCACAGCCCCAGGCTGCTCATAAATCTCCTTCAGCATAAAATGCTCATAGCCGCCTTTTTCCGCCGCATTGATGTCCCATTCAATGGTGACGGGCTCCTTCTCAATCTCTTCCTCATCGATATTGTAGAAGGTCATGGAGTCCCTGGTCAGCCTGGCAATCTCCTGGTTCTGAATATAGTAAACACCTCTGGTATAGCGCAGAACTGCCGGCACATCGGAGGCAATCAGATTGCCGCTCTCGGAGCTTCCTACGATAAGGGGACTGTCCTTGCGCGCCGCATAAATTTCTCCCGGATGATCGGCAAACAGAATTCCAAAAGCATAGGAACCCTCCACCCGGTGCATCAGCTTTCCGATGGCCTCTAAGGGATCGCCTTTGTAATAATAGTCCAGAAGATGGGCTACTACTTCGGTGTCCGTATCCGAGCGGAAGGTATAGCCGCGTTCCACCAGCTTTTTCTTCAGCTTTAAATAGTTTTCAATGATACCGTTATGTACCACCACGATGGATTCATCTTGATTGTAATGCGGATGGGCATTCGTGTCCGACGGTGCGCCGTGTGTCGCCCAGCGGGTGTGGCCGATACCGATGGTTCCCGGCAGGGATGCGCCGTCATGGGTCATCTCGCTTAACACCTTCAGCCGTCCCTTGGCTTTTACGACCTTGATCTTTTCTCCGTTGTATACGGCTACGCCTGCCGAGTCATAACCTCTGTATTCCAGCCTGGACAGTCCGTCCAGCAGAATGGGCGCCGCCTGTTCACTTCCGATGTAACCAACAATTCCACACATAGATAATCTCCTCTTATTCCAGTCCCGTAGTTTCCAGTTCCGTATTATTCTTACCAGTACCACTGACTCATTGTACAGTGCCGTACCAGCCACATGGGCAGTTTCTTATAATTTCTTCCCAGCTTATAACCAATATACTTGCATCCGCTGAAAAACACAAGACTAAATATAAGCCACGGTTTCTTTATTTTGAGACAGTGGGCCGCGGTTTCCTTTACCAGGCGGATCCCCTCCTGCTCAGAGACAACTCCGGAAAAAATCTCCGGATGGTCTGTCTGGGAAACCGCCAGGTCAAAATTGCGCTTAAACTGCTTCAGACCGCTGTAATTATGGGAATGAATCACCCGGGCCTCTGCCACATAGGCAATCCCGTAACCGTTCTTTATCAGCCCTCCCGCATAGATCATGTCTTCATTAAAAATAGCGTGATCCACAAATCCGCCCAGCTTAAGAAATGTTTCCCTCTCATACATAGCACACACATCCGAACAGAAAAACGCTTTGATCCCAAGAGTGTCCAGATCCTCTTTTGTCTTGATCCGGCTTTCATCCGGATAATTAAAACTGCGGCTGTACCGCTCCAGCTCCCGGCAGTCCTTCCTGGGAATCTGCCTGGCGTAGGCAACCTTAACCTTCGGATTTTCAAAGGACTTAACGAGCCGTTCCACCATATGCACATCCGCCGGAAGGGCATCCTGGGTCATAAACAGCAGATATTCGGCCTCTGAATACGATGCGCCTGCGTTCCGGGTACCTCCATGGTCAAACTCTTCCTGCTTAAGATGATGAACCTCTGTATTCTTATATGCTTTTACCTCTTCTTCCGGAAAAATTCCCGTCTGTGTATTCATAATCACTATTTTATGAATCGCCCGGGTCTGGGATTCCAGCCTCCTTAAAAGCTCTTCAAATTCTCTTCCGGGGCTGTGGGTCGGAATTATTACATCAATCTTCATATACCTCTGTCTCCAAAAAATGGACGAGGCTCTGACTCCCTCGTCCATTTAGTTTCCGTCTTATGTGCCGCTGTCTTCCTTTGCGTATACACCCGTCTGACTGCAGATCTCATCATTAAACTGGATTACAGTCGGCGAGGGATAGTAATCGTCCTCGTCAAAGAGGAATTTATGCAGCTCTCTTACATTGGCCTCCAGATCAGCCGGCGCAACGACATCTGCCTTATTGATCTTTACATCCTCTCTCAAAGTAGGAAATCCGCTTGTCTCCCCCATCTCATAGGACATCATGCTGGCAGCAATCTTGATCATTTCTGCCTTTGGAATATTTGTGGCAATCAGAGGAAACACTTCGTCAATAATCTTGTTGATCGTTCCAAGGCTCGCAGACTTGGCCTTCTGCGCAATCAGTGAGATCACCGTCCTCTGACGCTCCGTCCGTCCATAGTCATTGCCCACAGCACGGATACGGCAGTAAGCCGTAGCCTGGATGCCGCTTAAAGTCTGAAGTCCCGGTCCTTCCACAAATACACCGTATTCTCCGGTCACAGCTGTCGTTTCGTACATGTAATTGTTAATCCATTCCCACTCATTGTCCTTCACATCCACATCAATCCCGCCCAGCAGATCAATGGTCTTAATCAGTGCCAGGAAATCCACACTGACAAAGTACTTGATGTTCAGATCAAAATTCGTATTCAGCATAGCCATAGCCTGGTTTGGCCCGCCTGCCTTGTACGCAGCATTGCATTTTCCGTAGGTATCATCGGCACGGTTCAGGTAAGTGTCACGGAATATGGAGGCCAGCTTAACCTCTTTGGTCTCATTGTTGATACTGGCAATGATAATGGTGTCACTCCGGTTCCCTGCTCCCAGATCCCCCATCTTGCGTGTGTCAAGGCCAAAGAGCGCAATATTAGTATAACCCTTTAACACCTCTTCTGTAGCATCATCCATATCATTCATCTCTACCTCGTCCGGCTTTACCCCCAGATCCTGGAACTTATCCAGCTTTCCAAGTCCCCAGACTCCGATGCCCAGAACCAGAAGAAGCAAAAGCTCTGCGGCCAGTATTCCGATCAGTTTTCTTCTGCGCCTGATCTTTTTCTGCTTTCTGCTCAGCTTGTGCTCCTGTCTCCCTCTTGTATTTCTTGCTTTTGTATTGGCTGCCATAACATAACCCTTTCTGCTCTCTGACATCTGAAATTATCCGCAGTTATCACGGAACAATTCCTTAATAAGCGTTTTTGTTGACAAATCCCTTAAATATAGTCAGAAATAAGATTTTTATATCAAACCCAGGCGTCCAGTTTTCAATATAATATAAATCATATTCAATACGCTTCCGGATAGAAGTATTTCCCCGGTAGCCGTTGATCTGGGCCCATCCGGTCATACCCGGACGCACCTGGTGTTTAATCATGTATCTGGGAATCTCCTCCCGGAACTTCTCCACAAAGAAGGGGCGCTCCGGCCGGGGACCTACCAGGCTCATATCGCCTTTTAAAATATTAAAGAGCTGCGGTAATTCATCAATGCTTGTCTTACGGATAATTTTTCCCACGGATGTGACTCTGGGATCATCCGGTACGGTCCAGGCCCCGCGTTCCTTCTTGGGTGACTGTACATCCATAGAGCGGAACTTGTACATCCTGAAATTCTTATTGTGAAGCCCCACCCTCTCCTGTGCATAAATAAGCGGCCCGGGGGAGGTAGCTTTTATGGCAATGGCCGTAATCAGCATGACCGGGGAAAAGAGCACGATTGCTCCCAGACCTCCCACAAGATCCATGGTCCGTTTCACTACCGCATTAAAGGTATTGGTTAATGGAACATGGCGGATATTGATTACCGGCAGGCCCATCAGATCTTCGGTGTATGGACGGGTGGGGATAATATTATTGTAATCAGGAACAAACTTTGTATGCACGCCGGATTTCTCACAGACCGCAACAATATGCTCCAGCTTGGAATATTCGCTTAAGCCCAGGGTAATGGCAATCTCATCGGGAGATGTCCGTGCAAGCAGATCCTCAATCTCCTCTGTCCTTCCGAATACCTGTACTCCCCGGTAACGCATGCCGCATTCTACGTTATCATCCAGAATGCCCATAATCTCATATCCCCATTCCGGATTGGCCTTGATACGGTCAATGTATTCCTCCGTTGCCCGGCTGTAGCCTACCAGGATCATATGCTTCTGATTAAAACCCTTCCGGCGGAGCCTCTGAAGGCCGAAACGGATCAGTGTGCGGACCAGGCCCTCCAGCAGAATGTCGATTACATAAAAGTAAAACAACATCATTCTGGAATAATTGTCTGTAACATCCGGCGCAGTCCGCATAAGGTACATGCCTGCCAGGAACAGCACCAGGCCGATGGTATTGGCTTCTACAATCTTCCCCAGCTCTACCCGTTTTCTCCGGACGCTCTTGGTGGTGTACAGACTAAAGGCCATATAAAGCAGCAGATACACAGGCACCAGAAAAGCCAGAACAATCATATACTGTCCAAAGGTAAGTCCCGTGATCTCATCTAAAATCTGAAACTGTATCACCCAGGCAAGCATCCAGGATGCCACGATTACAAGGGCGTCTATCAGTACATGCAGCCTGTTAAAATGCCGCTGGTTATCCTTTATCAATCTCTCTCACCTAAATCTCTTCCCAATATTTATCCAAAGTTCTATTTGGATTTTACCATAACAGGGAAGATTTTTCCAACAAAACTTTACTTTCTTCTCCCTGCGGCACATAGAAAACCCCTCTTTCAATCCTTTTCGATAGGTTTTTCCAAAACCTTTTTTTACAAAAAAGAGATATTTTATGCCAAATCCGGCCAGCAGGAAAGGAAGATTTAAAAGAATCTGCAGCGACGGCATATTCTTATAAGCCAGATAAACACTGTTTCTGGAACTTAAAGACACTTTAAATTCATTGTACCTGGAACCGCTGGTTCCGCTCCCCACATGAAGGACTTTTGCCCCGGGAACGTAAATGTTCTTCCAGCCCGCGATCCTGGCTCTCCAGCCCAGATCAATATCCTCCAGATAGGCAAAATGGGCCTCATCCAGATATCCGATCCGCTCCAGCAGGGCTTTCCGGTAGATTACGGCGCCGCCGCAGGCCGCAAAAATTTCATCCGGCTTTTCATAGTATTCCACAGACTTATCTTTTCCTCTCGCAAAAGCCCAGCCGAGAGCGCAGTAAAAATTGCCAGCATCGTCAATTTTTTCCTGATGATAAAGCTGAATCATCTTCGCTCCGGCTGAAAACGCCCCGGGCTCAAGCTGGAGCGCCGACACCAGTGCCTCTGTAAAACCCGGAAGTACCTCTGTGTCATTGTTCAGCAGAATCACATAAGGCGTCCCGGCCGCCTTCATTCCTTCATTGGCTGCCCGGCAGAAACCGTAATTTTCTTCGAGGGCAATTACACGGACCTGCGGAAAATGTTCCGTTACGAACTCCCGGCTTCCGTCTGTAGAACCGTTGTCCACCAAAAGGATTTCGGCCGCCGGCGCATCCTCTGTCAGTGCCTTTAAGCACCGCTCCACAAATGCCATCCCATTGTAGTTTGGCACCACTATAGATACCCTGTTATCTGCCTTCATACACTACCGCCCACGGATTGTAAACCATCCGATATCCCTGTTTTCTGATATATGCACATAGCTCTTTCACGGTAAGCTTCCCTGCCCCTTCCAAAAGCCTTCCCTTTACAAGAAAGCAGTCTGTGGGAGCCGTAATTTCCTGGTGAAGCACAGCCCTGTGAAAGTATCCGGTTTCTCCCTCCTTAAGGCCCTTTATGCTCCCTCCGAAAGGATCCTGTACACCCGCCATACGGATGTCTGAGGAAAGCCTTCCCTTCCTGTCATACACTCTTGCGCAGACAATGCCTATCTTCGGCCGCCCACAGCAGGCCAGAAGTTCTTCCAGGAAGTTCCCGGAGAGCTTTTCGTTCCGGACGCACGTAAAAAGCACATAATCACTATTCTGCGGAATTGTTACAGAATTGTTACATGCTTTATCATAATATACAACTTTTATGCCCGTTTGTCCATTTAAATTTGCAAAAGAATTTATTAAGATTTTCGAACCTTTCCCAAAGAAGCGGATCCGGTGAAAACCATAGCTGGAAGTATCGAGCGCTTCTCCCGGGATTCCCATACGCTTCAAATGGGCATTCACGGCCCGTTTTCCCGCCTCATAGGCATAAAGCTTGCTCTCCGGATTGGCCGCCGTGGACTGCTCATGGCAGCGCCAGGAATAAAGGATTCTTGGAATATGCAGTACCTTTTCCGCTTTTTCTGTACATCGCAGAATGAAGTCATAGTCCTGTGCCCCGTCAAAATCACTCCGGAATCCCCCGATTTCCAGGGCAAGCCCCCGCTTCACCACAAAGAAATGGCAGATATAATTGTTGCTGAGAAGATATTCGGCATTAAAATCCGGCTTAAAATGCGGCTGAAAATGACGGGAAAGATCCATATTCACCTTATCCTCATCCGTGTACGCTGCATCTGCGCCTCCCGACTCCTTAAGCGCTCTTGCCGTCTCATACAGAGCGCCGGGCAGCAGGAGATCGTCATGATCCAGAAGCCCCACATAGTCTCCCTCTGCCATGGACAGGGCTGCGTTGGTATTCTCGGAGATCCCAAGATTCTGTTCCAGTTTTTTATAATGTACACGAAAGTCTTTCCCGGCGTACTCCTCTGCAATCAGCTTCACCCGGTCGGAGAGGCTGCCGTCCGCAATGCAGAGTTCCAGATTCTTATAACTCTGCCCGAGCACCGATTCTATCATCTGGCACAGAAAAAGAGGCTGCGTTTCGTAGGCCGGCACCAGAATACTGAAAAGAGGTCCGGTCTCTGACAATTCTGCTGCCCGGGAAGACGCTTCCTGTTCCTCTTCCATCTGTTCCTCAAGCCATGTCTCATACCCGGCCTCCGCCTGGTTTCTCTCACTGCGTTCTTTTATTTTGTAATATAATTGTATGGGCCCGTACTGCCTCACATAACGCAGTCCGCGCCCACACAGCCTGAATATCTGAATCATATAAGCTCCTGCAGGATGATTTACTTAAAAGGTTACTTCTCCGTCATGGGAAATCAGTGAGACGGACTGTACCTTCCCAAGGGCAGATACCTCTTTTACAAAAGCTCCCTCTTCCTTCACCCGGACCTCTACCACCATATCCATACTTCCTCCGGATATATTTCTGGACTTCACCTTATGGAACCGGCTGAACTTCTTCACCACATCCAGGACCTGTCCTTCACTGTCCGTATCGGACAGATTCACCACCAGCATCATAGGCGCTCTGGAGGACGGAATATTTTCCAGAACCAGTACCAGCACCGTCACTACCAGGCAGGTCAGCAGGGCCACTTCAAAGAGACCGGCTCCGCAGATAATTCCCACACTGATGGACCAGAACAGAAATACCAGATCCATGGGATCTTTAATGGCTGTACGGAAACGGACAATGGAGAGAGCTCCCACCATACCGAGGGAGATCACCAGGTTCGACTGCATGGCCAGGATAATTGCTGCCGTAATCACGGAAAGTGCCGCCAGGGACACATTAAAGCCCTTGGAGTAAAAAGACTTCCTTGTCATCAGCCGGTATATCACAAAAATGTAGCAGGCCAGAATGCAGGTTACCGCAAAGACAGCCATAATGCGCCCTGCGGAAATATCCATGCTTGTGAAGCCCTCCAGAAATGATTTTTTAAAAACGTCTTGAAATCCCATACTTTTATCCTCCTATTCCAGTTCCGTATACCCTCTTTTTATCACAATAAAACGCCTTTTAAACTGTAGCGTCTGCACAAATAATATTTTGAAAATGCTGTCTGCCTTAAGTCTGCAAGCTGCAGGTTCTGATAGATATAGTCCGGAAGGAATTCATCATACTTCACTTCCAGAATATGCCGTCCGGCCGCCAGAATGGGCCGCCTTGGCAGTTCCGCTTCCAGAAAACGTAAGGGAGCATCCGATGATGTTATGTTCCGATCGAGAGTAATCCGGGTATTTCCCAATTTATCCGCAAAGGGAACTCTGTCATACTCCACAATCACCCTGGGCCTTAAGAATCTGGTCCGCATAAGCAGATTCAGCTTCTTAAGCAGCGGCGGATCATTTCCGTTCATGGGGAGCAGCCGGCCCGCCATCAGAGTCCTGCACTGGTCTTCCGTAAGAATGCAGGACAGCTTCCGGGTCATTCCATGCTCTTTGCACTTCAGTTCCAGATTAATCCGGCCCTTATCCCCGTTGTAGATGCGGATACGGAACTTTTCCCTGGGGTCTGTTCCCGTCTCATTTTCCAGATAACAGCTATTGTAGTAATCATCAAAATAGAGACTGCGGATGCGGTACATACCGGCTTCCTCTGCATGGACATCCAGGGAAACCAGGCCCCGGATACGGTTTTCCAGAAGGGCCATCTCCTTTTCCGTCACCACATATTTCAGTTCATGCCTGTAATCCATCTCCTGCTCCTTATCTTTCACTTCTGGTTCTGTAACTATTTTACCTGCCGGAAGAATACCTGCGGAAGAAACTGCTTTTACTGGTATCCAAGACCCAGATAAGCCTCCAGATTCCCGTCAAAATAGTAATCCAGAATATTCATACGGTATAGGGCCATCCGCTTGAACCGCTCATAGTCCTCCCCGTAATTGCTGTCCGGCCAGCGCCCCGCATCCCGGGCAAGAGCTCCTGAAGCCTGAAGCGTGCCGGCCAGGCTGTCCACACGTTTTGTAAGGCTCTCATCGGAAAACAGCCCTTCCCTGAGAAGCTGCCATTTTTCCGCTGCCCGCTCCCTTGCGTGCTCCACATCCAGAGCTATCAGCCGATCTCCCGGTTCCCAGTTAATGCGCTCGGAATAAAGTGCGGTATTCATTCCCACATCCCAGACAGATTCGTCCGCCTCTCCTTTTAACTGCGCCGGATCCTTCTCGCTCAAAGCATCTCCCCAGGTAAGATCCATGTCCCAGGGAGCAAAATAAATGCGATAACCCTCATGGTTTCTCTTTGCGACATAATACATGTTTTTTGCCCGGTTGTCAATTCCAAGGATCGCCTGGAAATGAATCCAGACATTCAGAGCGCCGTCTATATCTATCATATCGGAAGCCTCCCGTGCAAAGGCTTCCTCATCCTCCTGATCCCGGAAGGCAAGGTAGGAAATCAGCGGTTCCCAGGAAGCTGCATCCGTACTGTCACGATTTCCTTTCAGGGAAAAGCCGGCCAGGCTTCTCTCAAGGGGAGAGGCGTTTTTCAGCCTCTCATCATCGCCGCCTTGAAGTCCCACTGCCTTATAAGAATACTCGGGCGCCCCGCCTTCTTCTTTTGCCAGATCAAGCTGCTTGGAATCCACTGGTTCCATAAGGCCGTAAAGTCCCCAGTATTCCTGATTAAAAAAGACCTCCACATATACCAGATCAGAGGCAAACTTTGCCTCCGGATATTCAGACACCCTGGATCCATAGCCATTCCAGAGATCCACGGAAAGTTTGTCACGGATCTTAGAGGAATCGCTGTACATGGCATTTAAAATCCACTCATCGTCCGTGCGCAGGCCGAAAAGAGACTTTTTGTCGGGAACAACTTCCCCCTTCTTATTCTGGGTTTTTAAAGTAAGCTTATAGCCTTTTTTGGGATAGGTACGGCTGGTATTGCCCCGGATGTGCGCTTCCAGAATATTGGAGCCCGTCCAGTTCTGCTTGCTGTCTGCATCCCAGTAATAGAGCATTCCCCCAAAGACGCCTGTATCCGCCGTCTCTGTCGTTTCAATGGAAAGGATAGGAAGCCCTGTAACAGTCAGACAGCACTCCTGATACTCTGATCCCCACAAAGCATAAAAGCGGAATGCCTTCCCCTCACGAATCGCTTCCTTCTTGGATGTTTTCGTAAAATCATCCTCAAAAAGCAAGCGGACCTCCCCCGAACCGCTGGAGAGCTCTCCTGTCTCCCACTGTTCCGTTTCCATATTCAGAGGAAGATAAAAGGTAGAGGTATTCCTGTCAAAGGGCAGCTTCTCTCCGGAAAAAAGCAGCTCTGCAAAAAAAGGCTCCTCCGCCTCTGCATAATTCTCTCTCAGCAGAGCGGCCTCATTGCTGTCTATCTGCTGATACCGGATAGGGCCGCCAAGTGCCGGCACGAAAAACAGATATCCCAGAACCAGGCAAAGCAGTATACAGTTTAAAGCAAGGGCTGTCTGTCTTTTCACTCCCGATACTCCTTTAATTCAAGATATTTAAGCGGATCTGCAAGCCATGTGTCCAAAAAACGCATGCGCCCGCAGGCCAGATCTGCAAGCCCGTCAAAATCCTCGCTGTGCTGACTGTCATACCAGAGGGCTTCGTCTCTCCAGAATGCCCCGGAATCAATGAGCTGATGGGCGTAAGACCGGATATGCTCTCTTAAATAGCTGTCCGAATACACCGTCTGCCTTAACTCCCGAAAGCGCCGGGATACCTTTTCCCTGGCGCCCTCCACATCAAGCTCCACAAGGCGGTCGCCCAGCCGCCAGGCAATCCGCATCGTCCAGATCTCTTCCGAAAACCGGCTCCTGTTCAATGCGTCAAAATCATGGACATTTCCCCAGCTGTAATCCATGTCCCAGGGCATAAAATACATGCGGTACTGCCCGTCCTCATAACGCACAGGATAAAAAATATTCCGCTCTATATTATCCATTCCCAGAACTGCCTGCAGATAAACCCAGACCTCCAGAGCGCTGTCCACATCTATCAGCTTGGGAATTTCCCGTGCGAAAACGGCATCTCCCTCATTTAAAAGCTCTAGATACCGGTTCAGCACCTCCATGTGTGCTTCATCCTGGATAATATGACTTCCTTTCAGTTCAAATACATCCGCATCCTTCTGCTTATACAAAAACTCCTCCGGCTGCGCCTCCCCCTCTTTTGTCAAATCAAGCTGCTTATAGTCCACAGGTTCCATCAGGCCATAGAGGCCCCGGTATTTTCCATTCTGGAACAGCTCTATATATTCCATATGATAGCCATAGTGCCCATTGGATTCAATACCCAATGCCCCGGATTCGTTCCATATATCCAGGGAAAGCTTGTCTCTTAGCTTGGTATCCTCACTGTAAATTGCATACAGAATCCACTCGTCATCCTTACGCATATCCAGAAAAGAGACTTTGTTTCTCTTCGGGCCTCCGATTCCTGTCTGATTCTGCCTGTAAAGCGTCATCTTATAAGATTTTTTAGGATTGAGCCGACTGCTTCCGCCCCTGATATGTCCGCTCATAGCACTCTCAAAAGCCCAGTCCTTCTTGGTATCTGCCAGAAGAAAACGCATAGTCCCATAAACCTCTTCATAGCGGATCTCCTCATCCGTCTCAATGCTCAGAACGGGAAGCCCGGTAAAAATCACAGCATATTCCCTGCAGACCTCTCCCCGGACTGCAAGCAGGCGATAGCTTTTTCCCTCACGGACAGACTGTTCCTTTTCATCTTCCAGGGGATTGTCAAGGAGATAGACCTTCACGCCTTTCTGTCCGGAAGTAAAGCTTCCCCTCTCCCACTCCCCGGTATCCATATCAACCGGAAGATAAAAGGTTCCGCTTTCACGGTCACAAGGCAGGGATTCTCCTGCAAACCACAGCTCTGTAAGGAGCTCTTCCTGTGTAGGCCTGAGAGTATCCAGCCATTCTTTCCGGCCGTCAAAAAGTCCGTTACTTAAGGCCGGCTCTCTGACCGGGAAAAACAGAAAAGAGAGACCCGTCAGAACAAGCAGCAGCAAGCTTATTCCCAGCATCATCCTTTTTTTTCTCATAGCGTTCCTCCAAAAACTGCATATCTTGTCTTTTCAGGCCCCTGCTGCGGACATTCTCAAGCTTTCTTCTCAATAAACATCTTGCGGCTGATAAAATTATAAACCATTACCACCCCTGTGGCAAAAATCTTCACCACCATATAAGCTCGTTTCATATACTGCTTAAGCCATGCCACCCCGCCCCACATAATCAGCTGATTAATTCCGAGGCCGATAAGGCTTAAGATCACAAACACCGCAAACTGCTTTACTTTGTCTACATCTTTGTCCGTATCAAACACCACTGTTATACTTAAGATGTAATTCACTACCACAGATACAGTAAAAGAACAGGCACTGGCCCAGAGATCCCGAAAGCCTGCCAGTTCCACCAGACCTACCATGATACCGTAGTCAATAAAAAAGCACAGGAATCCCACTGCTCCGAATTTCATAATCTGGTTCATTAGTTTTTTCATAAAAATCTCCATTCCGCCGCCTTTCAGTTGGCAGCACAAATAGTAATGAAAGTTTTCCGAACCTCTACTTTGTGCGATATAATAATTCCCAAGAAGCTATACTACAAAGCACGGCAGGAGGAGTTGTAAAAACTTTCTTCGTTTTAGACAGCATAAAAATCAGTGTAAGTTCTGTCTTTTCAAGCACAAATGAGTGGTATTACGAA
>JAETRR010000010.1 GCA_021770065.1 Lachnoclostridium sp. | reverse complement strand
TAAACCGTGTCGTCTTATTGTTGTCCCCAGACAGGAGTTTATCTAACATATGTTCGGTAAACTCCTGTTCTTTTTTGTGTTTCCAAAACTCGGAATTTCCTATAAAGTAAAAAAGGCTGTCAAAAACAAGACAGCCTCTTTTTATAATTCACACAATCCGCCCAATCACATCCTTCATCCGTCCGCGCTCTTCCTCTGTCAAAAAGGCCGCATCCGCCGCATGATACAAAAGCTGCCTTTTCTCCTCTGCCGTCATGCCGAGTTCCCCGGACAGCCGATTGTATTCCCGTTCTATGGTCGTATCCGACACAGTCATATTATCCGTATTCAAGGTCACCTTTAAGCCGGAGCGCAGATACTTAAGGATCGGATGCTCACGAAAGCTTCCCACTGCCTTTGTCTGCACATTGCTTGTAGGACACATTTCCAGAGGAATCTGCCGTTCCTTCAAAAGGGCGAGAATCCCTTCATCCTCCTGTGCCCTGACACCGTGGCCGATACGGGCCGCCCCAAACTGCAGAGCCGCCTCAATGCTCTCCGGGCCGTCCGCCTCTCCCGCATGAATGGTATAGGGTACGCCCAGGCTCTTTGCATACACAAACAGCTCCTCAAAATCCGCCGTGGGATACAGGGCCTCGGCTCCTGCCAGATCAACGGCGGCCACGCCCCGTCCCAGATAAGAGGCGGCCGTCTCAATGGTCTTTTTATTCGCCTCCAGATTGTCCGTGCCGCGCATACAGCAGAGAATCAGCTTTGCCTTAAAGAAGGAGCCAGCCACGGCTTCCTGCATGCCAAGGACAGCCGCCTTTACAACCTCTTCCTGGGTCAGCCCCTTCCTTAGATGAGACTGCGGAGCAAAACGCACTTCCGCATACAGCATACCCTGTTCTCTCAGAGAGCAGAGAAGCGTATACATTCCTTTGCGTATTGCCTCCTTTGTCTGAAGCACCATGAGAGGCAGATCAAATTTTTCCAGATATTCGTTCAGACTCCCGCAGTCTTCCGGGGCTGTCAGAAACAGCTTCAGCTCATCCGGATCCTCCGCCGGGAGCGGGATTTTCTGTTCCCCTGCCAGTTCCAGGATCGTCCGCGGAAGCAGCGAGCCGTCAAAATGCAGATGTAAATCGATCATATCGTTCTCCTGTTCTAAGTCGCTGCGCGGCAGCACTAAAGGGTAAAGTCGGGAAGAAATTATTTCTTATATTTTACTGTTTCCAGTTCCGCAATACCCTTATACCAGACAGCACTGCCAGAACTTCAAAAGCAATCATCACCGGATAAGCCCCCGACAGATACCAGTACAAAATAGCATTCCACCCGGAGATCTCCGAATACGAAATCCCCCCGAGCAGCACCAGATAACTGAACAGCAGAGATGTAAGCACCAGCTGTTCCGTCACGGACTGCTCACCAGGCATTTTCTTTTTCCGCATCAATCCAAGCCATACGCCTCTTAAAAGCAATCCACTCAGAATCAGCCATGTCCCAAAGCCAAGCGCCGCAAGCACGCCCCCGCTATAATGATAAACCTGGCGGATCCCGTTTAAAATAACACCTTTATAAGCGATATCTGCCAACAGCCCGTGCCGCTCCGGCACATCCCAGTACCAGTCCAGATTCAGACGAGAACTCTCCGTCTCAAAGCCCTCCCGACCCGTCCCCAGTTCGTAGCTGTCCAGAAGCTTCCCATCCCGGTAGGATTTCAGATATACCGGCTGTGACTTGTCCTTTACATAGAGTTTTAAGTGAAAACGGCACTTTTCTGCTCCGGGCACCATTTTACCTTGACCCTCCAGATAAGCGGCAATGTCCTCACTCTCCGAAAATTCCACACTGCCCAGAACCCCGCCTTCTGCCGTTTCGGCCCGGAGGGTCACATTTTCCATTCCCTCGTAAACAGCATACCAGCCTGCCAGTTCTATCATGTCGGACTCATACCACACCGTCTTATCCCCGGTTATCCGCTCAAAAAGCAGATTTCCGCCGTTCTCGTCCGGTTCACTGTAGAGATAAACCAGAGTCTCCATCTCCTCATAGGTCGTGGTATAAGCAACGGCCCTCCCCAGAGCGCCAAACAAATCCCCCAGATATCCCTTCCGCCAGGGCGACATATAGGTAGAAGGCATGGTCGCCTGCCGCTCCAGAAGCCCCTCATCCATGGCTTTCTCCAATTCATCCCGGATCTGAATACAGATTTCGTCCGCCTTTGCACCGTTTTCATAATAACCGGCCTGGGCAAGGGCCGTCCGCACAATCCAGAACACCCAGCCGTCCCGGACTTCCCATACATCCGCATCCCCGTCCGGTCCTGCCCAATATTCCTTGCTGCTCTGAAAATAGGGCTCCAGCTCTTTTAAGGTCGGACACGCATCACACATACGGGCAATCTTTTCACTTGTCAGCGTCACCCCGGGAATATCCTCCTCCGGTTTCACTGCCATCATGCTCTTATACATTTCGGCAAAGCCGCTGTCCTGCAGTTCATTGGTGGTACGGATTCCGTAGTGCTTTTCATTTTGGGCTGCTATCAGCTGTCCGGTCAGCCACAGACATAAAAAAGGCACCAGAACCAGAACACCTTTTCCAATATAATGCCTCTCCCTGGTATTTCTCCACAGACAGAAAATGCTTCCCAGATAAATTACAAGAAATACTAACAGGAAGGGCATCACCCAGATGGCATCCTCCCGTGTATAAAAGAAGCTCACCGTCCCAAAAGCCGCTGTCAGCACCCATAACACCTGCTTTTTCAGAGGCTCTTTCCGCCTGAGATAGAGAGCCAGAAAGCCTCCGAAGATCAGAAGCACTTGAATATAGGAGATGCTGTTCCTATACACTCTCTGAAATGCCTGCACCGAGTAAGAAACCGGATTCCACAAAAGAGCCAGATATAAAAGTCCCATAGCCCGCGCCTTCTTTAAGAGAGGACGCAGGCCATAGACAAAGAGCATGCAGCTCACCGTATAGCACAGAGCAGTCACATTCAGATAGGACAGATGGAAAAAATTGCACACTGCCAGATACAGGGGGAAAAACATCCCCTTGGTCAAAGTGAGATCGTTGTATTCTCCAAGCCACTGTCCGTTTCGCAGAGTCTCTGCCATGTGTACCATAATCCAGTCATCGTGGATGCCCTTCGGCACTGCCATAATCGGAAGATTATACACCAGAAACTGCTTGAAAAGGCCGAACCCTGCCATAAAAAGGAACAAAAACAGCTCTCTTTTGGGAAGCTTCCATTTTAAACTGCCTGTCATACCGTTTCCTGCTTTTTCAGATTCTCCGGGCCAAAGCTCATGGGAAGAAGCTGTGAAAGAGTATAAATCTGTAAATCCTCCGGACCTGTCCCCAGGACAATCTCAAAAGTGTCCGGATCGCAGAACTCCCGCATCACCTGGCGGCAGATACCGCAGGGCGGCGCAAGCTCCAGAGGGCCGCCCGCTTTTCCGCCGATAACGGCTATGGCGGAGAATTCCCGTTCCCCTTCGCTGACCGCTTTCACAAAGGCTGTGCGCTCTGCACAGATTCCCGGGGAGTAGGCTGCATTTTCCACATTGCAGCCCCGATATACCTTTCCTGATTTGGAAAGCAGAGCTGCCCCTACCTGGTATCCGGAATACGGGGTGTAAGCCCGTTCTCTGATTTCAACTGCCTGTTTCATTAGATCCCTGTAATCCATCTCAATCACCCGTTCCTTTCGTTTCACTCAAACTGTATTATTTCTGTGCCGCCCGATCCAGCACCATCTGCCCATACTCTAAAAAAGAAAATCCCAGACGTTCATACAGGCGCACCGCCGCCTCATTGCTCCTGGTCACTTCCAGCCGGAAACGCCTCACTTCCGGATGCTGTTCCATCATATATTGGAAGTAGCGGCTCCCATAACCTTTCCCTCTGGCCTCCTCCTTCAGGAAAAGCTCCTCAAACATCATGCATCTGCCGCCCGTTTCACAGGCGTAATAAACAGTTGTATATCCAAACCCCACAATGTGCTCATCCTCCATCAATACCTGCCCTTCCAGTAAGGGGCTTTCACTCACCGCATCCGCAAAGGTCCGCTCCAGAACAGAATCCTCCACTGGATGGCTGACCGCATCGCTATGATAGAATCTCTTTACCATCGGAAGCACTTCACTGTGCATATTTTCCTGCATTTTCTCAATATGAAACATTAGTTTTCATCTCCTTCTTTTATCATTTTACATCTTCCTCTCCAACCGCCCTTGAATCATCGTCGAAGTCAGAAGTATCACAATCGTTCCCACAATCATCAGGGTTGACAGAGCATTTACATCCGGGGATACGCCTTTGCGGACCATGCCCAGAATCTTTAAAGGCAGCGTAGTGCTCTCCGGTCCTGCGGTAAAGAAGCTCACAACCACATCGTCTAAAGACATAGTAAGTGCCAGCATACCTCCGGAGAGAACCCCCGGCGAGATCATGGGCAGCGTCACGCGCATAAAAGTGCGGAATTCATTGGCTCCCAGATCTCTCGCAGCCTCCTCAACAGAACGGTCAAAACCTGCCAGTCTTGCCCGGACGGTAATCACCACAAAGGGCATGGAAAAGGTCACATGGGAGATGATCAGCGTCGCCATATTCATGCTGATATTTAAAGAGGTAAAGAAAATCAACAGGGCAATGGCAAATACCAGCTCCGGAATCACAATGGGAATGTAAAGGGAAGTACTCAGCACATTTTTCAGTTTGAATTCGAACTTATACAGACCAAGGGCACAAAGCGTCCCGATGATTACTGAAAGAACAGTACTCACTCCCGCTACAATGACTGTATTAAAAAAGGACTGCATCAGCTGCCGGTTCTCAAACATCCTCCCGTACCATTCCAGAGTAAAACCCTCAAAGGTAATATTCATCTTGGATGTATTAAAGGAAAATGCGATTACCACAAAAATAGGCAGGTACAGGAACAGGTAAACCAGACAGGCATAAAAGACACTGCCCGGCTTGAATTCATGCACTCTTCTCTGCTTCTTCATGTTCATCCTCCTGATATATTTTTCCGCTTTCCTGGCTGCGGCCGCCGTGCTCCTTTTCCGCACGGCTCATGCCTATGCCATGTCTTCAAGGCTGCCGACTCTGGTGTAGAGACGCATTAAAATCAGTGTTATCACAATCAGCACTATGGAAAGCACTGCTCCCAGGGGCCAGTTCCGGGCGGATAAAAACTGATTTTTTATGAGGTTTCCAATATACATGGTCTTTGCTCCGCCCATCATGTCGGAGATAAAGAAAAATCCCAGAGACGGAATAAAGGTCTGAATGGAGCCGGCAAAAATACCCGGCATGGTCAGAGGCAGAACCACCCTGGTAAACACATGGACTTTTCCTGCTCCCAGATCCCCGGCCGCTTCCAGAAGCGAAGGATCCAGCTTCTCAATGGAAGTATGAATCGGCAGCACCGTAAAAGGCAGCAGAGCATACACCATGCCGAGCAGCACCGCCCCGTCCGTATAGAGCATCTCTAAGGGACGATCTGTCACACCGATCCACTGCAGGAAATGATTGATGATTCCCTCTGTCCGAAGAAGCGTATTCCATCCATAAGTCCGAATCAGTGAATTGGTCCAGAATGGAAGCATCAAAAGCAGCACAAGAAAAGGCTTCCACTTTTTGGGAGCATTTGCAATAATATAGGCAAAGGGATATCCGGCCAGAAGGCAGATCACCGTAGTCTCCAGAGACAGCAGCAGAGAATCCGCAAATACCTTTCCGTACTCGCTCTGAAACAGGCTCACGTAATTGGAGAGGGTCACGGTAAAGTCCACGCCTCCATAGGCATTCTTTGTCAGAAAGCTGATTCCTATGACATAGATCAAAGGGATCAGCAGGAATACGCCGAGCCAGAGCATCGTGGGCCCCACGGTTCCAAAAATCCCCAGATGTTTTTTAAAAGATTTGATCATTGGTCATTCCCTCTATCTCCACAGACTGCTCAATCACATTGTAGATCTGCTCCTCCGCAGTCCGCATCACCACTGCCTTGCCCGGATTCCAGTAAACATTTACCACGGTTCCCACGGGAATCAGCTCATCTTCCGCCGGAGTCTCCGCCTTCAGCATCTGTCCGTTGGGAAGTTCGATCATAGTCTTATTGACAGAACCGACAAATATATGTTCTTTCACCTGCCCGCGGAACCGGAATCCCTCTATGGGTTCCGTGGACAGCTTCAGATTCTCCGGGCGCACACAGAGGTAAACCATTTCCTCCAGACGGTATCCTCTCTCACCAATCCGGGCCTTTCCAGACTCCATAGTCACCCAGATGGCATCCTCATCCATTTCTTCAATATAACCCTCGATAATATTGGATTCTCCGATAAAATCCGCCACAAACTTTGTCTCCGGGTGATTGTAGATCTCCTCCGGCGTCCCCACCTGCTCCAGATTTCCCTGATTCATAACCGCAATCCGGTCGCTCATGGTCAGAGCCTCCTCCTGGTCGTGGGTCACATAGATAAAGGTAATTCCAAGCTGCTTCTGCAGATGCTTCAATTCCACCTGCATCTGCTTTCGAAGCTTCAGATCCAGGGCACCTAAAGGTTCGTCAAGGAGAAGCACCCGGGGCCGGTTTACGAGAGCTCTTGCAATGGCCACACGCTGCTTTTGTCCGCCGGACATCTGGGAGGGCATTCTTTTTTCCAGGCCGTCCAGACGCACCAGCTTTATCATCTCCTCCACCCTTCGGCGGATCTCGTCTTTTTTCACCTTTTTTTCCACCAGTCCGAAGGCAATATTGTCAAATACATTCATATGAGGAAAAAGGGCATAATTCTGAAATACTGTATTTACGTCCCTTTCATTGGGCTTTTTGCTCTCCACATCCGCACCCTCCAGAAAAATCTGTCCGGAGGTAGGATATTCAAAGCCTGCTATCATCCGCAGAGTTGTGGTTTTTCCGCATCCGGAGGGGCCGAGCATGGTAAGAAATTCACCCTCCTCAATTTCAAGGTTCAGCCGCTTTACCACTCGCTCATCCTCAAAGCTTTTATCCACATTCTTCAAACTGATAATTACCTTATCTCTCGTCTGTTCCATCCACTGTCTCCTATTACAGTTCTGCAGTCTTTCAACCAGCATCCTTTCCGGCAGTCTCTTACAGAGTCTTGTATCCACGCTCCCCTGTCCGGATCCGCATCACGTCGTCAATGGTTGAAATAAATATCTTACCGTCTCCTACGCTTCCCGTAGTCAGCTTCTGCTGCAGTTCACAGAGAATCTCCTCCAGATCCTCGTCCCATACCACAGTCATTACATGAATCTTGGGAAGCAGGTTCATATCCAGGTTCAGCTCCTCAAAATCCTTTGCGTCCGCTTTCTGTCTTCCGCAGCCCATAGCCGCAGTCACCGTCATACCGGAATATTCGTTTCTTGCCAGAATTTTTTTGATAGTATCCAGTTTATCCGGTCTTGTAATAATCTCAATTTTCTTCATAAAAGCCACCGCCTTTTAGTTTGTTTTCATTTTTGTAAACACTTCGTCATACCAGACAACTGCATCCCCTACTTCGCCAATCATATCAGCCCGTTCTATCTCAGAGGCCTCTACATTGCTGCCCGGATTATTCAGATACTCCTCGTCCAGCAGCTCTAAAGCCGCATCATTCAGACATACGCTTGGAAATTCATCCAGAATCATTTTATAAATCTCCGGTCTGTGGATAAAGTCTATAAATTTCTCTGCATTCTCCACATTCCGGGCATTGGCCGTAATGACAAAATTGTCCATGGAAATCTGGCACGGCTCCTCCGTAAATACTACATCAATGCTGTCATTCTCTTTTATTGCCATTCCTGCATCCGTATTGTAGACAATGCCGACTGCCACATCATTAGCTGCCAGAAGGGTCTTGGGGCTGTCGCTGTCATACGCCTTGATATTGGGCTGCAGTTTCAAGAGCCAGGGCAGGGCAGCTTCAATAACTGCCTGATCCCGGCTGTTGGAATCCTGCCCCTGGGCTTTCAGTGCGATTCCTACAATCTCACGGACGTCATCTACGGCTACGATATTATTTTCCAGGGCCGGATTTAAGAGGTCGTCAAAAGTCTTAATCTCCACACCAAGCTCGCTGCATTTTTCCCTGTTGACTGCAATCACAGTGATGGTGCTCATAAAAGGAACTGAATACCGGTTGTCCGGATCAAAATCCTGATTTAGGGCCGAGACGCTGATATTCCCCAGATTTTCAAGGTTTTCCTTGTGTATGGGCTGAATCAGTTCCTGCTCCGCCATAGCCTCCACTACGTAACAGCTCGCCATCACCATATCATACTGGTCAGAGCCTCCCGCCGTCAGCTTGGCAAGCATCTCCTCGTTGGAAGAAAATGTGGATTCTATGACCTTGATTCCCGTCTCTTCCTCAAAGGCATCATAGACGTCCTGGGGGATGTATTCCGTCCAATTGTATAAATACAGCTTCTCTTTGCTGTCCTCTTTCCCACATCCGGTAAACAGTGTCATTAAAAGCATTGCTGCCATAAAAAATGCCGCTATTTTTCTTTTCATCCTCTGCTCCTCCTCTTATTCCAGTTCCGTAATATCCTTCCAGTGCACCTTCGCCGCCCGCACGGTGCTAATGCATAAAAAATAGGACTGGAGAAAGCTTTACTGACTTTCCCGTCCTATGTGCTTCTAACCAATGAACTCCACCCTCTGCCGGATGAAACCACCATATTAGGCGAGGCTCTTTTTATCTAATATTCCCTCGCACTTTGCATTATATATAAAAGTACAGGGAACGTCAATGGGTTTTTGAATTATTTTCAGAAAAATAAGCGGAGATGTTACAGCTCAGGAGATGCATCGAAACCGGCTCTCGGGCTGTTCCAATATCGGGTGTCCGGCTGTCCGTGGACGCTGTATCTGATATTGACGGATTTTACGTCCGGCAGGAGCAGGTAGAGCGTACACGAACTGTCCGAACACGAACAATAGTTAATTTCTCCGCAGAGCCTCAATGGGGCTTAACTTCGCCGCCTTCCTGGCCGGATAGATTCCGAAGAAAATTCCCACACAGGAAGAAAAGAAGGTTGCCAGGATAATCGTTGAAATGCTGATCCGTGCAGGAAATCCCAGCATAGGCAGCGAACAGACAGCCCTGGCACCTATAATCCCCAGAACAATGCCTATGATACCGCCCATGGCCGTAATGATGGCGGATTCCGACAGGAACTGCATCATAATAGACCGGGTTCTGGCACCCAGCGCTTTCCGGATACCGATCTCCCTGGTCCGCTCGGTTACGGATACCAGCATAATGTTCATAACGCCGATGCCGCCTACCAGCAGGGCAATGGCCGCAACAAATGCGATAAAGGCAGTCAGCATATCCAGCACGTCCGTGATCATCTTAATCTGGCTCTCCGCATCCTCCACATAGAATTTATCCTCCCCCTGAACCTGATAGCGCCGCTCCAGAAGACTCACAATCTCGCTGCTGACAGCCACACTGCTGTATCCGCTGTCCGCTATGACAAAAATACCGTAAAAATCATCCAGAATATAACCAAATGCATAGTTGGCCGTGTAAGGCATGTAAAGGGACACCCGGTTGGAGTTGTACATCATGCTGTTTACAAGTCCGCCCTCTTCCGTCTGCTCCTCCCTGATAACGCCAATCATGGTAATCTCCTGGGTGGTATCATAGATAGTAGCCTCAACGCTCATTCCCACCACATCATCCGTGCCGAACAGCTTGCGGGCATCACCTTCACCGATAACCGCCACCAGATTCATGGCCTCCACATCCGAGTCCGTAAAGTAACGGCCGTATTTCATCTCCGGATTGTGTGTATATTTCAAGTCCTCCGTTCCGGTGGTAATTCCTACATCAAATTCAATATCTCTTGGAGAAATCAGCTTTCCGGACATACTGTCATTCGGCGTTACGCCTTTGACACCCTCCACCTCTTTGATTGCCTCCAGATCCTCCGGAGTCAGGTAAATCAAATCGCTGTCCCCGTAAGCGCCGCTGATAAATATCTGCCCTCCGGCAACTGCATTAAGCTGATCTCCTATCTCACCCTTGGCTCCCTGGCCGATGGACATAATCATAATTACAGAAGAAATACCGATGATGATTCCAAGCATCGTCAGAATGGAGCGGCCTTTATTGGCCCGGATATTATCCACAGCCATTTTCAAATATTCCAGTAGTTGTGCCATCCTTATTCCTCCATAGCCGTAACTCTCATGCCCTCTTCTACCATCATGCCGGTTGTATTGCGGATCACCTTATCTCCGGCATTTAAGCCCGATTGAATCTCAATTTCCATGGAGGAAGCAAGGCCGGTTACCACATCTCTCCTTGCAACAACGCCGTTCTCGTCCACCACATAGCAGAAGCTCCCCTCCATGCCTGTATTGACTGCCTCCACCGGAACTACTATCACATTCTCCGCCTTACGGCCGCTGACCTTTACCTTGGCCTCCAGTCCCAGGTAGATATTATCATCCGGATTGTCAATATGTATCTCGGCACTGACTACCGGTGTGCCCTTGCTGTTCTCCGCTGCCAGGCGGCTCAGCTTACTTACCTTTCCGGTGTAGATCTTTCCTGCCAGATTGATCTCGGCGCTCTGTCCTACCTCCAGCTTTTCCAGATCAAACCGCGTTACGGACATATCTACAATGACATCCTCATTGCTTGCCACGGTAAAGAGACTTCCGCCCTTGGCTGCCGGGCCTCCGGCAACTGCCGCCGCCTCTGTTACCACGCCTGAGAATTCAGCCTGGATTCCCGCCTTCCCTTCATTGATCTCATCCTTGGTCATCTGGGCGTTGAGACTGCTTAAGTTGTTATTGGCAGACAGTTCGTTTCTTGCCGCAGAAGTCAGTCTGGATGCGTCCGTAGAGTCTTTGATTCCTTCCTCCTTGGCTTTGTCAGTCTGAAGTTTTTCCAGATTCTCGGTGGAATCTTTTAAGCGATCCTGGTAATTATTCAGCTTTTCATTGATTTCATTTAAAGTATCCTGCTCTCCGCGGATATTCTGAAGTGCCGCATCGCGGATTTTTGTCTGCTCCGCAATAACATTATCCGCGTTAGCTATAATTCCCTGCTGGGCCGTCTTCTCTTCTTCCAGTTTTTTCTTTGCGGCATCATCTGTTTTGCCGGAAGCCGGAGGAGCAGGCACAGCCGGATCGGCTCCTGCTGCCGGATCAGCATCTCCTGCGCTGCCGGCCGGACTGTCTGCCGGTACGCTGCCCGGACTCGTTTCCTCACTTTCAAGGTTCTTTATCTCTCCGTCCAGGCGCTTAACCTCTGCCTCTGCCGCCGCTTTATCTCTCTGTGCCTGATCAATTCTGGCCTGGGCATCCGATACAACAGCCTGATTCTCGCCAATCACCATGGAAGATGCCGCCTGCTTCTCCGTATACTCGGTAATCCGATCCTGCACATGTTCATTCTCGTTCTTCTCATCCTCCACCTGCTGCTCAAGAACACTCAGTGCTGCCGACGAACGATTATATTCTGATACATTCTTATTGTCTTTTGTGATGGCATCCTGGTAACCATAGCCTGCGGCGCTTCCCGTCAATTCCGCCTGCCGGTAGAGCTCATCTAATTCCCCCTCATCATAAGTCAGCAGCGTGTCTCCTGCCTCCACCGTATCCCCGACCTTAAGATCAAACTCCGAAACGGTAGCCGACACAGGAGAAAAATACGTCTTAACCCGTTCCGACTTCACGTCGCCGCTGCCCTCAATCGTCTGCTCCACCGTTCCCTGGTAAGCCTCTGCCACGCTTACAGCCGGCAGCACCTCGGGCGCAAACATCTTCGGAATAATATTCAAAGCCAGAATCACCACCACAATACCGCCGATAATCAGACGCTTTCTCCTCTTTTTCTTCTGCTCCGGCGTCAAGGGCTCCTTCTCCGGCTTTTCTCCCTTCTCTCTCCGAAAAAAGAACCGTTTCTTCGGCTTTCCGCCAAGATCATCCTGCAGAGAATCGTTCCATTCATCAAGAGGGCTTCTCTCCTCTGCCGTCACTTCTGTCTCCACTACTTCCTGTTCTCTCTTTTTCCTCTTAAACATCACTGATTCTCCTCATTTTCCATATCAGATTCGATTTTTCCGTCCATAATGCGGATTACTCGTTTTGCCTGAGCCGCAATGCCATTGTCGTGGGTGATCAGGATCACCGTCCTGCCGCCCACGTACAGTTCCTTCAAAATCTGAAGTATCTCCTTGCTGGAAGCCGAATCCAGGTTACCCGTCGGCTCATCGGCCAATATCACCGGAGGCTTCGCCGCAATGGCTCTTGCGATCGCCACCCTCTGCTGCTGGCCGCCTGACATTTCATTGGGCCTGTGATTCAGGCGATGGGAAAGCCCCACGATTTTAAGGGCATCCACCGCCAGCTTGTGCCGCTCCCGTTTACCGACACCCCGGTAAATCAGCGGAAGCTCCACATTTTCAATGGCTGTCAGATTGCTGATCAGATTAAAGCCCTGAAAGATAAATCCAATCTCCAGATTCCGGATATCCGACTGCTCATCATCGCTTAACTTAGATACATCCTTTCCGTTCAGATAATATTTCCCGGAAGTCGGAACATCCAGACAGCCCAGCATATTCATCAGTGTAGATTTACCGGAACCGGACTGGCCGATAATTGCAACAAACTCTCCTTTGTTAATCGTAAGGCTCACATGGTCCAGTGCCCGTACTTCATTTTCTCCGGGATTGTAGACCTTGCAGATGTCCCTTACCTCTACCAGTGCGCTCATGCAGCTCCCCCTTTGATTTCATTGCAGTTTCCACAGGTTGTTCCTATGTATTACTTGAATAATACAGTAACACATTCAACCGTAAGATCAATAGAATTCATAAAATCTTAAGTTTTATTTTTTTATTTCTTTATTTCCTTTTCCGTTTCTTTTCTCTCTGCCTAATCTATTACATTAATATAACGAAGAAAGCTCGTCTTTTTCTTCATTTTTTTCATATATTTTATTAAACCCTGTTTTATTCCCGCAGGCAGACTACATAAGGAGAATTTCCTATGAAAAAAATTTTGATTGCCGGATATGCCGATTCCACTGTCAATTATCAAAATGCTTTCCAAAAGCTGGGCGCTTCCTTTGACACGCTTCCGCCCAGGGCCTTTGGGGGCGCGGCCGTTCCGGGGCAGGCGGCTCCCTTTTTCTCTCTGCCCGGGCTGTCCTGCTGTCCTTACGATT
The DNA here is from genome assembly GCA_021770065.1 of Lachnoclostridium sp. Classification (GTDB taxonomy): domain Bacteria; phylum Bacillota; class Clostridia; order Lachnospirales; family Lachnospiraceae; genus Laedolimicola. Next base: position 63,362 of record JAETRR010000010.1, on the reverse strand, counting down.
ACGACGGCCTTGTCCTCCCCGGAGGCGGTGATATTGCCCCGGCCCTCTTCGGAGCCGAAAACGAAGGCTCCTGTGATATTGATGCGCAGTTGGACTGCTTTCAGCTTCGAACCCTGGATGCCTTCATACAGGCAGGCAGACCCGTCCTGGGCATCTGTAAAGGCTTACAGATCATAAATGTCCATTTCGGCGGAACCATCATCCAGGATCTGCCGGAGCATTCGCAGCTTGTCCATGCATATGCCATGCCGCATGAAGGCTGCCGTCTTCCTAAAAACATGCCCGGGGGAGTACCCTTAGTCCGTGAAAACGGTGATAAAATCCATCCCACAAAGGCCGCGTCCGGAACCTTCCCCGAACGGCTTTACGGAAGTGCTCCCGTCACAAACAGCGCCCATCACCAGGGTGTCGGATACGTCGGTGACGGGCTTCTGGTAGCACAGTACAGCCATGACTTTGTTATAGAAGCCATGTTCCACAAAAGCCTGCCCGTCATAGGCGTACAATGGCACCCCGAGCGGATGTGCTTCGAATATGCCGACATCCGCTTGGGTAACGGGGCGGCACTGCTCCGATATTTCCTCTCGCTTTTATAAATAATTATTTACGAAAGCACATTCCGAAAATACCGCAGAAAATTCCCCCCAATCAAGCCGATAAGCGTATCCTCCGTCATCCCTCGTTCCAGAAGCGCCGCACTGAGCAGAGGCATCTCCCCATGATGAAGCAGCAGATCATCTTCCTCAGTCTCAAAAGAAAGCCTGGGCATTGAAGCCGAAAGCCCGTTACACAGATCAAATCCAAAGCCCACATGCTCCTCCCCGGCCACACGCACAAGATGTTCCACATGCCGGCAAAGGCACTCAAGAGCCGCCTCTCTGGGATAAGGCGCCGCCCCGGCAATGGTTCCGCAGGCATTCAGCCCAATCACACCGCCCCGAGCTGCCAAAGCCTCAATCTGATCATCCCTCAGATTCCGATAATCGGCATGCACAGTCCAGGCATCCGAGTGGCTGGCAGCAAAAGGCCTTGCAGCACACTCCAGCACATCCCCAAACCCATCATTATTCAAATGACTCACATCCAGATACATCCCCAGGGCTTCCATCTTCGCCACGGCCTCCCGGCCAAGATCCGTAAGCCCGCCAGAGATCTCTTTCATCTCTCCTGCCGGGCAGCACCCTCTGGCAAAAGCATTGGGACGGCTCCAGGTAAGTCCGGCGCCACGCACTCCCAGATCATAAAAAGCGCGCAGGAGATAAAGATCCGTCCCAATAGGGTCAAGCCCCTCCAGCGACAAGAGAATCCCAATCCTCCCCCTGCCCAAAGCCTGTTCCAATTCCTCCCGGCCGGTCACAATCCCAACCTCACTGCGAATCGGCTCCAGATCCTCACGCAAAGCTTCAATCTGCGCGATTGCCGTATGAAGCCCTTTCTCCGGCAGATCCTTAGAAGGAACAAAGACCGAAGAAACACAGACATTCAGCCCGGCTTCCCAAAAGTGCTGAAGATAATGCCTTTCCACCACATTCCGTTCCCCATGCAGCCTCCGGTTATACACCTCCGCCGCCAGATCAAAATGGGCATCCACAACCGGATTCTCCCTATGTATGGCCCGTGCCCACTCCAGCAAAATCTCTTCCATTTTCCATTTCCTTTTCAGCGGGGCTGCCTTACTTTCCGACAGCCCCGAAAACATTGTTTTCTCTATAATTTATGCAGAAAGCTCAAAGTGGTCTAAGAAATCTTCGGAAACTCCACCGTCACCGTAAACAGATCCGCATTCAGCTCCACCTTAAAGGTACCACCGCAGGCCTCCGTAAAGCTTCTGGCAATGGACAGTCCCAGTCCGCTTCCGCCGTCCGTCCGGCTCTCGTCCCCCCGGACAAACCGCTCTGTGAAATCCACATTATCATCCAGTTCCACACCGGAAGTATTCTTAATATTCGCCACAGCCACACTCCCATCGTCCGTAAGTGTCAGGAAAACCCGTGACCCACTCAGGGAATATTTCAAAGCATTCTGAATCAAATTCTGGAACACGCGGTAAAGCCTCTGCCCGTCGGCCATGATCATCACCGGTGCCTCCGGAATCCTGGTTCTCACAGCCAGGCCGCTCTCCATAATCTGCACATTCATATCCGCCAGGGTCTGCCTGAGAAGCTTTCCCAGATCAAGCCGTTCCAGGTTCACCGGAAGCTGATTGGAGGCTGCCTTACTCACCTCAAACACATCCTGCACCATAGTCCGAAGCCGCTCCGACTTTTCTCCGAGAATCTGAACATACTCTTTCACATGCTCCGGCAGATCCTCCTCCTGTTTGAGAAGCTCCACATAGCTTACAATGGAAGTCAGCGGTGTCTTAATATCATGGGACACATTGGCCACCAATTCCACTTTCATGCGTTCACTCTTTGTCTGTTCCCGGAGAGCCGTCTCCATACCCTGCTGAATCTCATTGAGATTCTCGGCAGCACTTTGCAGATCCGCATCCTCCGGCAAAATAAGGCGCTCCGTTAAATTTCCTTCCCGAATGGCCCCAATCTGATCTGACAAAGCACCCAGATCCCGGGCCAGCTCCTTATTCTTACGCAGATTCCAGACACCGGCCACAATTAGACAAATGCCCCAAAGCACCGTAAATATCAGCAGCACCATTCTCAGCGGATCCCAATAAAAATGAGAGCAGGTAAGGTAGACAAGGAAGGTAAAAAACACCCCGAACAGAACCGCAAAAACAAACACCCGGCTATTCCGCTCCACCATCCGCTTCTGAACGGAAAGCTTCAGTTCTTTCGTCCGCATGCTTCCAATCACCGGCCCCAAAAGAGACTTCCGGTTGCCCTTATTGATCCGCAGATCCAGCACACCCAGATAAACCATCCAGAAAGCCGCTGTCAAAAACGAACTTCCGGTCATAAGCCGGCCCACATAGAAACCCAGTTCCTCTGCGCCCATGTACCAGCCGTCCTCATAGATCCAGATAAGCTCCTGAAGAAGGTCTTTTCCGCCCGTAAACAAAAACACAAGCGGAATTCCCGCAAACAGCAGACACTTAGGCTCCAGCCAGATATGTCCCAGAAATCTTCCAATCGCCTTATCTGCCTGCCGCTTGTCTTTCCGAAGCAGAACTGCCAGAAACAGCAGAAAGAGGGCTATGCCAAGCTTCCATTTGACTGCCAGATACCTTTCGCGGCGGTATGTCTGGCGCTGCTGCATTTGATATAGCCCTCCCCAGTTGGAAACGGTTCCCGACTCAGAATAGTTGCCGGTAATATAAAGCTTCGGATGCTTTGCCGCCGCTATAAAAATCACGGCATCCTTCGTAGATTCATCCACACTGAAATTCGTATAGCCGGGAACATACCAGAGGCTGTCCTCCGTATACACGCCGTCCCCATAGACATCCAAATCCTCCCCATCCTTGCTGATGCGGACCTTGCCGTCGCCTTTTTCATTAAACCACATGCAGAAATTGTATTCCTCCTCCGCCGGAAGATACCCCTGGAAATCCGGATTTTGCAATTCCTCTCCAACCTTAGGCTCCAGCTGCTCCATATTAGTATAAAGAAGCTTCCCCTGGTAAATGACTGCATAGCGGAGATTCTTATCCCTGGCATACTCTTTCATATAAGCTTCCAGGGCCTCTTTCTGATCTCCGATCACATTCCTCTTTGTGCCGTACTCTCCTCCTCGTATGGCATCCAAAGTATCATCCGGTATGCCGTACTCTCTCTGTATCTCATCCCATTCTTCTTTCGAGATATCGGCTTCCCCTTCCACAACCTCGACACTTAACTCCTCGTCAAATGCACGCTCAACCTCCTGAGCCTCAGTTGCTTCCGCCCATGAATACCACCGCCATTCATCGCCATAATATCCGTCATAATATCTGTCATAATAATAGGTGATGCCGTCATCGCTGTAGACCACCCCATAATTATTCCAGCCCTTGCCGCCGGTTGCCACCCCAAGAAGCTCTTCCAGACGGCTGGACATATACTGGCGGAAATCCGATTGCTCCTGGTAATCCGCTCCTATGCGGCTTTTCAGTCTGTCCGGATTGCTGCCGATAAGACTGACCATAGACAGAAAATTTGCAAGCAGCAAAGTCATACCCACAAAAAATACCGTAAAACTAACAATGATTCTCAACTTTCTCCATTTTGTATCCAATTCCCCACACCACCTTTAAATATTCTGGCTCCTTAGGATTGAGTTCAATCTTTTCCCGGATGCGCCGGATGTGAACCATTACCGTATTTTCCGGAGCAAAGGCTTCTTCCTCCCAGACTCTCTGATAAATCTCTTCCGCCGGGAAAATCCGCCCGCGGTTCCGCATCAGCAGTTCCACAATCCTGGTCTCTGTAGCGGTAAGCTTCACAGGCTCACCGTCCGCATAGAGCATGCGCTCCTCCATCCGGTAGCAGAGACGGCCGTTGTGTATCACGTCTGCCTGCTGCTGTGCGTGGATATCGCCGAGGGACGTGTACCGCCTGAGATGGCTTTTCACCCGTGCCGCCAGTTCCTGAGGATTAAAGGGCTTGGACACATAATCATCCGCTCCCATGGAAAGCCCCAGAACCTTGTCCGTATCCTCGCTCTTGGCGCTGAGGACAATAATGGGAAGATTCTTCCGCTCCCGGATCTTCATGACTGCGGACAGGCCGTCCAATTTCGGCATCATCACATCCATAATGATAAGCCTTACCGGATGCTCCGCCACAATCTTAAGGGCCTCCATTCCGTCATAGGCTTTCAGCACCTGGTAGCCCTCCTTTTCCAGAAGCAGCCCAATGGCCTTTACGATCTCTCTGTCATCATCCACCACCAGCACACATTCGTTCATCGTCGTTCTCCTTCCTTCAAGCCTGTATTTATGATAGGAAACATTTCTTACAAAAGGATCGTGGTATTTCTTACGGATTTCTTACAATCAAAGGTTCCGTTCAATCCCTACCATACCAGGCGCACGTCATTTTCATTGGCCGGATTGACCCAGATCGTAACTTCCTCCATACCTTTGGTGTCAAAGGATACAAGCCTGCCCTCTTTCAGATTTTTCAAAAATATATCTTTGGCTTCCATTATCAGTTCCATATCATCCTCCTCCCCAATCCAGCGCTGATGCAGATAAATCGTTCCCTCATCCTCTGCCCAATAAGCGTGGGGTACAATCTGCTTCTCATTGTAGGTCACCTGAAAGCGAACCGTATCTTCCGGAACACTTGCATCCGTCAAAACGTCCGTCTGCTCCCAGTCATACCAGCCGCCAATAAACTGCCTTTCTTCCGTCGGTTCATACTCCACGTCAAAGACCTCCGTCCGCATCTCGGTCTCTCCTATGAACTCCTTTCCCCCATAGGTTAAAGCAGAAAATTCCGTAAACGCCACGCCTGCACCGATTCCGGTCATCAGAACGCCGGCAGCAAATATTCCAATTAAAATTGTATGATACTTTTTCATTCATTGCCTCCTATTCAAAATCGCTGCGCGATAGCACTAAAGAGTAAAGTCACTTCGGCACACAAGTAATGAGAGAAACTTTCATTCGAAAGGGCACTCATGAAAGTTCCTCTCGTGCGCCTCCCCGACTTTACTGTCCAGCAGAAAATATTTCCGGTACGCAGTCAAACATTCTCAGTCATAGTTTCTTCTTCTGAATTTATCTTTTCTTCTATAGCTTCTATTTCTTCACTAAGTGATACTGCCGCCTTTTCTTCGCTTATTTCTTCCGGTTTCTCCTTGTTCTTCCGTATCAGCAAGCTGAATGAACCGCAGGATAAAGCACCAAAGCAGAGCATTCCCCCCAGGCAGATAAGCAGGATTCCTGCTACGGGATATCCCTGGGGAAGCAAAACCACTCCTGCGCCCAGTCCCATCAGCATAAGCATGGTAAAAAATCCAAAGAACGCTGCCATAAACAGCCAGGCCAGATTCCAGAACAAGCGCAGCCACCAGATACAAAAAGCGGCAAACAGATCCCATGTCACTTTGATTCCATGAAAAACAGCGGCTAGAACACTCCTTTTCGGCTTTTGTCTCATCTCTATGCCAGTTTCTGTCCAAGCCTTTTCCTGACTGCTCCCCGTTTGCCCGGCAGCAGCCTGTTCATGGCCCTGGTTTAAAAATCTTTCTTGAGCTTGAAGCGTCACTGTCTCTCCATACATAAATTCGTCTCCTGTCTCTTTCAAAGCTTTTTCCTTAGAAAACGGTTTTGTAATCCAAGCTGCGGCCACCCGGCATTTCCCGCCAAACCATCGGAATGCTCTGCCGATTCCCCGGACGCATGCCATGCACTTGGCTTTCAGAAAACCGCCGGCCTTTCGGAAAGCCTTTTTGCCGTCTGCGATCTTGATTCCCTTTAGCTCCGGCATCCGGACAGCAGATGGTTTCTTCTTATCAAATTCCGGTTTTACATGATAGGCTTCCAGAATCTCCGCCGCCAGCTCCTTCATTGGTCCAAAGTCACGAATAGCCTCCTCCTCACTCAAACCCTTTTGAAGTTTCATATCTATATGCTGGGCATATTCTTCCAGAATATCCTCCTGCTCCTGATCCTCCAGAATCCGGAGGTGTTCCCGCAGCTCTTCCAAAAATGTCTCTTTATTCATGTTCCTTTCCCTCCTTCAAAAATCGGCAGACCCTTGTCTGAAATTCTTCCCACTCCGCCTCCAGAGAATCCCGATAAAGAATTCCGGCCGCAGTAAGGTGGTAATATTTCCTTGGCGGTCCCTCGGAAGACTCCCGCAGGTAGGTTTCAAAATAATGTTCATTGGTTAATCGCTTCAGCAGCGGATAGATCGTCCCCTCATTCACATCAATCACCCGTGAGACCTCCTCCACCAGTTCATATCCGTACATGTCCTTTTTGCGCACGGATTCCAGAACAATCAGCTCCAATACCCCTTTTTTAAATTGCGGATTCATGTACCCTCTCCATTCCGGTTCCGGATGCCGTTCAAGAAATACTGTTTAAAAATTCCGGTTCCATATTTCTCATTATTAGTTTCTGCTATTAGATTACACCTACTACTATGTATTGTCAAGTACTAATATTTTAAAAGTAGCTGCCGGCCTGTTTTTCCGGTTGACAGTCTTGTCTAATACTGTTAGACAAATTGCAGCGGCTTACATATCAAAAGCTTACCGGCGGAGGATCGCCTATCATCAGGAGGATAAAAATGCAACTCTATAAACTGGGAGAAATGGAACAAAACTTTGCAGATTTAATCTGGGAGCATGCCCCCATTGCTTCCGGCCGCCGTATCATAAAAGGAATTCCACTTGCCTTTGGAGAGGTTGACACAAAACAGCGGATTAAAAACGTCCTTCGCTACCGGAAACCCGCCCGGATTCTGATTATTGCTGCTGTCATTGCCTCTGTCATCCTTGCCATACAATTTCTTGCTTATCCGTCGGATGAAACCAATTCCGGCAATGAGGAAAATGCTTTTTACGGCGTTGTTACTTATGCGGACGAAGGGGAAGAAATCTTCGTCATGGAAACCTATCCTGCCCGATTTTCCCATAAAGCTGAGAAAATAGAGGTTATGGGACGGGGGCCTTTTGCCCTGCAATTTATGGGGGAAAACCGGTACCGCTTTACCGTACCTATGGGAATGGCGCCGGATGTACAGACCGGAGATCTGCTGAATATTTACCGCCTGGGAACAGATGGGAACGGCCGGGCACAGGATAAAGAACTTTTAAGCTCCGTGGAGATTCTGGAGATAGTACCGGAATATTATCAGATTTGGGTCAATATGTCTACGGAGGAAGCGGAAGCTTTCCTGAAAAAATTCGGCACCGGAATAGAGTGTGAACTTATAAAGCAGGATGCCGGACAAGAGAACCCACAGGGACAGGCACAGTCTCAGGAACAAATGACGGTGCCGGTATAGAGTCGGCAGAAATCTATACAGGAAATATCGGGGACGGAGACAGCGGAATTATGTTGTTTAAGAACGAAGCCGGAGAAATCCTCTATTCCGAGGGCGCACACACAGCGAGAGCCGGATGGAATAATATTTATCTGGGAGAAATAGATGGAACAGATGAATACTTATCTGGAACACAGTCATTTGCTGCTTAGTACACAGGATGGGGTGGTCCGGACGCAGTAGGCTGTTCCGCTCCGGAATCAATTATTATTTTCTAATGAGAAAAGCAGAATAGCTTTATATAAAAGATGCCACGTAAAAAGAGCGTTCTAATGCTGCAGCATTATCGGCTCTCTTTTATTCTGTGTTATTTTTTATCGGTAAAAATCCATTTGCCCTTACGATTAGACCCCTTACGAATAACCTTGCCCTCTTGCCGCAATTTTGTAAGCGCACGTTTGATAGTCGCAGCGGAAACAGAAAGCTCCTCACTTAACATTTTGTGTGTCATTTCTGGATTTCGAATTATGAGCTCAATTAATTGAGTTTCAAGGTTCGCTTTCGATTTATTAAGATCATTTTTGTGGTCATTGTCCCGAACCTGACCTCGATAAATATTAATTCTCAAATCCACCTCTCCGCCAATGAACTCTGGCTCCTGTAACCCGGCAGCTTTTACTTTACTAATAATACGAGGAATGCCGCTGCCCCAATGTTCAATCAAGTTCATATATGAGAACGCATAAGCAAGCGCTTCATTGCGAATCTGAGAATATCCTTCTTTCATACGCTCCAATGTTTGTCCCATAGGAATCTTACCCGGAGAAGTGATCTCCAGCCTATTCCATTGGCGAAAGCAACCACAGATTTCATATATTTTAAACTTTTGTCTGGTAAATCTACCTTGAATTCAACATTTTAGGATTCCCCTACAAGAATTTCTTCTATGGTCATGCAATCACCGCCTTATTTTACTCATTGTACATACTTTATCAGAGAATATCCTCTCCTAATAGCTTACAAAAATTCCCACACAAGATCTTCTCCATCACATCCTGCCCCAAGTCAAAACTCAAAAGCTGTTCCAGCGCATCTTTTGGCTTCCACATGGGGAAATCAGATCCAAAAAGAAATCGTTCCGGCCCAAAGCGATCAAACATCCGGTATACCAATTCCCGTGATACCAGCGGAATTGTGCTGGAAGTATCGTAAAGTACATTCTCCGGCTGGGGATGATGAAAAGACTGCTCCCAGATTGTCCACCCCCCAAAATGGGCGGCAATCACCTTTAAATCCGGTACCTTTCTAAGAAGATTCGTCAAACGCTTAGGAGAAGAATAGTCATAGCGGTCATCTCCCATATGGAACAATACGGGAAGCCCTCTCCTGGCTATCGAGCGATACATATCTATTCCACAGGAAGCGTCTATGGGAACTTTCTGAAAATCCGGGTGAATCTTAAGCCCCCGGAGCCCCAGTTCCTGCATTCGATCCAGCTCCTCCTCATATCCCTCCATTCCCGGATAAAGGGAGCCAAATCCAATATACCCCGGATGTTCACGGGCCGCTTGTGCCAAAAAAGTATTGATGTTGTGAACCTGCTTTGGTGAAGTAGCCGAATTGCTGATTACACACCGGCTGATGCCTGCCTCCTCCAATTCTTTGCTCAAACAATCCGTACTCGCTATTGTATAAGTATCTTTATCATAAAATTCTCCGATGGATTGAGCCGCCTTTTTTGCCAGCTTATCCGGAAATACATGTACGTGGATATCCGCAATCTTCATAAATTATCTTCTTTCTCTGTCACAGAGCATATCTGCATTCCCATTTACCATTACTTCGCTCACGCCCGGCAGCCTTGGTAAGAAAACGGCTACAGCTCTTCTTCAATCCGAATATTGTCTCCATCCTTCAGTTCCTGCTGGAACAGACCCTGGATCCCATTGACCGTAAGAACAATCCGCCCCTTGGGCTGCTTCAGATCAATTCCGGAATACTGAATCATATCCATGAGAAAATAAGGCGCCCCGTCCGCTTTTCTCGGCAGCGTGATGGGCAGACCATTCAGATGAAAATGCATCTCCGGCGGCTGTGCAGGCATCTTTTCCCCCTTCACGGCCCGGGACAGGGAGGAGGCCGCTTCCAAAACAGAACGCTGTGCAAAATTTCCTCCGGGATTCAGAACCGGTTTGGGCGCTTCTTCTTGATCCGGTATATCTGACTTTTCCGCTTCCGGCACTGCTGCCTTCGGAACAATTACCTTTTCCGGCTCCGGTTCCATCTGCGGCATCACCGCCCTCTCCGGCCCAGGTGTCTTCTCCGGAACAGGCATCTCTTCCCTCGGCTCAGGTATCTCCTCCCTCGGCTCAAGCGCAGCATCCGTTTCTGCCGTTTCTTCCGTTTCCTCCGGTTCTGCCGCTTCCTCCGGCTCTGCCTCCTCTCCCGGCCGCCTCATCACTATCACATCACCCATTTTCAGCTGCGTTTCCAGATCCGCAGGCATTCCGTTGAGGGTCAGCTCCACAGCATCCGCCGCCCCGTCAATATCTCCAAGACTCGCCCTGGCCGACACGCCGGAAACAGCCGGTGTAAAGTCAATCTCGTCCCCTGCCTGTATAATCTCAGACAGCCGCCCCTCTTTCTTATTGATAAACAGAGCTGCCGGCTCCACCGGAGTACCATAGAATACCTTCCGCTTTCCGTTCACCGTTACAACCAGGTTGGCGCCGCTGCGCCCCATTATATCCAGAAAGCTATAGCCATTCATCATCAGAAGATTGAGAGCCGTAAAGCTGCCGTTTCGGAACAGATTTGCCGGTCTGCCGTTCAAGATCACCCGGAAGCTGGCATTGATGAGATTCAGCCCCGAAGAAACCACAATTCCAAGAGGCGTGGCATACTCCGGATTGTTGAGATCATATTCATCGGAAAATGCACTGGTCCGGAAATTATTGCCTGCAATGGCTACACGCTTGGCATCCATCTGCAAAGCCGCCGTCAGTCCCTCCTTAAGCCCCGTAAGCTTACTGCCGCCTCCTGCCAGAAACAGCGCCGAGGGGGGATTGCCGTTGATCTCCAGAATCTTCTCCGCAATCTCACGGCAAAGGAGATCCGAGGTATCCTGAATGCACTCCAAAAGCTCCTCTCTGGAAATGGTCTGCTCAAAGCCCAAAATATCCGTAAAAGTGATTTCCTCTTCCTGATCCGCCTGGGCTTTCATGGACTCCGCCATCTGGAAATCCACCAGATACTCCTTCATCAGAGTCTCCGTCACCTCATCACCCGCCACAGTTGCCATAGTATAGCCGGTCACGCTTCCGTCCGTACAGGCCGCAATATCGGAAGTCCCGGCGCCGATATCCACCATCACCAGATTCAAAAGCCGCAGATTGGCCGGAATAGCCGCATTGATGGCCGCAATAGGCTCCAGAGTGATGCTGGCTACCTCCAGTCCGATCTTGTTCATAGTGGTATAGAGGCTTTCCACTACCTCGCTTGGCAGAAAGGTGGCTATGAGATCCACCTTCACATTCTTTCCCCTGTGATCCTTCAGACTGGAAATCATATATTTGTCCAGATAGTACTGACATACCGTATATCCAACCAGATAGAAACGGCGGCCGTCCTCCATAGCCCGGTTTTCCGCGTCGAAGGCTTCCTCCGCCTTACTGATGGCTCCTGCCTCCAGGCGGCTGATCACCTCGTCATCAATAAGCTCCGTCCCTGAAACCTCCATCTCAAATTCCGCCCGTTTAGTACGAAGGGCTCTTCCTGCTGCCGCCACACATACGCGCTCCAGCTTAAAATGAAGCTTGCTCTCAAGCCTCTGCTTCACTTTTCCGGCCAGGGCCGCCACCTTATCTATATTCTCGATCTGTCCGTCGATCATTGCCCGCTCCGTATGTTCTTCCTTTTCAATAGCGATGATCCGGACCTTTTCATTCTCTACGGTTCCCACCATTCCGATAATGCTCCGGGTTCCGATATCCAGCGCGAAAATGGTCTGTTCTGCCTGAATCTGTGCCTTTTTTACCTGTACTGCCGCCATGCTTTCCCTCCTGCGTCATTGGGGCGGAATTATTTCTGCCCTCACAGCCTTTCTACAAACCATTATAGTCAAATCTGATTTCAATGTAAATGTTTTTCTATGGGAAAACTTCATGCTTCTTCACAAAAAGAAAATGCCATGGAATGACCTTTCCGTCTCATTCCATGACACCCCTCATACCTAAAATGTTTCTGCTCTTGTTCGAATTGGAAAATTACCTATAAAGCCATATCTCTCTCAGATTCAATACTATTTTCTAAATCTGTTTTATCCGCTCCAGGGCTGCCAGAGTATTCTCATAGGAGCCAAAAGCAGTCAGCCGGAAGTATCCTTCTCCGCTTGGGCCAAAGCCCGATCCGGGCGTTCCTACAACTCCGGCAGCCCCAAGCAGATAATCAAAGAATTCCCAGGAGGTCATTTTATCCGGGGTCTTTAACCAGATATAAGGAGCATTCACGCCTCCGAAAACCGTATAGCCTGCTTCCTTTAACCCTTCACAGATAGTTCTGGCATTTTTCATATAATAGGCCACCTGTTCTTTTAGCTGGATCTTTCCTTCTTCGGAATAGACTGCTTCACCTGCCCGTTGAATGATATAGGGCGCTCCGTTGTATTTCGTTCCGTGGCGTCTTGCCCACAGCGCATGCAGCGATACGTCACCGCATTTCAAGTCTCTGGGAATCACCGTATAGCCCAGACGCACTCCGGTAAAACCTGCATTTTTGGAAAAGCTTTTCAGCTCAATGGCACAGGTTCTGGCTCCCTCACACTCATAGATAGTATGAGGTACATTTTCCTCAGAAATGTAAGCCTCATAAGCGGCATCATAGATAATCACCGCTCCGACCCGATTGGCGTAATCCACCCAGGTCTGAAGCTGATCCTTTGTGACAGCGGAACCGGTGGGATTGTTGGGAAAGCACAGGTAAATCATATCCGGTGTCTCTTTTGGAAGCTCCGGAGCAAAGCCGTTTTCCTTCAGACAGGGCATGTAGATCACATCACTCCACATCTCCGTTTTCGGATCATAGGTTCCTGTTCTGCCTGCCATGGCATTGGTATCCACATAAACAGGATACACCGGATCGCAGACGGCAATCCTGTTGTCCAGACTAAAAATCTCCTGAATGTTGCCGGAATCGCACTTTGCACCGTCGCTCACAAAGATTTCGTCTGCTTTGATATCCGCTCCCCTGGACTGATAGTCTCCTTCAGAAATGGCATTTCGCAGAAACTCATAGCCCAGATCCGGAGCATAGCCGCGAAACGTCTCTGCGCGGCCCATTTCATCTACTGCCTTGTGCATAGCGTCTATAATAGCCGGAGCCAGCGGCTGTGTCACGTCTCCGATTCCCAGGCGAATGATATTCTTTTCCGGGTGCTCTGCCGAGTAAGCTGCCACCTTCCTGCCGATAGTGGAAAAAAGATAACTGCCCGGCAGTTTTAAATAGTTGTCATTTATCTTGTACATGATATGTCCTCCTTATTCCGGTTCCGTAAAATTGCTGCGCAATGGCACTAACGGGTATGGTCGCAAGGGCGCAGCATTTCCAGGTCAATCTCTCCCTGAAATACCTCGGCTGCCGGACCTGTCATATATACACAGTTGTCTTCCCCGCTCCAGTCAATCTGCAGATCTCCTCCCAGAAGACGGACGGTGACACTCCGTCCGGAAAAGCCGTTCAATGCCGCGGCTACCGCCACGGCGCAGGCTCCCGTTCCGCAGGCCATAGTTTCCCCTGATCCACGTTCCCACACACGCATTTCAAGGGTTTCTCTGTCAATGACACGTACAAATTCCGTGTTCACCCGATCCGGAAAGCGCTCATGTGTCTCAAATTTCGGCCCCAGCTCTTCCAGCTTCAGGTTCATTACATCCTCTAAAAACACAACCGCGTGGGGATTGCCCATGGAAACACAGGTCATTTCATAGTTCTGCCCGTCAATCGTGATCGGTTCGGCCACAAGCCGCTCTCCTTCTCCCTTCACGGGAATAAGGGACGGGACTAAAACAGGCTCTCCCATATTTACCCGCACCTGTGACACTCTGCCGTTCTCTACGGTCAGTTTGAGATATTTGACAGCGCCTCCGGAAATAATCCGCAGATCCGTCTTGTCTGTCAAGCCGTGATCGTATACATATTTGGCCACACAGCGGATTCCGTTGCCGCACATTTTTCCGTAGGAGCCGTCCGCATTGTACATAGCCATCTCAAAGTCGGCTTCCCCGGAAGGCTGAATCAGAATCAGACCGTCCCCTCCGATGCCCTTGTGCCGGTCACTTACCAGACGGGCCGTTTCCCCGGGATTCTTTAAGGGCTCCCTGGTACAGTCCACATAAACGTAATCGTTGCCGATTCCATGCATTTTCGTAAACTTCATCTTAAATCTCCTATTTAAAGTCGCTGCGCGACGGCACTAAAGGGTAAAGCCGCTTCGACACACTGGTATTGAGAGAAACTTTCATTCGAAAGGGTAAAGCCGCTATCAAAAATTCATAAGGCTCAATACCATTTGTGCCGTTTCTACCAGATTCGTTCCGCTGTCCATGCTGCATTTCTGGATATAACGGTGGGCTTCCTCCTCGCTCATATGGTTCCGCTCCATCAAAAGGCTTTTTGCCTCAAGGAGTATCTTTTTCTCCTCCTCCGAGCGCACCTTCGGCTTCTGCCGCAGCCGTTTTTTCCGACGGGCTATCTGCTCTGCCATGAGATCCAGGGTATTTAACAGATCACGTACCTTGATCGGCATAGCTATGCACATGAGATCCGGATCTCCGCATTCACTCAGGACTCGCTGGGAGGCAACCAGAATCATCTCAAAATGAGAGGGCAGGGAGGCACGCAGCTCCGAATAAATCATATCCGGATATTTATAACCGCAAACCAGGATTCCGTCGCCTAAAATATTGGCCTGTGTCAGTGCCTGAGCCCCTGTTGTACAGACCGCAGATACCGAAAACCCGTGTCGCACCAGGAGGCTGCGTACATTTCCGGCATCTTCCGCCTTCGGAAATAATACAATAATATTTGTCATGTACATCCCCCCTACAGTGCCTTTCCCAAGAAGTCCCAAAGCTGCAAAATACTTCGCAGCACTATCAAATACAGCGTCTCGAAAAACATTCCGCGCAATTGGCTCGTTTTTTTATCAAAAGCTATACTAGATCCGATAAAGATAGGTATCAAGCTCCCAGGCAGATACCTGTGTACAGTATTCTTCCCACTCTCTGCGCTTTGCCTCACAATAGCTGCGGCTGACTTTCTCTCCCAAAACCTTTGTCACCAAAGCATCCTCTTCCATAGCATTTAAGGCTTCCCAGAGATTCCGCGGAAGCGTCGCGATCCCCCTCGCCTTACGCTCCTCATCCGTCATTCTGCGGCTGCTTTTGTCCACCGGATCCGGCGGAAGAATCTGTTCCCTTATTCCCTCCAGGCCGGCGGCCAGGCACACTGCCAGTGCCAGATAGGGATTGCAGGAGGGATCGGGGCTTCGAAGCTCAATCCTCACATTTTCTCCTCTCTGAGCCGGTATTCGGATAAGCTGGGCCCGGTTCACCGCTGACCAGGCCACATAACCCGGTGCCATATAGCCTGATGCCTGCTGTGCCGGAAACAGCCGCTTGTAGGAATTCACCAGAGGATTCGTGATGGCCGTGATTCCTCTGGCGTGCCTCAGGATACCGCCGATAAAATAATACGCTTCCCTGCTCAGGCCGTTGGGATCCGCGGAATCCTGGAAAATATTCCTCCCATCCCGGGACAGAGACATATTCGTATGCATGCCGGAACCGTTTTCCTCTGTTTTAGGCTTCGGCATAAAGGTAGCGTGAAGGCCGAACCGCCGTGCAATGGCCTTTACCGCCAGCTTAAAGGTCATAATGTGATCCGCCGTCAAAAGAGCCTCATCATAGCGGAAATCAATCTCATGCTGGGCAGAAGCCACCTCATGGAAAGAAGACTCCACCTCAAAATCCATTTCCTCCAGAGTCATAACCATGTCGCGCCTTGCATTTTCTCCCAGATCAATCGGACTCATATCACAGTAGCCTGCCCGTTCATGGCTGAAGGTCGTAGGCTCCCCGTTGTCGTCTGTGTGGAAAAGGAAAAACTCGCATTCCGGGCCCACGTCAAACTGGTAGCCCATGCTCTCTGCCTCTTCCAGAACCTTCTTTAAAATATACCGGGGATCGCTCTCGTAGGGCGTCCCGTCGGGCCGCTTAATATCGCAGATGAGACGGGCAACCTTTCCCTGCTGAGGCCTCCATGGGAAAATCACAAAGGTGTCCAAATCCGGGCATAGAAACATATCCGTGTCATTATCATCCACAAACCCGTCCACGCAAGAGCCGTCAAATACATAATTGTTATCCAGCACCCGCTCCAGCTGGCTCACCGTGATGGCCGCATTTTTCAGATTCCCGTACAAATCCGTAAACTGCAGGCGGATAAACTCCACATCCTCCTCTTCCACCAGTCTTAAGATATCCTTTTTTGTAAAGTGGCTCATGCCTTCTCTCCTTTCCATGATGTAAAAAAAGGCGTTCTCCTCCTATGTTGAACGCCTTTGCTCTGTTTCAAAATATAGCAGTTATAGACGGCTTTGTCAATAAATTCTTTTGCTTGTTTCTGCAATTATCATTTATGATTTATATTCGTCCATACTTACTTCTTATTGATTTTCAAAGACAAAAGTGGTAATATGCTTGGGAAACATGACGAAATAGATTCCGCAGCAATCTGCGAATTGTCAAGAAATAGTTATAACAAAAAGAAGTTGAACTTTCTTTCCCGGTGTCCTTACACTTAACACCTTACTGCATATCCGCAGCTTTCAACTCCTGTAGTAATATGTTTTATCTGATTTTGTTAAAAATCGGAGTAACAGGATTTGAACTAGATTTTTAAGTGCAATAAACCCTATAAATACAGGAAGTTTCTGCTTTTATGACAAAATCTGTGACAAATTAATTATAAAACTCTGCTTGTAAAGTATTATACCCGGCTACGCCATCAATCGCAAGCCCCAGTTCTTTCTGCAGCTCTATGGTTTCACTCTTGGATGTCTTTCCATATCTGCCATCGACTGTCTGGTTATGCCCCAGAATTTCATTACAACGCCGCTGATGCCATTTTACAAGCTCGCCAGTGGAGCCTACCCAGAGTAAAAGCTTGGCCTTAAGGAATATCTGCTTCCGGACATACTGCGTCTTTGTCCCATCAATGCCATCCTCTACAAGCTTTTTCCCATCCGCATCCCGATAACCGTCTTTATTGGCTGCACGTTGGAAATTAAGGATATTGATATTACAAGCCGGCTTTTGCTCTGCCGGGATCTGCCCCCCAAAATCCGTATAAAACTTATTGAGATCCACCTTACTGGTAACTCCCGGGATTCTGCCCGAGGATGTATACTGCCAGATGTCAACATCCTCTAACTCGCCGGAAGAAAGCGAGGACGTATACCGGGCATACCAGACATATACAGTTCCAAGCTCTGCAGTAATCCTCGACATATCGAAATAATTTTTAAGGTAATCCTTGTTTGTATAAATGACCGGTATATAACCGGAATCTTTGACTGCCTTTAAAAATGCTATGGCCATATCTGTACAAAGCTTTTTAGTAATTACAACACCATTTTTCCGGGCGTAGATTACGCTGTCATACTCAAAGTCAAAGGCAATCGGGCATTTTTTCCAGTATTTTTTTGCCTGTGCTACCGCATAACCGGCCTCTGCCGCCGCCATTGCCGTTGTATAAGCATAGCTAAACCAATATAACAGGACAGCCACACCCAGATTAAAACAGGCCAATGCATTGGTAACGTACTTCTGATCTACATTATTCTTGCCGTATCCGGCCCGCAATCCTACTCTTTTATATCCTGCATCACGAATCCTCTTAATATCAACATTCCCATTGTGATAAGATAGATCGGGTCCCTCATATAATACTTTTTTGCTCATATTAATTTCCTCTTTCTTACAAATTTGACGGGTTACTATATAGTTTATTTAACCTATTTTCCTCACCTCCTTAACAGTCAAAACACAAAAGAGCCTTGCAAATAATACGCACCTCTTTTTATCAATGTGAACCATAAACCACATAACTGGCTTGATAAGTTGAATTCCCTGTAACCTTTAAAACATCTCCTTTTTTCAGTGGATAGCAACTCACAAATTCTGTATAACTACCTTCCGTGTAAAAAGAAGCAACTTGAACATCGTTTATGGTAGCATTTCCGCCTGTGCCGCCCCCTGCTTTGATCGCCAATTGTACCCAACAGTTTTGCGTGGCAGAATATGTGGATGTTGCATTTGTGAAAGTACGTGCTTTTAAAACTTTGGATGTGTTTATCATGCCTACTTTAGTTCCACTTATTTCGTCCATCGCATCTAATTTTTGTTTAAGGGTAACATTGCCGAGTTTGTTGTACCACACCGCCGCCGCATGAGTACGGAAAAAGGCCAGCTTGTCCAAAATCCCGTTTATGATTGGGTGGACATTTAGGATTTTATATGCTGCTGTCTGTTCACCCCCCCGGACGGGGTATAGGTCTCAGTTATTGTTTCAATATTTTCCGGCCTTATATCTGGTACCAAGCGGTTTTCTTCTATTTTTACGTTTTCCATTGCTTTTCCTCCATTCATATATCATTCCGCATACCAGAGCCTAAGTTGTATACCATTCACGATTTTATCCGGATCCCCTATTATCCAAAAAGTCCTGTCACGCCCAGCGACGGAAAATACCGTATTTGATGATCCCCATGTCATAATGGTTGCAAACAAGTAATTTCTCGTCCCCGGTATTTTGTCTGCTGGAAATATAGCGTATCTTGTCGCTCCAATAGTAAGATTGGCAGATTCCGTTATAACGTATTTAAGCGTTTTTCTTTTTCCTATCTCCGCATCCATCTCATTAAGCTTCGCAAGCAGGGTTTTCCGATCAAGCAGATTGTACCAGACAGCTCCAGCGTGTGTCCTAAAAAACGCCATCTTATCCAATACTTTGTTAAGGAACGGGTGATTGTCAACTGCCTTGTATTGTGCAATTGCTCCGTCTGATGTTTCTTCGTCAAATTCTTCTATCGCTTCCGGGCGTATATCCGGTGCCCAGGTTGTGCCTGTTTTTGGGTTTATCATGGTTTGCCTCCTTATTTTATTTTGATGGCTTGAAAATAGGTTCCGGCATTTTGGACTGGCGTACTTATATTTGATGATTTATACATCGACATGCGGAAAATTTTATTTGTATCTGTTTTTTTAACAATAGATGCACTTGCACCTCCGCCGCCTAAACCGGAAAACCTTATTGCTACGCTGTTATCTAAACTCAAAACAAATGTACTATCTACGGATACATTTAATTGGCTTGAGCCAATCAGCAAATATGTACCGGGCGGTACTTCTATTTGCGCAATTTCCTTATATTCTCCTCCTACAAGATTCACGCCCGGGAAATTTCCTCCATAGACAGTAAGCTTTTCTTCTGATTCTTCAATCCCTTGTAAAAGTGCAAGGGCAGCTGCCCCCCCCCAATCAAATTATTCATATCTATTCTCCTTTTCAAGTTATATCCTTCCAGGTAATTTTTCCATCGCTTGCCATCATGCCAATTGCCATCTTGTTGGAGTAAAGTGCCAATAATGCTGTTTGAGTTCCGAGCGTGTTATTGCGGAGATATATTAAAAATCCAGTAGGGATATTAGCCGGGGCATCACTAATTGAGTAATACGCCGTAAACCCTATAAGTGACTTTGTCCTGGCCGTGGCAAGCGCAGCAGCAAAAGTTGTATTGTGTATAATGCTTGATACCGTGGAGCAATCAATTGTGCCAAATCTACCAACGATTTGATTGACTTGTGTTTTCAGTTCTTTATTTCTTTTCTCTAATTCTTCAATCCTCTGTAATAGTGCAAGGCTGGAGGAATTACCCCCCCCCAATACATTTCCTATATATTGCATGATTTGCCTCCTTTTTAAATCGGATAAACAATACTTGCATGGCATGTTGCTGTTAAAGCACTGGTAATCCACACAAACCCAGATGTACCATCTATTTGCACGCCAGCGCACTTACCGGCATCGGATCCTGTGCCAATGGGTGTAAAACTTCCCTCTATTTTACTTTTCGATCCGTATTTCTCCGGTATTCCAAAATTCATAAGTGCATAAGCACCTGCTTTTAATCCTATATCAATAACAACAACTCCATTTTTCTTGTACCCTTTAGCCGTCATAACATTTTCGTTTGCACTTGAGACGGTTACTTGGAATTCTTCATATTCCATGATTTTTTCTAATACTTCAATTCTCTGCATTAATTCCAACCCACCGCTGCCCGGGCTTGCTATGTTTGACATATCATCGCCTCCTAAATTATTTAACTTGTATGAGCATACAAAACTCTGATTGTATACTCTCCTGCGATTGCTCCATAAACATACACTGCGCCAGAATTAGCATTAAGCGTCACGGAACCATAAAAATTTGATGCTCCGATTATTTGTGCCGAAACAGGCGTAGCCGAAGCAACGGCAATACTTTTAGTTCCATACGCACTCCAGGGGGCGGAGCCGGAATCTGCCTTTGTTACTATCTTGTGGTCAATATAAAATAGTTTGCCTGCCTCCAGCTCCTCCACCTTATCAAACCACCCCTGCATCCCTGCAAGCAGAGTAGTCCCCTCGGTAGCCTGGGTAAACGTCCCATACAAAGCAAGCATATACTGCTGTTCTGGCGGCTCCAGACATACGATTTTGATTGCATCCTCCAACCGTATAATGTCCGTAATATTGGATACAATCTTGGATTCCTCTACACTCAACACAGGGCCGGATCTAACAATATCAAACATACCGCCCATGCCGGGTGTCATACCCTCGACGGTAATAGTCTGCTCATAACGTCCTACATCCTCGTTTAGCGCAAAGCCATCCGCTGGCACAACCACCACAACCGTATTATCGGCAAACTCCAGCTGCTGCGCCGGGATACCTTTAAGAGTAATCGGGATGTCCACTTGCGGCTTGTCAGCCGCAGAAAATGTCATCTGCGCATATCCGGCCTCATAGCCGGTGATAAGACTGTAGGCATATTGGGCGGCATCGCCTGTGCCCGAAAAAAACAGCAGGGGTGTCATGCTCTCCCGTATCTGTGGGACGGTTACGGTCTGGGAGTAGGGGGCAGCGGTACCTGTCCAGCCGGACGCAGGTAATGTTATGGGTATGTCAATACTGGAGCCGTCCGCTCCGCCTGCGCCGCCGGTGAGAACGTATTTCGAGGTACTGGAATTCCAGGTGTACATAAGATGCGGATCTACAGTGTCATCTATGTATAACAGATTTGGATTTCCTGTTGCCGGGAAGTCCGCATAAGCTCCGCGGTACGCAATTTCAGCATCTCCCCAAGTCGCATTACCTTTCAAAACCTTTCCCTGTGCGCCTTTCGGGGGAGCCGGAACCAATCCTGCTTTTCCGGCCGCGCTTGCGGTTGCGCCAGTCATGGGGGCTTCCTTATATTCCCAGTCTGACCAAGGATTATTGCCATAACGATACCTGGAATAAGTATGCCAACGATAAAGTTGAACAACCTGCGTAGTTGCCACATGAATATCAGGTCCGTATATACTGTATACGCTTAACATATACCCTTGATTTGTGACTGGGGAGTGCCCAATTGTGCCTGCATCACTACTATTTCTGACACGATAGCATCCATGTTCAACGTAATCATCCAAGTCTGAATTTGCAGGTATAATTTCCGTTGGCGCGAGGGACTGTGTGACTTTAAATTCTGCTGCAATTCTTTCTTCCAAATCATCCATATTCTCCTTTGTAAATCCATCCCCAGCCTGTAATACATCCCCCTCTGCACGCTCAATATTATATACATTTTCTATCCCGGAGGGAGTGATTTTTCTTCTCCCCGGAAACTCTACAATTCGTCTAAGCCATTCTTTTTTCTGGAAAGCCATATTATATATCTCCTATTTCTTCATCGATGTAAATTTCATCAATGTAATACTGTGGAATCTCCGGTGAATATATGGTATAAACATAAAACAATATCTTTTCTATATCGTTAATTTTGTCATAACGGTTCAACGGAAGTTCCGGGACATAAGGCATATTTTGAAAACCGCAATTTTCCCGTATTAACTGCGTGTTATTCCGAATCCTTTCAAAGTCTGATTGTGTAGGTATGGATTCCATATCCCAATCAATCTTTGGATTTGAAACTTCAATACCCAACATTTGAGAAATCTCGGAAATATTACCTTCAATACGGTTCATATCGGTATAGTTCAAGGTTCCTTTGAATCCATTGGCCCACTGTTCTTTTTCGTAATCCGAAAGGGAAGAAAAACCTGTGCTCTGGATTTTGGATATAATTTCTTTTGCGGTTGTAATGTCTAATAGATTTCGATCGTATATAAATATCATTATGGCACCCTGTAAGCAGTGAAATAGATTGTTCCGGATTGTAAAATCATATCCGTGGAAGGATTCCCGTTTTTATACCATATAGTAAAGCCTTTAGATGTTAAATCCTTAATTCCAATTTTATATTTTCCTGGATCTACTTGAGATGAATAGTTGGTATCTCCTCCTCCAAAATTAGAATAAAAGCCATTACCACTATTACCAAATGTTATTTCAGGTCCAACTGTTGCAATCCTGTTCGGAGTAAACCCAAAATTAAAGTTAATTCTTCTTTCCCAAAGTTTATTGTTTCCAGGAAATGCTTCACCAACTAAATATTGGCTTCCATCTACAGAAAAACTGCATTTATTTTTCGAAATAAAGTCAGCAATTTGAGAAAAGTTCTCTGTGCCTTTAAGCGTTCCGGCTTTCGTCTGTCCTACTGCGTTTGCTATACTCTTTTTACCATTATTAATAATATTGGCTAAATCCCGAAAAGAACTACTTGCACTGCCTCCAACAGCTTCAGCGATAAGCTTTTTACCATTAGAGGCAAACATAAAAAGTTCGTCAAGTACCCTGTCCAATTTTTCAGCCGTAAAATGGTTATTTTTATCCACTACGAAAATATCTGTATCCCGGATAGATTCAAATGCCGCCTTGATTCTTGCTTCCAAATCATTCATGTTAGCCGCATCAAAAGCATTTCCGGGTTCTGACACGGTTCCTTCCGCACGCTCAATGTCATATACATTTTCAATAATGGTCTGAATTAGTTTCCGCCTGCCGGGATACTGTACCTGTCGGTCAGTCCATTCTTTTACTTCAAAAGCCATCAAATCACCCCTATTTCTTCTCCGGTATGTATCTCTTTACCAGTATAATATAAGTATGCATCCACTGTGTTGTACCCAATTATGGATAATTCGGACAGAAAGCCTCCAGTTAAATCAATTACCTGTTTTTCAATTCCACCGTTTACATACATTCCTTGCTGGCTCTGGATGTCGATCCATTCACCAACCTTTTCATTATTCAGAAGAATCTTTTTATTTGCCTGTTTCCTTAGGCTATAATAATTGAAAAGACTTTCCGCCAAGAGATAAACATTATCCTTTGTGACCATAGTCGCAGAAGGCACTTGGATGCTCTTTCGTGTCTCTCCTGCAGGAATATAAGGATCTGATGCAACATAGGTAGATGTACGATCTTCGTATTGCTTACCCATGACTATGCAGCTCCCTTGTGACTGCATTTGTATTACCGCATAATTCACTCCGCTTTCAATAACCGTTCCTGCGCTTAAAGAAGAAATAACCGAAGGTTGTGAAAATGTAATTTCATTCAACCCTTCCTGCAAGGTTCCATCAAAAATTTTGGTTTCTTCATTCTTAAGCTCATAGTGGTGGGTGGTAATTTCCACATCCGATATATAATTCTTTACCTGGATGTTTCCACCTATAAAAATTCGGTCTCTTTTTACCCTATAAGTTACATTCCTTGATTGACGGTAAATTTTTATTTTATCACTTCGGCTGCAATCAGCCACCGCGCGAAGCGCAAATACTACTTGCTGCAGTGCCTGTCTATGGGAGCAAATCGGGATATGTCCGCTCATTCGCACACTTGCTATCTCGCTGCTTACGGTATAATCTTCCCAGCCGGCCGAATCCATAATTTCTGCTATGATATCACCGGCCAATACATCCTCATATATTTTCCCCTTTTTAAACTGCGACTTGTCCAAGATGCCGAGAGCGTCTATAGCGTGAAAAGAAATCTGTGTTTCGCTTAAGCTGCTTTGGGTGTCCAGATAAAAGGTTCCCATTTCCACAAGCTCATCATCAATCTTTTCTCGGACAATGATTTTCTGTTTTGGCTGAAAGAATTTATAAATCCCCTGGGGATTCAAAATATTAAAAGATTTGTCAGCACTGTAAATGGTATGATCAAGCGTATTGATGGACAGCTCCGAACTGATAGGATCTAATTCCTCTGTGATGGTAGCCTTTATAATGCTCTCGCCTGTCCAGTTCAATTTAATACCATAATCAATGTTAAGGATTTTTAAAAACCGGAAAGGAATCTTTGTAGAAACAAATTCTATTCTGATTTTTCGATAATTCTCTACATTATTATTAAGAACTGCATACTTATCCTCCGGATAAAAGGTCACTTCTGAAATAATTTTATTATCCAGTCCATACCAAGTAACCTTTATTTCTTCCGGATATGCACCGTCAAATAGAACGGAAAGTCCGGCGCTTGAATGGTTTTCTTCAAATTCTACTTCCAGAACCGGAGGTGTTTCAAAGTCCCCGTTTTCATCTGACACGGAATCAGAAAAATATGGATATTGTGCACTTTCAAGGTTATCCGGCAAGTGTCCCATAGTCCCATCCAAAATAGAATAATTCCACTCCATCGTCATTGTGGGCGCTCTGTCTGCATTATCCTCTTTTAATAGTAAAATGTCTGCAAATGACTGATTGTGTGTGACGCTTGGGGAACTATCGCCTTTTGCGCCCACGTCAATCAGTTCATTTACAATCTCACATTGTGTTCTCATTTACTTCCTCGCAGGCTTCACAGCAATAAATTTCACGTTCATACCAGTCCACCATGTGTCATTTCCCTTTTCCCTTATCATCTTTACTGTTACGGAATTAGGGTACATGAGAAAGGTTAGCTTTCCAATCGGTGTCCAGATCTCTACATTGTGCCCGGTACCAGAATCTATCTTTGACCGACTGGACAGAAGATCCCACAACCGGGAGAAATCCGTTCCGCTTTTCCCGGTTCCAAAGGTTATCGACTGGTTGAAAAACACGGCCCCCAGTTCATAAAGCAAATCATAATCTTCATTACGCTCCGCATACTTATAAATAAATTCTGTGTCAAGACTTACATCTGTGACAATCACATCATAATCTTTTCCGTCTACCTTAATCATGGTCAGCCTCCCTCTACCATGGAGACACCCACACGGCGGCCCTCCATTTCAATCTGTGGGCGGAGGATACGTGCAAGCTGTGCCAAGTCCCCGGTAAACTTAATCTCAATATTTCCATTTCCGTTCATTCCGCTTTCAAACAAAGCTTCCTTCAATGCCTGTTTCATGGTAGACAGCGGAGAAACAACCTCCGTTTCTCTCTTGTTGTCTCCAAGGATGGCCGCAAACTCCCCGGCCCTTGGCGGTACTACGGTTCCGGTTGCAAGGCGTGGCATCCGGTAGGGTACTGCGGAATAAGCGGAAGTGGGGTAGACGGAACGAGAAGAACCTCCGGCCGATTGATAAGCTGCAACCTGTCTTTTTCCTGCATTAATCGCTATCGTTGCCGCTGCTATTCCTGCGGCCAATGCTGCCGCCACGATAGCCGCTCCTGCCGCTCCTTTTACTGCGCCTAAAGCAACGGCTAAAACTCCTACAGCCGCCGCGGCCGCAAGGATACTTGATATAATTTTTTCAGAGGGAGACATCTTACTCCAATTTGTTGCAAGTATAGCTATCACCGCAATAACACCCGTAATTGCAGCCGTTAAAGCCATAAATTGCAGTGCTCCTAATGCCAATTTTGCAATAATAGAGGTTAAACTAATTCCAAACATTGATAAGATTCCAGCTAATGTAGTTATAGCGGTAATCATCAACGAGATTTCTGAAATTAGCTTTGTAATTTTCCAAGCGGCAAAAAATGAAATAATTAAGATTGTAATATACTTTACTTTTTCTTGATTATTTCCTACCCAATCAGAAAACTTATTCAGCCATTCCACAAGCTTTTTAAATGCCGCAATAATAAGATCGCCTGTCCATTCTCCTAACGGTTTCAAAAATGATTCCCAAAGCCACATGGCTGTTGGCTTCAATGCCTCAACGACACTTTTCAATGCTTTCAGTGCCGCCGAAATAAGATTAAACACACTTGGTATGGCCTGTTCAATTCCCCACTTAGAGATAGGAAGTAACACATTATTTAAGAGCCATAAAAGAAGAGACCCTACATCATTTACAATTGGCCTTAATGCAACTAAGATTCCGTCAAAAGCTACTAAAAGCGGAGAAAAGTTTATTGTTTCTGACCAATTCATAATGCTTTCAGACGCTTCACGGAAAAATCCGGTAATTTCCAGTATCAAGTCCCCGATATGCCTTAAAATATTGGTTCCAGTCTCACCAGACACCCAAGCTTTGTCAAACTGTACTACAAGGTTTCCAACTGTGCGAACCAGATTTCCAAATGTGATAAGCAGATCATCCGTTATCTTTTTTCCATAGTTTTCAGCATTCCACACCTGCATAAAGGAAGAGCCCATGTCCGATGCGAGTTGTTTAATGGAAGATGCGGTATACTTTAATGAATCCAGTACGTAGGGGCCGTTTTCGTCCCAGGACTGCTTAAGGGGGCCGAACAATCCGGCCAGAATCGCTTTGATTCTCTGTGCGGCCGCTTTGATATTGGATTCTATCTGCACCGTCTGAAACATGTCCTCCGGCTTTAATTCGGACTTATCGGTTTCATCTTCGTCTTTTCCAAAGTCTAAAACACTAAGTTCATCAAATGCCGCAAGTTGTTTTTGGGTTTTCTTCGCAGAATCTTTTGTTTTATCCAATGATTCCGCATAATCTTGTTGGACTTCTATCGCCTGTTCAAAGTATTCTTTTCCGGTAAGGGCGGCAAACAATTTTCCAAGGTATGTAACGGCTTTGGATAAGTGGTTGATAAATCTTGTCAGTGCAGGTTCCACAAATTGAACCAATGGGGCAAAGGCGGCGGCAAAGGAATTTTTAAGTCTGGTCATGGCAGACATCAAACGAGAAAGCGCTTTGTTTGTGTCATTGGAATACTGCGCCAGATTCTGGATTCCTTCTTTCATCCCGTTTGTGACAAGAGATATGGTCCTAAATACTGTGCTGAAAAGCAAGGATGTGGCAAGCATCCTTCCAATACCCCTACTTGCTCCTCTTGATGTTCTTTCCGTATTCTTGATTGTTTTATTTAGATCCTTTCCGCTCTTATTCGCCTTTTTTTGAGCGTTATCAACTCCTAATGTCTGTTTTTTTACTCCCCTCCATAAAGCCGAAATCTTTGAGAATACATTTCCCGGACCCGTGATAATCTTTTGAACATTCAGCAAAGTATTTCTGTAATTGTCAGCGCTCTCTTTAGCTTTTTGAAGTCCTGCATAAGCTTTATCATAGGGTGCGTCACCAAGTCCGTATCCTGCACGTTCTGCATAATATAAAGCTTCCGCATACCGATCAATTTCATCTTGCAATTTGTTTAAACTGGGAGACACCTTATTGACCGATTTAGGGATCTGTTCAAAGGTATGACTGATAATATTGGGAATATTTTTAATTGTTTTAGGAATCAAGGAAAAAGAATTTTTTAACAAAGTGAGGGTATTTTGGATTTCCTTGACCCCCGTATCCACGCCGCTTGTATCAAAACTTGTATCAATTATTACACTTCCGTCCGGTCCGTTCACTTACCCCGCCTCACTTCAACAACTCAAAAAAGTAATTAAAATCATCCTCTGCCGAATCGCTTACGGATTTTTCCGTCTGCTTCAGCTCACACAGCTTCATATTGCTGTTTAAAAACTCCCGTTCCCATGGTTCCAGCTTCTTTCCTTTTGATAACTTTTGCCGGATAGCAAGCACCTGTGAAAACAGCCCGTCCTCAATCTCCATAAACCACCCGTAGAACGTCCACCAGTGGATAAGCACGGGTTTTCTAACGTCAAATCCGGCTACTTTATTCACCTGTGGGAAAATAATAGGAGCGTCCTTTTCCCAGTCCATTGTTCGGGGTTTTGGCGTATCATCCGGTTCAATTCCGCAGTCCAAATACCACAGGGCCTTTTCATAAGCTTCTTCAAGATGTTCCTCCGGCGGAACGGCCGGATAATAAAGAATCTCTATAGCTGTTTGTATCTTCTGGCTGTCGGTCAAATCATCATCATTAAAGGCAGAGAGGATGTCCAGGGCCGCCCTGTAATCCTCTCTTATTTCATAATCAATTCCACCAACATTCAAAGACTTCGGAAGATTATATAAAATCATGCCGTAGGAAAGGGGTACTTACCGGGTGCGGCCTTGTACTTTTCCAGATACTTGTTGGATTCCTGTTCTACTTTTTGTATGTTCTTAGGCATAACCTCCCGAATGATTTCAACCGCCTTTTCAACAAGCACCATTACCCAAACCTGCCCGTTTTCCATTGGGGTGAATGGTCCGGCGATTTCAAAAAAGCCGGATGTGTCGGAATGAAAGAGCTTGTCAAGAGACTCTTTGACTTCCTTAGCGTATTTATTTTTGATTTCCAACACGGCATCTTCAGACATTTCCTGGTTATGGATTTCAGACAATTCTTTTTCCATGGCGGAAATCTGATTGTATACTTCCTTTGCCCGGTCAAAAATGTCTATATCAGACGGAACGAACCGAAGTGTTGACAGGATATCTCCGTGCTGATCCTTAAAGTCGTAATACTTTACCGGGCTTTCGATGCTTATAATTGTGTGATCCATGCGTCCTCCTTACAACAAATCATCCAGTGATGCGGCTGCAGCTCCATCCGGTGTAAATTCCAATGTATCCAGATCTACGACACCAAAGGTCTTAGAACCCACATAATGTACCGTGTGAGCCGTTGCAACCCCGTTCAACCCGGTTGCGAAGTCTCCAGGCTCTACTACGCCCTCCTGCACCCAGGCACGGGCTTTTCCGCTTGAATCGGTCTTATACCGCTTAACGCATAAATACTGATTGTGGAGTTCTGAAAGCGTTGCATCACGCTCAAAGAGATCATCAAGGTGCTGGGAATACTTATCTTCTCCGGATACTTTCATCGGTTCTACGGTCATGCTCTTGGCGTAGCCGGTAATCTCGAAATTGTTGTTTCCGAGTACATCCTGGCTTTCTTCGGTCTCCGCATTGGAGGAAATAGGCATATCCTCGATTCCTTTGCCGATAATGGCAAGATTGCTTTTTGAAATTGTGTCCGTTTTTCCGTCGGTGATCCAAAAGGTCATAAAGTCCTTTCTTTTGGCATCTCCTTCGGCGTAAGTCCATTGAGGCATAAAAATATCCTTTCTACCCATAACTTTTAAAAGGGATTTTAGGTTAGCGGCCACGCTCTGCTTGCGTGGTCGGTGTGTTTACAGTTGTTAAAATTCGTTCGTATATTCCACAATCACCGGCAATACCCAGTCCTGCGTCCCGTCCTCTGCCGGATCCTGCCCGTAAATAAGGTTGCGCCGGATGCGTGTTATCTTCCGGCCGCCGGAAAGCTTTGGATATTCCGCCGGGGGTTTTGTGTGTTCGTAGACAGTAGGCTCCTTGCAGAGCCATTTCCCGAAGGTGTCAAGAAACTGATAAGCTATCAGCTTTCCACGCTCGGTGGTGAGGGTTCTGCGGTATACCAGATAGAACGGGTAACGGCATTCCTGCGACACGCCGCCGGTAACGTCCTCTTTCTCGTTGTATACCAAGGCTCCGCTGTCGTTCGAGAAGATTAGATTGTTTCCGTCCTCGAATGTCTCAAAATTCACTTCTTCATCTTCGGAAAGCCCCGGAAATTGATTCAGCAGCACTCTTACCGCCTGCGTGATTTCCTCGAATCCTCCGACATCCTCGCCAATCGGCTTTGGTTCTTCCTTTTGCAATTAACCACCTCCTGCCGTTTTCTTAGCCTGTTTCACCCACTTGTCCAAGTCTTTTTTCTTAGCGGCATCAAACCAGTGTGATGTGACCTGCGGATTGTGGGTCCTTGTATACCGCAAAGGGCGATCCGTGACTATTTTCTTATGAGACTTCTTAGCCCATGGAGATCCGGTTTCTTCGTCAACCATGACTTTTCCTTCGTAAAGAAACCTACCATATCCGCCTCGGCCTTCTTCGTCTTTCTCCGGTCCGTAAGCAGCATATACCTTTCCAGAACCTTGTATAGCCGCACTCGCCGCCCTGGTCACATCAATAAATAATCCGGTATTATGCGGCATGAACGGAACCATGCTGTTCATAACGTTTCCGTCAAGCTCATACTGTGCCTTTTGGAACTGCTTACTGAACCGGTCAAGGTTCAGATTTATCTTGATGTCACCTTGGACAATGGAGAAGCTTTTAAAATGTACTGTCTTTGCCATAATCACTCCCCCAATATCGGAAAATACGGAATCAAAGTATATGGAAGGCTGATACCGGATACCAGATACACGAAATCATGTTCGCTGTTCATGTAAGAGTAAAAGCCCTCGTTCCGGCCAATGAAATAATCTTCATCATTCACCGGGCCGCCGTCCCATTCGCCGATCCAGAAAAAGTCTCCGGTATTAAATGTAATGGTGTCAGCCAGAAGATCATTGACCTGCTTTTTCCAGTCCTCCGGCTTAAGCCAGGAAATCGGCTCTCCCAAAGTATTAAGAATCGGATCCCCGGTCATTCCGTCAATAATAACCTTTTTCCCGTCCATTTCCATGTACGCCACATGAAGCTCCGCATTGTCTTTATTGTCCGGCCCGTACTGCTTAAGCATCTGGCCCTTATCCGCTACCACGTTTACACCGGTTAAGACATGGGGATACCACATAAAGGCGGTTTTTGATTTGTATTTGTTGAATACGGTCACGGTTGCCTCATACATGTGATATCCCCCATTAATTTACTGCTTAATCTGTTTATAGGCCTGGTGTACGCCGGTTGCCGCAAATCCAGACACAATTCCAACGGCCGCCGCCGTGATAACATCATTTGCCGGATATTCGGGCATGACATACATTCCTGCGATTCCCAAAGCACCGCCAATCATGCCGCAGATAACAGGAATCCATTTGTTGTCAATAGATGTAGCTTTTACACCCTGCGCAATCAAAAAGCAAATAACAGTGATTGCCGCAATGCCTGTAATTCCAAAATCCATTTATTTACCTCCTATAATCTCCTTTCCGCACTCCTTACACTTCCAGATATGACGGGTGATATATCCGCCGTTTGGGTGGTCGTCAAGATATGAGCGCAGATAGGCTGTTTTGCTGTGTTTACAGAATAATCTTTTGATAATATTTGGAATCTTCATCTTATTCCTGCATATAGCAGACATTCCCCCTTATCATCCTTAACGCCGGACAGATACGGAATTGCCGTTTCCGTCAACAGCTTATTGGTTTCCTTTGCATTCCCGGCCGCCGTGTAAATAGCTGACCACTCCTTTGCGCTCCCAGCCAGTTCAGACGGAGAGGCAAAGGAAATGGATTCAGATCCGGATGATTTGCTGGTAATCACGCCCGTTGTCCCGGCCGCAACTCCCGATGTGGTTGATGTACCCTGTGCCGCACTAAGAGCCTGCTTTTCGGCCAGCTCAATTTGATATTGCGCATCCGCCACCGCACACACGGCTTTCTTCACCTTGACAGAGGCACGCTCGTTTGAGGGTAGACCGTCCGCTAACCGGTCAAAGGTTATGGTGTCGATGAAGTCACTGGCGCGCTCGGCGAGACGGGGGAAATCGGCCTCCGGGATGATAGTCCCGAAGTACCGATCTTTGTAAAAGGTGTAATCTGTGTACGCCATGATTAGCCCCTTGTGATGATTCTTGCAATCGGAATGGCCTTGACCGGGAAATACTTCTGATCCTTGGTCGCCGATGCGTTATTGTTTGCCAGGCTCCAGTTAGTTCCGACTTCAAGCTGTGAATCTGTAGGGGATATGAAAGAGGGCTGCTTAAAGGAAATACCGTAAGGGGAGAAAATCTTTCTCTGGCGGCTATACAAGGTATCCTCTCCGCCATTCTTTGACGGGTTTCTTCCCATTTCATAAGGAACCTTTGCACCGCAATCCGTATACTCAATCGCCCCGGCACCTAATACATAGGTTGTATATTTGGTGTATGTATAACCATCACCCTTACCTTCTGCGCTTTCAGGCACAGTCACAAGCTCGGTAGGCATGTTGTCGTCAACAAGCACTGTCCTCCCGTTCAAAGTGGCAAGTGTCAGATCTCTTTCAATACCATCTGCGTCCGTGCCCTTCATGTACGCTAACAGCTTAAGGTTCTCCAGGTTTGTCGCAATCTGGGAATGCATGATTGCAAGAGAAAACTTTGACTTATTGTCTCCAAGGGCTTTCTGGATAGCATTGTTAAGAGTAGTCTCATTAAACTTATTGCTATCAGCTTCACTGGAAACATCATAGGTATGACCGTTTACAAATTCCAGATTAGCGGTCCCGGTCATGGAAAAGATCCCTTTCAATGTAGATAAAAGGGTTTTCTGATCAATGTCGTCCCAATACTCGGCTACCTCTCCGGCGGCTGCCATGAAATCTTCTCCTGTAATGTCCGTGGAAAAGTCTTTCTCCGTCCATCCATGTGCACGCCCAACAACAACTCTCCCGTGTGTAAACGTATCTCTGGAATCTGCCGTGATATCTGTGGAGCCATCATAATTCTCAGGCGTTCCGCCGATTCTCGCCTTAATAGGGATCGTAATATAATTTCCTCCGGTCTGGTCCGGGAGCATGGAAGCGTACTGTGATTTCTCCACAATTGCACCAGACTTCAAGAGTTCATTCCGGTTGAGGTTAGGGACCTTGTCTACATAGGCCCCGAACACTTCGCCGTTAAAGTTTTTTGTGTCAAATAAAGCCATAAAAATATCCTTTCTACCCATAACTATTAAGGGATTTAGGTTAGCGGCCACACTCCTAATGCGTGGTCGGTTTCTTCTGTTACATGTACTGCGTGATGTCAAGCCCCGGATTTTCATTCTTCATCTTCATAAGCTCCGACATGCTGTATTTCTTTCCCGGCGGCGGTGTCTGCGGCCCTCTCGCCTTCGTAAACGGCGGTGCAAATCTCGCCGCATTCTGTTCAGCCTGCAGCTGTGCCTTATCCACAAAAAGGAAACTGCTGTCTTCTGCTTCTTTCAAAGCGTCAAGGGCCTTTTTCACATCCTCATTCTGATTCTTGGATTTCATCAGAGATTCAATGTCCAGAAGCGCACGGATTGCCTTTGTGTTTTTTCCATTCGCTTCTTTAATTGCAGCCGTAATGGCGTCCTCAAAATCACGCTCTGCGATTTTTCGGTTATATTCTTTCTCGGCTTCCTCAGCCTTTTTCTTCCATGTGGCAAGCTCCGTCTGGACCTGCGCTGGGTCGATTCCATCAAAACTTTTCAATGTTTCCTCTGCGGTCTCGGCCTTTTCTTTCCAGGTGTCACGGTCAGT
Organism: Lachnoclostridium sp.; assembly: GCA_021770065.1. Lineage (GTDB taxonomy): Bacteria > Bacillota > Clostridia > Lachnospirales > Lachnospiraceae > Laedolimicola. Next base: position 29,767 of record JAETRR010000010.1, on the reverse strand, counting down.
CTCCAGCTTGGAAACTGCCTTATTGTGTTCGGCAATGTTCTTATAATGTTCTGACAAAGCCTTTTTCACATCAGCCTGCTTGTCTGCCGGAATCTCAATTCCAAATGATTTCAAGGTTTCAATAAGTTTCTGCATGTTTTATCCTCCTGGTCGTGTTTATTGACCTGCCGCCGCAGGTATGGATTTAGGCAGATGGACCACTGCCGGGGTAAACGGAATGGATGGATTCGAACCACCAACAACGCGCCAGTTCATGTGTACGCCCGTTCTACCGTTGAACTACATTCCATTAGGTGGAATTTCTGCGCGCCATACAGTCCACCTTTTGCTATTCCGGTTGGTTTTTTCTTTTTCCTTACCGGCATTGTTATTCTCTGTTGGGAAAATCAGCCACGCCAACATCAGCAGCGGCGCTCTGCAAATACACCTGCGCCACCTATAATATAGGCAGCATAACCACAAGTGCATAACACGCACGCCGGAAATTGCATCCGCTTTTCATCCTCCTGTATAAATACAGTTTCTTTTAAGGGCGTGCGTGCAGGAAGGAGGTACAGGATAAAAATATGGAAGTCTATGGATTTATCCACATCTTAATTTTATCATGGTTGTAATAAAAATTTCTGGTCTCATTTACATAAAAAGAACGGCATTACTGCCGCTCCTTTTACGCATCAGCCAGTCTCCGTATATGCTTCATAATATCGTCCCGTTCCTCTTTAAAATCAGAATCCAAAATCATGGACGATATCATATCATAGACCTCAACCATCAGCCGGCCCTCGCATTCCATCAGCTTATCCCGGTGTCCCTGGTCGCCCACTTCCTTATATTTTTTCTTTGCCTCAATATAGGTATCGTACAAAGCGTCTATGTTGTGGTCGTATCGGCCGTTGGAATACTTTGCAATAACACTCTCCGCCGCTTCTGCCATTTCTGCCGCAGGCTCCCACTTGCCTTTTTCCATGCATTCAAGATTTCTAATGACAACCGTCATCTTGAAAATATTGTCGAGGTTTCCATTTGTAATCTTTTCCTCTGCATTTTTCATCTGGACAGCAAGTTCTTCTTTCATTTTCTGTATCAATTTATGCATTCAGATCAACCTCCCTCAATTTCTTTTTGTACTTATCATGTATCGCCTTCTGGGATTCCACGATATACACCATATCGTACCCGGCAGAAATTAAGTCAAGGATAATCCGGTCGAGGCGCTTCAGCTCGTGATCCACATCTTTTACAAGGCAGTCCACAAACAGAGCATCCGCTTCATTTCCTAACTCCTGGAGCTTCACCGCATAACGTTCATAGGCCGCCTTTGTACCACTCTCCCACTCACGGTACATATTAAAGCCGTCCTCCACCGCTTTCTGTTTGGTGGACTTTCCAACGTTCATGCGGTTAGCGGTCAGCCATGCCGCCGGAATGGGGTTTATTTCGCCCTCAAATCCCTCTGGCAAGAGTTTTCCGTGGTGGTTGATGTAATACCGGCTTATGTGCCGAAACTCCGCTGATTCGGCAAAATACTGGTACTCGTGCAGGCGTTTATATCCGTGCAGACTAAGGAAGTCAAAGTAGTCTGCCATTTGTCCGTGAAACATGAGGGCGGCTATTTGCCTGTTTTTAATCTGTGCAAAGATTTCTTCCACAGTGGAAACGTCCATATTGCTTTTAAACTGTATCACCGTTTACCCTCCCTTCCAATCGTTCCAACTTTTTCAGTATGGATTCAAGCGTCCTATCCTGCCTGTCAAGTCGTTTTCCTATCTCGGACAGTAAATAAGACGCTTGTTTATCGTTTGCCGCTCCTACGTCATTCTGGGCGCTCTGCTGGCGATTCTCCATGAGGTTTTCTACGCCTAAAAGAAACGACATCACGCCGAGCATGTCAAGAGCGTCAAATTGTCTGCCGTCCATTACAACTTAATGACTTTGAGTGCCACATTGTTGATAGTCGCCGCTGTGCCGCCCAGAACGAGTGTAAGGGTAGAGCCGCCGGAGCAACCACAATCCTTCCGGACAAGTGCGGTAATCGGAAGTGCAACCGTGCCTGCCGCCGCTGCAGTTGCAGTTGCAGAAGCTACTGCCCCGGGAACTGCCACGCCGTCACGAAGCAGAGTTGCCGTTACCGTTCCGGCAGCCGCTGCTGTGGCTGTAATAGATGCGTCAACATCATAATAGCCCGGTTCGTTAATTGTAATTCCGTTACCATTCAAATCTAATGCATTATTACATTTGCACCCGAAGCGCCGAATGATAGATCCAAGGGAAATCACGCTCCCGATCTGTAATGCCTGTGCTCCCTGGTTTACTGTGTATATTGCCGCTTTTGCCATGATATTTTCCTCCTTTAATTCATGTTTAATTAAAGACGGGGCAACCGATTTTTCAGTCACCCCGCCTTTCTCCCCGGTCAGTGCGACCAATTAGATATTGCCGTTTCCGCAGCAGCCGCAGCCGCTACCAAAAAACGGATTTACAGGAATGCTCCCGTATACCGTGCCCGGCTGAAATCTCGGAACACCGCAGAACATGGAATTAATGTAATTTCTCATGTTCTCATCACGCAGATTCTGGTTCTCTTTGTTGCACAGCCAATCGAGAATCTTCTGTGTGCCATGCTCCTGCGCCTGGATGATTGCGCTTGTGTTCTGCGCCGCCTGGTAACGGCTTTCCAGAATTTCTTTCTGGATGTTGCAGCAGCACTGGGAAATAAGCGCTTCAAGGCTGTTGAAGTTCCGCAGCGTCTCATAACCCAGATTGCAGACAGCATTTCCAAGGTTGGTATTAACTGTGCCAACCTGATCGCCAAGTCTGCCAACAGCGTTCTCCAAATTATTGAAGTTCATAGCATTACACAACCCTGCTTCCGTCACCGCCTGTCCACGGCCATTTGCACCGAAGAAACCACCATTAGTAATAGAGGGGAGCAAAAGCAACGCAAACAGCCACTCCATACCCCACATACCATTTCCCCAGCCGTTATTTCTGTCAGTAACCGCCGCAATGTCAGCCAAAGATACTCCTTCTGTCATACCGTACTCCTTTCTGCCCGTCACTTCACGGGCTGACGACATTTCATGTCGATTTATTCTTAACACCTTTATGGTGGTGTTAGCCTCTTAAGAGGTTCATTACTTCATCTGGGTTTACTCCACTCTTTTTACATTCTTCATAAAACACTTCCTGTGGATTCCTGCCTTGGCACATCTGCATGACCACATTAAGCTGTGGGTTCTGCTGTGCCGCCATCATAAGAGCCTGTTGAGGGTTTTTTACGGCCTGCAGCATACCCATCATTCTTTTGGCCGACTGTGCCGCCTGTCTGATTGCATCCATATTGGGATTTACAGATGGATTTGCAGATGGTGCTCCACCCATAATTCCCATTAAAGAATTAGCCATTTTCTACACCTTCCTTATTGCTCTTTTGAGTGCGTCTTTGCTGTGTGCCGGCTACCTGTTCAAGCATGGCCTTTAATTCGTCAAATTCCTCTTTGCTGACGTATTTAGACATATCCACCTGTTCGGGAACCCCGGACAACTCCTGTTGTGGGATTTCAGCGAATCTATATCCCTTAAATGACTTCGTTACTCCAAATTCATCAGAAGCTTTTACATAAAAAGCATCTTCTGTGCTGTCCATTAACCAGTGAGTAGAATTTGCCGGAACTTGATGCTCTTTCGCCCCTTGCAGTCCATTCACTTGAATCCAATTAACATTTTGTGCCGAGGTCGATACGGGTTGCGTCTTTTCCTGTGCATTCGTGCTCTGCTGATTCCAGTTTCCGCCCTGTTGCTGACTGTAAAAGCTCTGCATGAGATTGGCTTTCCTCTGCGCATACTCTTGGTCGAGCTGTGCCATTTGCTGGCTCAATGCCGGATTGTTAAAAAATGACATTTAGTATGTCCTCCGTTCGTTTCTATGGGTAAATTGTCGCATAAAAAATAAAAAGCTGACAGTCCGTAAAAGTTTTAAAAAAGTATCAAAAAAGCACTTGACAAAAGTGTACAATGTACACTATAATAACATTATAAGATAAATCACGGGAGGGATACAAAATGAAGAAACAATTTGCAAATAAAGAAGCTTTTGAAAAATGGCTGGAAGATGTATTCAGTAAGGATGCTTTTGAAATGGCGTATGTAAGTGATGAGGAAATTATAGAAAAGCTTCTTGAGTGCGGATATACAGACCTTGATGATTTACTGGCAGATGGTCACGCATACCAGATTGGCGGACATGGAAATAACGGATGGATGTATGAAGATGAAGTTGATTGGCAGTATATTGATAAATCCGAATTAAAAGCAGAATTAAGAAAAAGATAAGATACAGGAGGCACAAAATGAAAGAAATTTACAGAAGCTTTGTCGGAAAACTTGACGTTGATAATCAGACGGGATATGTAATTTATGAATTAAAGGATTTTTATCAGATTGAGTTCTTGAGTGTTTGGAGCGATGCTAAGGAGGATAAGGTTAGGATTAGGAAAGAGTTTCTTAAGCAGTCTGATTTCTCGGATCTTGGAAAAATTTCGGATTTGCAGATGGATATTGAAAATGGCTGTGGAGATTATGGTCAGTGTTATTTTAATGATAAATGGTACGGATATGAGACAATCCGCAAGATCCAGAATAAGCATGATGATAATAACTGGAAAAGACATGTTTTTCGTTAAAATGAGAAAAACAGGAAATATGATTCCTGCTTTTCTACGGATTACCAATAAAGTAACTATTTCAATCCACAGCTTGCGCTGACATTACAAAGATAACATACGTATTTTGTTAAGTCAAGGAAAAGGAAATCATATGATAAGAGAATATCGGGAAAAAGCCGGGCTGACACAGCAGCAGTTTGCAGATATGTTTGGTATATCTATCAATACTGTAAAAAGCTGGGATTGTGGCCGGAGAAGTCCGGACAAGCTGAAAGAAAAGCTGATAATTGAAAAAATGAATGCAATGATAGAAAAAGACGATCAATAAGCTAAGATCGTCTTTTAAGGCGCTATTTTCTATAATTTCTTCCCTTTATTTTCTGCGCAGTTCCTATAAGTGTAAGCAGTTTTCTAAACCGTTCTTCTGCGCTTCCGGTTTTAGGGACAGAAGAAAAATCCTCTATAATGTCTCCAGCATAAGAATTTCTCATGTTTGCAGAGATTTTTCCTATCATATCCTTTACCTGCTGTTCCATTGGATGACCGGAATTTTGTTTCAAGTACTCTTTCATGGTGCTTTCCGCATTTTTAATAATATCTTTTGCGTATGAAATTTGCTTTTCAGATCCACTTAAATTCCACGTACCATCTGATTTCTCTTTTTTCTTATTAAATCCGCTTGTTCCCGCACGTCCTCCCATTACTATTCCTCCTTGAATTTATCATAGAAAGCATCAATATGTAAAATATTTCCCTCGCATTCCTCCGGCACCTTACCCATAAATAATATAACTTCTGGGGACAGCCTTGCAAGCATTTCATTGTATCCGGACAAAAACAACTTTTTCTTTGCTTTGCTGTTTGCCGCACCAACGGAAGATATCGCCACAACACCGCCCACCGGCTCACCGTCAAAACACCATTCAAAGCTGTCCGGCGTGCTCCATGAGATTGTCGGTATCACATTCACTCCATTCTCCTGCAGATATGCGCCTACCCAGTGCTTGCGGTAGTGGTTGTATATCTGTATAGCTTTCGGAAAGTCAGTATATGTAGAAAAATCCGGTGACATGACGTGTTTAAACTGTGATAGCATGTCCACATAGTGGTCAATGTCATTCCACAGGCGGTTAAACTGGTAATCGTCTATGAAGAAATGCACGCCTTTTTCGTTTCGGTTCTTTTCTGACTTGGCATAATTAAATCCGATAAATTCACACGGATCATAGTGTGTAAGTTCTATTTGTGGTATGTTGTATTCTCCCACGCCGTCAAACATTCGTTTTTGGAGATTTTCATAATTTTTGCATTGCCTATACATTAAATCACCCTTATAATTTTATTAAGTATCAATCAAAAAGTGCTGCAATTAAAAGAACTAAAAGACAAGATGGTTCTTTTGTTACATATAATGCCATACATGTAGCAATAGAAACACCGATCCATTTTCCTAACTTACCCATACTTATCCTCCTTCCCTCTATATCACCCGTATAATCTTACTATTCACCCGTCTACTCAGCCGCTTCACCGTGGACACACTGACATTCATAGCTTCGGCACACGCTTCAAGCGAAGTGTCCTTGCAACGCAGTTCAAACAGTTCCCTTTCTGTATGTGTAAAGTTGCAATACTTTCGAAAATAATTTAGTTCAAACTCCGTAAATCCGCATATCTTCAAGAGTACACTCCCTAATTCTGTGCCAGATGTGCAATCAGCTTTTCCCTCGTTTTTTTTAATTGCTCAGTATTGTTTCCGGTTATCTGGCTGTCCAACATCGTGATAAGCGCCTCCAGAATCAGAGCGTCACGATCCGCAATGCCTTTCAGTGCGTCATAGTCCCGGCGGTCGTGTTCCTCCAAGACCTCCACACGCCTTTTGAGGGAGAGACCTGGCTTTAAGGCGCTATAGATTACTTTGGCGGTGCCGCCGAGCAATGTGATTCCTCCGCAGATTTCTAAAAAATATTGAGCAAATTCTGAAAAACCCATAGCTTTCTCCCTAATCACTTAGATTAATTATAAATCCATTTTTCTGAAGCTTTATACCGTTTTCTGTTTCTAAAAAAATCGGTTCTGTTCCGTCATATAAAGCTATTCCAACGCCTTTTTTCAATATAGAATCCCCATTTTCCGGAACACATGCAATAACGTCTCTTGTATTCTCATCAAATATAACTAATGTTTTCATTTATTTTCATACCTCCGAGCCGCCGCTACCGCCTTAGATGCTTCCTTACGGCTCCACTGTGCAATCTGTATTCTCTCGGACTGTGTCCGCAAATCATGCGCCCTACAAAATTCCCGGTATCCCTCATTCTGCCTTTTAAGCAGATAGGATTTACGGTCAAGAACCTTTTGCTCCTCCTCCTTAAGCTGGGAATCCTGTATCTTCTCCACGGCTCTTTGCCGTGTCAGCACATCAAGTTTAGTTTTCCGTATCCTGTTCTCTAGCGTCCGCTGCCGCTGTTCCAGTTTGTAGACACGATTGTTTTCCTCTGTGTCAATCTTATCAAATGGGTTGTTCACGCCGTCCCCGGGCCCAAAGGAATGACGGCAATTCACGCCGCACAGCCCCAATATATCCCCGTATCCGGTAGAGTAGTAGAAGTCTGGGAACCGATGTCCATACTGAGGGAGACTGTAGAATTTACCTTGCCACAGCTCATGGTTTTCCGGTATTCCCCCGATATTACGGGCGCCCACATGCGCAGATACAAGAACAACTTCCCACTTCATTTCCTCCATGGTTTTAAGAGTAATCTGTGAGGTTGCCTGTGCTACTCCGGTTCTCACTGCCCTTGCAACGGCCGTCTCTATGGTATCTCTGCGTATATCTCCGGTATTCTTACTGCGGTAAGATACGAATGTTACACCGTTAGATGCTATGTTATTAATAGCCTCCTTGACCGCCTGTGTGTACGATACGGCCCCCGTAGTGACCTTATGGTAGGCAAAGTCACACTCATTAATAAAAAGCTTCTGTGCCTCGTTTGCGGTTGTCCTGGTGTAATTCTTCCACTCTCCCAGTGTCGCCCGGTAATTACGTTCCATGAGGTGGATAAGCGGTGGAGATTGGTGCAAAGGAACCGGGGAAAGGCCGGCCGATTCATATATTTTGTTATCCCAGGAAGTAGATTTTATTCCTGCTTCCTGCATAGCGTCCCGAATCTCTTTTTCCTGCAAGCGTGTGTATTTAGCCAGCTCCGCTGTAATGTCCTCGAAAAGATATCCTGCATCCTGCATGAGCTGAATACGCCACTTGTCGGAGCTGGTAAAGAGGTAGTCTACTCCACGGCCAAGGCGCAGCATCATGCGGTCTATGATTTCTTGCAGGATGTATGCGTGGAGCTGGGAGGATATTTCTGTGGAGCCGTCTGTAATGTCAAGGAGTTCTTTTGGTGTCAGCATTAGCAACAGCTCCTTGCGATCCATCTTTTGATTTTAAAGGTCATTCTCCAATTAAATCGAATATCTGTACCTGTGTATTTGCCGAATATCTTAACAATGCGGTATCTTCGTGAGGTTGGGTAGTGATATGCTTCTCTTATCTGATTAATCATCAGCTTTACGTTGTCCACAGCTTCAAGGAAATTTTCAACAAATACATTCCATGCTTTTGTTATTTTGTCTGTAATTTCTTTCAACACTTGCCGAGTGTCCTCTATAGTTTTTTCTGTGTTGTAAAGTATGCGCTTAAATTCAATAATTGTAATTCCTTTAGATTCAATTATTTTTCTGTCTTTTTTCTCAAAACTAATTACCACCCTTATTCCTCCTCGAAAAACTTTTCTTCTTTCGGCTCCGCTTCTTCCACCATAGCTTTTGCATCATCTTCCGTCATGCCCTCGAATTTCACAAAGTATTGCCACGCCGGAACCTTGCCCTGCACCACATAATTCCACCACCGCATCCGGTCTTCTTCCCGGTTATATGTAATATCTCCAAAGTCGTACACAACCTCGTAAGGGCCTGCTGGGGATAAGTTATAAAGGTCTGCATATACGGACAGTGCATACAATGCATCATCAAAGCATGATTCCAACTTGTCCCGGATATCCTTAATCAACTGTATTGTACGGCGGTCGTCTGATTCAACCTGTGTTGCCGTGACCATTCCGGTTTTTTCGTCAAATACAAAATACCCATTTGAGTATCCGCACTTATAACCGATTTGAGAAAGATAGAAGTTTATCCCCTTTATTCGTTCCTCCGTATTTAAAGTCGGATTGATTTCCTGGTAAAAGTCCTCCGGTCCGCTTCCAAACACGTTCTTGACATACCGGGCAATCTTAACAACTGTATTCTTGACGCCGTTCGCAAGCTTCTTTACCGGTGTACCACTCTCATACATCAACCGATCATCAGCCAACACGATTCTTTCACTGTCAAATATCTCTCCGGAGTTTCTGCTATACGCCACATCCAGATCCAAAAATTCCTCTATAGCTCCCGAAAAGATAGGAAGTCCCAGCGGAGTGTTGATGTCAATGTTGTTTGCCTCCGGTGTGCAGAATATACCGAACATAGGGCCGTCAAGGCTTTCTCCATTGGCTTTTAATATCTCCCCGGTATCTTCTAATAGGTCAGCCCACTTCGTCATAGAGAGGGAAATGGGGTCTCCTATGCTCTGCGAGGATTTAGAGACATAGGCTTTGTTGGTGATTATGTATGGGCGAATTACATTGCCGTTTTCATCCTTGCGTTCCTCGAATCTGTGGTATTCCAGGCGTGTATAATATTTGCCATTATCCGTGTACGAATCCTTAAATATTATCCCGTTGATACCCAAATTATCATAATCAACAATTATAAACTCTGCAGGGGTGAATACGTCGAAGCTGTTACCGTTAGGCTTTATGATAACCGTACCATAAGCACAGCCATACTCTACCCATTTACGTATATTAAAATACACTTTATCCACCTGTTTCTGCATCCAGGTAGCCCTTGCACTGCCAGATATTTTAATACCGATTGCAAGTACGGTCAGTCTCGCAGTCTCAGAACAGATTGACTTTGCAAAGTTAATTGTCTTTATGTGATCGTCCGGGTCCATCACCCAGTCTGGCTGTCCCCGGTATATTCTTCCGCACCGATCAATTAGTGCGTCCATTTCTGGGGAGGATACCGGCTCAATTTTAAAATCTTCCTGTGCCTGTTTTTTAAATATCATCCCTATCCACCTTTTTGCTGTTGATATAAGTCCCATTTAATCACTTTTTCCTTAAATTCCATATCATCAATATAATTCCGATCCACATGACTACAAGCCCGAATATTGTTCCAAATACCTTTAATGAAAAATATAATTTCATCATGCGCTATTTCCCCTCCTGTTAAATAACGATTCAAACGCATATCTTAAAGCTGCTATTGTATGATCGTCTTGCCCCTCTGGGTATCCGCTTATCACATTCCCATCTTTGTCTCTGTCATACTCATATTGAGTAAATTCTTCGTAAGCGTTTGGCGTGCGGTTCTGGTCTATGACAATCGTTCTCCGTTGCAGCCATTTAAAACCATATTCTACGCTTCCGGGTCCTTTTATTGCAGCTCTGGCTTTTAGGCCTCTGTCGCAATAATCGGTAACAGACTTGTTTTCGTTGCTGTCACATGTAATAACATAATCATCATATCCATGTTCCTTTATCCATTCCGCTGTCAACTCGTTGCTGGTCTTATGCACGTAGTTTTCATCTATCAAATATATAATTTCGTTCGTGCTGTCATAATATGCCCGGATAAAAGCGTATGCATCCGGATACCAACCCCAGTCCACACCTTGATATATTCTGTCCATGTGGCTGATTTCTTCATCAGTAATTGTACGCAGTTTCAGATATTCAAAGACATTCCCTCCATCGCCGTTCGCTACTCCGTCATACTCATGCTCATAGGCTTCCGGATTTACTTCTTTTAGATGTTCGGCATCGTTAATAAACTTTTCGCCTAACCATTTCGGTGGAGCGTCCTTGTAGTGTGAATGATGTATCACACGCCTGGGATTCGGCTGCAGCTTGATTTTATTTACCCAGTTGCTTTTGCTCTTTGGGGGATTGTAAGATGAAAAATCATAGGATTCATTACCGCCACGTAGCACCGATTGATTAACAGAACGCTCCTGCGCATCCCCTTTCATCTGGTCCTTTTCCTCTTTCCAGAGGATTCCGATATAGCCAAAAGGTGGCTTAATGGATTTAAGCTTCGTTTCATCATCCAGACCCCGGAAATATATAATCTGACCTGTCTTTTTATATTTGATCTCAAGAGGGCTGACCTTACACTCAAATTCATCCGATAACCCCAGTTCGTTGATCGCCCACCGCATTTGAGCGTATACAGAATCTTTCAGCGTACCGGCCACCTGCCGGGTAATGCAAGCGTGCATTGTCGGGTTGTTCTTCATTATCTCAATGATTTTTAAAGAGATAAAAGAAGATTTCAACCCACCACGGCCGCCCTCAAATACATACTCAATATTGGGTTTTATCTCTCGATTAATGTCTACAAACGCTTTACCAATTACCCTTGCTGGCAACTCATAAGGCTTTTCATCTGAGGTTATGGATTCTGTGAGCTCCTCCCACTTTTCCACAGCCATCATATTTCCTTTTACGGCCTTATCAAAAACAGCGGCAACAATACGGGCGTTGTTTGTGGCATCTTCTTCATCTATTCCCATACGGGACAATTTCTTTTTACTGCTGGCGTTTGCCGGGGTATCTGCTATGGCTTTTGCGAGTTGCTTCATGCTCTTTTTCTGGCGGCGACTTTGGCCCGATGCAATCCCTCCTTTTTTTGTAATTTCTCGGAGTTCATTCGGAGTTCGCTCAGAATTTGGTATTAAATTTTTCTCGTTTGCCATCCCATCACCGACATATAATATTCACCCCGTAGTATGTATAACAAAATGCTTTTTCCTATCTATATTTTATCATCCCCAACACAAAAATCTCTGGTCTCATTTCACCATGCCACACAGCCGCATCATGTCATATATGGCCCACATGGCCTTACGCCGATACCCGTAGAAATCCTTTTCCGGTATGGGGATGTAAGATTTCTTAAACATTTCTTGATAAGACTTTCTCTCTGTGAGGGATATGTATAAGTGTTCCGCTATCTGGGGGTTGACATGCTCAATGGCGTCCATGATTATTTTTCTGTCTGATTCGGAGGGATTCTGACAGAATTGAAATACCTTTTTCTTTTCTTCCTCTCCTATCCCGTAATCTCTATAGCTCTTTTGGCGTGTTCTCAATATATCACCTCGTTTAGAATGTATGTTCTTTCAAAGTTTCAAATATTGGGGAGACTATGCTCCCCTTAATAATTCCAGATTGTCAAAAATATTACCGATAACTTTTGCGTTGTGTGTGTTTATGGTCGATTGCGATAATTTAAAATGAATTGTTTTATTTCTCGCCCTCAATCCGTATGTGTAATATGTATTAACAAACTCAACCGCATAGTTCCTATTGTATTCTTCATACTCCGGCATAAAACTCAGTTCGTCCTCCTCTTTCTTTATTCTGCTATGAGAAAAAGAAATGATATCCCCCTCAAAAATCTTCCCTCCGTTCTTATCAGTCAATCCGGTGTACTGGCAGATGGTTTTTGGGTCTACCAAAAATTCCCCCTCTAATTCCGGTGAATTGATGTGGTTTTCATCACTCAAATACCCATAAACCCATCTTCCGCCAAAATGTTTAAGCTCTGGTATCGCATGGATATGCTTTGCTCTAAATAAAATCTCTCTTTCCATCCTTACCCCTCTTTCTCCAATAGCTCCAAACTCTCTGGGTCTACCTCATACTTTTTAAATAGCAGCACACCCTTTTTACACGGCTCCACTTCCGCATCACCGGGGAGGATATAGGACGTTCCGGTCAGCTTAAGCTTGACGTAATAGCCCTCTATCCATTCGCCGGTGTCCGTACGTTTGGCTCTGTGTAATATTTCTCTGCTCATGTCTGGCCTCCCCTTATGCAAATTTTAACTGTCCCGATTCCTCGGCTGATATTCGGATGTTTCCGGTACGCTTCGCCACGCACAGCTCTGGCAGGTTCGCCCTTACCAGAGCGGCCGGAATGGGTGGACACACAGCATTGCCGCAGCGCTTGACCTGTTCGGCTCTCGGATACGATTTTCCGGCATAATCATGATCAATGATGTAATCATCCGGGAAACCCTGGCATCCATACAGTTCCTTCGGCTCCAGCATCCGCAGGCCGATATCCACTATGGCATAATCAATGCCCTGGATGGTCACAAGGCCGAATCTGTCATGTGTTGGCACCGTGTCCAATGGCTCCCTTACATCCTGCCCTGTTCCCTGCCCGTAGTATTTAATCAGAAAAGCCCTAACTTCTCCAAAGTGACCGCCTCCTGCTGTTATGGACGGAATGGGCTCTGCAATATCACGGCCATAACAATGATTATTCATCTGGATCAGATGTGCCGCACAGATACTGTTATGATCTACTGCCGTAACTGTTGGAAGGGGGCTTTCCAAATCTGCCCCGGATCCCTTATAACCGCCATCAAAATATTTCTGGATAAAAGCTGTCGCCAGGCCGTAGCGGTTTGAGCCGTCCACGGTCATAATCGGATCTTCCAGTTTTTGTCCTCTTACCTCTCCACTTGCTGTTTCGGAATGATATTGGATTAGCATTGGAGCCATAAGAAAATTTCGGTTTCCTGTAGTGATTGTGGGAAGTCCGTCTTTAATGTCTCCACCGACATTATTTGCATTGTTGCACATGATATATGGAGACAGGATAGGCTCTATCAAACAATGCTCATTTTTACTGACTATCGTAGTCAGCGGCTCTCTTATGTCTTTACTTCTGTCCTGTGTAAATCCCGTCTGGCCAATCATTGTTATATATGGCTGGACCATTCCAAAACCATTCTTGCCTGTCATGGTCGGCATAGGCTCCTTTAAGTCCTTTAACCGCCTGTCATCCCCTCCACCGTGATTAATCTGAATCAGAAAAGGCTCCGGATTCTCCAAAACAAATTTCTGCAGCCCTCTGGCAATCCGCTTCATGGTCTTTTCGGCAAGAGGTCTCTGAGCCCGGATGCCGTATTTCTCCCAGATGTCCTGTCTGCTATCAAAGATACTGGGACAGGGCTTACTAAAATCTATCTGGGTATATGCACCTATGTACGGTTTTAACAAGCCGGCATTGACTTTTTCACTGTCCTTAGGGCCATGTGTCGGTTTCGGCCAGATAACCGGCTTTCCGTCGCATCTGGCAATTAAGAAAAATCTCTTGCGCATAGTGGGAGCTCCATAGTCAGCCGCCACCAATTCCCGTGTCTGCACCTCGTACCCCAGATCATTAAGTTGCTGAATAAACTTCCGGTATGTATCTCCCTGTTTTGCCTTTATCGGCCTGTGCGCCCTGTTCAGCGGCCCCCAGGTCTTAAATTCCTCCACGTTTTCCAGCATAATCACCCTTGGTCTAACTAATGCCGCCCACCGTAAGGCCACCCATGCAAGGCCCCGGACATTCTTATCCTTGGGCTTTCCGCCCTTTGCCTTGCTAAAATGCTTGCAGTCCGGCGAAAACCATGCTAAGGCTACGGGATGGCCGCCGCATACCTCAACAGGATCTATATCCCAGACACTCTCACAATAATGCTTTGTATCTGGATGGTTGGTTTTATGCATCCGGATGGCTTCCGGGTCATGGTTGATGGCTATGTCCACACTATATCCGGTTGCCATTTCTATTCCGGTGCTGGCACCTCCGCCACCAGCGAAGTTGTCCACTATCAATTCCCCATTTATCATAATTCCGAAAGGAGCCAGGATATCCTTTACGCTGGCCAGCGGCTCCGGCCTCCTTTCTTAAGATTGTCTGTTTATTTTTTTACCGATTCATTCAATACCGCCGGATTTTACGATTTCTTTTGCCTTATTGATGTCAATTCCAACAGCGTCTTCATAGTCATACCCCTGGTCTGTTGGGTATATAATCTCTATATTTTGGCTATCTCGCTCCAGCCGCTCCACCACCTTGTCCACGTCATAGGCGGTAGGCGCTTCAGCAACAATTTCATTAGCCCTCAAATATGTCCTGTTTTCCATAGGTTCTTTTGCAAACTTTTCCTGCAACCAATCTGCGTCAATCAGTCTCATTTCCCTTACCTTCTTCCAATTCTTTCAATGTGGCTTCGGCTTCTTCTCTGGTGGGGAAAACGGTCTTTCCGAAATCTTCCACACTGTCAAATGTTGTCCATACATTTTCGCCATTGCACACAGTAATTTGAGGAATCATCATGTGCCCAAGAGTAATATTATCAACAACTCCATGGTCAACAAACGAAATTTCAACCTTTTTTCTCCCTTGCTTTTCTACTCTTTCCGAAATATACCAAACATCATCCCCCACCGCGCAAGGCAGTTTCAGCAGTTTCCCTTGTTCCTCTAAGTCCTCATATTTATTTAATTTCCAATACAGAACACCATATTTTGGCAATTTTCTACTGTCTAAATCTTCTAAATTTTCTCCTGGAATCGTTAATCTTTCCATATTCCCTTTCCCTCCACAATCCCCCTATACCCTAAGATTTAACATCCATAGTATTGATTGTGTAGCCTTTACTATCCGTCAAATTCACCGTAAATTTTTTACTGTCAGTCAGATTAACCGTAACACAACTACAATCGGTTAAATTAATTGTTACATTCTGGCTGTCTGTGATATTAACAGTTTTGTTTTTTACATTTTTAATTGTCATCCTACTGTCCTCCATTTGCTCACCTAACTCCTAACTTATTTCAAACCTAATTTTCATTTGTGCTGGATATAGATCAACCTCCGGCCTTCGTACCCCTGTCCAACGTTTTCCACCAGCTTTCCCAATGCATTTCCATCCGCTTGCTTTTAAGCTTGCCCCATTTTCTGTATCCAGAATATATGTAATCAGCTTCTTATAGCCCATATTTTTAGCACATCGCCAGCAGGCAGCATACAAAAAACTACACGCGTTTTTTGTGCCATCTGTGCAAAGACGATTTACTTCAAGTGTCCAACCGTCGTCAAGGTATCTGCTTACTGGCCTTCCAACAATTGCAACCCCGACAACTTCTCCGTTCACGGCTGCCGCTACGCTAAATTTATGGCCTGTTACTGGCTTGTGGTGTCTATGGTGCAACTCAACAAAAGCATTTGCCTCTTTTAAAGATATTGGTACTAGATCCACCTTTTTCACCTCCTAAATCTTAAAATGAATATCGTGATACCACCCAAATGGACACTGGCTTATTGGACAGCATGCATCCGAATCCTCACAGCATGCATAGCAGCAACCATCCGGGTATTCATTTCCATTTTCAAGGCATTTGCCGCACAAGCAGTCATCGCATTGCTCCATAAAATCCATGTCCTTCCCTCCTAAACCCTAATTTTCTAAGCAAACAGCTCTCTTCCATACTCATAACCCTCTCCGTCGCACGGCAGGTCAATGCTGCCTTCCTCTATTTTTTTATCAATGTTCTGATAAGCTGCGTCTTCATCCGGAGCTTCTACTACTACGCATCTCCTATATGTTTCTACGATTTCCACTTTAAATTTCGGCATTTCTCCTCCTTTCATCCCTCATATCACCCAAATAATTCCAGGCTCTTTTTATACAAAAATTCAATGTCTTCCAACCCCAAGCAAGTTATCTCCCTTTGCAAATGACCGTAGGCTGCGGAATATTTTACATCTTCGGCCATAGGTTCCAGTGTAGGTTCATCATTCCGGTGGAACATTGTTAGATCAATATCCACCGTTTTGGTATCCTTATTAAAAATCATACTCAATTCTGTTCCGCCATCTACATGCTTATAGCAGACAAGGCGATCTGTTTCGGTGTATTTATCGCTTTCCGTCATCCTGGCCACCCATCCGGCTTCTCACACCGCTCAAACTCTATCACCCATACCCGCGGGTTAGCTTCCCATCCGTAACGGTCAAGGTCTGATTTTTTAATGGTGGGATTCCATATTGTGATAAATTCTCTTCTGCACTGCAGGCATACGTTCTCGGGATCGTTAAATGCCTCCGGACGCACAGTTAATCCTTCTGGCAGAAAATCGTCCAACTTCATATCCTGCAGCCGCTCCACCCTCACATCTGTAACCTTAAGCCAGATCCGGGCGGCTTCTTTCGGCATGTGGATGGGCAGACGCCACTTTATCTCAATTTCCTTTCCGTTCCGATAAAACTTTTCATTGTTGGCATAATTTGCACGATACATATATCTGTTTATATCTTTATACCATGTCTCCCGAACATACAAGATGTCCCCAGGCTGGTAGTGTGACGGCATCTCCCCTTTGTACAAAAGTTCTCCGCATCTTGTGCAATACAAATTCTTTGCTGGTTTATCGTATTCAAAATCCATATGCATTATCATGCAGTGTGGGCAGTAATTCGGGAGCTTTAAAACTCGCCTTGTAACTGTCTTCCTACCGTCCAGTATCGCCTGGACCATATCTGTGTTAAATAATATTGGTCTTATTTTGCTCATATCATCCATTCTCCTTAAAATCCGTTCCAGATCTGCTGCTCTCTATAGCAAAAGGTTTCTTTATCTCTACACTCAGATTCCGTCAAATCTTTAATCCTCTTCCGGCTACGGCTGATATACACTTTGCTGTTTGGCACTCCGATTCTGGAATCCGGAATCCCGTTCTCCAGCATTTCATCAAATTCAAGCACTGTCTGATAATCAGCCCTGCAGCTTTGTTTGCACTCATGGAAAAAATAATTCGTATGAAAAGGACAGAACAAACAGGCACTTCCACGTGTCTCCATTCCCCAGCGTTCTTTCACATAAGCGTAATTGTCGACCCTAACCAGTCCCATTTCTACCATCGGGAATTTGTTCACAAACAGTTTGTGTTTGCTGTCAAATATGCGCTGCTGCTCCTCCGACGTAAAGCCTATATGCATCTCATGGGCTTGTATGTCCTCTGGCTTTGTTCTCTGCCCTTTTCTATAGCCCAGCAGATTCCACCTTACAAAATTCTGCATCTGAATTATTTTGTAATCAATCGTACAGTGCCTTGTCATTTTCCCCTTTTTGCCGTTTTCATCTATGCTCCAAAAAGGGATTGTCACTACTCGGCTCCTGCCATAATTTTTCATGTAATCTTCTTTCAAGTTCTTGTCCTGGAGTATGTAAAACGGTATTCCGACCTTTGTACATTGATTTTTCAAAAAATCCACCTGCCGATATACCCACTCCCTTTCTCCACCCAAATCACAAAACAAAATTGCATCATAAACCGGGACAAGTGGAAATTTCCCTGGATTTATTACATTGTCACAGCTCATTAATGCCAGTGCCGTACTTTGCTGTCCAGCTCCACATGATAATATTTTCATTTCTTTCAGAGCCTGCTATAGCGTTGCCCCGGCCGGAGGCGGCTCCTTTCTTTACTTAAAATCCTCAAACCTTTCACATGCCCTAAAAGCCACTCTGGAATTAACCCATCTCTGCATCCGGCGCAGATTATGGCCTTTAGGCACATCCTGCTTGTTATAAATCATCACATAAGGACTGTACCCCAAATCACGCATGGTATAGATTCTTTCTAAATCCTGTTCAATAGATGTATCAAAATTTGTTAGTATATACACTCCCATCTTTCTGTGATCCCACTCTGTCATACGTTTAAACTCCTTAAATTTTGGGAGAATAACCTTTTTGTCATCATATCTGTCCCATGCAAAATGTATCTGCTTAATTTTCATCCGCAATAGATAATTTATTTTTTCCTCGCTCATTATGCGGATATCGCACCCCTGCGAAAAATCCACCCAAGCTCCGCTGTTTATAAGCTGATGCGCTAAGTCTTTCCATTCCCTACAAGCAAAAAAGTTTGGATCAAGTAACACTATATTTTTTTGCTCTCGCCAAAACTCCGACAAATCGGCAACTTTCCGGCTTTTCTTACCCTCCTTGCTCCCTACTATGCAAAAATCACAGCCTCTTGGACATCCTCTTGTTAAAAATCCGTATGCCGCATTTTTACATAATTCCGGATACAAACTATAATCAGGGTAAATGTGTTCTATTTCCGGCGGTAGATCCGGCTTTCCATTTGGGTAGTTGTAGCCCGTCCCACCTTTTATAACTTCTGCAGCAATTACTGGATGTGGGTAATCTGGTGTGAATGTAAATACTTTACTCATATACACCCGATCTGGTGGGTTTTTCCAGGCAGTCAGTGGATCATACCACCCCACTTCATCCCCTTGCTGTTTATGCCATTCCGATATTTTCATAAGTGGCAAAGAGGGAAAATTGTGGCCATCAACATCAATTAATCCAATTGTCATATTCTTTATCCTCAATTTCGCAAGTCCCCGGCTCCTCGGCTATTTTGTCCCCTGACCATCCGGCGTTATGGAGGGAGATTAACTTGCCGTAATCAATTGATTCCTTCATGTCCTCACCTGTTAATCAATGCCTTTTCCAGTTCTTGCATATCGTAACTGCGCTCCTGGAAATTGTGGAATTTACTTGCCGGTTTCTCTTCTTTCTGCCTTGGTTTCACATACTTCCCTGGAAGATATTTCTCAAAAATGAAATCTTTCAAGAAATTATGCGCTGATTTGATAAACCTCTCCTGTGCTCCAAGAATCCTGCATTCCTCAGCATAATTTTTAGCACAAGAAACAAGCTCTTCCTCTGAAATTCCTCCCGTAAGCAGCAAAGAAGCATACTCCTGTTCGGTCAAGTGGCGGTTACTGTCTTTTGGGTATGCAGACAAAAATTCCTCAAAATGCGCTGCGTGTTCTATCGCGCGCGCGTCTCCGTTTCTCGAATACGATTCTCGATTCTCGTATATCGATTCTCGATTACGGGGACATTTGATATCAGATGATATCAAATGATTGCATGTTTGATTATTTTGGTTACAGAATCCAGTGTCTGACCCACCAGGACTTTGATTCTTAATATTATCGGGAGCTGGATATTTACTTTTTTTTGCACGTATCTGTTGATGGCAGTTCCATGTAGTCAGCTGCAGGTACGATCTTCCCTGGACTTCATATCCTCTGACCAAGCCTACAGTCGATAACTTTTCGATCGCCGCAGATATATGTTTTTTCGTAATATCTTCTTTCAAAGGGAAACATGCCCCCTTGATGATTGCTGGTCTCCCGTCAAAACGCCCGTAATCATCACATACCACAATCAGCCTGTAAAATAAAACCTCCTCGAACCATGAAAGGGAATCTATGGAATCGCTTCTGCAAATGGATTCTTTTATGATCCGGTTAGGCATCTCTGATACCTCCTGTATATGGATTCAAGATACCAGCCTCCTTTCCCCGGCCCCACAACGGGGCCGGTAGTCAATCGCGGAAAATGGCTTACTTTTGTGATAGATTATTCGCCATGAGGTAAACTATAAATAATTCTTCCCGTACCGTTCCATAAACTGCTTCCTGGTACCGTATTTCGCTTCCCAGGCCATCTGTGCTAACTTATGTAATGCGTTTGCTGTCTTTTGGCATCTATGCACTGATTTAGGGCCGTTACGGTGGCAGCGGTTGCCACAGATATAAACCTTAAGCCCATCTTGCTCTGAAAGCTTACGGCTCGGATTTCCGGAGAAACAATGGTGCTCCTCCAGTGGATCTCCGTTTCCATTACGGCCACAGATAAAGCAATAAGTGCGGTCACTTTGCAATATGCTTTTTGCCATAGGCTTGCATCATCCTTTCTAATTCATCTGGGGGCAGAGTTTCTATGTCGTTTTCTTTGCACTCTAAAACAAGTTCATCAATCAGCCTCGACATCTCCTGTGTGTTAAAAGTACTTGATCCACGTAGCATCATATAAGTCCGGTACATTTTTCCATCTTTACCCGGTTTTACTTCGGTTGTAGGGGAAAGATGATATGTCTCTGAGTTATCAATAATTTCCTGTGCTTCATCTGTATCCGGAAGGACAATATAAACACCTTGATTGTCAATTATCTCTATATATTTACATCTCCTTAGCATCTTATTATGGATATACGGGGAAGATTGTCCTACTTTATCTGCCAATTTTCCAACCATAACCCAGTAATAAGCATTGGCATCCAGAGATCTTTTCTTCCGGTACTGCTTAATTTCCACGGACAGAGGCTTATCCTTAAGCTTCTCGATGTCCTCTGCCCGTGCTTCGAGCTGCAGGGTCACTTCCGGCTTTCTGGTAATCCAGTCAAGGCTTAAATTTTTTAAAATACCTCTGCATATCATCCGGCATCACCTCAATTAAACGGAAGCCCCTCATAATACGGATCTCCTTCCGGAGGCGGATTCTGCGGAGTTTTGTCCGGAGTTCGTTTGAACTTATCCATAATTTTCTTGTAATCCTGTACAGTCAATTCCATGATTACCTTTTTTCCGACGGCATCCAGGACTTTCTTTATGGTGGTTCCGGTGCGTTCCATTTCTTTTCTTATGCATTCAGCCTGCTTTTCGCTGATGAACTGTTCCGGCTGTTTATTTGTCTTATCCGAAGTTTTACCAGTGGTCTCCTCCGGTGTATCTTTATCCGGATCGTCCATAAGTTCCTCCGTCGGTATGCAGAACACCTGGAAACAGGCATACTTAAACGCTACAGACATAGCTTTATTCGTGGCCTTATCTCCGCTATCCATAGCCTCACCAACTACAATCGTCTCAACACTGGATCCATCTGTGGTAAAAAATCGGTAACGTATACGGCAGACAGAATAAATGACTGTATTGCCTTTTACAGTTTTCCGTTCCTCTCTGTTCTGTTCCATTACCTCCGGGGTGCAGAAGATTTTATGCTTAACCATTGCCGGATTAAGGGCATTCATAACCGCATCAATTCCACGGTATTTAAACCCCTGCTGTTTATTTACATCGTTCTTGCCGACTGCCCCGATATCCTCCATCACACCGCATATCGCAGCATAGATTTTAGGCGTCTTATCTTCCATCAAATCAGCTCCCATTCGATTCCAATGCTGTCCATATACATTTCGAGCTTGTCCTTTGCATCAGCAGAGAGAGCAATCTTATATGTATATGTTTCAGTTCCTCCGATATCCTCCGGCGTAAGGCTTTCAATAACCTCCTGCGCTGCCTCTTCCTTCGCCCGTTCCACTGCTACAGCCTTTTCCTCTTCGGCCTTTTTAAGCGCCGCTTCTTTCTCTGCCTGCGCCCTCTGTTCTGCCAGAATCTTTTCACGCTCTTCCCGGCGTATACGCTCTTCATCCTCCCTGCGCCTGCGTTCCAGTATTTCCTGCTTCTGGCGCTCATAGTTATTAATATATGTAACTGCATTGGAAAGACTTAAATCACGCTTATACATTTCAAGAGCCTTTTCAACAGCCTCGGAATTCATCTCCGAAATAGTATCAATGTCTTTTATTGTGCTTTCGCATAAGTTGGACAGCTCTTCACTGATCTTTTTCCTGGACATGGTGGCATTTTCCCATTTGGGGTTGTAAATACGGCTAAGGGGGAGATGATCTCTCAAATAAAAAGGTACCAGTTCCTCATAAAGCTGCGAAATAAGATCCTTTTTCTCCTGGATGCGCTTTTCCTCGAATGCCTGCACCTGCCCGTTGATCAAATCAATCGGCTTATCGTACATGGCAATAAGCTCTTTCGCCTGCGCCTCGAAATCGTCCCAGGGCTCCATGTACTTTTTCTTTTCAGACCTGAGGTTGTCCTGGAATGTCTTTTTCTCCGCCCGGAGGCTTGCTACCTCTTTTTTTGCAAATACCTTGGATTCCTCTGTAAACTCTGCGCCGTCATACCGTGCCAGCCTTTCCTGTATGGCTGCTTTCACCTGTTCAAAATTACAAGATACTACTGCACTCTCCTGTGTTATTACTGCCTGTATGCTTTCCATTATTTCCCTCTCTTTCTGCCTCCTCATAGGCTTCCATCTGTCTTTTTAATCTGCTTTTATGATCAATTCCCTGTAAATCATCCTCTAAGTACATGTCATTTCCTCCATGCCGGGAACATCATCAAACATTTCTTCAAAACTGCGTTCCGGCTCTCCGTCCGCTTTTCTTTCGATCGGATCTGCTGCGATAATCGCCATCAGTTCATCCAGAGACATATATTTCTTTTCATTTGCCAGACGCTTAATGACTTCGATCTGTTCCGCTCTTGCATGCATAGTTAAAAAAAGTTCGAGCGGAATATATACCATGATTTTATTTTCTTCCATTAGCTATCCTCCTTGCTGATTTTAATACCCGTACATTTCTCAAAAATGTCCAGATCAAAATTAGGTATACTGATAATAATGTTGCGTTTACGTTCATTCAGCCCATCCCACCATATCTGTGCACATTCCGATTCATCCAAAATTTTCAGATATCCTCCGGTAGTTTCATACTCCGGATGTTCCTCTTTTTCTTCATCCGTCATATCACCCGAGCAAATCCATTCAACAACATTTTTCGGAATTTGGTTGAGGATATGTCTGGCATCGCTTTCCAACCAATCAGTGTAGGTCCAATCCGAGGCTTTATTAAAAAAGATATCTTCTGTTCCTCTGTCATAAAGCATCCGGTGTTACAGTTCCCGGTGTTCCAGTCCCCGGTGTTACAGTCCCCGGTGTTACGGTCCCCGGTGTTCCAGTCCCCGGTGTTACGGTACCCGGTGTTACAGTTCCCGGTGTTACAGTTCCCGGTGTTACGGTTCCCGGTGTTACGGTTCCCGGTGTTCCAGTCCCCGGTGTTCCAGTTCCCGGTGTTACAGTCCCCGGTGTTACAGTTCCCGGTGTTACGGTTCCCGGTGTTACGGTTCCCGGTGTTACAGTTCCCGGTGTTACAGTCCCCGGTGTTACCATATCCTGTGCAATCTTTCCCTATATTTGCGATTTTAAGTACTTCCTTCCAAAGAATTTCACGCACAATCAGAATCTTATTGGTACAACACTTTGTACCACCCTCTGAACAATCCACTTTCCCCAAAGCGACCACTTCTGCCACTTTGTTTTTGGGATTAAAGTCATAGTATCTGAAGCAATCTACTGCATTGGTGCAGAAGTGGAATCCGCGGTCACAACAGGACGGATCGATATCTTCCTCAAAAGTTTTCCCGACTTCGTACTGGAACCCTCTGCATGTCCAATCCGGATTGAATACCTTATATCCTCTGACTTCTCCAGATTCTTTCTTAATCTCTTCCATTTACATTTACCTCCAAACCTGCTATAATATAATTGATTGTTTATCAAAGCCCCTTTACGCTCCCAAGCATGGGGCTTTTGTTATGTCCATAAGCTTCTGACAGGCTAACAGTGCTGTTGTCATACAACACGGGGTTCTGGCCTGCAAATCCCATTTGGCTTGCTCCAGACGGTTCACACCGTAGTGTTTGTTAAACTCCCTGCGGATCTGTTCGTCTGTGAGTTCCTCACGGGCAAGCTTAAGGAGAAAATCTTCCTTTCCCATGACACACCTCCTTCCTATTCACAGAGATACATAAACAGCCAAGCTGCGATATATGGTGTTAAGAATGCACACCCAACAGCAAGGAGCTGGAAGAATAGAGTTAATACTTTCTTAGCCGTATCCATAGTTATCTCCTTTTCTTTCTCTTGGTTCCCTTACTTTTGCCGTTCTTCTTCCGCTTGATCAGTTGTGACATTATGTACGTCTCCATCAACATTATTGTTGTAATTATTCTGGCCTTCACCGTCCTGGTAGACATACTCATAACTGTTATTCACGGCTATCCAATAGATATTGGTTCCTACTAAGGCTAAGAGCGTCAGAAGAAAAGCAATAAACCAATACTTGACGCTTTTCTTTGCCTGCTGGACAACTTCTAATCTCCAGCTGTTCTTAAGTTCCTTGTTCTCTGCCATTAATTCAGAGACTAAGGATATCATCTGGCTCCATGACGGATTTTCCGGCATTGTTAATTCGTTATCTTTGTCCATAATTTCCTCCAAAAAAAATTCTCGAACAAATATTCGATTTTCTATTGCTTTTTTTGCAGGAAAATGGTATTATATTCCTGCAATCAGCTCCCGGTTAGTTGGTTGCCACGCCTCGGAGTATGCCAGTACTGCCGGGGCAAATCTTTTTACAGGTACTCTCTCCAATGATTGGAGAAGAAACTACCGTCTTTGTACTTCTTGAAAGGCTTATGAATACCGGCCTTTCTCATGTGTGCCTTGGCTACAAGTCTTCTAAGTTTTCTCACTCCTTCCCTCCTTTCTAAAGATTCAGTTGTCTTTTAATCTCATAGAGAGTGTCAAGCCTAATAAGTGCTTCCTTGGCCTTTGCCTTGTCCGCTCCCTTGGATTCATCCAAAAGGCAAATCTCCATGTTCTTAAGCTTAAGCTTTTCTGATTCAGTCAGAATCGCCATCCTGCGCCTCCTTATCCTTTTTGCCGGACCGCAGTGCCAGTACAATGATTACCAACATGGTTATGACTGACCCGGCCAGCATTCCGACAACAAATTCCGGAATATACAACGCATCACCTCCTTACAGTGTCAGCAGCCGTTTCCGTTCCTCCGGATCTACCCCAAACAACTCGCATAAAGTTATTACTTGGCCCAGGGTAAACGGATCTGGATTTATGCCGGCCTCATTTTCTTTTTGGGACTTTTTCTTCTTGTCTGGGACTTTTAGCATTTGGGACACCCTTACTTGGCTAACTCCAAGCACATTTGCAATGTCCTTTTGATACAGGTGATTGGCTTTCATCTGGCCATGTACCCATATCTTAAAGTCCAAGAGCTTGTATTCCCGTCTTTGTTCCATTGTGAGTGGTGTTCTCGGCATAGTTCATCACCTACTTACTTTTTTTCAAAAATCTTTTCGCCTGTCTTTTCACCGTCCCGGTTATAAGATAAAAATCTTATGGTTGTTCCGATCCTCATTTCAATCTTAAAAAAATCTTTTTCGCCTGCATTGCACTCGATAGAAAATTCGGTGCATCTTTTCCCGAAGTCCTCACCATTCACACGGAAAATCTTTTTTTCCACATCAATTTCAATGGTTTTCAGTTCGTGAGGAACGAATATCTTTTTTCTTCCACCTTCTCACCTCCTTTAGTCGCATTATTGCGAAACACTGGTTGTCAACCGAGAATCCTCAAACGCTTTTATATCTTCTTCCCGAATCCGGTACTCCTTTCCAATCTTAAGAGCCGGTAATTTCTTCTTTCGAATCCAGTCCCAAACTGTAATAACTTTTACTCCATAACGCTCTGCGATTTCTTCGCAAGTGTACATTTTTGACAATTTCTCACTTCCTTTCCTTGTGTTTTGTTTGGTTCTCCTATATACTGTAATTAATAATAAACAGGAGAAAATTATGAGCAAACTAACATATAAGGATTTATTGCTTTCATTTCCAGAATATTTAATACTTATAAAAGTAAAATTATTAGGAATAAATTATGATCGCACCCTTAATGACAATCGGAAATTCTTAAGGAGATACGGCCTAGTTGAATTGTCACCCCACTTTAAAAATAGATGTCGTATCAGTGATAATGGTAAAATGTATTTAAGATACCGTTCTCGCTCATTCTGGAAATTTGTAATACCAACCATCATTTCCATAATCGCACTATTTGGAGGATATGACGTATACACCAATCCAGTACTGAAGGAACTATTAGAATCAATAGCGTCACTGTTTGCACATATAATGGGAAGTCTGGGTATCGGTACATAAATGGAACGCCCATAAACCGCCCATACTTTACCATTTCTTTATGCAATGCTCTTAACTCCTGCGGCTCCATCTTTGTTCCGTTTTCATTAAGAATTACTAAAAGCTCATAATAATGATTATCAACTCTCTTTTTCGTAGATTTATTCCCCTCCTTTCAAAATAATACTTGCGTTTACTTCGGTTTAGTGATATACTTTGTTTACCAGACGAAATATTTCACTTTTGCGATATTTCATTTTTGAAACCCATTTATATATTGCATAACCGAACTATAGTTATACTATAACACTGTGTTTCGGTCTTGTCAATATGTTTATTTCGTTTTTGCGAATTATTTATAGGAGCGAATGAATGTACGAGATTTTTGAAAAACTTTGCATAGAACGAGGAATTACTACTTATCGTTTTTGTAAAGAAACAGGAGTTAATGCATCTACAATTAGTACATGGAAAAATAGAAATACTGATTGTAATTTAAAGTTAGCAAATAAAATTGCTAAGTATTTTGGTGTCTCTGTAGACTACATAATGACAGGAAAAGAGAAAGAACCCCCAATATTATCAAATATTTATCCCATAGAATTAAA
Source organism: Lachnoclostridium sp. (assembly GCA_021770065.1). Classification (GTDB taxonomy): domain Bacteria; phylum Bacillota; class Clostridia; order Lachnospirales; family Lachnospiraceae; genus Laedolimicola. The sequence goes on along the minus strand of JAETRR010000010.1, from coordinate 2,809 downwards.
AAGATTTCCTATACTTGGGAATATCGCTTGTGGTAAACCAAAATACACTAACGAGGACAGGGAGAGCTACGTCATGGCGGGTACAGACATAAAAGCAGATTTTTGTTTGAAAGCCTCTGGTGACAGCATGGTTGGGGCAAGAATATTAGACGGGGACATTGTTTTTATTAGAAAGCAAGAAATGGTGGACAACGGAGAGATTGCCGCCGTTGTAGTAAATAATGAAAGTGAAGCTACACTTAAGAGATTGTTCTACTATAAGGAAAAAGCTTTATTGATCCTTAAGGCTGAAAATCCTGCTTATGAGGATCTGATTTTTCAAAATGAAGAACTGAATGAAGTACACATTTTAGGAAAGGCCGTCGCTTTTCAGAGTGATGTAAGATAGTAGAATTTCACGGGGGGATAAAAGATGAAAATAACAGCTAACTCTTCTACAATAGACTTTCGCTCTACTAAAGTTATCATTAAAGATTGGATGTATAACTTAAAAATAATTCCTTACGAAGAAGTCACAAAAATAGAGTATTGCTATCGTTCTGGTTTCGAAGGAGGTTACATTGATTTTCATAACGAATACAATAAATACGACAGATTTGAATTTGGGCAAAAGCAAAACCAAGATATAAAGAAAATTATTAACATACTGTCAAATAAGTTTCCTGAAATAGATATCGTAAAAACAGATGTAGAAGATATGCCATTTTACAGTAGAAACATATTTATTTTAATTATAACTTTATTTTTTCCACTTATAGGAATTATATTAATATGGTGCACCGGAAAAAGGACAGTGAAAAGAAAGTTAATTTTTACACTCGCTGTAATTATTATAGATGCTTTTAGGGCTTATGTTGTATTTACAATTTATATGAATCGAATGAATGAAGCTATGAATATGATTAATGATTCTATGCAATATTTTTATTAAAACTCTTTTTTTCTCCCTCCTATCTCCCCACTAAGAGATCAGTAGGAAGAAAAGAATGGTTATGGAAAGCATAATTTTAACTATAAGCATTTCTTAAAGTGAAAAACCGGAGCGGGGGAAAGGGACGGAAGAGGAAAGGGAAGTTTATGGAAAAATTAACTATAAAAGCCCTGGATAAAATGATTGATGATATTATTAAAAATAACCAGGATGAAATAATGGAAAGTTTATTTTCCGGTACGAATGATTCAATGGAAGAAAGCAAGATCTATTCCATTATGATTTGGAACTGTCTTTCCTTATCAATGAAGCTAACTTCTCGATTTCTTCTTGATTTATTACAATCACAAGGGGTTTTTGAGATTGATGAACGGGAGATTGCAAAGCTTCTTTTAAAGCATCTTTCATCTGATTTAAAGGAGTAGCATTTTTCATCATTTACCTCCTGCACTTTTTATTATTATAGCATGAGGCGTAAAAGAATTTCTGGACACAAAATAAAACCGCCCAGTGTTGGAGCACTGAACGGCTTTAGATATACCCGAAGGTGATACCTACAACACAAATATTGTACCATCTTCGGGGACAGCTTGCAAGTAAAACGTTTGGAATCCCAGACGGTTTACGGGCTGTTATTTTTATACCCAAAAAGGAGGATGGTATCATGAAGATCGAACCGCTCCCGTCCGGAGCCTACCGGATAAGGAAAATGTATAAAGGGAAAACATACACGGTCACGTTTGACCGGAAACCCACGCAGAAAGACGCTCTGCTTGCCATGGCTAAGAAACTGGAGGAGGTAAAGGAAAACCGAAAACCCATGACTTTCGGGGAAGCTGCAGCCGGATATGTGGACATGAAAAAGAACGTGTTATCGCCAAGAACAGTAAAGGAATACATAGAGATAGGGAACCGGCTTCCGGAATGGTTTAAAAAGCTCACTCTGACCGATATTGAACAGATTGACATTAACCGCCTGGTAAACGAGTTTTCCAAGGACAAGTCCCCTAAGACCGTGCGTAATTATCACGGCTTCGTAAGCGCCGTTTTGGGGGCTTACAGGCCGGAAATGAAGATTTATACCAAGCTGCCACAAAAGGTCAAGCATGAGCCGTACACGCCGTCCAGGGAGGACGTAAAAAGGATACTGGAATCGGTAAGGGGTACGGAGTTCGAGATTCCTATTACTCTCGCCTGCTACGGTATGAGGCGGTCGGAGATCTGCGCCCTTACTGCCTCGGATGTGGATGGGGATGTGGTGCATATCAATAAGGCGCTGGTCCTAAATGCGGACAAGAAATGGGTAATTAAAACCACTAAGACCACGGAAAGCACCAGAGATATTGTGATACCGCAGGAGCTGGCCGATAAGATAAGAGAACAGGGATATGTGTACAAAGGAGCCCCAAACTCCATTGCGCAGCACCTTAAACGCCTGGAGGCCAAGCTCGGGATGCCGGAGTTTTCTCTCCACAAGCTGCGCCATTACTTCGCAAGCGAGATGTCGGCTCTCGGGGTGCCCGAAGCGGATATCCTGCGCATGGGAGGATGGGAAACGGATCATGTTATGAAATCCGTATATAGGCACTCTATGATGGAGAGGGAGGAACAGGCTAAAAGGGATGCTTCAGACAAGCTTCGCAATGCCCTATTTACTTAGCTGTTTCGTGACAAATTCGTGACAAAAAATGATATAATTTACATTTATGTAGAATAATTTAAGCTTATATTTGAAAATGAAAAAATAGCCGAAATCCATTGATTTTATTGAAAAATCTCTGAATCTCGGCTATAATTTGCTAGTCGGAGTAACAGGATTTGAACCTGCGACCTCTCGGCCCCCAGCCGAGCGCGCTACCAAGCTACGCCATACTCCGT